>NZ_MKSM01000129.1 GCF_001897285.1 Nitrobacter sp. 62-23
AAAACACGATCAGCCCCCAGGGCGAGGTCGACAGCAAGCGGTCGAATCCCCAGCCGATCACCGCTCCGACGGCAACGCCCGCGATCAACTCGGAGGACAGGCGGAAACCACGCGCCATCGCCGAGGCTCTGGCGGCTCCGTTTCCGCTTCCATCTCCGGATTGGTCAGTCTCGTTCTTGGAGGCGCCCCGAAGTCGGGACAGCCGCTGATCGAGATTTCCGAGCCTTGCGGAAAGCGCAGCTTCGTCGGGAGCCGAATGCTCGCGATCTCCATTCTCGCTACTGTTTTTGTCCGTGCCGTCAGCCATGCTCTCGACACCCGACACCAACGCCCGCGATCTCAGGAAATAACGCCCGTTACCCTCAAAAGCCGCGCGGACCATACTGACGGCCACAGGTCAAGTCAAGATTATGCCGCAACTGCCTATATCGTTGAATTAACTGATTTTATTCCGGAAAATCGAACCGGCTGCGCCCAGTTGCCGCGCTGCGAAAGCGGACTCTTGCGGCGCGCAGACCCTCATGGGTTCCCGCTTCTGCCATGATGCCGGGACGTCGAGGGCAGGGCATCCTGGGAATCGTGCAAGGCGGCAGTTGGCCAGACTCGCGCTTTTCTCCACCTCGACGCATCTGGGCCGGGGCCGGAGTTGCTCTATAAGATACTGGAATGTATGCGAAAATTCTATAAATCGCGGTCTCGCTCAGGGAGCCCCGATGTTGTCGGCGGCGTAACGTCCGGTGCCAGCGGTCGCGCGGTCCGCCTTCCGGGCCGCCAGCCATGGTTTGCGGCGCAAGGGGTCCGAATCGCATTTGGCTGGTTGCGTTGAAATCGGACAAGTGGCGCAATAGCTCGAGAATGTCTCGACGCGCTCTGGTCCGCTGGCGGAGCGATCGGCACTGACGGAGCAAAGCATGAGCGCAGTCACGCGGCTTCCCGGATTATTGCGGATTTCTGCGATCGCAGCGACCCTCGCCTGCTTCGCTGCACCGGCGCTGGCGCAAGCGACGCCGGATACGGAGAAGGGTCGCTATACCCTCGCGCCGACGAGCGGCGGCTTCGTCAGGCTGGACACCCAGACCGGCGTAGTCTCGCATTGCGCGGACAGGGGCAACGGCTGGACGTGCGACACCTTGCCGGAACAGCATGGCGCGCTCGACGAGGACATCGGCCGGCTGCGGGCGGAAAACGAGCAACTGAGGGCGCAACTCGCCGCGCGCGACTCTGCCCTCAGTGGCAAGGTTCAGAAGGCGTTGCCCAAAACGGAATCACCGAAGCCGGGCGAGCCCGACGCCGCGGCGCCAAAAGTCGACGGACGGAAATCGGCCGACACCAACCGCAACAGTATCGAGGTTCCATTGCCGAGCGATCGCGACATGGATCGCGTGATGTCGTTCGTCGAGCGCGCCTGGCGGCGGCTGATCGAGATGGCCGCGCGCGTTCAGCGCGATCAGTCCGGCGGAATCTGAATCGTGCGGCCCGCCCGGTATAACGATCCGGCATTGCGCCACGTGCTTCTGACTTTCGCGGCCGCTGATTTCAGGGCCACCCATCGTGGCGGGAGGAACCATGCGAGGCATATCGGGCGTTAACTCGTTAACGCATTCACCGGCATTGCGCCTTGCAAGACAGGTTCGGGCAGGGGACAATCATGATTCCGGGGAGCGCACCCCGGCCTGAGATCGCAGTGAACGTGAACGCCTGGCAAGCCCACGGATTCAATGACCGCATCGGACAGCACCCATATTGTGATCGCCGACGATCATCCCCTGTTCCGGGATGCGTTGCGACAGGCTATTGCGAGCATCATGCCGGCAAAAATCAGCGAAGCCGGCACGTTCGAGGAATTGACGGCACAGCTTGAACGGGAAGCCGACGTCGACCTCATCCTGCTCGATCTGTCGATGCCGGGGATCAGCGGATTTTCCGGACTGATCTATTTGCGCGCCCAGTATGCGGCGATTCCGGTGGTGGTGGTGTCGGCCAGCGACGACGTGACGACGATCCGCCGCTCGATGGATTTCGGCGCCTCCGGCTTCATTCCGAAGCGGCTCGGGATCGAGGCACTGCGCCCGGCGATCCTCAGGGTCATCGAGGGCGATATCTGGGTTCCGCCCGATGTCGATCTCTCCGCCGCCGCCGATCCGGAGATGACGCGCTTGCGCGACCGGCTCGTCACGCTAACCCCGCAGCAGGTGCGCGTGCTGATGATGCTGTCGGAGGGGCTGCTCAACAAACAGATCGCCTACGAGCTCAGCGTGTCGGAGGCGACCATCAAGGCGCACGTCTCCGCCATCCTGCAGAAACTCGGCGTCGAGAGCCGCACCCAGGCGGTGATCGCCGCAGCAAAGATCGCCGGCGATCAGTGGCGTCAGAGTGAACCGTCGGCGGGTTGATAAGAACGCGATGAGGAAAAGTGTGGAGCGGTTTTCCGCCCGCATCCCGCTCCAAATCGAGTCCGCCCGACGCGAGATCAATGAACAGCATCCTTATTCCGCGGCGATCTGCCGGTTTCGCCACTGGCCGATCAGCGCCCGCAGCGATGCCGGCTTCAGCGGCTTGTTGAGGACGGACACCTGTTCGATCTGCGCTGCCTCGCGGACGTGCGGGCTGCGATCGGCCGTGATCAGGATCGCCGGAATGGTCTCGCCGAATTTCCGTCGGATCTCCCGGATCGTCGCGATGCCGTTGCCGCGGTTGAGATGATAGTCGACCAGCAGACCGGTGACGCGTCCGCCGGCCGCTTCGATCGCTTCGATTGCCGCCTCAGACTCGACCGCGGCGATCACGCGCGCATCCCATGATGTCAGCAGCGTCTTCATGCCGTCGAGGATCGCCGGATCGTTTTCGATGCAGACGATCAGGGCTCCGCTCATCGGCGCGTGCGACAGCGGCGTGCTGCTGGTCACCGCGGTGGTATGGGTGGTGTGATTGACGGCCGTGGCGATCGGAACCGTGACGGAGAACACCGAGCCGCCGCTCCGGTTTGAGTCCAGCGCGATCTTGTGATCCAGCACGCGCGCCAGCCGCTGGACGATCGACAGCCCGAGCCCGAGGCCCCGCGCAATGCGCGCTCCCTGTTCGAGCCGATGAAATTCCTTGAATATCTCGCCGCGTTTGCGGATCGGGATTCCGACGCCGGTGTCGTAGACATGGATGCGTAGCGTTTCGTCATGGCGAAGGCATCCGATCAGCACGCGACCATGCGGTGTGTATTTGATGGCGTTCGAGATCAGGTTTTGCAGCAGCCGCCGCAGCAGCAGCCGGTCGGACGCGATCGGCAGCGAACACGGCACGAATGTCAGCCGCACCTGTTTCGCCCGCGCGATCGGAGCGAACTCGATTTCGAGCGAGCGCATCAGGTCGCCAACCCGGAAACTCGTGACCGATGTCGTGATGGCGCCGGCGTCAAGCCGGGAGATGTCGAGCAGCGCGCCCAAGATTTCCTCGATGGCTTCCAGTGAATCGTCGATGTTCTGAACGAGCCTGGAATCCTCACCTCCGCTCTGCCGCTCCACCAGGCTCGTGACATAGAGCCGTGCGGCGTTGAGCGGTTGCAGGATGTCGTGGCCGGCCGCCGCCAGGAACCGGGTTTTGGAGTTGTTGGCGTCCTCTGCATTGCTCTTGGCGCGCGCGAGTTCGGAGTTCAGCCGGGTCAGTTCCTCGGTGCGGTCGCGCACGCGCTTTTCCAGCGTGGCGTTGGCGCGCTCCAGCGCCTCGGCGGCCTCGAAACTCGGGGTCACGTCGGAGAAGGTAATCACCAGGCCGCCGTCCGGCATCCGGTTGGCGCGAACCTCGATCACGATGTTGCGGTCGGGGAGCCGCTCCAGATACGGCTGACCTTCGGTCGTGTATGCGTTCAGCCGGGTCCGCTTTGCCGCCTCGCGGTTGACCGATGGGCGATCGATGGTGCCGAGAAAGTCAAGAATCTCGGTCAGCGGAATTCCGATCTGAACGATTTGCGGCGGCAGTCCGAGAATATTTCCGAATTGCCGGTTCGAACAGATGAGGTGCAAATCGGGATTGAACACCGCGATTCCCTGCCGCACGTGGTTCAGCGCGGTCTGCAGCATCTCGCGGTTGAAGTGGAGCGCCGCATGTGCGTCGTCGAGCAGCTTCAAGGCCGCCTTCGCCGACACCGTGCGGCGCCGGAGCAACTGCGACATCACCAGCCGCGACGACGCCGCGCCGATCGACGACGCGATCAGGTATTCGGCGTGCTGCAGCAATTCGAAAGCGGCCGGCGCTGCCGGATCGAGGCTGAGGCGCCGCATGGCGGCGAACTCCTCGAAGGATTGCAGCGCACGGTCGGGACCGAGGTACTGGGCCACGGCGTCGAAAATGTCCTGCACCGTCACCGTCGAACGCCAGCGCCTAAACGGGGGCGACAACGGCGCAGCGTTGGGTGCGAAGATTTCCGCCTGCAACCGCTCGATCGAGGAGGGTCGCCGCGTCAGCGACAGCGCGACATAGGTCAGGATATTCAGCGACAGACTCCACAGCACGCCGTGCATGAGCGGCGGCAGGTTGACGCCGAACAGCGCCTGCGGCTTGAGTTCGGCGATGCCGAACGGACCGTGTTGCAGCAGCGTCATGCCGCCGGCGCTGCCGTCGAGAAAACTCGGGAGAAACAGCGTGTAGGCCCAGACCGCGAAACCGGCGAGCATGCCGCCCATCGCGCCGCGCGCCGTCGCACGCCGCCAGACCAGGCCGCCGAGGAACGCCGGCGCGAGTTGGGCGATGGCGGCGAATGACAACAGTCCGATCGCGGCGAGCTGTGCGCTGCCGAGCGCGCGATAGTAGAAATACGCCATGATCATGATGGCGAAGATCGCCAGACGGCGGGTCCTCAGCAGGAAGTTGCCGAAGTCCCTGCGGCCGCCGCGCGACGCCGGACGGCGCTGCAGCACCAATGGCACCACGATGTCGTTGGACACCATGATCGCCAGCGCCACGCATTCGACGATCACCATCGCGGTTCCCGCCGAAAGCCCTCCGATGAACACTGCAATGCTGAGCAGTCTGGACTGACCCTCGATCGGCAGCGCCAGCACGTACATGTCGCTGTCGATAATGCCGAACGGAAACGTGACGAGTCCGGCGATCGCGATCGGGACGACGAAGATGTTGATGGCGACGAGATAGAGCGGAAACAGCCAGCGCGCCCGGCTGACTTCGGCGTCGCGGGAGTTCTCCACCACGCTGACATGGAATTGCCGGGGCAGCAGCATGATCGCCAGAAACGACAGCAGCGTCATGGTCAGGAAGTTGCCGATCGACGGGGTATGCTCGATGGCGCGCACCGCCTCCGGGGATTTCATCGCGGCCTCGATCAGTTCGCCGGGACTGAACATCCAGAACGTAACGAAGGCGCCGACGGCGAGGAACGCCACCAGCTTGACAATGGACTCGGTCGCGATCGCCAGCATCAGGCCGTGTTGATGCTCGGTCGCATCGGTCTGACGGGTTCCGAACAGAACCGCGAACAGGGCCAGCGCGATCGTCACCACCAGGGCGATGTCGCTGATCACTGGAATTCTGGCGATCGCCTGATCATCGATCAGGATGGTTCCCAGCGAGGAGGCCACCGCCTTGAGTTGAAGCGAGATATAGGGAATCGAGCCGATCATCGCGATGACGGCGACGGTTGCCGCCACCGCCTGGCTCTTGCCGTAGCGCGCGGCGATAAAGTCGGCGACCGAGGTGATGTTCTGCGATTTCGCCAACTGGATGATCCGCCGCAAGAGCGGCGTGCAAAATGCGATCAACAGGACCGGACCGACGTAGATCGCAAGAAACTCAAGGCCGGTTCGGGTCGCGAGCCCGACCGAGCCGAAGAACGTCCACGATGTGCAGTACACCGCAAGCGACAGGGGATAGATCAGCGGACCGGTGCGGCTGTGGGTAAACTTGGGGGCCCGGTCGCCATAGCTCGCGACCAGGAAAAGGAAGCCGATGTAGCCGATGGCGGCGGCGATCACGCCCCAGTCGTGCAGCATTGCGGCTGGCTCCTCTGGCAGGCGCTGCCTAGTGGTGCGATTCTAACATCTGCATCCCGTTGCAGAAGACATTTCTGCAAATGTTAGAATCAAAAGAACCACCAGCAAGTACAGGTTTCCAGTGGAGTTTCAGGTTTGACATGCGCTTCTCACGTTCGCTGCCAACGGGGTCGCGAATGTCCGATCCACGCCACCGGGACCTTGCTCGACATCGAGCGGCCCAATTCTAACACATGAGCCGCCTGCAAATGCTGGAATCGGGCGGCCGGCGCCTCGCACCTGCGTCCTGGCGTCATCCACTGTTCTACCGAGACGGTGAAAGACTCCAGCTTCTTGCTTTGACGCGTTTTCCTCCGCGAACCCGTATCCATTTCCCAATCGAGCCCAAGGACACCTTCGCCCGAAATCGCGGCCGAGGTCATGATTTGCATACCGGAACGAATCAGTTATACACGTATAAGTTGTATTAATTATCTACTCTAGCGTTTCGAGTGAAGCCAGGGCCGGTCCACGCGAAAAAAGCGTGTCGCGCCAAATCAGCGAGCCGCTTCGTTCTGGGAAGCGGAAAGACGTCGGAGCGGGATGAGAAGTGCGGAGCCATTCCGCCTGCATGCCGCTCTTAAATGCAGGAATCGATCATAGTGGTGATTTCGGATCGGTCCGATCCAAGGTCATCCGTGATCCAGCGAGGGGGCCGCCGATGGGCCAGCTTCTGTCCTTCGTTCCGGAAGTCCCGGTTTTCATTATCGACGACGATCCGTCGGTGCGCGAAGCACTGGCGCTCCTTTTGAAGATCGAGGGTTATGCCGCTCAATGCTTTGGCGATGGAGCTTCGTTTTTCGAGGCGGTTCAGAGCGTGTCGCCAGGCTGCGTGATTCTCGACCTGCATCTTCCCGGCGAAACCGGGTTCGATATCCTGCGCAAGCTGTCCGCTCAGCGGTTCGCCGCGCCGATCCTGGTGATCTCCGGCGCGGCCGACGTAGCAACCGCGGTCGACGCCATGAAACATGGCGCGCTCGATTTCCTGGAGAAGCCGTTTTCCTCGGATATAATCGTCGAGCGGGTTCGCGCTGCGGTGAAGGTGTGGCGCGAGGCGCTTGGCGGCGAGATCGACGGGCTCGCCAACTTTCCCGGCCGCGATCTGCTGACCTGCCGGGAGCGCGAGGTCCTGTCCCAGGTAGCGAGGGGCGCCTCGAACAAGGAAGCGGGACGCAGACTCGGCATCAGTCCGCGTACGGTCGAGGTTCATCGCGCACGGATCATGGGCAAGCTCGGCGCAAAAAACACTGCGGATCTGATCCGGATCGTGTTGTCAGAGTCGAGCGCGCGGAGGCGGCTCTCCGCTTCATAAAGCGATTTGTGTTGAAGCGCGCTGATCCGCCCTGGTCGGGCTCGCTGTTCGACAAACGGCGGACGCTTCGCTCCGATCTACGGCTATCTCGGTTCTTTTTTGCTGCGCTAGCGCAGATCGCTACTCGGCCGCGAGCGATTTCGCCTGTAACGGCAGGCCTAGTTTCTCCCAGACCTGCACCAGGGCTTCGGCCAACTGATCGATCAACGCGTCCTCGTGATAGGGCGACGGCGTGATCCGCAGCCGCTCCATTCCCTTCGGAACGGTCGGATAGTTGATCGGCTGGATATAGATGCCGTGATCATGCAGCAGCATGTCGGAGGCCTGCTTGCAACGCTCCGGGTCGCTGACCAGGACCGGAACGATGTGAGTCGAGGTCACCATCACCGGCAGGCCGGCCGCGATCAGGCTCGCCTTGGTGCGCGCCGCGCGCTCCTGATGGCGTTCGCGCTCCCAGCTCGATGACTTGAGGTGCCGGATCGCTGCGGTCGCGGCCGAGCAGATCGCGGGCGGCAGTGAGGTGGTGAAGATAAATCCCGGCGCATAGGAACGCACGGCATCGATGATTTCGGATTTGCCGGCGATATAGCCGCCGAGGCAGCCGAACGACTTGGCGAGCGTGCCTTCAAGGACATCGATCCGATGCATGACGCCGTCGCGCTCCGCGATGCCGGCGCCGCGCGGCCCATACATGCCGACCGCGTGCACCTCGTCGACATAGGTCATGGCGCCGTAGCGTTCGGCGAGATCGCAGATCTTCGAAAGCGGCCCGATATCGCCGTCCATGGAATAAAGGCTCTCGCAAACGATCAGCTTTGGACGGTCGGGGTCGGCTGCGCGCAGCAGTTCTTCAAGATGAACGACGTCGTTGTGGCGGAATACGGCCCGCTCGCAGCCCGACTGCCGGATGCCCTCGATCATGGAATTGTGGTTGAGCGCGTCGGACAGGATCAGACAGCTCGGAATGAGTTTCGCAAGCGTGGAAATGCCGGTCTGGTTCGAGACATAGCCGGAGGTGAACACCAGCGCCGCTGGCTTGCCGTGCAGATCCGCAAGTTCCTGCTCGAGCTGGACCAGCGGATGGTGGGTCCCGGCGATGTTGCGGGTGCCGCCTGCGCCGGTGCCGACGCGGGTCGCGGTTTCGACCATGGCGCCGACCACCTTCGGGTGTTGACCCATGCCGAGATAATCGTTGGAACACCAGATGACGACGTTGCGCGGCCCAGCGGAGGTGTGCAACGTGGCGTGGGGGAACCGGCCGGCTACACGCTCAAGATCAGCGAAAACACGGTAGCGCCGCTCGTTATGAAGGCGATCCAGCGCGTTACTGAAGAACTTGCTATAATCCATGACTACATCCGGAAAAAAGCCCGGGACGCCGGACCGATCAAGTCTTTTTAGAGCCTTTCCAGCCGGGCTGTCGAGCCGGAATTCGCCAATACGGCGGTTTGAGGGTTAAAAATCGCCGTTCATTTGCTTCAGCGCAAATCAATCGCGGTCGCCGGCCCGCTGCGGACGCGTATCAGACCGGTCCGGCCCGGACGTCGCTTCCGGAAGGAGATCGCTGCCGGGGGGCGGACGCCTTCGCGTCATCCAGCCGGGACCTGATGCCGAGGCGATCGAGCAGCGCGGCGTCACGCGCGGTCTGCGGATTTTTCGTGGTCAGCAGAACATCGCCGATGAAAATCGAGTTGGCGCCGGCCAAAAAGCACAGCGCCTGCAATTCGTCGGTCATGTATTGCCGGCCCGCCGACAGCCGGACCACGCTCTTCGGCATCATGATCCGCGCCACCGCGATCATGCGCACCAGCGCGATTGGGTCGGGCCGCACCGCCGTGTCGTTGACGGGGACCGCTTCGACCTCGTTCCACATATTGATGGGGACGCTTTCAGGATGCGCGGGCAGGTTGGCCAGCAGCAGCAGCATGCCGAGGCGGTCGCCGACCTGCTCTCCCATGCCGATGATGCCGCCGCAGCAGACCTTGAGCCCGGCCTCCCGCGCATGGGCGAGCGTGTCGATGCGATCCTGCATCGTGCGCGTGGTGATGATCTTGCCGTAGAATTCGGGCGAGGTGTCGACGTTGTGATTGTAGAAATCGAGTCCCGCCTCATGCAGCCGCCCGGCTTGATGGGGCGTGAGCATGCCCAGCGTCGCACAGGTCTCCAGACCGAGTTCCTTCACGGCGCGGACCATGTCGCAGACCCGGTCGAGATCGCGGTCCTTCGGATTGCGCCACGCCGCCGCCATGCAGAACCGGCTGGCGCCGGCGTCTCTTGCCCGTCGCGCGGTCTCGATGACCGCCTCATGGTCCATCAACTTCGTGGCCTTGACCCCGGAATTGTAATGCGCGCTCTGCGAACAGTAGCCGCAATCCTCCGGACAGCCGCCGGTCTTGATGCTGAGCAGGCTCGCGGTCTCGACGTGATTGGGATCGAAGTTCTGCCGATGAATGGTCTGCGCCCGAAAGATCAGATCCGCGAAAGGGAGATTATAGAGTGTCTCGACCTGGGATCGTGTCCAGTCGCGGCGCGGCTGCAAGCACAGTTCGTCACCGCCGCCGAACGAAACCGATGCCGTATCCATGTCGCCAACCCCGTGTTGCAGCGTTATGCGGGCGACCGGCTTTGAAACGGCCGTCCGCGGCCGCGAAGATACCACGACCCGCCGCGAATTCGAATGAGGACATCCTCCTGTTTATGGGAGGCCATCGCATTTATGAAGTGGTGGCTTGATCCGGATCATCGCGCCGGAGGTCATGCGGGTCGCCTGTCGCGACAATCCCGCATCGCCCACGGGCCTGTCGATGCGAAATGCAGTTTGCGAAATAAATAAAAAGGCCGGCATCACAAATGCCGGCCTTTCTCTCAGGATTCGAAACCGCCAGGGGTCAGGAAAACTCAGTACCCCGGAGCATGCGGAGCGAGCGGAGCGCCCCAGTTGAAGCGATAGTTCAGGCCGACCTTGATGGTATGCTCGTCGTTGCGGAAGCTGCCGACGTAGTGGTTATTGAGGCCATCGAAGAAGTCGTAGTGCACATTCCCGAAATCGTAGTACTGATATTCGATCTTGCCGGACCAGTTCTGGGTGAACAGGTATTCGAGACCGCCGCCGACGGTGTAGCCGTCGCGGCCGCCGTCGCCGGCGAAACCGTTGGTGTAGCGCGAGTCAGCCCAGCCGTAGCCGCCCTTGACGTACAGCATCGCCGGACCCCAGGTGTAGCCGAGCCGGCCGGTCACCGAGCCGAGGCCACGGTTGGCGAACCAGCTTCCGGTGTCGAGGAAGCTGTAATTGGCTTCCAGACCGAAGACCCAGTTGGCTGAGAACTGGGTGTCGTAGCCGGCCTGCACACCGCCCATGAACACGCCGTCGTTGCTGCCATTGTAGGTGAAGCCGGGGGAGTAAAAGTTGTTGTCGCCGCCGAAGGCGCCGCCGACGTGACCACCGATGTAGAACCCGGTCCAGTTGTAGATCGGCGCGGGTTCATAGGCCGGCGCTTTGGTATAGGGCCGGGCAGCAAGATCGGCGGCCTGTGCCGGCACGATTGCGCCAAAACCGATGATTGCCACAGAGGCGAGCAGGATTTTTCTCATTTTATGTTCTCCAGGAAGTCTATATCCGAGCAACCGTTGGTCGGCCCCGTCAGTCGGACCCTAAACGATTCTGGGCAAAAAGCTGTCACCGAGAGGACACACTTGGAAGGTTCCTAACTCCTTGTGGAACCACGTAACTTGGTTGTTTAACAATACCTTGCCCAAATCTGAATCGAGCCTTAACCTGCGGAATCTAGGCGAAAATTGACCGCGGCGGTTCTCGCGGGAAATCTTTTTCTCGCTCGGTCGGAAATCCGGGCCTGTTTTTGCAGGTGCGCTTTGCTTTTCCGAGAAAAATGGTGCTGCCAGACAGGATTGAACTGTCGACCTCTCCATTACCAATGGAGTGCTCTACCACTGAGCTACGGCAGCAAGCCCCAATGCGGGAATCAGCTTGAATAAAGGCCCGCAGGGTGGGCCGATCCTTGCCACAAGGCCGGAAGACGCGCAAGCGGACAAGGCAAGCGGACAAGGAAAGGCGCCGGCGTGCCGGCCGGCAGCCGTCGGTTGCGGCAAGAGCACCGGCGTATATGTTGCGATCGTCATTCCACTGAGGCTGGCGAATCAGACCGGGCATGCCCGGACACGCAAGCCGAGGGACGCCATGAGCGACAAACCGGATACGGATCGCAACGGAGAAGATGCGAGGCGCGAGATGCGGTTGCGCGCTGCGCTGCGCGAAAACCTCAAGCGGCGGAAATTGCAATCCCGCGGCCGCGCCGATCAGGCTGCAGCCGGCAATGCGGACAAATCCGACTCGGAGTGTCAGGGCGATTGACATCGAAGCCCATCGTTTCTCCGGTGGGCGGCGGGGCAAGGTTTGATCAGCTTGCCGCGAAAGCCTGCTTTATCCGAAGCCAATGCGCCTTGAGCCCCCTATATCGCCATAATTTTCCATGTTTTGGAGCGCGGGGCGATTTGCCCTATACTTCATGCATTGAAAACAGGAATCGGCATGGATCGCATTCGCATCGTCGGCGGCAACAAGCTCAACGGCACCATTCCGATTTCGGGCGCGAAGAACGCGGCGCTGCCTTTGATGATCGCGGCGCTTTTGACCGAGGAGACGCTGATCCTCGACAACGTGCCGCGACTCGCCGACGTCGCGCAGTTGCAGCGCATCCTTGGCAATCACGGCGTCGATATCATGTCGGCGGGCAAGCGCCCCGGCGATCACGAATATCAGGGACAGACCCTGCACATTTCGGCCGCCGACATCATCGACACCACGGCGCCGTACGAACTGGTTTCGCGAATGCGGGCGAGTTTCTGGGTGATCGCCCCGCTGCTGGCGCGGATGCATGAGGCCAAGGTGTCGTTGCCGGGCGGTTGCGCCATCGGCACCCGCCCGGTTGACCTCCTGATCGTCGCGCTGGAAAAGCTCGGTGCCGAGATTTCGATCGACGGCGGTTATGTGATCGCGAAGGCGCCCGGCGGCCTGCGGGGAGGCGAGGTGGATTTCCCCAAGGTGACCGTGAGCGGCACCCACGTCGCGCTGATGGCTGCGACGCTGGCCAAGGGCACCACCGTCATCACCAACGCGGCCTGCGAGCCGGAGATCGCCGACGTCGCCGACTGCCTCAATAAAATGGGCGCGCGGGTTTCCGGCGCGGGCACGCCGCGGATCCTCATCGAAGGCGTCGGCAAGCTCGGCGGCGCGCGGCACACCGTGCTGCCCGACCGGATCGAGACCGGCACCTATGCGATGGCGGTGGCGATGACCGGAGGCGAGGTGCTGCTGCGCGGCGCGCGTCCCGAACTGCTGCAATCCGCGCTCGATGTGCTGAGCGAGGCGGGCGCCGTCATCACGCCGAACAACGAAGGTATTCGGGTGGCCCGCAACGGCGCCGGCATCGACCCGGTGACGGTCTCGACCGCCCCGTTTCCTGGCTTCCCCACCGACCTTCAGGCGCAGTTGATGGCGCTGATGACGCGCGCCAAGGGCGCGTCCCGCATCACCGAGACCATCTTCGAGAATCGCTTCATGCACGTGCAGGAGCTGGCGCGATTCGGGGCGCGCATCCATCTCGACGGCGAGACCGCCACCATCGAGGGCATTGGGACGCTGCGCGGCGCGCCGGTGATGGCGACGGACTTGCGCGCCTCGGTGTCGCTGGTGATCGCGGGGCTCGCCGCCGAAGGCGAGACCATGGTCAACCGCGTCTACCATCTCGATCGCGGCTTCGAGCACCTGGAGAGAAAACTTTCGGCGTGCGGCGCCTCGATCGAACGGATCCGGGACTAAAGCGGGGATCATCCCGCGGCATCCGGAGCCGGATTGGAATTTATAGGTTCGTCCGCCGCCACAAAGGGTTGACGGCGATTTAGGGTCGCGCCATTGAGCCCTGTCCTCGTGACGAGCCTTGTTCTTGTTATTTGCCGGAAAACATCCTCATGCCGATCCGCATCGATAGCCGCAGCGCCGACTTTGCCTCGCGCTTCAAGGCGTTTCTCGCAACCAAGCGGGAAGTTTCGGCCGATATCGAAGCCGCCACCCGCGCCATCGTCGAGGACGTCAAGGCGCGGGGCGACGCGGCGCTGATCGAGGCGACGCGCAAGTTCGATCGGCTTTCCGTCGATGCCGACGGCCTGCGCTTTACCGCCGCCGAGATCGACGCCGCTGTAGACGCTTGCGACGCGGCGACGCTCGATGCGCTGAAGCTGGCGCGCGATCGCATTGAAATCTTTCATCGCCGTCAACTGCCGAAGGACGATCGCTTCATCGACGCGCTCGGGGTCGAACTCGGCTCGCGCTGGACCGCGATCGAGGCGGTCGGGCTTTATGTGCCAGGCGGCTCCGCGGCCTATCCGTCGTCGGTGCTGATGAACGCGGTCCCGGCCATGGTCGCCGGCGTCGCCCGCGTTGTCATGGTGGTGCCGTCGCCGGATGGCAGGATCAATCCGCTGGTGCTGGCGGCGGCGCGGCTCGGCGGCGTTTCCGAAATCTATCGCGTCGGCGGCGCGCAGGCCGTCGCCGCTCTTGCCTACGGCACCACGACGATCGCGCCGGTCGCCAAGATCGTGGGACCCGGCAACGCCTATGTCGCGGCCGCCAAGCGCCAGGTATTCGGCAAGGTTGGCATCGACATGATCGCCGGTCCCTCGGAAGTGCTCGTCATCACCGACGCCACCGGCAATGCGAACTGGATCGCAGCCGACCTGCTGGCGCAAGCCGAGCACGATGCCAGCGCGCAATCTATCCTGATCACCGACAGCGCGACACTCGCCGCCGATGTCGAGCGTGCGGTCGAAGCGCAGCTCGCGACGCTGCCGCGGGCGGAGATCGCGCGGGCCTCATGGAACGATTTCGGCGCTGTCATTCTCGTGGAGAACCTCGATCAGGCCGTGACGCTCGCGGACGCCATCGCCGCCGAGCATCTGGAGATCATGACATCAGATCCCGAAGGCCTCGCCGCGCGGATCCGCAATGCCGGTGCGATCTTCATCGGGCCGCATACGCCGGAGGCGATCGGCGATTACGTCGGCGGCTCCAATCACGTGCTGCCGACGGCGCGCTCGGCGCGCTTTTCGTCGGGCCTCGGCGTGCTTGACTTCCTCAAGCGGACGTCGATCCTCAAATGCGGGCCGGACCAGTTGCGGGCGCTGGGGCCGGCGGCGATGACGCTGGGCAAGGCCGAAGGCCTCGACGCTCATGCCCGTTCGGTCGGAGTGCGCCTCAACTAGAGCGTTTTCAAGCGAAGTGGTTGCCGGTTCGCGTAAAGACAGCGTGTCGAAAACACAGAGCCTCGCTTCTGATTCCATCAGGAGCGGAAAGGCTCTTAAGGGAGCGAGTTTGACATTCGCCTCTCGCCGCACCGAGGTTTTAAATTCCAAATTCGCAGAGGAACTTCACCGAAATGGGATGCGAATGTTGGAACTGGACCGCTAAGCAATGAGCAAGTCCCCACCAAAGGAAGATTCCCGGAATCGTATCGTGGCGGTCACGCTTGATGAGGAGTCGATCGGGCGTTCCGGGCCGGATATCGAGCATGAACGAGCAGTGGCAATCTACGATCTCGTGGAAGAGAATCTGTTCGCGCCGGAAGGCGCGGGCGGCGGTCCGTTCACGTTGCACATCGCGATCACCGGCAACCGCCTGATGTTCGACATCCGGCGCGAAGACGGCGCCCCCGTGGTGACGCACCTGTTGTCGCTGACGCCGTTCCGGCGGATCGTGAAGGATTACTTCATGATCTGCGACAGCTACTATCAGGCGATCCGGACCGCGACGCCCGACCGGATCGAGGCCCTCGACATGGGTCGCCGCGGCGTCCACGACGAAGGCTCGCGCACGCTGCAGGAGCGGCTGAACGGCAAGGTCCGCGTCGACTTCGAGACCGCGCGGCGGCTGTTCACGTTGATTTCCGTGCTGCACTGGAAGGGTTAGCGATGGTTTTGAACAGGGAGCACCAGCTGTCGTCGCGCGTCATGCGAAACGGTTGCGCGGAAGGCGCGCGCGAAACGAAAGCGGTTTGAGCGCATGGACGCGCCGTCGCGCGTGCACAGGCCGCAGTCGGTTCTGTTCGCCTGCGAACTCAACAGCGTGCGCTCGCCGATGGCGGCGAGCCTGTTGCAGCACATGTTTCCGAGAACCCTGTATGTGCGATCCGCCGGCGTCAGGAAGGGCGAAACGGATCCGTTCGCCGTCGCCGTGATGGCCGAACTCGGCCAGGACATTTCGAAACACCGGCCGATGACGTTCGAGCAGCTCGAGGACTGGGAAGGCCTCAATTTCGATCTCATCATCACGCTGTCGCCGGAGGCTCACCACAAGGCCCTGGAATTGACCCGCACCATCGCCGCCGAGGTCGAATACTGGCCGACGCCGGATCCGACCGCCATCGAGGGCAACCGCGAGCAGCGCATGCAGGCTTACCGCGACGTTTGCGACGGATTGCTCTCGCGCATCCGCAAACGTTTTGCGCGCGGCGGCGGAGCGGGTCTTTGAAGTGATTTGCGGGTGGACGCGGACCGGCCCGCCATGGACGGGCGGATCATGCGCAATTTCGCCATTGCGACGATGCGGCGAATAAGCGAGAAGAGCCTGCCGTCTGGCGTCGAATGCGATTCGGAGCAGTAATTTCATGTTTTCCGATGCGATCAGAGCCGTCATTCTCGGCATCATCGAAGGCGTCACCGAATTCCTGCCGGTGTCATCGACCGGTCATCTGTTGCTGGCGGAACGCTTTTTCGATCTCGGTGCGGGAGATTTCTGGAACACGTTCACGGTGCTGATCCAGCTCGGCGCGATCCTTGCGATTGTCGTTATCTATTTTGCGAAGCTGTGGCGGATCGCGCTCGGCATGTTCACCAATGCCGCGGACCGGCGTTTCGTCATCGGTGTGCTTGCGGCTTTCATGCCGGCCGTGATCGTTGGATTGCTCGCCGGCAGGTACATCAAGGAATTGCTGTTCAATCCGTGGGTGGTGTGTTTTTCGCTGATCGTCGGCGGCGCGGTCCTGATGTGGGTCGATCAACTCGACCACAAACCGCGCGAACACGACGCCACCACCTTTCCGCTGCCGATGTACATCTGGATCGGCATCGCGCAATGCGTGGCGATGATTCCCGGCGTGTCGCGTTCAGGAGCCACCATCGTCTCGGCGATGCTGCTCGGCGCCGACAAGCGCGCCGCGGCTGAGTTTTCGTTCTTCCTCGCGATCCCGACCATGATCGGGGCCTTCGTCTATGATTTCTACAAGAGCCGCGCCGACATGACGACCGAACATCTCGGGATCGTGGCGATCGGATTCGTGGTGTCGTTCATCACCGCGATCGTCGTGGTGAAGGCATTTTTGAGTTACGTCACGCGCAACGGTTTTACCTTCTTCGCGTGGTGGCGGGTGATCGTCGGCACGCTCGGCCTGATCGCGCTGGCGCTGGGATGGTAATTCCTCACCAAACCGTCGTCCCCGCGGATGTGGGGACCCCGTAACCCCCGACGCGAGGGGCAAAAGAGGAAAAGTCTGTCACAAAGCGACGCCATGAAAAAACGACGCCATGAAACGGTGACAGCTCTAGGCGCAGGCCTCACGCTCCCTTCGGCGCGAACTGGCCGGTCTTGCGGAAGCGCCAGAGATATTGCGGCACCACGGCCTCCATCGAGTCCGGCGAGATTCCGAGCCCCTGGAGCGTCAGGCCTGCAGTGGTCGCCGCTTCCGAGACGATGTTGTCGGTCTTGAGCATCGTGACCTGATCCGGCGTCAGTTTCAGCGCGCCCGGCGCGAACTGCAAAAACATCGCCTGGAATCGGGCGGCGATGAATGGCAGCGGCACCAGCATCCGCTCGCGCCCGATGACGCGCAGGACGATCTGCCAGATCTCGCGCATCGTCAGCACCTCCGGACCGCCGAGTTCATACACGGCGCCCGCCTTGGTCCGGCCGTCGACCGCCTCCGCGATCGCGGTTGCGACATCGCCGACATAGACCGGCTGCATCCTGGTCGCGCCGCCGATCAACGGCAGCACCGGCGACATACGCGCGAGGGCGGCAAAGCGATTGGCGAACTGGTCCTCGGCGCCGAATATCACCGATGGCCGCAGGATGGTCGCGGACGGCACTGCCGCCAGCACCGCTTTTTCGCCGGCAGCCTTGGCGCGGGCGTAAGCCGAAGCCGACCTGGCGTCGGCGCCGATCGCCGAGACATGCACCATGCGCGCGCCCATGGCCGCGGCCGCCTTTGCCACCGTCGCAGCGCCCTCGGCCACCACGGCGTCGAAGGTCTGCGCGCCGCTCTTGCTCAGGATGCCGACCAGATTGATCGCTACATGTGAGTCGCGCATCGCGGTACGGACCGACGCCGGATAGCGCAGATTGGCCTGCACGGCATGGATTTGGCCGACCTTGCCGAGTGGCTGAAGGTGTCCGGCCAGTTCGGGGCGCCGGACCCCGACCCGGATACGATAGTCTCGCTTGGCAAGTGCGCGAACCACATGCCGCCCAAGGAAGCCCGAGCCTCCGAAAACCGTGACGAGGGTGTCCGTATTCGATGCCATGGTCTGATCCTCAAGGATGCTGGTATCAGGTCAGAAACAGAGATATTCCGCCGCTCCGCGGCCCGTCAACCGGCGCGATGACCGGAGCCGGAAGGGCTTTTTGACGCGTTTTCTTGACGCGAACCGGTGCCGGGTCAAGCCCGAGGACATGCTTCACCCGAAAACGCGACGGCCGGCTATTCGGATGCCGATTCAGGGATTTGACAAGCGCGCGGCCGATGCCTACTAACCCGGTCCGTGCCCAGGTGGCGGAATTGGTAGACGCGCTGGCTTCAGGTGCCAGTGGCTGCAAGGTCGTGAAGGTTCGAGTCCTTTCCTGGGCACCATCAACTTGTAGAAGCATTTTGTAGAAGCATTGCCTCTCAGGAAATTAAGTCCTGACAGTGAGTTGCGGTTGCCAGACCGAGAAACGACGGTGGGTAGCAGTGCCGTTCGCATGGCGCGGCTGATAAGGACAGCGTCACGTTCGACAACCATTCATGGGCGTTCATGGGAAGTTATGAGCCTTGACCATCTTCCTGTCGTTGGGGAGGAGCTGGGAGTCCGTTTCTGATGAATCAGAAGCGAGCTTTAGGATTTTGATTTAACGCGTTTTATTTATGCGAACAGGCATCCATCGCCCGGGTCAAGCTCGAGGATATGCTTCGCTCGAAAACGCTAGAGCCGAACGGCCTTGAGGCAAGCCAGGGACCACTCGTCAACGGCTGTTGCCCAATGGAGCCTTGGTTCTCGTCTTGCCGTCACGCCGCGCATTGATGTCGTCAGTCTGGTCGCTGATGAGGTCGTTTATCCACGCTGGCGTCTGCTTGGTGGTCTGGAGCTTCTGTCAGGGGAGGAGACCCGCTGTCCTGCGGTGATTGGGGCGCGAAGGTGTATGCGTCTGTTGTTGCGTCCGTAGCGCTGGATGAGGGCTGAGGTGTCGGGCCTGAGGCGTCCGAGAGCACGGTTCGCTTCCTCTTCTGGATTTGCCGCCATAGCACCATCAAGATTGGCAGAAGAAAGGCGAGAAGAAGTCCGAAGACCACGATCCCGAGGAAGATCGCTTTCAGCGCCGAATAGCCCGCCTGTACCACGTACATCAGCGTCTCGAGGAGGAGGAGCACTTCGGTGTACATCAGCGCCGAATAGCCCAGCGCGTACATTATTATTCCCGCCAGAATTGACACAACCACTGCCGCCGCCAGGGAAGGCATCTGCTCCTTGATCTCCGCCAGCATCGTGACCTCCGCTCCCAGTGATACCTTCGGCCGGAATCGTATCGTTGAGGGTTTCGCCCTGCAAGGGCTCGCGTCCGGCGCACCTTTGCACTGACGAATGCTTCATCCGCCTCGCCACCTGTATTGGCAGTCTTGACGTTTCCCGCGCGAAATTCCTTGATGTCCTTGTACCGCAGGCTCAAGCGCGCTGCTCAACCCTGAAGCAAGCACGATGCCGCTTCAATGAGAGCCGGTCTCCACCCCCGCGTCGAGCGAGGACATGTTTCGCTTGAAAACGCTGTCGTTATCGCCCGCCGAACAGCCGATCGACGAGCCAGCCGTCCAGTCCGCTGGCGGCTTCCGGCCGGACGTCGGATCGGCCCGGCTGAGGCCGGCTGCCGAGCGGCGCCGGAGCCGCGGCGGGGACAGGAGCCGGCGGCGCGACGACCTGTCGGCCGAGCTGCGCGATGTCGGGAAGCGGGCTGCGCTGTGTGCCGGGGATCGGCTCGGGCCGCAGGCCCTGATGCGCGGCGCGCATGAAGCGCGTCCAGATCTCCACCGGCAGGCCGCCGCCGGTAGCCTTGCGGGTCGGTGTGTTGTCGTCGTTGCCGAGCCATACCCCGGTCACGAGCTTCGCCGTGTAGCCGACGAACCACGCATCGCGAAAATCCTGGCTGGTGCCGGTCTTGCCGGCGGCGGTCCAGCCGGGAATCTCGGCCTTGCGCGCGGTGCCGCTGATGATCGTCTGCTCCATCATGGTGTTCATCATGGCGACGGCGCGCGGATCGACCACGCGGTCGGGCGCGTCCTGCCCGCGCGCGTAGAGCAGCTTGTTGCCCTCGACGGTGCGGATGCGATCGACGATGTGGGCGTTGGCGGCATATCCGCCGTTGGCGAACGGCGCGTAGGCGCCGACCAGTTCCAGCGGCGACACCTCGGAGGTGCCGAGCGCGATCGAGGCGTTCGACTCCAGTTTCGACGTGATGCCGAGCCGGTGCGCGGTGCGCACCACATTCGCGGCCCCGACCTCCAGTCCGAGCCGGACCGCGACGGTGTTCAATGACATCGCTAGCGCCTGCGTCAGCGTCACCGCGCCGAAATATTCGTGACTGTAGTTCTCCGGCCGCCATCCCTTGACGTCGAGCGGAGCGTCCTGCCGGATCGTCTCGGGCGTCAGTCCGGCCTCGATCGCGGTGAGATACACGAACGGCTTGAATGCGGAGCCGGGCTGGCGCTTCGCCGTCACTGCACGGTTGAACTGACTGTCGGCGTAGTTGCGCCCGCCGACCATGGCGCGCACCGCCCCGTCGGGCGTCATCGCCACCAATGCGCCCTGGCTGACATTGAACTTGACGCTTTTCGCGGCCAGTTCGTCGATCACGGCGGCTTCCGCCGCGCTCTGCAGTTTCGGATCGATGGTGGTTTCGACGACGATGCTTTGGTCGACCTGGCCCACGAGATCGTCCAGCACCTCGCCGACCCAATCGGCGACGTAATTGATCGTGCCGGCGCTGGCCGGCTTCACGGCATAGGACGGGCGGGTTGCGGCGGCCTGCGCCTGTTGTGCGGTGATGAAACGGGCGTCGGCCATGGCTGCGAGCACGATCTTCGCGCGGGCCTCGGCGCCTTCCGGGTTGCGGTCGGGCGCGAGCCGCGACGGCGACTTGACCAGACCGGCCAGCATGGCGGCCTCGGCGAGCGTGACGTCCTTCGCCGGCTTGCCGAAATATTTCTGCGCGGCCGCCTCGACGCCATAAGCGCCGGAGCCGAAATAGACCCGGTTGAGATAAAGTTCGAGAATCTGCGCCTTGGTGTGCTTGCGCTCCAGCCAGAGCGCGAGTTCGACCTCCTGAAGTTTTCGCTCAAGCGTCCGCTCCTGGGTCAGGAACAGGTTCTTGGCGAGTTGCTGAGTCAAGGTCGAACCGCCTTGCGATACGCCCCGGTGCATAATGTTTGCAACGGCCGCTCGCAGGATGCCGATCGGATCAACGCCGTAATGCGAATAGAAGCGGCGGTCCTCGATCGCGATGAAGGCCTTGGGCAGATAGGGCGGCAGGTCCTTGAGCGAGACGTTGCTGCCTGCCATTTCCCCGCGCGTCGCCAGCACGCTGCCGTCCGCGCCGACGATCTGGATGGTCGGCGGGCGTTTCGGAATTTCGAGTGACTGGATCGGCGGCAGATGCGCGCCGACATAGACCACCACGCCGATCACGGCGATGGCCGCCCATAAAGAAAGCACCGCGCCCCAATAGAACACCCGGGACAGACGAGCGCGCCTGCGCTTCTTCGTCCGCCCTTTGCTGTTCCGGTCAGGCGACGGCTTGTGCGAGCCGCCATTCGCACCGGTGGCTTTGCGTGGCGTCGCGCGTTTGGCCGGCGCATCGTCGGCAACTGTGACGCGATCAAGCGGGTTGAGGCGCAGTTCCGCGAGCGACGCAGCAAATCCGCTGAAGACCGGCTCCTTGCGTCCGCCGCGCTTTTTTCGTCCCCATCCCATACGCAACAACGCTCACGCCGATCCCGTCGTACTAGAGTCTTTCACCGTTTCATGGAAACGGTGAAAAACTCTCGATTCTTGATTGACGCGTTTTCTTCACGCGAACCGGATTCCACTTCGCTCGAAAACGCTATAGCGTTCCGGGTTTAAGAGACGGTTACCCGAAAATTAACGCAATATTGAGGGGTTGCGCCCGGCCAGGCTCTCAGACTGCGGGATGTTCCGCCGTATTGCCGGTGGCGAGCAGATGGACCAGCGCGCGCTTGATAGCGGCCTGCCGCGTCGGGGCCGTGATCCGGGCGCCGAGCAGGTCGGTGACGTAGAACACATCGCGCGCGCGCTCGCCGAATGTCGCCACATGGGCCGAGGCGATGTTGAGGTCGAGCTTGGAGATTGCCGCGGTGAGCTGGAACAAGAGGCCGGGGCGGTCCAGCCCCGAAACCTCGATCATGGTGTGGCGGTCCGACCACTGGTTGTTGATGGTGACCTGGGGCTCGACCACGAACGGCCGCAGCCGCTTTCCGCCGGCGCGGCTCGGCACCACGTCAGGCAGCCGCAGCCGGCCCTCCAGCACCTGCTCGATGATCTCGCCGATGCGGGCGACGCGGCGGCCCTCGTCCTCGTCGCGATCGTATTCGCGCGAGATCGCGATGGTGTCGAGCGCCTGCCCGTCGGTGGTCGTATAGATCTGCGCATCGACGATGTTGGCGCCGGCCGAGGCGCATGCGCCGGCAATGATCGACAGCAGCCAGGGATGGTCGACGGCGCGGATCGTCAGCTCGGTGACGCCGCGCGCCTCATCGAAGCCGACATCGATGTTGAGCTTGTGGCCGCTGCCCTCGCTGGCGCGCAGAAAACGGGCGTGCCGGATCTTGTGCGCGAGATCGACCTTGAGCCAGTAGGCCGGGTAATGCCGCGCGATGTAGGCGTCGAGTTCGGGCTCGGGCCATTCGGTGAAAGCGGCGCGGAACTCGGCCTCGGCGGCCGCGATGCGCTCGGCGCGATTGACCTCGGAGAAGCCGCCGGTCAGCACCGGCTCGGTTTCATAATAAAGCGTGCGCAAAAGCTGCGCCTTCCAGCCGTTCCAGACGCCGGGGCCGACGCCGCGGATGTCGGCGGTGGTCAGGATCGTCAAGAGCTTCATCTGCTCGACCGACTGCACCACGGCGGCGAAATTCTCGATGGTCTTGCGGTCGGAGAGGTCGCGCGACTGCGCCACCTTGGACATCACAAGATGCTGTTCGATCAGCCACGCGACCAGCTCGGTGTCGGTGGCGTTGAAGCCGAGGCGCGGACACAGCCGCCGCGCCACCCTGGCGCCCGCGATCGAATGATCCTCGGGTCGGCCTTTCGCGATGTCGTGAAGCAGGGTGGTGATGTAGATGACGGGCCGGTGCTCGGGCCGGATCTTGCGCATCAGCTCGCTGGCGAGCGACAATTCGTCGTTGTTGCCGTGCTCGATGTCCTGGAGGATGCCGATGCAGCGGATCAGATGCTCGTCCACCGTGTAGTGATGGTACATGTTGAACTGCATCATCGCGACGATCTTGCCGAAGGCGGGAATGAAACGACCGAGCACCCCGGTCTCGTTCATCCGGCGCAGCACGGTCTCGGCGTCGCGCGACGTCAGGATATCCATGAACAACCGGTTGGCGTCCGGATTCTCGCGAAGCGGCGCATTGATCAGCCGCCGCGACCGCGTCACGGTCCGTAAGGCGTCGGGATGGAAGGCGAGGTTGTGCTTCTGCGCCAGGCGGAACATGCGGATCAGGTTGACCGGATCATGCTTGAAGACGTCGGGCGCCGCGAGATTGATGCGGTTGTTGTCGATGATGAAGTCGTCGTTGTCCGGAACCCGCCGTAGCTCCGCGCCTGGCGGTCTCGACGTCAGGCGGCTGAGAACCGGCGCCGGCTTGGCCTGCTGGTCCTCGAGCTTGGCGCACAGGATCGCGGTGAGGTCGCCGACATCCTTGGCGGTCAGGAAGTAGTGCTTCATGAAGCGTTCGACATCCTGCATCCCGGGGTGGGATGTGTAGCCGAGCCGCACCGCGATCTCGCGCTGCAGGTCGAACGACAGCCGCTCCTCGGCTCTCCCGGTCGCGAAGTGCAGGTTGCAACGTACCGACCACAGGAAATCGGCGCAGCGGCGGAAGGTCCGGTATTCGCGGGCATCGAACACCCCGCACCCCAGCAATTCGTGGCTGTCGTGGACCCGGTAGACATACTTTGCGATCCAGAACAACGTGTGCAGGTCGCGCAAGCCGCCCTTGCCGTCCTTGACGTTGGGCTCGACCAGGTAGCGCGACTGGCCGGCGCGGCGATGGCGTTCCTCGCGCTCGGCGAGTTTGGCGGTGACGAATTCCGCCGCCGTGCCCTGCATCACTTCCCTGTCGAAACGGGTGACCAGTTCGTCGTAAAGCGCCCGGTCGCCGGTGAGGAACCGGGTTTCCAGAATCCCGGTGCGGATCGTCATATCGCGCCGCGCCTGCCGGATCGATTCGCCGACCGAGCGCGTCGCGTGACCGACGCTCAAGCCCATGTCCCACAGGCAATACAGGATCGCCTCGGCGACCTGTTCCCCCCACGCGGTCTGCTTGTAGGGCAGGATGAACAGCAGATCGAGATCGGACTCCGGCGCCATCAGGCCGCGGCCGTAGCCGCCGGTCGCGACCACCGCCATGCGCTCGCCGTCGGAAGGGATCGGGGAATGGTAGAGGTGGCGCGTCGCGGCCGAAAATGCCAGTCGAATGATCTCGTCCTGAACGAAGCAAAGCCGCTCGGCGCAGTGCCGCCCGTGACGATCGCGCAGGAGTCTTGCCTGCGCCGCATCGAGCACCTTGGCGAATTCGGCCTTCAACAGCCTGGCGACCGCAGAGCGGAAGGCATCCTCGTGTCCGGCGTGTTTTTCGGCCAGCACATCGATGTCGCCGGTGATCCTGGCGGTGTCGAAGCCGTCGGCGGCTGCGGCCGCATCATTTGTCGTCGCAAGGTCCATCGTCTACCCGGATAACGGACGCCACGAGGGCTGTCATCGGAGATTGTCGCCCGCACGCGATGGATCCATCCTTCGCGCCAGCGGCTTTGAGCAAGGATGTACTCCGGCGCGAGCTTCGCGAAAATCTATTTTCTCGTTGACTGCGGATCATAACTATTTGACATAAGAAAGCTTTTTTTGCCCCGAACGGCTCGCCTCATTTAACCGCCCCAGGAGACATTATCATGTTCAAGCCCGCACGCCGCGCCGTGCTCGCCGCCATCGCTGCGGCCGCGTTTTTGCCCGCAGCGGCGCTCGCCGCCGACGCGCCGAAGGAAATTCATATCGACTGGGCAACCTACAACCCGGTGTCGATGCTGATGAAGGACAAGGGCCTGGTCGAAAAGGAATTCGCCAAGGACGGCATAACCGTGCGCTGGGTGCAGACGCTCGGGTCCAACAAGGCGCTCGAGTTCCTGAACGCCGGCTCGATCGATTTCGGCTCCACCGCCGGCTCCGCGGCGCTGGTGGCGAGGATCAACGGCAATCCGCTCAAATCGATCTACGTCTATTCGAAGCCGGAATGGACCGCGCTCGTCACCCGCAAGGATACGCCGATCAAGGCGGTAACCGATCTCAAGGGTAAGAACGTGGCGGTCACCCGCGGCACTGATCCGCATATCTTCCTCGTGCGCGCGTTGCAGAAGTTCGGCATGTCTGAAAAGGACATCGTGCCGGTGCTGCTGCAGCATCCCGATGGCAAGACCGCGCTGATCCGGGGTGACGTTGATGCGTGGGCCGGCCTCGATCCGATGATGGCGCAGGCGGAATTGCAGGACGGCGCGCGGCTGTTCTACCGCGACGCCGACGCCAACACCTACGGCATTCTCAACGTGCGGGAAGAGTTCCTGAAAAAATACCCCGAGATCACGCAGCGCGTGCTGGCGGTGTATGAGACCGCGCGAAAATATGCGGTCGCCCATCCTGAGGAGCTGGAGGCGAGCTTCATCGCCGCCACCAAGCTGCCGAAAGACGTGGTCGAGAAGCAGTTGCGCGAGCGCACCGACATCTCGAACGGCAAGATCGGCAAGGCCCAGCGCGACACCATTCTCGCGGCCGGCCTGGCGCTCCAGCAGGCTGGCGTCCTCGACGCCAAGGTTGACGTCAAGGCCGCGCTCGACGGCCTGATCGACGACCAGATTCCGCTGCCGGCCAACTAGAGCGTTTTCAAGCGAAATGGCTGCCGGTTCGCGCAAAGAAAACGCGTCGAATCAAAACCATAGAGCTCCGCTTCTGACTCCATCGGAAGCGGACAGGCTCTAGTCAGTCGGCTCGTCCCGAATGGCGAGAACCGGACCGCCGGACCTCGCCGTTTTTCTGTCTTGCAATCGGCGGCCGGACAGGGTTTGGCAATGACGATGACGTTGGACACCCCTGTCGAGAGCATACAGTCGCTTGCGCCGCAGTCTGCGGCGCGGTGGCGACGCTGGACGCGTCCGGCGCTCGGCCTGCTGCTGCCGCTCACCGTGGCAGCCGCCTGGGAGTGGGCGGTGGCTGCCGGCTGGTCCAACGGACGGCTGGTGCCGCCGCCGTCGACGGTGATGTCAACGATCAACGAACTCGCCCGCAGCGGCGAGTTGGTCCGCCACATGGCGATAACGCTTGAGCGCGTCGGCGCCGGGTTCGCGCTCGGCGTCGCGGCCGGCACCGTGCTCGGCGCGATCTCGGGCTATTGGGAGCTGGCGCGGCGGTTACTCGATCCGACCGTCCAGGCGCTGCGTGCGATTCCCTCGATCGCCTGGGTGCCGCTGTTCATCCTGTGGCTCGGCATTTTCGAGCTGTCCAAGGTCGCGCTGATCGCCGTCGGCGTGTTTTTCCCGATCTATCTCGGCGTGATGGGCGCGATCCTGTCCGTCGATCGCAAGATCGTCGAGGTCGGCCGCACCTTTCGTCTCAGTGGGCCGGCGATGATCCGGCGCATTCTGCTGCCCGCGGTGCTGCCGGCCTATGTGGTCTCATTGCGGGTCGGCCTCGGTCTCGGCTGGATGTTTGTGGTGGCGGCGGAATTCATGGGCGCGTCCGAAGGGCTCGGCTATCTCCTGATCGACGGCCAGCAGCTCGGCAAGCCGGCGCAGATCCTCGCCGCCATCGTGATCTTCGCGATCCTCGGCAAGACCACCGACTGGCTGATCGAGATCGCGGCGATGCCGTTCCTGCGCTGGCAGGATGCGTTCGCGCCGAGCCGCGGGGCGTTCTGATGCTGGTGCTCGACCGTGTCGGCAAGACCTATCCCAACGGCGTCAACGCGCTTGAACGGTTTTCGATCGAGATCAGGCTCGGCGAGATCGTCGCCGTGATCGGCGGCTCCGGTTGCGGAAAATCGACGCTGCTGCGCGCCATCGCCGGCCTCGACCGCGCCAGCTACGGCGCCATCACCCTCGACGGCGAAGCCCTTACCGCGCCGCATCCAAAAGTCGGCATCATCTTCCAGGAGCCACGGCTGCTGCCGTGGCTGAGCGTCGCCGACAATATCGGCTTCGGCCTGTCCGACCTCTCCGCGCCCGAACGTCGCGACCGCGTTGCCGCCGCGCTGGCCAAGGTCGGCCTGTCCGACAAGGCGAAAGCCTGGCCGCGCGAATTGTCGGGCGGCCAGGCGCAGCGCGTCGCGATCGCGCGCGCTCTGGTGGTGCGGCCCGAAGTGCTCCTGCTCGATGAGCCGTTCTCCGCCCTCGACGCCTTCACGCGTCGCGATCTGCAGGATCACCTGCTCGATCTGTGGTCGGAGACGCGCCCGACCCTGGTGCTCGTGACCCACGATGTCGACGAGGCCGTGGTGCTGGCGGACCGGATACTGGTGATGCGACCGCGGCCGGGGCGGCTGTTTGAGGGCGTCGACATCAGCCTGACGCGGCCGCGCGACCGCAATTCGGAGTTGTTCGAGACCACCAAGCGGCGCATCCTGACAGCGCTTGACCGCTCGCTCGACCAGGCCGCGCCCGATCCGGCCGCCGCAGCCGAGGCCGGTGATGCGTTGTGGTGGTGAACCCGGCGCGCCGCGATTACGTTCGCCAAACGATTTCAGAAAGAAGAAAAGGAGACGTTGATGGATGCCGCCGAGCTTCGCGCCACGCAAGCCCCGATCAAGGAACGCTACAAGAGCGATCCGAAATCAGCGCTGATCACGCTGAAGGCGCGGGGGTCGATCGACAACGAAGGCATCGCCTGCAAGGTGGAGACCGGACGCGCGCTTGCGGTCGCGGGGCTTCATCCGGCCACCGGCGGCTCCGGCCTCGAATTGTGCTCCGGCGACATGCTGCTGGAGGCGCTGGTCGCCTGCGCCGGCGTCACGCTGAAGTCGGTTGCGACCGCGATCGAGGTGCCTCTGACATCCGGTCATGTCAGCGCCGAGGGCGATCTCGATTTTCGCGGCACGCTCGGCGTCGACAAGGAAACGCCGGTCGGCTTCGAATCGATCCGCCTGCGGTTCGATGTCGAGACCGATGCGCCGCAGGACAAGCTCGATCTCCTGCTCAAGCTGACCGAGCGCTATTGCGTCGTCTATCAGACCATCAAAAATGGACCGAAAGTGTCTGTCGAGATAAAAAGGGTGTGAGAAAGGCCCTGTACGCGGATCCTGGAGTGTTCATTGCTGGAGCGAAACGAGAGGAAGCCGGCCGAATCCGGCTTTCGAGGGGTTTCGATCCCGCGCCCCCGACCCCAGATAAAGCGGCATGACCTCACAATCGTCCGACTCCGCCATTTCACCTGAAACCCCGGTGCGCGCGCCTTCGGCTGTTCCGGTCGACGATGCCGTGATTCCGTTCGAGGTCAGCGCGCTCGATCTGCGCGGACGGCTGACCCGGCTCGGACCCGCGCTCGACGAACTGCTGGTCAGGCATGACTATCCCGCTCCGGTCGCCAAGCTGCTCGGCGAGGCGATCGTGCTGACGACGCTGCTCGGCTCCTCGCTCAAGTTCGAGGGTCGCTTCATCCTGCAGACCCAGACCGACGGACCGGTGTCGTTCCTGATCGTCGACTTTCGCGCGCCGGCGCGGCTGCGGGCCTATGCCCGTTTCGACAGGACGCGGATCGACGATGCGCAGGATTCCGGTGCGCTGCTCGGACGCGGCCATCTCGCCATGACCATCGATCAGGGGCCGGACATGAGCCGCTATCAGGGGCTGGTGGCGCTGGAAGGCGGCAGCCTCGAAGATGCCGCGCATGAATATTTCCTGCGCTCCGAACAGATTCCGACGCGGGTCCGCCTCGCGGTCGGCGAGGAGTGGCGCCGGGACGGCAATGGTCCGAAGCGCGGCTGGCGTGGCGGCGGCATGCTGCTGCAATTCCTGCCCAAGGCGCCGGAGCGCGCGCGTCAGGCCGATCTCGATCCCGGCGACGCGCCGGAGGGCAGCGCGGTGCATACGGTTGCGGAGGACGATGCCTGGGTCGAGGGCCAGTCGCTGATCGCAACCGTCGAGGATCTCGAACTGATCGATCCCGATCTATCGGGCGAACGCCTGCTGTACCGGCTGTTCCATGAGCGCGGGGTTCGGGTATTTCCATCGCAGGCCCTGCACGCACAATGTTCCTGCTCGCGCGACGCGGTGGCGGCGATGCTGAAGAGTTTTGCGCCGCAGGACCGCTCCGGGATGGTGCAGGACGGCAAGGTCGCGGTGACCTGTGAGTTCTGCAGCTCGGTGTACGAATTCACGCCGGAGGAAGCCGGCGTGGAATAGGTGCCGCCGGTTCAGAGCCTTTTGGTGGAATCAGAAGCGGGCTCTATGATTTTGATTGGACGCGTTTTCTTCACGCGACCCGGTCCCCACTTCGCTCGAAAACGCTCTAATTCAGTACGCGCTTGCTGTCGGGGCTGTCGAGCGAGAAGGTCGGGACATCGATTTCGAATGGCTCGCCGCTCCGGATCGAGATCATCTGATAGCGGCCGCTCATGAAGCCGTTGGCGGTCGGCAGCGGAACGCCGCTGGTGTATTCGAAGCGCTCGCCGGGCGCGAGCACCGGCTGCTCGCCGACCACGCCCTCGCCGCGGACTTCCTGCTTACGCCCGGAGGCATCGGTGATGACCCAGTGCCGCGTGCGCAGCTGGACGGTATCCTGCCCCGCATTGGTGATGACCACCGTATAGGACCAGAAAAAATGGCCGCGCTCGGCGGACGACCGCTCGGGCATGAAGTTCGGCTCCACGGTGACTTCGATCTGGCGGGTAACGGCGCGGTACATCTGAAGCTCTCTGTAGCGTCTTCATAGCGTCTTCGCGCGAATTGGCTACCGGTTCGCGTGAAGAAAACGCATCAAACCAAAAACATAGCACCCGCTCCTGATTCCACCGGAAGCGGAAAGCCACTAGTCGACAGAGGCAATCATAGCGAAAACAGGCGCAGGAACCAGCCCCCACTTAGTTGTGAAACCATGCAGTTCCGGGCCAGAAGTCCGGCCGCAATATTGCTTTTTTGTCACCGTTAGCGTGAAGCTGTGGTCCCGTAAATCAGTCTCGGTCGGGGGCGATCGAGACGTCTCGAAGCAGAGCGCATGCCGTCGGTTGCCGATCAGGTTGTCGCAGCCCGCGCCAAGGTGGCGGCCGATGGCGTTACGCGCGCGGCAGGCGTTGCGATTCCGGCCGCGCATCTCGAACGCGAGCTGCGGCTTGATCTGTTCCGCGGGCTGGCGCTGTGGCTGATCTTCATCGACCATCTGCCGCAGAACCTTCTGACCTGGCTCACCATTCGCAATTACGGCTTCAGCGACGCCACCGAGATTTTCATCTTCATCTCGGGCTATACGGCGGCCTTCGTCTACGGACGCGTCATGCTGCAGCGGGGATTCGTCGTCGCCGCCGCGCGCATTCTCAAGCGCGTCTGGCAGATTTACGTGGCGCACATCTTTCTGTTCACGATCTTTCTGGCGGAAATCTCCTACGTCGCGAGCAGTTTCGACAATCCGCTTTACGCCGAGGAAATGGGCATCCTCGATTTCCTCAAGCACCCCGACGTCACCATCGTCCAGGCGATGCTTCTGAAATTCCGGCCCGTCAACATGGACGTGCTGCCGCTCTATATCGCGCTGATGCTTTTTTTCCCGCCGATGCTGTGGCTGATGCGGCGCAAGGCGGACCTCGGGCTGGGACTGTCGGTGGGTCTTTATATCCTCACCAGGCAATTCGATCTTGCGCTGCCGGCCTATCCCAACGGGGTCTGGTTCTTCAATCCATTCGCCTGGCAACTGCTGTTTCTGTTCGGCGCGTGGTGCGCGCTCGGAGGCGCGAAGCGGATGTCGCGGATCCTGTCGTCTCGGGTCACGCTGTGGATCTGCGTCGCCTATCTGCTGTTCGCCTTTTACACGACGCTGACCTGGCATGTGCCGCAGCTCAACCATTTCATGCCGCGCGTCGCCGAACAGTGGATGTATCCGATCGACAAGACCAATCTCGACATGCTGCGCTTCGTCCATTTTCTGGCGCTGGCGGCGCTGACCGTCCGTTTCCTGCCCAGGAACTGGCCGGGGCTGACGTCGCCGTGGCTGCGGCCGCTGATCCTGTGCGGCCAGCACTCGCTGGAGATTTTCTGCATCGGCATCTTCCTGGCCTTTGCCGGACAGTTCATCCTGGCCGAGGCGTCCGGTGGCGCCGGGCTTCATTTCGTTATCAGTGTTTGCGGAATCCTCATCATGTCCGCAGCCGCCTGGGTATTTTCGTGGTACAAAAAGATCGCCGGCAAGGGCGGAGGCCGCGCTAAATCCGCCGACGGCGACGCGGATCTCGCAGGAGGAGGAGCATGAGGGCCGGCTGGATGTCGGTCTTGTTCGTGATGGCCGGTTTGTCGGCCAGCGCCCTCGCGCGCGCCGACGACCCGCCCCAAAGCTGTGACGTTCCAGCCTATCTGCTGACCAGCGACAGCCCGTTGCCCCGTGTCTCCGCGGCGATCAAGGCCGGGGGCCCGCTCGCTATCCTGGTCGTGGGGAGCCGTTCCTCGACCATCGCGGGGGCGGAGGGTGAGGCCTATCCGGCACGGTTGCAGGCCATGCTTCGCGAGAAATTGCCGGGAATCGCCGTATCCGTTTCCATGGAACTGGCACCCCGGAAAACCGCCGCGGATGTCGCTCCCGGCCTCGGCAAGCTCGCGCAGGCGAAAAAGCCGACGCTGGTGGTATGGCAGACCGGCACTGTCGATGCCATCCGGTCCGTCGACGTCGACAGCTTTCACGATGCCCTCGACCAGGGCGTTACTGCATTGCAAAATGCAGGTGCCGACGTCGTGCTGATGAACATGCAGTACAGCCCGCGCACCGAAACCATGGTTTCACCGACTTCCTACATCGACAACATGCGGGTGGTGGCGCAGCAGCACGACGTTCCTTTGTTCGACCGGTTTGCGATCATGAATCGATGGAATGAGACCGGCGAATTCGATCTTTTCAGCGCGGTGCGGGGGGTTGGTCTGGCCAAACGCGTCCACGATTGCCTTGGCCGCGCCTTGTCGGCATTCGTCATCGATACCGCCCATGTCAATCCTGCCGAACTCGGGACACGGCGCCGATGACGGGTCGTTTCTCCAGAATTGCCGGCCCGGCTGTGCTGGCGATGGTGTTGATGTTGACGGGTGCAGCGACCTCGGGCGTCACCGCGCAAACTGCGCCGGCTAATGCGGCCGTGCTGCCGATGGGCAGCTCCGGCCTGTCCGCACCACCCTCGACCGGCACTGCGGCAGCAGTCCCCGGCGCGCCGACGCAGAACCTGACCGAAACCCCGATCGACAAGACAAAGGCGGTTGCCGCCCGCGTCCGCGACATCTTCAACCGCGTCCCCTGCCTGCCGCCCAAGGGAATCTCGCAATCGATGGGCTCGCTGCCGCACGTCGCGGCCAAGCTTGCCGCCAACAAGCCGATTGTCATCGTCGCCTTTGGCTCGTCGTCGACGCAAGGGTACGGCGCGACGTCGCCCGAATTCACCTATCCGAACCGGCTGGCGGCTCAGCTGCATCGCAAGTATCCAGCGGCCGCCATCACCGTGATCAATCGCGGCAAGGGCGGCGAGGACGCCCCCGAGATGATGAAGAGGCTGCGATCGGAGGTGATCGATGCCAAGCCGGACATGGTGATCTGGCAGGTCGGCACCAACGCGGTGCTGCGCAATCTCGATCCCGCGAGCACGGTGAAAACCGTCGAAGACGGCGTCGCGACCATTCAGGCCTCCGGCGCCGATCTGGTTCTGGTCGATCCGCAATACGCCCCCGCCGTCAATGCGAGGGGCGAGAATGCCGGCAGGATGGTCAGTCTGCTGAGCAAGGTCGCGCACGTCAGGCACGTCGGAATTTTCCCGCGTTTCGAGGTCATGCGCGACTGGCACGACCGGCAGTCGCTACCGTTCGACGCCTTCGTCACCAAGGACGGCTTGCACATGAACGACTGGGGCTATGCCTGTTTCGCCCAGTTGCTCGGCGACGACATCATCAGGTCGGTGGACCAGATGCAGGCGGGCGTCAGGCTGCCGGCGGCCACTGCGGTCAATCGGCCGTTGTGAGATTGCACCGCACGTTCTGAGGGTTTGGCCCGGTTCGTCCCGGCCATTCACGCCTTTTCCGACCGAATCCCACAAGACGTGGATGCGTGGCACAATGGGCCGGTGCTCGGGCCGGCGAAGCCGGACCCGAGTGCCGGGCATGACGAGCAAAACGAAAGTGGTCGTTGCCGAACCGATGACCTCACGATGACGATGGTTGCGAAGTGCGGGTTCACACCTGCTCCAGCGCGGCGATGAGATCCTCGATCAGGTCGTCCTTGTGTTCGAGGCCAACCGAATAGCGGATGAAGCCTTCGCCGATGCCGAGGCTGGCGCGGACCTCCGGCGCGAGCCGCTGGTGGGTCGTGGTCGCCGGGTGGGTCACGAGGCTCTTGGCGTCGCCGAGGTTGTTCGAGATGCGCGCGAGCTTCAGCGCGTTGAGGCAGCGGAAGGCGCCCGCCTTGCCGCCCTTGACCTCGAAGCCGATCAGCGTCGATCCGGCGCGCATCTGCTTCTTCACCAGCGCCGCTTGCGGATGGTCGGGCCGTCCGGGATAGATGAGGCGGGACACTTTCGGGTGCGGCGCCAGCGCATCCGCGATCGCCGCCGCACTCTCGGTCTGCTGGCGCACGCGGACGCCGAGCGTCTCCAACCCTTTCAGCAGAACCCAGGCGTTGAACGGCGAGATCGACGGCCCGGTCTGGCGGATGAAGGTTTGCAGGTGATCCTGCACGAACGCGTTAGATGCCAGAATGACGCCGCCAAGCGTTCGTCCCTGGCCGTCGATGTGCTTGGTCGCCGAATACACCACGACGTCGGCGCCGAGCGCCAGCGGGCTTTGCCAGATGGGCGTTGCGAATACGTTGTCGACGATCAGCCGCGCGCCGGCCTGATGCGCGATGTCAGCAATACCGCCGATGTCGAGCACGTCGAGCGTCGGGTTGGTGGGGCTTTCGATGAAGCAGCTTTTGGTGTTCGGCCGCATCGCCTTGCGCCACTGATCGAGATCGAGGCCGTCGACCAGCGTCGACTCGATGCCGTAGCGCGGCAGCAGGTCCTCGACCACGTAGCGGCAGGAGCCGAACAGGGCTTTGGCCGCGACGACGTGGTCGCCTGCCTTCAGCGGGGCGAGCATCGCGGTCGTCACCGCCGCCATGCCCGTGGCGGTGGCGCGCGCGGCCTCCGCGCCTTCAAGCTCGGCCATGCGCTGCTCGAACATGGCGACGGTCGGATTGGAGTAGCGCGAGTAGATGAAGCCGGGGTCGTCGCCCTTGAACCGCGCCTCGCACTGCTCGGCGGTATCGTAGACATAGCCCTGCGTCAGAAACAGCGCCTCGGACGTCTCGGCAAACTGCGAGCGCAATGTTCCGGAATGAACCAGCCGGGTCTCCGGGCGATATCGGGCGGTGGGTGAAGACTGCGACATGTGACCTCCTGCGCGGCCGCTTGGAAACGGCCACAAAAAACCGGCCTGGAAAAAATCCACAGGCCGGGATCACATTGTCCCCGGCCTGTTTAGCGACTTATTTAACGTGGCTGCAAGCCGGCCGGCTCAAATCACCACGGAACGCCTCATGCCTAGTCGGGCACGTCCTGTCCGTCAAGCCAATCAATTGACATTCGCGTTGCGGCCGTCGGATAACCGATTGAAGCTCCTTTCGGGCCAACATCGCCCACGCCGCCAGGACGCCATCGTGCCATTCACGCTTCCGCCCGACGCCAACGGCATCCTGCCCGACCGCATGATCGCGGCGATGGCGGACGCCGGCCTGATCCTTCCCGAGTATCCCTTCGTCGAGAGCCAGATCCAGCCGGCCAGTCTCGACCTGCGGCTCGGGGCCGTCGCCTATCGGGTGCGCGCCAGTTTTCTGCCGGGACCGGGCGCGACCGTCGCTGAACGCATCGACGAATTGAAGCTGCACGAAATCGATCTCTCCGACGGCGCGGTGCTGGAGACCAACTGCGTCTACATCGTGCCGCTGCTGGAAAGCCTGGCGCTGCCGCCCGAAATCGTCGCCTCGGCCAATCCGAAAAGCTCGACCGGACGGCTCGACGTGTTCACGCGCGTGATCGCCGATGGCACCCGGAGCTTCGACATGATCGGCGCCGGCTATCACGGCCCACTCTATGCCGAGATCAGCCCCAAGACGTTTCCTGTGCTGTTGCGCGAGGGTTCACGGCTGTCACAGGTTCGTTTCCGCACCGGCGACGCTGTTCTCGATGCCGACGAACTCGACGCGCTGCATGCGCGGGAGCGGCTGGTCGATGTCGACGATCCCGATTTTGCCAGCGGCGTGGCGCTCAGCGTCGATCTCTCCGGCGAGCATGCCCACGGCTTCGTCGGCTATCGCGCCAAGCGTCATACCGGCGTGATCGATATCGATCGCCGCGGCCGCTATGCGGTCGGCGAATTCTGGGAGCCGATCGCGGCGCGGCCGGATCGCAGTCTGATCCTCGATCCTGGCGAGTTCTACATTCTCGCATCAAAAGAAGCCGTGCAGGTGCCGCCCGATTATGCCGCGGAGATGGTGCCGTTCGATCCGCTGGTCGGCGAGTTCCGCGTACACTATGCCGGCTTTTTCGATCCCGGCTTCGGCTATGCCGGCGCGGGCGGACAGGGTTCGCGCGCGGTGCTGGAGGTGCGCTCGCGCGAGGTGCCGTTCATTCTAGAGCATGGCCAGATCGTCGGGCGTCTCGTCTACGAAAAGATGCTGACGCGGCCTGACGCGATGTACGGCCAGCGCATCGGCTCCAACTATCAGGCCCAGGGCCTTAAGCTGTCGAAGCATTTCCGGGTGTGAGATTGACGCGTGCGGGCTTGACCAGCTCGCCGATCCGGCTAGCATGACCGAAATCGATGGGGATGGGGTCCCCCGACAACCGCCGCGAGGCTAATGACTCCTACCGGGCGCTTGCGCGTCGGTAGGAGCTGTTTCCTTCCCCGCTGCGCCCGAGAAAGGGCGCTTATGACCAGACTTCCGAATTCGCTGTCAGTCTCGTTATGGGGCATCGGCGTCTGCTGGATTGCGGTCGCGATCGCATACCTGACGGATTCCGACATGGTCCCGATAGATTCTCTGCTGGTCTCGCTGGCGGTGCTCCTGCTGGTCCCGCTGGCGGTCATCAGCGCCCTCGGCGGTACGGCCCAATGGCCGCCGGAGACCCGCTTGTGATGACATCAGAATATTACCGCTGTCTCTCCGCAGCCATGGTTCGCAGTCCGGACTAACCGTCTTGGCGGATCGCCCGGTCTCAGCTACATCAGAGGACGAGAAACGAAAAAGGCGGGCGTAGTTCAATGGTAGAACGGCAGCTTCCCAAGCTGCATACGAGGGTTCGATTCCCTTCGCCCGCTCCAAGGCTTAGCCGAATTTAACATGGCAGTTTTGTCATCGGTTTTGCAGGTTTGTTCATTCTTTGGCCTCCAGCTTCTTGATCCGCGCCTTGATGGCAGCAGCCCGGCCGACATAGCGGCGGATGATTTTCTCGACAGATTCCTCTTTCCCACGCGAGCGTCTCCGCGATCTCGCGCATGCTGTGGCCGGCGATGTAGAACTTGGTGGCCGCCGTGCCGCGCAGGTCATTGAAGTGCAGATCCTGCTCGGACATGCCGGCGTCGATCTTCGCCTTGTTGAATGAGCTGCCGAAGCCATCCGCGGTCCACGGCCGTCGCTTACTACTGGTCAGGATCGTGGTGGCGCGCTTCGGAATGCGGTCGAGCACGCCGCGCAGTGCACTGTAGAGCGGAATGATTGCCTCGCGGCGATGCCGGCTCTTGCCGGTGGTGAGCGGCGGCGCTCCGGCGCAACCGCACAGAATACAACCGCCATCAGGCAGCACGCGCACGGCGAAGCTGGCAGGTCGAGCGCCGCAAGCGCACGCGGCACCTGATTGAACTTGGCGGCCTCGTCGTCAAGGCCGGGCTTGAGGACCTGACCGGCGACAACCGCGCCACCATCTATGGCGCGCTATTCTGGATCGCCGAAAAGCTCAACAGTAAGGACGGCGAACGCGCGCGCGGCGTCTGGACGAAACTCGGACAGATGGCGCTCGAAGCGGATCGCCTAGCGAACTCCCGCGACAGGTCGCTGCCGTAGCAGGATCGGATCTGACCGATGGCGGGCGGCGCGGAGACCCCGCGTATCGCAGCGCCGCCCGCCACCGTACTGCTCGCCGCGCCATCTGCTTGAGGCAGGAAAGCCCGGCTCACGACCCTCGCGTTATCTGCAGCGTTGCCGTTCGCTCGCGTTTCCAATAAGGGAAGACGCAGACGGAGCGATGCCAAGTCATTGTAAAATTTAGATTAGTTCTAAAACGCAGATCGGGAACGCCCGCTCGGAAGGTCGCACGCGTTGGGGTACGCCGATAAACATTTGAGCCTTTATCTGATCCACCGCGGCGAACTCGTCGATTATGCCACGGCGATCGTCGGCGACCGTGGGCGTGGCGAGGATGTCGTTCAGGAGGCTTTCCTCCGCCTTCGGTCATCCTCGCCGGACAGACCGCTGGATGAACCGCTCGGTTATCTCCGGCGGATCGTGCGCAACCTCGCGATCGACTGGGTGCGGCGACTCGCGTCCGAGGGCAAACTGCTGGCGACATCGGTGGCGAGTGACGCGATCGCTGAAGATCGGCCGTCGCAGGAAGATGCCATCATCAATCGCGACGAGTTGCAGATCGTGATGGAAGCGATGGCAGAATTGCCGGAGCGGACGCGCACCGCGCTGGAACTACATCGTTTCGAGGGGCTGAAGCTCAAGGATATCGCGGATCATCTTGGCATCTCGGTCGCGCGCGCACACTCCCTCGTCTATGAGGGGCTGGAGCACTGCCGCAAGCGGCTGGCGCGGAAGTCGTGACGCGTTTTCTGAAAATCCGCCGATGCCGTTCGTTCTATAATTGAGCGAGTGCCCCGATTCCGAAGTTCGCATGCCCTCGCAGCAACCTTTGATGCGAACTTCGGAATCAAAGGGACACTGGCAACTTTATGATTCTAGTGTGGTTTGGGTTCAGAAGTTCGCTTGACGGACTCGCCGAGATGCTGGGAGCGAACGTCTGAACCACCACACTAGCCGATCGGGCGGTTCGACCCGCAAGCGGCTCGGCGTAAGACCTGTTCTGGGAGATATCTGATTAAACCGGACGACGACCATAACAAGCCGAGCCAGGAGGCGCTTCATTGGCTGATCGCACTTCAGGAAGAATCTGATGATGCCAGCCTCCGGTCGCGTTTTGAAGTCTGGCGTGCGAGCGATCCGGAGAATGCGCGGGCGTGGGAGGAGGCGCAGCATCTCTGGGGCGTGCTCGGCGACGCGCGGGGACCGGTCAGGCAGACAATCCAATCGACATCACCGTCGTTAACCCGGCCCGCTCGCCGGTCGCCCGCCGGGACGCATTCGCCATCACGCGTCCGGCCCTGCCACCTCGTCATGGCGACTGCCGGCCTCGCCGCCGCCCTGGCCGTCGTGATCCTTCAGCCGGCAATCAATGTCTGGCTCCGTGCCGATTACAGCACGGGCGTCGCCGAGACTCGGCAGATCCGGTTGCAGGACGGCAGCATCGCCTTCCTCGGTGCCGACAGCGCGATCGAGGTCGCCTATGACGCGAGCCGTCGTCGCATCCGGCTCCTGTCCGGTCAGGCTTATTTCGAGGTTGAGAAGGACAGCGCCCGGCCGTTCCATGTCGAGACCGGCTCGGTCGATACGGTGGACCTTGGCACGGCCTTCGATGTCCGGCTGCGGCCGGATGGCGTCTCGGTCGCCGTCAATCAGGGCAGTGTCGCCGTGACATCGCCGGTCGCGAGCCAAGCTCTTGCGACGCCCTTGGTTGCGGGCGATTGGGTCCGGGTCGAATGGGGCGGCGCGGTCCGGCGCGGCACCGACGCGCCCGAGTTGGCCGGCGGCTGGCGCTCGGGCACGCTCGCCGTCAAGGACGAAGCTATCACCGACGTCCTCGACGAAATCGGGCGGCACTACCGCGGCAAGATCATCATCGCCGGTGGTGGGCTTGGCGAGAGGCGGGTCACGGGCGTCTACGATCTCAAAAAGCCCGTCGAGGCCGTCCATGCCGTCGCGCAAGCGCTTGGCGTGCACGTCCGTCAGGTCAGCCCCTGGCTGATCGTCGTCTCGGGGTCATGACGGCGGCAACTGTCGTTTCTTACAACGTCTCTAATCTGTCGATTTTTCTCTGAAAAGCGCCTGCTCGGCTTCGTTCCTTCAGCGAGGGTTGATTGCTGCGCAACCGCGCAGCCCCTTGTGCTGAGGATTGAAGGGGTTGGGGATGCAAGGGGAATTGAAGGGGCAGACGGCAGGCGGGCGTTTCAAGCGTTTTCGAGCGAAGTGGAATCCGGTTCGCGTGAAGAAAACGCGTCAAGTCAAGAATCCAGAGCCCCGTTCCGATTTCATCGGAACGGACATGGCTCTGGGGAGCAAGGTTGTCGCTGCGCTGCTGATGGGCACCGCACTTGGAGCGATAACCGTCATGGTGCCGGCCCCCGCGCAAGCGCAGACTGCGCAGCAACGGACATTCGCAATCCGACCGCAGCCTCTCCCGAGCGCTCTCACTGTTTTTGGCCAGCAGACAGGCTTGCAGGTTTCCGTCGATGCTGCGGCTGCGCGCGGCCTGACATCTCCGGGTGCGACGGGCACCATGACGCCCGCCGTTGCGCTCCATCGCCTGTTGGCCGGGACCGGCCTGTCCTATCGGTTCACCGGAGCGTCCACGGTTGTGATCGGGACACCCGGCGCACAAGCTGGCGGCGCAAATGTCGCGGGCGCGATCTCGCTCGATACCATCGATGTGCAGGGAGCAGGGAATCCCAACTCCACGATGTCGCTGCCTCCGGCCTATGCCGGCGGGCAAATTGCGCGCGGCGGCCAACTCGGCATGCTCGGCAACCGGGACATGATGAACACGCCGTTCAATCAAACCGTCTACACGCGCAAGCTGATCGAGGATCAGCAGGCCAAAAGCATCGGCGATGTGCTCAACAACGACCCGTCTGTGGCCAAATTATATGAATCGAGCGGCGGGTTCAGTCGCGATCAATGGTTCATCCGGGGAATCGGAGCCAACGCTGGGAGTACATCCTTTGGCGGCCTGTTTGGCATCATGGGCACAGGGACCGGCGCCATAGCTGTGGAGTCGCTGGAGCGGGTCGAGGTGCTGAAGGGCGCGAGCGCTCTGCTCAACGGTATCCCGCCCAGCCAGGGCGCGAGCCTTGGCACCGTCAACCTGGTGCCGAAGCGCGCGGGCGACGAGCCGCTGATCGCCTTCACGCCGGAATACGCCATGAACAGCCAGTTCGGCGGGCACCTGGATGCAGGTCAACGTTTCGGCGACAACAAGGAGTTCGGCATCCGTTTCAACGGCGTCTATCGAAATGGCGATACGCCTATCGACCATCAGTCACGCGAGACGCGACTGACGACCCTTGGCCTGGACTATCGGGGAGAGACCTTCCGGTTGTCCGCCGACGTCGGCTATCACTACCAGCACGTGAAGGGACTTCGGACTTCGTTGTCGGTTGCCGGCAATATTCCGGTTCCACGACCGCCGGACAGCCACATCAACTGGTCGCAGCCGTGGGAGTTCAGCAAAGTCGAGAGCAAGTATGCCACGACGCGCGCCGAGTGGGACATCACCGAAAACGTGACCGCCTATGCCGCGGTCGGGCGCAGCACTGCGGGAGAGAGGGGGGCGTGGAATTCCATGACGATTCAGGATGCTGCGGGCACGTTGTCGAGTCCCTATGGTCCTAACGCGTTCACTTATTACACGCAGAGCAGTGTTGCGGAGACCGGGTTGCGAGCGCGCGCGCAGACCGGTCCCGTGAATCATGCCGTGGCGCTGGCGGCGGGATGGGGAGCCATGGAGGTCGGGAGTGAATACCGGTACCCGCCGGTCCTTCTTCCAGACTCAAATCTGTACAATCCTGTCTTCATCCCCGGGCCTGATTTCGGCGTGTTTGCTCCGCCCGCGGAAGCGCCCCGGTCAAGCCGCAACGAGAACCTCGGCTTCGCGCTCGCCGACACCATGTCGATCCTGGACGAGCGCGTCCAGTTGATGCTGGGCATCCGGCACCAGAAGGTGAAGCAAACAGCTTATTATAGCGGTGGTTCTCAATACAATGCGGACGCCTTGTCGCCGGCGGCCGCGCTGATTGTCAAGCCGCTGGACAACGTTTCAGTCTACGCCAACTACATGGAGGCGCTGGAGGCCGGTGAGATCGCGCCGAGCGATGCGCGGAATGCCGGCGAAATCTTTGCGCCTTACAAGACGACACAATACGAGGTCGGCACCAAGGTCGATTTCGGTCGCATTGCGGCGACGCTCGCCGCTTTCACCACGACGCGCCCCAGCTACGCCCGGGATCCCGCCACTTTCATCTTCGGCGAGACCGGGAAGACGCGCTATCAGGGGATCGAGTTGTCGGCCTTCGGCGAAGCGACCGAGACGGTTCGTTTCCTCGGCGGTTTTACTTTCCTCGATACGACTCTGGTCGAAACTCCTGACGGAACCAACGTCGGTAAATGGCTTCCCGGCTTGCCAAGGTATCGCGCCACGCTCGGCGTGGATTGGGATACGCCGTTCATCGACGGCCTTACGTTGGGTGCGACAGGACAGTGGCAATCCTTCACATACCGGGATGCGCCGAATACCCAGAAGGTCGATGGCTGGTACCGGATCGATTTGAACGCGCACTACACGATCAGGCAGCCGGGCTGGAAGCCGATCATCGTCCGGGCAAGCATCCGCAACGTTCTGAACAGAAACTACTGGGCGACTTCAAACACCTGGTACATGAATTTGAGCGAGCCACGCACATTCCTGCTGTCGACCACGTTCCAGTTCTAGGGATGGTGTCGGCTACTACGCCGACTTCGCTTGTGCCGCCTCCAATATCGGAGGTGGCGTACATAAGACCGTGAGAGCCGGCTAACCATCGCCACGCATCAAGGAGACGAAGGATGGACCTGCGCCACCTTCGTTATATCGTTGCCGCAGCCCGCAACGGCAGCTTCAGCGCGGCCGCGAACGAGTTCAATGTCCGGCAGCCAATCGTCAGCAAGCGCATCAAGGAGGTCGAGGAAGAACTCGGCGTGCGCTTGTTCGAACGCTCCACCGCCGGAGCGCGGCTGACACCGCCATAGCGTTTTCAAGCTAAGCGGATTATCGCTTCGCGTGAAGAAAACGCGTCAAAACAAGATTCAAAAGCGGAGCTTTTGATGAAGATTTTGTTGTCGATGCGCGTCGGGTGCTCGATGAGACGGAGCAGATGGCCCGGCACGCGAAGGCCAGCCGTGAGGGAACGCTCGGGCACGTCGTCGTCGGGTTCTACAAGTCGCTGTCGGCGAGAGCTTTCCGTGCGGCGGTGAGCGGCTTCCGAAAACAATATCCGGATATTGATATTGAACTGGTCGAACTGCCGCTCGCAGACATTGCGGCGGGCGTGATGTCCGGCGCTCTTGATGCCGCGATCGTCCTGGGCGACGCCGGCAAATGCCAGATGTTCAAGACCATCGGACTTTGGTCATCCATCGCTTCTTGTCGAGCGTTTTTGGATCGTCGCCGTCCAGTTCAAATTTCTTGAGCAGTTCCTCGGCGACCAATCTGAAGGTATTCGCTCGGCAGTCCGCTCGGCAGTCCGGGCGAGCCGTCGCTGGATCGATGGATCAATACCGTTGCTCAAGAGCGACTTGTTTGCAGCGCGAGTATCGCGGGCCGCCGCAAGCGAGACCTCTGGATAGGAGCCCAACGAAAGCAACTTTTGTTTGCCGTCGAACCGATAAGCCTGACGCCACAGCTTGGAACCCTCCGGGCTGAATCAGAAGAAATAGGCCTTTTGCATCCGACAGCTTGCGCCCAACCAGCTACCAGCAATCATACCAACAAATCGCGCAGATGTCAGCGGATGATGACGGGTCGTCGCGGTGAAGAAGTGTCCGATTTACCGGGGAAAACCCACATCGTTCGGACGGTGGCGCAGGGCTGCGGAGGAAGTTATGGTGCCCAGGGGCGGGATCGAACCACCGACACTGCGATTTTCAGTCGCATGCTCTACCAACTGAGCTACCTGGGCGCCGTCCCGGCTTGAGCCGGGACGCGCCGGTTTATAGTCAGGCCAGATGGCGCTGTCCACCCATCCCCGCGGCAGACCGAACCCGCGCGACGGCGGCCTCAAATCCTTGATCGGGCGGCGAGTCGCCGACACGGAGGCGCGGCCTATTCCTCGTTCTCGCCATCGGTCCTGCCACCAGGGATGGCGTAGGCGCCTGAAAGCCATCTGTTGAGGTCGACATCGCGGCAACGCTCCGAACAAAACGGAAATGACGCTGAGACGGCGGGCTTGCCGCAGATCGGACAGCGCTTCTTCGGGGGCGCTTTGGCTTTTTTAGCCGGCATTCAACCAGCCGGAGCGGATCGGAAATCCCTCGCCGCCGAGCAGCGAGACCGTTTCGTAAAGCGGCAGGCCGACTACATTGGTGTAGGAGCCAACCAGCTTGACCACGAACGAGCCGGCGATGCCCTGAACCGCGTAGCCGCCGGCCTTGCCGCGCCATTCGCCGGAGCCGGTGTAGGCCTTTATGTCATCCTCCGTCAGCCGCTTGAAACGTACGCGGGTCTCAATCAGACGCTGGCGAAAGTTTTCCTTCGGCGTCACGAGACAGACCGCGGTGTAGACGCGATGATTGCGCCCCGAGAGCAGCCGCAGGCACTGCGAGGCCTCATCGGCCAGATCGGCCTTGGGCAGGATGCGGCGGCCCACCGCGACCACGGTGTCGGCGGCCAGAATGAACGAACCGCGCAGTTCGTCGTCGAGCTGCACCGCCCTCAGCGCCGCCTCGGCCTTGGCGCGTGCGAGACGGTTGGCGCAGGCGCGCGGCAGTTCGCCCCGCGTCGGCGTCTCGTCGATGTCGACAGGACGCAGCGCATCGGGCTCTAAACCCGCCTGATTGAGCAGGCTGAGCCGCCGCGGCGAGCCGGAGGCGAGAACGAGTTTGATGCGGCCTGACATGCGGGCTTCGTGGTATCGGGCAAGGATCGATGCGCGCGGAACCTACCGGAACGCATCCGGTTCGACAACCGCGATCGTCCAGCTCGCAGGGAACCTGCGGGAAAACCGCGCCTCATAATGGTGGGAGACGTTCTCGTTTCTGATGGAAGCGGGCTCCAGGATTTTGATTTAACGCGTCTTCACGCGAACCGATATCCACCCCCGATTCGAGCCCGAGGCCATGCTTTGCTCGAAAATGCCATAGAGATACTTTTTTAAGCATCGTAAATCTATCAAGGGCGTCATGTTCACGCTGTTTCACCATCCGTTCTGTCCGCAATCGCGCTTCATTCGCCTCGTTCTCGGTGAGCATGGCCTTGATGTGCGGCCGGTGGAGGAACGGGTGTGGGAACGGCGCGAAGCATTTCTCGCGCTCAATCCGGCCGGCACCACGCCGGTGCTGATCGCCGAAGGAGTCCCGGCGGTCCCCGGAGCCGCCATCATCGCGGAGTATCTCGACGAGACCTATGGCGAACGGGCCGGCGAGCGGCGGCTGCTGCCGCCGTCGACGTCCGAGCGCATCGAGGTGCGCCGCCTGATGGCGTGGTTCAACGAGAAATTCTTCGAGGAGGCGTCCGGCCCGCTGGTGACGGAGCGCATCTACAAACGTTTCATGCGCGAGGAGAACGGCGGCGGCCCGCCGGAGACCGACGTCATCCGCGCGGCGAAGGCAAATGTGCGCTATCATCTGGCCTATATCGGCTGGCTGGCGCGGACGCGGAATTATTTGGCCGGCGAGAAGTTGACCTATGCCGATCTCGCAGCCGCGGCGCATTTATCCGCGATCGACTATCTCGGCGACGTGCCCTGGGCCGAGGACGAAGCAGCGAAGGCGTGGTATGCGCGGATCAAGTCGCGGCCCTCGTTCCGGCCGCTGCTGAGCGAGTGGCTGGCGGGCGTGCCGGCGTCGCGCACCTATGTCGATCTGGATTTCTGAGGATTGTCGCCCGTCTTCCATGAATGCCGGATAATCCAGCTCTCGCGGTCGTCTCCGTGTTCGCACGAACGACGGCGATGGGAAGCGTCGTGCCGATTAGAGCGTTTTCGAGCAAAGTGAGAACCGGTTCGCGTGAAGAAAACGCGTCAAATCAAGAAGCGGAAAGGCTCCAGCGCCGATCATCCCCGCCGGCTCTCGTAAGCCTTCAGATGCGTATAGATCGTGCGTAGTTTCGGCACCGGCAGCTTGGCGGCCTCGGCGCGGGTGATCAGATCGCCGATGATATGGTCGGCCTCGATCCGCGCGCCCGCCTCGATGTCGCGAAACATCGAGGCGGTGAGCGGCGAGCCTTCCGCAGTCAGGATCCCGGTGGCGGAGGTCAGAATTTCCCCGCGCGGTGCGTGCCCGGCCGCCCTGGCGATCGCGGCAATCTCGTCGCGTGCGCCGAGGATGAAATCGCGGCCGCCGGGTGCGGTGACGATCTGGCCGATGGATGCGCGCATCACGCAGGTGGCGCCCGCCAGTGTCGCCAGAAACACCCACTTCTCCCACATGTCCTGGATGATGTCGTCGGACGCCTGCGATCCGCAATCGGCGTCGGCGAAGACATCGGCGATGGCCTTGACCCGGTCGCTCATGCCGCCGTCGCGCTCGCCGAAGCGAAGCATCTGCATCGGCGCGAGGTGAACGACCTCGCGTCTTGCGTTGAGCGTGACCGCGAGCGAGCACAGGCCGCCGAGCACGCGATCGTGACCGAATTCGGCGTCGAGCGTCTCCAGGTGCCGCATTCCGTTGAGCAGCGGAATGATCGCCGTATGAGAGCCGGCGGCGGGCGCGAAAGAGGCGATGGCGTCATCGAGATCGAACGCCTTGCAGGTAAGCAGCACGGTGTCGAACGTCTCGCGCAAACTGTCGGCCTGCACGGTCGGAGGATTTTTCAGCGTCACGTCGCCATGCGGGCTCTTGATGACGAGACCGGTGCTTGCGAGCTCAGTGGCGCGTTTGGGACGCACCAGAAAGGTCACATCCCGATTCGCCTGGAGCAATCTGCCGCCGAAATAGCCGCCGGTAGCGCCGGCTCCGACCACGAGAATGCGCATCGATTTACTCCATATGTGTCATAACCGATTTGTTGACCCGCGCCCGTGCTGCTGTTCCCTCAGATCAGACGCTTGATCTCGCGCTTGCGCCAGACCAACAGGTAGAAGGCCATCTGCAGCGCCATCATGGCGCAGAACGCGGCCGGATAGGCGATCCAGACGCCTTCGACCCCGATCCGGCGGCTGAGCACGACCGCGACCGGCACCTCCACGGCCACGATGGCGAGAATCGACAGCAGCGTCGGCACCAGCACCGTGCCGCTCGCGCGCATGGTGGCCGAGTACACGGTGGCCATGCCGAACGGGACCGTGCTCCATAGCACGATGAACAGCAGCGTCTGCGCCAGGTCGAGCACCTCGGGACTGGTGATGAAGAACCCGATGATGGTCCGCGACAGCAGGTAGCCGAGTGCGACGAGGCCGCCGGTCAAAAGCAGGTTGAGCCACATTCCGGTGCGCACGATCGATCCGATCCGCGCGGTCTGGCCTGCGCCGATCGCCTGCGCCGCGAAGATCGACGCGGTGATGGCGATCGAGATCGCCGGGAATTGGACGTAGCTCAGCACCTGGTTGACGGCGCCATAGGCTGCGGTGGCGCTTGAGCCGAATCCGTTGACGATGCCGAGCAGGACGATTTCCGCGAGCGACATCACCACGAGCTGGACCGCGGTGGGAACGCCGATGCGCAGCACCTTGCCGAGCAGGTCGCGGTCCAGCCGCATGGCGCGGAAAAACACCGCATCTGGCGCCAGCGGATGATCCATCCGCAGCATGTGCAGCCCGAGCCACAACAGCGTCACGACCGACGAGATCGCTGATGCGACCGCGGCGCTGGCGACGCCGAGCTGCGGCAGTCCGAGCCAGCCCCGGATCAGCGCCGGGGTGACAACGAGTCCGATCACGGTCGAGATCGCAAGCCCCCACAACGGCGTGACAGTGTCGCCGACGCCGCGCATCATCGCCGTGGCGAGCAGGAAGGTGAACGTTGCCGGCATCGCGACCATCATGATGCGGGCGTAGTCGGTCGCGGCGTCGAGAATGTTGGGCGGCGTCGCCAGTGCAATCATCAGATCGCGCGCGAACACGCCGCCGCCTATCGCGATCACGCCGCCGCCGAGCAAGGTCAGCGTTAGCGTGGCCCCGGCGATTGCCTTCGCCTTGCCTGTCGCGCCCGCGCCCCAGGCCTGGCCGATCAGCACCGACGAGCCCGCGCCGAGGCCGATGATGAACGAGATGAAGAAGAACATCACCGGAAAGAAGATCGAGGCGGCGGCGAGCGCATCGACGCCGATCATTTGGCCGAGATAGATGCCGTTGATGGTACCGAACAACGCCTGCAGGATGTTGCTCAGCATCATCGGCATCAGGAAGGCGAGATACGCCTGCCATAGCGGCCGCGCGATGGTCATGATCGGATCCTTGCAGGAATTCTGACGGCACCGCCGATGGCTATAGCGATTTCAAGCGGAGTGGATGCCGCTTTGCGTAAAAAAATGCGTCAAGACATAATCGAGTGGTCCGGTGGTTCTAACATTCGCATCCCGTTTCAGCAGGGCGCTTTTGCGAAGGTTGGAACCACGACATCACCACCAGCTATATAGATTTCCGGTGGAGCTTTGAATTTGACTTGGCATTGCGAGACCGCAGGTCGCAGCCAATGTCAAATCCGCTCCACCAGCTTGATGATGTGATCGCGGATGTCGTCCGGCCAGGGAGCGATCAGGCCAGCCAGCCGCCGTCGGTCGTCTGCGAATAGCGCACGCGCGGCTTCCTCGAAGTTCGCAAGGTTGCCCGCCATCGCGGACATGAAGTGATAGGCCGCGTCGCGCGCCGCGCGGTTGCGATCCCGCTCGCCATTGGCGCGGCGCGCCTCGTCGACCAGCCTGCGCAAGGCGACAGACGCGCCACCGGGCTGGGCGTTCAGCCATTCCCAGTGCCGCGGCAGCAGTGTCACCTCGCGCGCGACCACGCCGAGTTTCGGCCGGCCGCGACCGCGTGGTCCGGTCGCTTCCACCGGCGAGGTTCGCTGCAGGCGGGCGGTGATCTCGTTGTCGGACCCCCGCAAATCGAGGTCGACCGGCCGCCCGGTCGCGTCGCTGTAGATCGCGATCGGAGCCATCGCGCGCGTCTCCGCGTGCTTGACCGCGAGCGCGACATCGGCGAGCGGCCCGGAGGCGATGCGCCGCTGGCCCTCGAACGCGGTGAAAGAGGGGGTCTGGTCGGGGATCATCGGCAACATCCGTTATGGGTTACGCCGATCATTATTACCCGGATATAATTTACGCGTCAATATTATCCGGGTAATATTATGGAGCTCGGCTGTGTTTTGACGGATTAAGGTCTGCCGCCTCAATACCCCGCCGCCTCCGACCCGCGCGTTCGCGGATCGGCTGCCCCGTGGAAGCCATCCGGTGAGACGGCGATGGAGTTGGCTGACGTCTGTCCCATCGGCATGACCACGGTATGGCCCCGCGCCCGCAATTCCGCGATGACGTTTTCAGGAAATCCGTGCTCGGCGCGAACCTCGTCGGGCAGCCATTGGTGGTGCAGCCGCGGCGCGGCCACGGCGTCGGCAACGTTCGTCCCGTAATCGAGCACGTTGATGATGATCTGCAGCACCGTGGAAACGATGCGGCTGCCGCCGGGCGAGCCCGTCACCAGCACCGGTTTGCCGTCCTTCAGCACGATGGTCGGCGTCATCGAGGACAACGGCCGCTTGCCGGGGCCGGGCAGGTTGGCCTCGAAACCGACCAGCCCGAACGCATTCGACGCGCCGGGCGCTGCGGTGAAATCGTCGAGCTCGTTGTTGAGCAGAACGCCGGTCCCTTCCGCCACCAGCCCGACGCCGTAGCTGAAGTTCAGCGTATAGGTGTTGCTGACGGCATTGCCGAAGGCGTCGGTCACGGAAAAATGAGTGGTGTTGTCGCCCTCGTGCGGTGGCGGCAAGGGAACTGCGGCGGCGGGCGTTGCGCGCACCATGTCGATCGAAGCGCGCTGTTTGGCGGCGTAGTCCTTGGCGAGCAGCGTTGCGATCGGTGCGTGCACGAAGGCGGGATCGCCGAGATAGCGCGCGCGGTCGGCGTAAGCGCGCTTCATCGCCTCGATCAGAAGGTGCAGTGAATCCGCCGACCCCTGATGCAGATCGCGCATCGGGAATCCCTCGAGGATGTTCAGCGATTCGATCAGTACGGTGCCGCCGGACGAGGACAGCGGCATCGAAACGATGTCATAGCCACGATAGCTGCCGCGCACCGGCTCGCGGACGAGCGGTCGATACGACTTGAGATCGTCCAGTGTCATGATGCCGCCGGCGGCGCGGATCGCCGCCACCAGTCGTTCCGCCACCGGCCCTTCGTAAAAGCCACGCGGTCCGCGCTCTGCGATCGCGGTCAGCGTCGCCGCCAGATCGGTCTGAACCAGACGGTCGCCTTCGCGCAGCGAACTGCCGTCCGGGCGCGAAAAAATTTTCACGGACGAAGCCCAGCGCGCGAGCCGTCGGTGCCATTGCGGCAAGGTGTCGGCGGTGTCGTCGCTGATCCTGAATCCGTCGCGCGCCAGCGTGATCGCCGGCTTGAGCAGGTCGGCGAGCGTGAATTTGCCCGAACCATATTGGCCGAGCGCCAGCGCGAGCCCGGCGACGGTGCCGGGCACACCGATGCCGAGCGCCGAATCGCGTGACTTGGCAGGATCCGGCTTGCCGTCGGCGCCGAGGAAAATGTCGCGCATGGTCGCGCCCGGCGCGGTCTCGCGATAGTCGATGGCGACGTCGCGATCCCGGTCCGCAAGGTGAATCACCATGAAGCCGCCGCCGCCGAGATTGCCTGCGCGGGGATAGGTGACCGCCATGGCGAAGCCGGTTGCCACCGCCGCATCGACCGCATTGCCGCCACGCGCCAGAATTTCCGCGCCGATTGCGGCGGCCCGCTTCTCCTGCGCCACCACCATGCCATGTTTCGCGTCCACGGGACGGATCGCAGCGGGCGCGGAACCGCGCGCATCCTGCGCGGACACCGGCGTCCGGAAAACCAGCAATGCGGCGATCAGGGAAAAGCTGATCACGGAAAAGACGCGCCGGGACGGCAATGGGCGGCGTGTCATATCTGGTCCGGCCATGATGGTTGTCATTCGTTATCGAAGGGATGCTACAGGGATTTGGGCGCGCGATCAGCCGCCCTGTGACTCGGTGGGACATATCGATCATGACGATGACCACAGCCATGCCCGCAGGCAACGCCGGTGATCTTGAGGTGCGCTATGCGTCGCGCGCCGCGGTGGCGAGCTGGATCATGTTCGATTGGGCGGCGCAGCCCTACTTCACGCTGATCACGACCTTCGTTTTCGCGCCCTATTTCGCGACCTTCGTGGCGGCGACGCCGGCAGAGGGACAATCGCTGTGGGGATTTGCCACGGGCGCGGCCGGCATCGTGATCGCATTCGCGTCGCCGGTGCTGGGCGCCATCGCCGATGCCAGCGGCCGGCGCAAGCCCTGGATCGCGGCGTTCGGCGCGCTGCTGGTGATCGGCTCCAGCCTGATGTGGATCGGCAAGCCGGGCGACCCCAGCGTGATCCTGCCGCTCTTGATCGCATATAGCATCGCCACCATCGGCGTCGAATTCGCCACCGTATTCAACAACGCGATGATGCCCTCGCTGGTGCCGCCCCATAAGATCGGGCGTCTGTCAGGAACAGGATGGGCCACCGGCTATGTCGGCGGCATTCTCAGCCTTGTCCTGGTGCTTGGCTTCCTCGCCGCCGATCCCGCAACCGGCAAGACGCTGTTCGGCCTGTCGCCGCTGTTCGGGCTCGATCCCGTGACCCACCAGGGCGATCGCATCACCGGTCCCTTGACCGGCATCTGGTTCATCGTCTTCGTGCTGCCGATGTTCCTGCTGGCGCCCGACTTCCCGGCGAAGCGCCCGGTGCGAATGGCGTTGCGTGAAGGGTTGCGCGAACTGCGCGGGACGCTCGGTGAACTGCCGAAGCGCAAGTCGTTGGCGACTTTCCTGCTCGCCAACATGATCTACACCGACGGGCTGGTGTCGCTGTTCGCTTTCGGCGGCATCTATGCCGCCGGCACCTTCGGCTGGCATACCATCCAGATCGGAACATTCGGCATTCTGCTCGCCGTGGCCGGCGCGCTCGGCGCGTGGATCGGCGGCAAGCTCGACGACCGCCTGGGTCCGAAGTTCGTCATCGCCGCGAGCATGACCGTCCTGTTGCTGTCGATCGTGGCGATCCTGCTGGTCGAGAAGAATTCCATCCTGTTCGTGGAGGTCGCGCCGCCCGTGCCCGGCGGCGGGCTGTTCGCCGCGCCCGCGGAGAAGGCCTATCTCATCCTCGGCTGCCTGATCGGCGGCGCCGGCGGTCCGTTGCAGGCGGCGTCGCGGACGCTGCTGATCCGGCTTGCGCCGAAGGATCGCATTGCGCAATTCTTCGGATTGTTCGCGCTGACCGGAAAGGTGACATCGTTCGTCGGCCCGTTGCTGGTCGGCTTCGTCACCTTCGTCACCGCGAGCCAGAAGGCCGGCATGGCGGTGCTGGTGCTGTTTTTTGTCGCCGGGCTTGCGCTGTTGTCCCGCGTTCGGGAGTAACCGCACGCTCGCGCCGTCCGGGCGATTCTGGCTCGAATTCCTGGTTTGCCCCCTATATTTTCAAGCGAAGTGAGCCCGGCTTTGATTCCATCAAAGCCGAAATAGCTCTAGCCGTGTCAAACTGGGGTGTCTAAATGCCGGGAATCGAAGAATCCGTGACGAAATAGGGGCTACCGGCGCCCCTTTATTTTGCTAAACCCGGCCGTAAGTCAGGAGTCCAGTGTTATGGCAGTATCAGAAATCATGCTTGCGGCGAGGCTGAACGATCAGGCCGAGATCTTTAAAGCCGAGGGGCGCTACGCCGAAGCCGAGCCGCTGTACAGGCAGGCGTTGGCCATCTGCGCGAAGACGCGCGGGCTCGAGCATCCCTCGGTTGCGCTCGGGCTGACCGATCTGGCCGAACTCTACAGCCTCCAGGGCCGTTATGCCGACGCCGAGCCACTCTGCAAGCGGGCGCTGGCGACCTGGAGAAAGGCGCTCGGGCCCGATCACCCGGATCTCGTGCAATCCCTGAACAGCCTGGCCTACGTGTACAAGGCCCAGGGCCGCTATGCCGAGGCCGAGCCGCTCTACAAGCGCGGGGTTGCTATCTTCGAGAAATCGCTCGGCGCTCACCATCCCTCCGTCGCCTCGGCGCTGGACAATCTGGCCTCGGTTTACAAGGACGAGGGCCGCTACGCCGAGGCAGAGCCGCTCTACAAGCAAGCGCTGGCGATCCGGGAAAAGGCGCTTCCTCCCGATCACCCCGATGTCGCGCAGTCGCGAAAAAATCTGGCCGACCTGGACAGCGCCCAGAAGGACAGCACCGGCAGTTCCTAAGTCGACCCTTCTCGCTCTCAAAAATTGGGATAGTCCAGATCCCAAAGATATTCTGGCTGGATTTACGGGCTGGCTGATTAGGAGAAAAGCGTATTGGAAGAGAAAAAATTGTTTAAGCTTGTATTTTCGGACTTAAGGTGCATGCACGATGTCAGGTTTGCTAAGTATTGCGCGTGTTGTCATCGTATCTTTACCGGTTTTGTTTCTTTGTAGTCTCGGTATCGCTCGTGCTGATTTCGGTGTTGCCAAGGAAGCAGCGAGCGCGCGCCCTTCAGCAGCGCCAGTCACTCAGGCGACGTTATCTATTGAATCTATCGATGGGCTGCGACAGAAGCAGGCGCAGTCCAACGGCCCGGTCATGGCCCAGGCGGAGGTCGGTTCCCGGACAGGAGCCACCCCACCGAGCAATACGCTTCAAAGCTGGACCGGGTTCGGGGCTCGTGCAGTTGACGACCGCCTGATCTACCGCGACCCAGAGGATTTCGGCCGAACTATCTCTCCTGATTTTTCAGGCATATCTCGCGCTTTGCTGGCTTTGCAACTCGCACGCGATCCGAGTACCGCTGACTCAGTTTCCAATGTTTATAGGCTGAGCGAGCTGCTCACATCTGCTGAGCGTATCTCGCTCTTCGGCAGCGCGCTCATCGACAGTGCGTCAAGGGTCAGTGTCCGAGCAATGGAAGCCCTTCGTCGGGACCCCTTCCGGCAGCGAGACATCGTTCGCGCATTCAAGGAGAAGTTCCTGCCGCGGATCGTGGCTCAATCACCTCAATTTCCAGTAAAACTGCGTGTCCGCAACAGTATCCAACTCGCAAATTATAATTTCGCGACGCAGTCGTTTCCAATTGCTCCGGGTAGCGCTACGAGTAGCCACTTCATCCAACAAGGCGAACGCGGAGACCGGATTCACTTTTATTTTGTTAATAGTGGTGAAGGCTCCTCCATTGTCACCGACCTTTCGGCCCTGCCGAAGGCCCTTCCGATGGCTGACGGAGCAGCGCGCTCGTTCAATGAAAAACTGCAAGTGATGAACTTCAAGTTGTTTATGGCCATCGATATGGAGATCGTTGGAGCCAGCGGCGGATACAAAGGGCAAGGATCCAATTTTGGGCATGTTCTCGGCTGGGGAGCCGACATCCGCGTCCCGCAGTTGCAAGCACGGGTTTCCGCCATCCAGATTTACGAGGACGCTGACCTGACGCGATTCGTCACGCGCCTGCCGGTCGAACGCTATAGTCCCAAGGTTGCGGCACCGGAGCCACCCGATCCGTTGGGCGGACAACCGGTCTCCGGGCTGGAAAAACTGACGAACTGGACCCTGATCAATTTGGCGCAATCGCTGGGAGCGGGGGACGATTTCGTTGCCCGGGTTATCCGCAGGTCGCCGGCCTATCTCTCCGCCAACGAATTCGACCGGGCCTCAGTCGAGAACTCGCTGATGCAGGTGGCCCGCCAGGCAACACCCAAAGCGGGGCAGGCATTTTATCTTCCCGGCAGTCTCACCCTGGGGCAGCACGACGGGAAGGGCTCCTTTGCCGTCGCCAGATCGGACCTCGCGGTTGAGGTCAGTGCAGCGACTTTACAGCCGGCGGATAAGGCCGTGGTCTTAACCATTGAAAATCCGGAGGTGCTGGCCCGCTTACCTGTGAACGCCGACACCGGCCGTTTGATGGTGGAGAGAGTCCCGAATCGATCCTTCGCGGCTCTCTTCCGGATCATACCGGTCAAAGCTACTTCGATTCCACGGACGCGCGATGAGGTTCAGGCCAATCTCGTCGTCAGGATCGAAGAAGTTATCCTCTTGCATCCAAAGAACGCAGATCAGGCCATTGTCCGTTTCGACGCGGCGGCGGCCGGAGTGGCGACCATGGCTGGGCAAGGATCTATTCCCGCTCTTCAGCCGCCCGAGACGGTCGCCCTGGCAATCAAGCCGGACCGCGTGCCCCTCAACGACGAGACGATGATGCTCTATGTCGTGAAGGAATCGGGGAAAGAACCGACGGACGCGACGCTGCGTTGGCTTCTCCTTCGCCGCTTCGAGGCGGAGCACGACCCCTACAACAACGGCGGTAACCATGGCACAGGCGACAATGGCATCCGCAATGCGTGGGGAGCGTTCTTTCCCAAGGGGTATCGTCAACTGACGGACGCTGATGTTCAGCGTTTCACGCCGGCCTTCCGCAAATGGACGGCACTGCGTATCGCCGCGCTTCCGAGCAAGGCCATTTTCTACTGGCATAATCGAATAATGCAGGACGGAAATTTCGGCCAGAGGCTCAGGGCTCATGCGCCGGTCCTGGAGAAGATCGGCATCTCCCGTAGTGAGATGGCAAAATCCGGTGCGTCTATGCAGGTCGTCGACCGAAACGGCCGGAAGGTCTTCGTCGGTGGCGTACTTTCGCTCAATCGCGGGCCTGCAACCAGCGCTCCGGACGCCTATCTGCATATGCCCGACTTGCCCGCGCCCGACATGGCCCAAGGCGAGTACGAGATGTATGTTGATTTCGACGCTCGAATTGTATCCGAACCCGGCCCCCAGGGTTTGCCTCTTGTTGCGATCGATGCATTGCCGACCGAGGTCCGCTGGTGGGGAGACAAAACGGCGGTAAGGCCGCGCCAACTGTTGGCAACGCTGCCCGTCGCTCCCTCAACGCCGCGGACGGCGTTGACTGATCCTGTGCTCGATATGGCCGGTTTGACGATCGGGATGAGAATGGAGCAGGGCGAGGATTTGCTAGCAAAACATATGCCGGTCGGCAGAATCCTCGAATTGCAAGGCCGGGTTGATCCGGTCGCCAGGATCGACACTGTCTCCAGGCTTTATGTACGGCAGGACGGTCGAGAACTGATCGAGGTGGTCTACGGGCCCGGCAAGGATCATAGACTGCTTAACGCGGCTCGCTATCTCTATCTCAAGAAAGAGGAGCCCTCGCTGCAAGCTCTTACCAACAGCTTTACCCAGAAATATGGACCTTCGGTCACACCGAATGATCTTGTATGGGGAAAAACCGCCGACATCTTTCCTTGCGCCGAGCCGCGATACAGCAACACGCATCCCTGGCTGTCAGCTAAAGTGATCCGAGGCGAGCCACTGGGGCCAAATCGTGCCGACAGTGCGGTTCTGGCGCAGAACGATGCCATCGCCGCAGAATTCCGAACAACACGCCGCATCGATTTCATCCCCTGGTCTTTTATGCCGCAGGAAGGCGATATTTCGCGATGCGGCCCGACCATTCGGGCGCGATACTCCGGAATGACCCTGAACCGGGCGGGCGAGCGCATCCCTGAAGCGGACGATCCTCTGTTGATAACAATACTTATGGACCATAAGGCTCACGCGGATGCGGTTGAAGCAGCAAGCGCATCTCCGGCAGACTCAAATAAAGAGGAACTGCCAGACGTGAAGCTTTAATTACTTAGAACTCGTGCCACAGTCATGCCGGCACCACAGTCACGCCCGCAAGTGCGCACCGGGTGGTCACGTCGCGCGTAGGGACGCGGCCTCGAGCATCCCTCCGTCGCCTCGGCGCTGGACAATCTGGCCTCGGTTTACAAGGACGAGGGCCGCTACGCCGAGGCCGAGCCGCTCTACAAGCAGGCGCTGGCGATCCGGGAGAAGGCGCTCCCTCCCGATCACCCCGATGTGGCGCAATCGCGAAAAAATCTGGCCGACCTGGACAGCGCCCAGGGTCGCTAATGTCCTTCACCGTTTCATGAAAACGGTGAAAGACATTAGGTTCCTTGATTTGACGCGTTTTCTTCACGCGAACCGGATTTCATCCTCGGGTCAAGCCCGAGGACATGCTTGGCCCGAAAATGCCCTATGCCGATGCGGGGTTGCCCCGCAACCTTGTCGGGGAAGGGCGTGCCAGAAATCTTAAGATGCGTTCCGTTGCTGCGGTGGCTGTGCACCCGATGAGCGGGGCAGGCCGGCGTAATGACGTCATGTAAAGGCGTTTTCCGATCCGCCAGGCCCGGTGACAGTCTGTCTCGACCACGCAAAGGCCAGCCATGAGATTCTCGCGCAACGCGCGCAACCAGGATGGACAGCGCGGAACGCCATACCGGCATTGACGCGCTCCTGTTCGACGAATGGAAGCCGGTCCTGTCGTGCTGGGCAGCGACCGGCGACCTCGATCAAATAGAAGCACATATCGTCCCGATCACAGGTATGGCCCATAGGTGTCGGGAACGATCTTGTGTTCATCCTGCTGTTTCCTTGCCGCCGCGGCGCGGAACATTGTCGTCTGACATTGAGTTCTATCGATTAGCTGAGCGCGTTGTCGGGACAGCGCTGCTGAAAATGACAAAATCGATAGGAGTTTCCGAAATGTCCGACACAAGCGGAACGGTGAATTATAGTGTGCGCGAAGCCGTGGGAGTTTTTCCCGATTTCGACGCCTTGGAAGCCGCGGTTGACGAACTTGAGGTTTCAGGTTTCGACAGAGCGGCGATTTCCGTGCTTGCAAGCGATGAGAAGATCAAGGAGCGAATGGACGGGCTTTACCCCACTCTCCTTGAGATCGAAGACGACCGCCGGACGCCCGGGGCGGCCTTTACCGAAAAGGACTCTCGCGTCGAGGGTGAAGCGGCGCTTGTCGGTATTCCTTTCTATATAGGGTGTGTCGCAGCCGCTGCGGTCGCCGCTGGGTCCGGCGGTCTGGCGGTGCCGACAATCGGTACGATGCTTGCCGGCGCTGCGGCAGGAGGCGGGCTCGGTGCCCTTTTGGCCGGCGCTGTCGCGCGCCGCCACAGCGACAGCGTTTCGAAACAGCTTGCGCGAGGCGGGACGGTCATGTGGGTAAGCGTACGGGATGATGACGCGGAGAAGCGTGCGCTCCAGATATTGACGAAGGCCGGGGCTCGCGACGTCCATGTACACGAGATGCAGCGCGAATGGACGCTAAAGGACCGTCCCTTGTCCGAGGTGCAGCCCGATCCTCTGCTCCGCATCTAAACGAGTATGAGTTATAATCGGGTAAAATTGAATCCTGCCTTCGCAGACGTTCCGGTCCCGTTCTGATCTGATTTAGGGTTTCAAGACGTGGCCTGAATAAAGTCGGACCGTGACGGTTGATTCGGATCCGCTTGAGGCCCTGCTGGCTTTTTTCGCGAGCCTGCGGAATCGTGATCGCAGCCATCAGCGCGCCGCTGTTTTTGACACACGGCGCGCCCGGATGCGTATCGCCCCGTTTGTCTCATCGATCTCGAATGCGCCGGTTTTTCGGACAAGATTGCTGAGTTTTCCGAAGCCATAGCTACGGAGATCGAAATCCGAGAACAATTTCGATATTTGCTGTCCCACAAGGCCGAGAGGCGCCCATCCATCCTCGCTTTTGATCTGCGAAAGAACCTTTTTGAGAATCGGAATCGCGGCGCCTGGCGGCTTCAGGATTTTTGAGTTGGGCAAATTAGATGGCGGAACAGCTATGGGGGCGAATTCAGGCTTTTTCGGAAGGAGATTTTCAAGCGAGATGAACCTATCGCAAGCTCGCTGAAAACAGTCCGGTGTTTTCTTTTCGCCGAACCCATAAACATTCGCGCCCTCACGCCGAAGCCTGGCAGCAAGACACGTGAAATCGCTATCAGACGAGACCAGGCAAAATCCATCGATCCGGCCGTCATGCAAAAGGTCCATGGCGTCAATGACGAGCGCCATGTCCGCAGAATTCTTGCCTTTCGCCGAGCGAGTTTGATCGCGCCTTTCGAGTGAATGATCAGGTAATACCTCAGCCCAGCCCTTTAGGCTTGAGCTTGAGAGATTTCCATAGACGAGCCGGACAGGCGCGTCGCCCAGTTGGGCGATTTTCTTGAAGATTCCGTCGGCAAATCTCGGCGAAACATTTTCAGCATCGATCAGGACAGCTAAACGGGACGATCGTTGTTGTTCGACTTTCATCCGACACCTTGAGAGACATCCTAGTGGAGTGAGTTTGACATTCGCTACCCACTTTGCAGCGAACTTGTCAGGCGAATGTCAAATTCAAAACTCCACTAGAAACCTGATAGTTGCTAGTGGTCCTTTGATTCTAACATTTGCAGGAACTCCCTGCCGCAACGGGATGCAAATGTTAGAATCGGACCACTAGCCTGCCGATGTTGCCGTGGGTTCGTTTGATAATAGTGAAAGACCGGTCGCCGTTATGCACACAAGCAGGGGCTGAGTCAGCGAAAACTATAAAAAAGATCCTGACTTTTCAGTGTTTTGGAAGTCTTTAATTAACCACCCGGCCTTGTCCGCTCCGGGCGCTGGTTACTGAGGTTTTTCAAACGGATCGCCCCTCGTTTGTTAGACATTTCAACGGTATTTTGAGTCACCAATCGATTCGACGAGGCCGAGACATCATGACCATCCGCCTGCACCGTGGCGACCTGCCGGACCAGGACCTTGCGCGCTACGCCGGTTCGGCGGCGATCGACACCGAGACCATGGGCCTCAATCCGCACCGCGACCGGCTGTGCGTGGTGCAGATGTCGCCGGGCGACGGCACCGCCGACGTGATCCAGATCGCGCGCGGCCAGCACGACGCGCCGAACCTGAAAAAACTGCTGGGCGATCCGGCCGTCGTCAAGATCTTCCACTTCGCGCGCTTCGATCTCGCCGCGCTCTACAACGCACTGGGCGTGATGCCGCAGCCGGTCTATTGCACCAAGATCGCCTCGCGGCTGACCCGCACCTACACCGACCGGCATGGCCTGAAGGATCTGGTACGCGAGTTGCTCAACATCGATCTGTCGAAGCAGCAGCAATCGAGCGATTGGGGGGCGCAGACGCTGAGCGATGCGCAGCTCGCCTATGCCGCCTCCGACGTGCTGCATCTGCACGCCCTGCGCGGCAGGCTCGACGCCATGCTGGCGCGGGAAGATCGCGCCGGGATGGCGCAGGCGTGTTTCGAATTCCTGCCGACGCGGGCCAGACTCGATCTCTGCGGATGGAGAGACGAGGACATTTTGGCCCATTCGTGAGAGACGCGATCCGGCCTCCAAGGATGGTCGCCCGAGGGCAAGACAGGCTGCGACATTAACAATCCGCCCCGTTTCGGTCACACTCCTCGTTCTCGGTGGCGCCGGTTTTGCTGTAGTGGTCATGGCGAGTTGAGCACCGCGTTCCGTGTCGCGGGGACGGCGGAATCATGAGGCCGGCGCGAGTGGCGTCGTCTTGCGGTGCCGGGCTGCGAAACTCCGCGGTTCGGGGTAGAATGGTCGGAGTGCGATCCAACTGCGTTGATCCGACTCTAACACGGTCTTTTGAGCATGATCCTGACTGAAAACCGGTTTTCACTTTTCGGCATCATGTTTTGAAACAGACGCCTGGAGCAGCGGTGTATCCGGTTCAGACCCCCACATATCAAGCCGGACTGCAGGACGGTCTGGAGGCGCGTTTCGCCCGCGCGGCGCGTCACAGCCGCATGGTGCGGGCGTTGCGGATCGCGGTGCCGGCCGTGGTCGGTCTTGCGATGACCGGGTTGATCGCGATCGCGGTTTTTAATCCCTTTCGTGCGCTGGCCAAGCTGCCGCTCGACATGGATAATCTCGTCGTCTCCGGCACCAGGATCACGATGGAGTCGCCGCACCTGTCAGGCTTCACGCCGGACAAGCGGCCTTACGAGATGCGCGCCGCGACGGCGACGCAGGACATCACCGATCCGGATCATGTCGAGCTGCATACCCTGCGCGCCAAGGTGCTGATGGAAGACCGCACGACGGTGACGCTGAATTCCCGCACCGGCTTGTTCGATACGAAAACGCAGATTCTTGATCTGCACAAGGATATCCTCATGCAGTCTTCGACGGGATACGAGGCGCGGTTGAGCCATGCGCTGGTCGATATGGGCCGCGGCACGGTCACGTCGGACCAGCCCGTCGATGTCAAGCTGCTGAACGGGACGCTGACCGCCGACACCATGAAGGTCTCCGAAAAGGGCGACGTGGTGCGATTCGAAAACAATGTCGTGATGCACCTGATCATGGACCATCCTGTCGCGACCGCGGATGCGGCCGGCGAGGAAACGCCGCCGGTTATTGCCGAGGGCGTGCGGAGTCCCTCGCGCAAACCCGGCAATACGAAATGATTCTGGCCATGCAAAGTCGTGTCGATCTCTCGCGGTCGATCCGCATCGCCTGCCTGCTGTGCAGCGGATTGATCGCCTTCGCCGTGATGGCGGCCGGCGAAGCCGCGGGACAAAGCTCGATGAAAGGCGTTCCCAACGCGATGCAGGGATTTTCCCAGAATCGCGACCAGCCGATCCAGATCGAGGCCGCCGCGCTTGAGATGCGCGACAAGAAGAAGGAGGCGACGTTCTCCGGTAACGTCAAGGTGGTGCAGGGCGACACCACGATGACGTCGAGGACCCTCGTGGTCTATTATGAAAGCGGCAGTTCGGCCAATGCCAATGCCAGGGGCAACGCGCCGGCGAAGACGACGATGGCCGCGGCGACGCCGGGACCATCCGGGGCGTCCTCGATCAAGCGGCTGGAGGCCAGGGGTGACGTGGTGGTGACCCAGAAGGATCAGGTTGTGACCGGCGAGACCGCAGTGTTCGATACCAGGACCAACCTGATCACGATGCAGGGCAAGGTCGTCCTGACCCAGTGCAAGAACGTGTTGCGCGGCGACAAGCTGCTGGTCGACATGACCACCGGGGTATCGCGCGTCGAATCCAACAGCGGCAAGGTGCAGGGCCTGTTCATCCAGAATGAGGGCTGTGCCTCGCCGGCTGCTGCGCCGCTGCCGCTTGGTCCAAAAAAGAACAAATGATATCATTAAGTTGAGCTGAACGAACCGCAATCGAGATTGAACCGGCGGACAAGGCCCGGTATCTAGGCTCGATTCGCCGGCTGATGGCGCATTACGAATTCCGGCCTCGCTCTGGGCAACGCGCGTTTCCTCATTCATGTTGATGCGGAGAATCAATCGAGCGACGCGGTGTGCAAACGGATGACCGTGAGAGGCTGAGCAAGCGCCCATGGTGGACATCTTCAACGTGTTCCGCAAACGGCCGCAAAAACGCGGCCCGCGGGCATCGGCGCGGAGCCAGGCGGACATCACGGCGCTCGGTGATGCCATCGGCGACATGCTGAGCGATCCGACGGGCGACGCGCCGCCGATTTCGCGCGCGGCTCCCCGCGACGCACCGCCCGTCCCGCGATCCCGCCCCCCGGGCCGTCCCGCGCCGGAAGCCCCGCGTTCGCGAGCCGCCTCCAGTGAGGGCGCCGCGCCGCGGATGGCGCAGCGTCCCGGCTACCTCGCCGTTCACGGCGTGGAAAAAAGTTTCGGCTCGCGTCAGGTGGTGCGCGGCGTCAGCATCTATGTCCGGCGCGGCGAGGCGGTCGGACTGCTGGGCCCGAACGGTGCCGGCAAGACCACCGTGTTCTACATGATCACCGGTCTTATTCCTGCCGATCGCGGCACCATCGAACTGGACGGTCATGATGTGACGAAGTTGCCGATGTATCAGCGGGCGCGGCTCGGCATCGGCTACCTGCCGCAGGAAGCCTCGATCTTCCGCGGTCTCACGGTCGAGCAGAACATTCGCGCTGTGCTCGAAGTCGTCGAGCCCAGCAGGAAGAAGCGAGAGGCCGAACTCGACGCGCTGCTGGAGGAATTCAACATCAGCCGCCTGCGCAAGTCGCCGTCGATCGCGCTGTCGGGCGGCGAGCGACGGCGCGTGGAAATCGCGCGCGCGCTGGCGACGCGCCCGAACTACATGCTGCTGGACGAACCGTTCGCCGGCATCGACCCGATCGCGGTCGGCGACATTCAGGACCTGGTGCGCCACCTGACCAATCGCGGCATCGGGGTGCTCATCACCGACCACAATGTCCGCGAAACGCTCGGCCTCACCGACCGCGCCTATATCGTCTATGCCGGCGAAATCCTGACCGAGGGCACCCCCGACGCGATCGTCAACGATCCCGATGTGCGGCGTCTCTACCTCGGCGAGGAATTCCGGCTATAACGCGCGGGTAGCTGAACGGCCATGCTGGAGCGCGTGTCGCCATTCGCGAGATTCGCCGCCGGTTACTCGTCGTCATCGTAATCGCGATAGAAGCCCGGCGGCGGCGCGACATAGCGCGGACGATAGTCGCGGCGCTCGTATACGTCCCCGTCATCGTCGTCATGCCAGCGTTCGACATAACGCCGCGCGCGCGTGCGGTAGCAATTCCCGTCATCGTCGCAAACCATGTGCGTCGGAGCGGCCGGCGCGAGTTGTGAGGGCTCGTCCCCGTAGGAAAGGTCCGCGGCCAACGCCGGAAGCGCGAACGCCAAACTAGCGGCGGCAACGATAATACTCATCCTGAACATGGAAGATTTCCTCGTCGTGCGTAAAGGACACGCGCCAAGTCGAAGGTCGGCTCCCGATTCGGTCGGAAGCGAAGCGGCTCGGTGCGGCGCAGCCAGCCAAGCCCGCCGAAGCTGACCGGCGTCGCGGGCCAAATTTGGAACCTGGTAAGGCTTATCGGCGGCGAGACGACCGCCGTCTCGCCGCATTCTTCAGTCTTCCTCGCGGGCAATAGGGGAGCGTAAAATGAAAATCATGAAAGTCGTTGCTGCGGTTGCGCTGGCGTTGCCGCTATTATCCTCCGTGGCGGTGGCGCAGGAGCGGGCCGGCGATGCCGCATTGGGCGCGCTGTCGGGCGCGGTGGTGCTGGGCCCGGTCGGGGCGCTTGCCGGCGCGGTGGTTGGCTATGCCGCCGGTCCCTCGATCGCGCATTCGTGGGGACTGCGTCACTCGTCGAAAAAGCAAAACCCGCGATCCGCCAGACGGTCGCAGCGGCGACTGATGAGTGCGAACGATACCCGCCACGCACCGCCTGCGCCGATGGCAAGGCCGAAAGCCGCGCCGGCAGCGGAGGTAGCGGTGACGCCGCGCGCCGCCGAACCGGCGATGCCGCCGGTGCAGACTCTGGATTGACGCCGTCGTCTCGGTTTTCCAGGCTGGATCGGGTCGTTCATCCATGCGCAGGCGACACGGTTGCGCACTGCGATAGCAATCCGACCAAACGTGTTTTGGATTCCGACTCGGCCGGAATGGTATTTCGTCGCCGTCAAGACGTGTACATCCGCCCGCAAAAAAGTTAAGCAAGAATCGGACCAACCCTTGGACCGGTCTTGGCATGGCGCTGACGCAGAGACTCGAATTCCGACAGTCCCAGTCGCTGGTGATGACGCCGCAGCTCATGCAGGCGATCAAGCTGCTGCAACTGTCCAATCTCGACCTTGCCGCGTTCGTCGAGAGCGAGCTTGAACGCAACCCGCTGCTGGAGCGCGCCGGCGATGACGGTCCTGATTCGGCGGCGACGGACTCCATCCCCTCCGAAACAGCCGCGGGCTTTTCGGACAGTGAGGCCGCAGCGTTCGAGGACGACGGCGCGGGCGACCGCCCCGGCGGCCAGGATTCCGAATCCGCGTCTGAGGAGTGGATGAACCGCGATCTCGGCAGCCGCACCGAGATCGAGCAGACCTTCGACAGCGGTCTCGAAAACGTCTTTCCGGAAGAACCCTCCGAAGCCGCGGCGCGCACCGCGCAGGATTCCGCGCCGACCGTATTCACCGAATGGGGCGGCGGCGCTTCCAGCGACGACAGCTACAATCTCGAAGCCTTCGTCGCCGCGGAGGTGACGCTCGCCGAGCATCTCGCCGAACAGCTCGCGGTTGCGGTCACGGAGCCGGCACAGCGCATGATCGGGCGATATCTGATCGATCTCGTCGACGATGCCGGTTACCTTCCGCCCGACTTGGGCGAGGTCGGCGACAAGCTCGGCGCCGGGGCAGGCGACGTCGCTGCCGTCCTGGCGGTGCTGCAGACCTTCGATCCGCCGGGAATCTGCGCCCGCAGCTTAAGCGAATGCCTTGCGATCCAGTTGCGCGAGAAGGACCGTTACGATCCGGCGATGCGGGCGCTGATCGAGCATCTCGACGTGCTGGCAAAACGCGACTTCGTCGCCTTGCGCAGGATCTGCGGGGTCGACGACGAAGACCTCGCCGAGATGATCGGAGAAATCCGCCACCTCGATCCCAAGCCCGGATTGAAGTTCGGCGCCACGCGCACGCAAACCGTGGTGCCGGACGTCTACGTGCGGCCGGGCCCGGACGGCGGCTGGCTTGTGGAACTCAACAGCGATACGCTGCCGCGCGTGCTGATCAACCAGAGCTACTATGCGGAACTGTCGAAGACGATTCGCAAGGACGGCGACAGGACCTATTTCACCGACTGCCTGCAGAACGCCACCTGGCTGGTCCGGGCGCTCGATCAGCGCGCCCGCACTATTCTCAAGGTGGCGACCGAGATCGTGCGCCAGCAGGACGGCTTTTTCACGCACGGCATCGCACGCCTGCGACCTCTCAATCTCAAGGTCGTGGCGGATGCGATCCAGATGCACGAGTCGACGGTGTCGCGCGTCACCGCCAATAAATACATGGCGACGAATCGCGGCATCTTCGAGCTGAAGTATTTCTTCACCGCATCGATCGCCTCCGCCGATGGCGGCGACGCCCATTCAGCGGAGGCCGTCCGCCATCACATCAGGCGGCTGATCGACGCGGAGGATCCGGCGGCCGTCCTGTCCGACGACACCATCGTGGAACAATTGCGCGAAGCCGGCATCGATATCGCCCGCCGCACCGTCGCAAAATATCGCGAAGCGCTGCGCATTCCCTCCTCGGTGCAGCGCCGCCGCGACAAGCAGAACCTGCCCGGCAAGCCGGGAACGGCGTCCGGCCCCGCCGCCGACCGCTCCAGCGACGCCACGCCGGCTTGATTGCGCGCCCGCCACGCCCGATAATCCATTCCTACTCATGATGGACGAGGCGTGCCATGACACTTCGAATCTCGGGCAAGAGCATCAATGTCGGCGAGGCGCTACGCGGGCGCCTCAGCGGTCGCACCGACGAAGTTCTCCGAAAATATTTCGACGGAAAGTATTCGGGTCATATCACGCTGAGCAAGGATGGTTTCGGGTTCCGGACCGACTGCGCGCTGCATCTGGATTCCGGAGTGACGCTCGAAGCCGAATCCAACGCCGCGGATGCCTATATGAGCGCCGATCAGGCGCTGCTGCAGATCGAGAAGCGGTTGCGCCGCTACAAGAGCCGCCTCAAGGATCGCTCAGTCCGCAAGGCGCATGCCGCAGCGGAAGCCATCGCCGAGCTCGACGCGCCGAGCTACGTCATCGAGGCGCCCGCTGTCGATGGCGAAGACGAGGTCACCGCCTTCAATCCGGTCATCATCGCGGAGGCCACGACGTCGCTCAGGCGGCTCTCGGTCAGCGAGGCGGTCATGGAGCTTGATTTCACCGGCGTGCCCGTACTGGTTTTCCAGCATGGCTCCAGCGGCCGCGTTAACGTGATCTATCGCAGGCCCGACGGCAATGTGGGCTGGATCGATCCGCCGGCAGTCAACGGTTCGGCGTGACCAGCTGCAATTGACGCCCGGGGCCGATCCTGGAGCGGGGTGAGTGTGCAGCGGTTTTTCACCCGCATCCCGCTCAAAAGATTAGAATCGATCACATCGAATGATTTTGGATCGATTCGATCCAAAATCATCGTGATCCCGGACCCACGGCCCCTCAGGATCGATTTTCCACCGGGTGGGACAAAAGTTCAGGAATTGGCATCCGGCTCGCGTTAGACTATAAGGCCGGTCACCCGGCCGGAGGGCCGCCAACCGCGAATCATGTGCGTTCCCCCGTATGAGGGCTCACGCGCGTTGCTGCTTGTCTGACGTATCTTTGCAACCTGACGGCAAAACTCACCTCGGAACGTCATATGATGATTACCGACCTGGTCGCACCCGAGGCGATCATTCCTGCATTGAAAGTCAACAGCAAGAAACAGGCGCTGCAGGAACTGGCCGCGCGCGCTTCTGAATTGACGGGGCAGAACGATCGCGCCATTTTCGAGGTGCTGTTGCGGCGCGAGAAACTCGGAACCACGGCGGTCGGCTACGGCGTCGCGATTCCGCACGGCAAGCTGCAGAAACTCGACAAGATATTCGGCCTGTTCGCACGGCTCGACCGCCCGATCGATTTCGAGGCGATGGATGGCCAGCCGGTCGATCTGATTTTCCTGCTGCTGGCGCCCGAGGGTGCCGGCGCGGATCATCTGAAGGCTTTGGCGCGAATCGCCCGCCTGCTGCGCGATCAGGACATCGCCAACAAGCTGCGCGCCTCGCGCGATGCAGAGGCGATCTATTCGGTGCTGGCGCTGCCGCCGGCGACCGTTCCCTAGAGTCCTTCCGCTTCTGATGAAAATCAGAAGCGGCTCAATGATTTTGATCAGACGCGTTTCTTCACGCGAACCGGCTCCACTTCGCTCGAGAACTGCCATGAAGTCTGCTCCAGCTTTGTTGGACCAGCCTCCATTGGCTTATGCTTGTGACTGAGTGTCGCCAGCACGGAAAAGCCGACACGCAAGCACCTGACGCACGCCAGAATCGTGGCTTCCGGAAATGGGCGGGGGTTGGCATCGCCGCCCGACTTCCACGACGCTGAGAGTGCTCGCCGGACGATACGAGCAAGTCTTTCGTCAAGGTCGACGGCATCAGCATGGATAACATCGACAGCACGCGCTTCGTCGCGCTCTATGAAGACCGTCGTTGAAAACGGGCGATGAAGCGCGCGTGGTTTACCGCAATGGCATCGGCGGCCGCGGGGCGCTGTCGTCTCCCGGTTGCGGCGAAAGCCGGGTGGGTGCAGGCGCGGGCGGGACCGCGGCGTCGCGTTGCATCGATTCTTGCGGGTATATCCGCCTTTCTGTCGCCGGCGGCGGTGAAGCATGGGAAGCGGGAGGGTTATATGGAATTGCCGCCTGAGACGAAGCGCGTTGTCGTCGTGGTGGCACGGGCTTGGCCGCGTGCTGCACCGGCTTGGCGCGCGCTTCGCGCTCTGCGGCCATCTCCCGGCGCAACTGCTGTTCGCTGGTTCGCAACTCTTCGACTGTCTGTTTCAGCGCGGCGATGTCGTTCGCCATGGCCTCGAGCTTTTGCGCGGTCTCGGCAGGAGGCGCGGCTTGTGCCGCCGGTGCTTGCGTCGGGGGCGTAACGGCGTCCGTCGACGGTGTCGAGGGCTGGGGAGTGTCCGCCACAGCCGTTTGCGCGGGTTCTGCTTCGGAATCCGGTTGAGGCGCGGTCACCTGAGCCGCCATGTCCTGCGCTTCAGCCTCGTCTGTGTTTGCCGACGATGCGGGAGCTTCCGTCAGAAGCTGCGGCATGAGTTCGGAAAACCTCTGCTTTGCCTGTTCGCCGTAGGAGTGCCAGACCATTGCTGCGGCAACGCCGGCGCAAATCGCCAGCAGTACTTTCAGGACACCGCGACGAGGCCGCGCGGGCGGAATCGTTCGAAGGAGCGCCTCGGCATTGTCGTTCGATGGTGCGGCCTCGAACAGTGGTTCGGCGACCGGCTGAGGCGTCTGCGCGGTTGGAGAGGTCTCCTGAATTTCAGACCGGTCTTGCTTGATCCGCGGCGCCAGCTCGCGAAGCTGTGCGACGATGGCGTCGTGCGGGTCAGGCTGGGAAACTGCGGGTTTTGATCTGAACAACATCGGATTTCCGGGTTGGTTGTTGCGCCGGAGTCTGGCGTTCCGCGTATCGAGAAGGAGGCTGTCTGCTTTGACCTCAACAAGGCGGCAAGGTGAAAAGTGTAAGGCAGAGGGAACCGATATGGCAACAGCAGGCTTCGTCGTCGCCTTCATGAACCTGAGGGCGCGCCATGGATCGCGCGTTTGGCCGGGTGGCCTCGGTTAATAACCCGTCATTTCAAGGTAGCCGACGCCCTGGTGGGTACCGGTGAAGCTGATCGGACCCTCCCAATAGGAAAAGCGCGTCCCCATCCAGCTTGCCGGATTCAGCGGGACGGTTTCGATCGCCAGCCCGTGATCGCGAACGGCGATGCGCCAGTGTGTCGGCAGCTTGCGGCCCGCGACCTCGGTTGTCGCAGTCGGCGTCATGGCGATGGAATTCGCAGACAGCACGACCGATCGCCCATCCGCTTCGATCCAGTTGCCCGTCAGATAGGGCTCGCTTTGGTTTTGCCGCAGCCGATACAGCATCAGTTTTTCGCCGCTCTCAAGGTGCAGCGAGAACCAGTCCCAACCGGTCTGGTCGGAGGCCAGCGGCTGACTGCTCCATTCGCGGTCCATCCAGGCCTGTCCGCGGACGTTCGCGGACTTGCCGTCGATCGTGAGGGTCCCGTTCGCCGTGAAAAACGGCTGGCTGTAGTAGTAGGACGCCTGTCCGCGCTCGGATTTCACGCTGTAGCCCGCATCGCCTTCGAGCACGAGCGGCCGCGTCGCATCGAGTCTCAGCGCGTAGCTGAAATCCGCGCCCGATGCGTTGACCTGGAGCGGCGCTATCTTGATCGCCGACATCGGATCGAGTCCGCGCATCTGCCAGGAATCGATCCATGCGCGAAAGGGCTCCGCTTCCACGCCGGCCTGGCCGACGCCGCCGCGCGCAAAGGTTTCGCTGTAGCGGTGGGTGTCGGCGCGGGTGACGGCGGCATGGCCCATCCAGATCTGCTGGCTCGCCCAGCCATCGCGCTGCGGTCCCGGCTGCATCGCCTGCCGGAACAAGGTCCACTGCGCGCCGTATGCGTTCTTTTTTTCGTCGCTGAGATTGGCGGTGAGGTACCACCACTCGATGCGATAATCCGGGTGCGGGCCGTGATCGGCCGGAAACACGAAGCGCCGGCCCGGCGTGACGGCGGCAAATCCGGACGTATCGACCCCAAGCCCGGCGAACCCTTGCGCCAACGCGGTCTTTCGTCCGAATCCGAGAGCGGCCAGTCCCGTCGCAAATGCGCGTCGCGAGAGTCGTGCCCTAACGCTCATCGGCAAACACCTTGATCAGCGCCGCCGGCGGCATGCGTATCAGCCTGATGACCGGCATCAGCATCGCCAGCAGCGACGCCAGCATCGCGACGCCGAGAAGCTCAGCCAGATGCAGCGGAAAGACATGGAGCGGCAGCCGCCAGCCGAATGCCCTGACGTTGACCACCGCGATCAGGCACCACGCCACCAGCAAGCCCAGCGGCAGCGCCAGCAGCGCGGTGAAGAACGCAATGGACAGCGTCTTGAGAAGCTCGATGCCCGCCAACTGTCGCCGGGTCAGGCCGATCGCCCATAACGGCGCGAGATATGGAAGGCGGGAGTTGCTCAGGGTTAGAAGGCTGGTCAGCAGCGCGACGCCGGCCACGCCGAGGGTGAACGTGTTCAGCGCGGCCGTGACCGTGAAGGTCCGGTTAAAGATTTGCGTCGATTCAGCCTTCAGCGTGGATTGATCCGAGAGCCGGCTCTCGTCGAGATGGAACGTCTTGCGCATGTCGTCGACCAGCGGCGCGATCTTGCCGGGTGTCACGCGCAAACCGAATCGGGTTCGCGGCAGGTTCGGAAACCGGCTTGTGAACGCATCGATGTTGACGGCGATCTGCCCTTTGGGGTTGCCGTAGTCAGCGTAGATCGCCGCAATACTCAGGGGCCATGTGCCGTCAGGCGTGCTGACATCGAGCCGGCCGCCCAGCCGCAGGTTCAATCTGCGCGCGAGCTGTTCGCTGACCAGCGCCGCTCGACCGGACTTGACCTCGTCCCAGGCATCGGGTGCGGACTCCAGCAATGGCCAGTGGTCGCGATAGGTGGCGTGGTCGGCGAGGCCGAGAACTTCCACGGGCCAGCCGCCGATCTCGATCTCGGCCCGGCCGCTCGGCAGGATCGCGGTGACCTCCGGCCGCGCGCGCAGGCTTGCCTGAATGTCGCGCGCCTGCGCGTCGTCGCGCGCGTTGACGTACACATCCGCGGCGAGCCGGCCGTCCAGCCATGTGGCGAAGGTCCTGCTGAAGTTTTCGACCATGGTCCCGACGCCGACATTGACCGCGAGCGCCAGCAGCAACGCCATCAGCGCTAGCGACAGCCCCGGCAATTGCTCGCGGCTGTCGGCCCAGAACCACGTCGCCAGCGGACCGCGCGAGCTTCGCTCGCCGATGCGCAGCACGCATGCGAGCAGCACGGGAAGCGCCAGCGCGGCGCCAAGCAGCAGCGCCGCCAGAACCGCGAATCCCGAGATCAGCGAATTACCGCCGATCAGCACGGCGATCGCCGCAACCAGCATCGCGAGCGCCGCGATGCCTTGCCAGCCGAGCCATCGCTGCTGCGTTTGCAGGCGGGCATAAGGCTGCGCCATCGCGAGAACCGGAGCGCGGATCGCTTTCAAAAGGCTCGTCGCCGCAGCCGCCAATGTCCCGACAGCGCTCATCGCAAGGCCTGCAGCCCACCAATGCGGCGTCAGCGTCAATTCGCCGGGAATCCGGGCGCCATACAACCCTCGCAGGCTGGAGGCGACATCGGGCAAAAGCGCCGCGGCGATCAGATAGCCGCAGACCAGCCCGATCAGGCCGGCCACGAGCGCCACCATCAGCAGCTCAACCAGCAGCATTCCGTTCAACATCCGGGACGACACGCCGCAGGCCCGCAGGGTCCGGAGTATCGGCATGCGCTGCTCGAAGGCGAGACCGATCGCGGAATTGACGATGAAGAGTCCGACGAGAAATGACAGCAGGCCGAAGGCGCTCAGATTGAGATGGAAGCTGTCGGTGAGACGCTCCAGATCGGTTTCGGCGTCCGGCGCAACGTATCTCAGCTTGTCGCCGGTGACGGCCTCGAGCGGCGCGCGCGGGCCGCGCGTCCGACCGATCAGCAAGCGCGAAAGCTGATCCGGCAGGTGAAGAATGTTTTGCGCCATGCCGATATCGAGGACCATCACGCCCGGTGCGAGCTGCGCCTGAACCTTGAGAGGCGGCAGCAATGCGCCTCCGTCTGTTCGAAGGGCCGTGCCTTCAGCGGCGTCCAGATCTCTCAATGTTTCCGGCGCGACCAGAGCCTCGCCCGGCGGCGCGATGAATGTCTGCAGATCCGAGGTTCTGATCGATGGAATCGATCCCGCCTCGGCCGGGAACGTGACCGGCTCGATCCCCAACAATCGCAATGACCGTCCTTCAACACGGACACGGCCTTCGAGCACGGGCGAGACCGGCCAGCCTGCCCGGCGCAAATCGACGAAGAGTTTTTGGGAGAATGTGGAATCCTGTCCGACCAGCATCGCTGGTCTTGCGCCCCCGAAGACCGCCGCGGCCCGATCGTAGCTGGCGCGGGCCTGCTGGTTCAGCGCCTGGACGCCGCTCCACAACGCGGTCGCGGAGATCAGGCCGACCATCAGGGTCGCCAACTGCGTCGGATGCCGGCGCCAATGGCTGAGCAGAACGGCGAGGATCCATAACCCCTGTTTCACGCGATCAATCCGGCGCTGAGCAGGACCTGCCGGTCCAGCGTCGCGGCGATCCGCGCGCTGTGGGTGACCATCAGGAAGCCGCATCCGGTTTGCCTGATGAGATCGCGTGCCAGGTTCATGACCTCGTCGGCCGTTGCTTCATCGAGGTTGCCGGTCGGTTCGTCGGCGAGGAGCAGCGGCGGCCGGACCGCAAGCGCGCGGCCGATCGCAACACGCTGCTGCTGGCCGCCCGAGAGTTGTTCGGGATAGCGTTTCAGCAGATCGCCGAGACCCAGCCGGTCGACAAGTTCGCTTTGCCAGCGACTGTCGTGACGCCCGGCGATGCGCGCCTGAAAAGCCAGATTGTCGGCGACGGTGAGCGAGGGGATCAGGTTGAACTGCTGGAAGACCAAGCCGAGCCGGTTCCGGCGAAGCGCAGCGCGGCCCCGGTCCGCCAGTGCCGTCACCTCCGTGTCGTCGAGCCGGATGGAGCCGCCGTCCGCCCGATCGAGGCCCGCGATCAGGTGCAGCAAGGTGCTTTTGCCGCTTCCCGACTCGCCGGTGAGCGCGACGCTCTCGCCGGCGTCGACGCGCAGGCAGGCGCCGCGAAGAACGGCGATCCGCTCCTGTCCCGAACGGTAGGTTTTGCTCAGGTTCCGGACGTCCAGTAGGGGTGCTTTCGAGGCTGTCGGGACGCACATCTGGCTTTCTGTCTCCGCCCCGATCCGGCAGGTCGATATCGGCTGTTCATATCGCGATGCCGATGCTTACCGCGACAGCGATAACAAGTCTGCCGCGATCAAGTTCGAGTGTGGACGTCGCCGGCCCGTTCGCCATCACCCGTCCAGCCAGTTCGAAACCCAAGAGGGCTGCCTGGGGCAAGGGGCGTGATCAAGGGACGTGTGAGTGATGTCACAGCCCTTGCGCGTGTGAGCCGTCCATTGTCGGGCGTCGCATCGGGCGACGCCAAAAGGAAGGATCACCATCATGGCCAATATCGACCATAAACAAGGAACCTATTCGATTCCCGCCAATTCGAGCCAGCAGTACACCTTCTGGTGGGGGCGGGATTCGAAGGCACCCAACGAGTTTTTCGACGTTTCGATCGCGCCTCACCTCGACAGAAATCATTCAACGATGGAACCCCTGCATGAAACGGACAGGGCCGTCTACTGGGATCACCGTGGAGGCGTCGGGGTCGTGCTGATCCTGACCTTGCAGAATCGCAACAATTTTCCGGTCACGTTTGAGGCCAATCACGTTCGCATCTACTGACATGGCGGGACATGGCCGGTCGCGTCGACCGCGCGGCCGGCTGTCGCAACCGTGATCGCTCCGTGGTCTTATGCGAGATGCCTGTGATGACATCCGCCGCGGGCTTGCTAAACAGGCCGAATGTCGAGCCAAGCGATTCGCCGCTGCAACCGGATCATCGTCTGCGCGCTATTGTTTGCGCCGCTGGCCGTCGTTCCCGCGAACGCGGCTCCCGAGGGGCTGCGTGGCGCGATGGCGCCGGCCGCGACTCCGGCAGCCATTGCGGACTATCGCCGCAAGCTGAGGGTTTATCAGGAGGCGCGCGCCGCATTCGAGGAAGAGGCCACCGCCTACTGGAACGCGATCGCCGACAAACGGCGCATTCGCAACGCCAAGAGGCGCGAGCGCCAGCCCGTCACGCTCGACGACTACGTGCTGACCCATCCGCCGCTCTATGCCGGGCCGTCGCGCCCAGTCAATCCGGAGCCGGAAGAGGAACATCCGCCGCGTCAACGTAAATACATTCCCGTTGTTGCCGATTTTCTGAAGGCAGCCGCAGAGCAGTTCCAGTTCGTGCCGCAACGTCCCCGCACCGAAGCGGAGTTCAAGCGCGCTTATGCGCAGGTGGCGCGCGCCTCCGGCCTGACGAAAGAGCAGGCGGTTCGGGTCTATGCGTTCGAGACCGGCGGCAACGGCAATCACGACATGCAATCAGGTCTCAGTTCGTCGCGGCCGGGATCGCGTGCGATCTCGACCGCGGTCGGCTACAATCAGTTGCTCACCACCAACAGCGTCGAGCTGCTTGCCGAGCAGGGCCCCGACATCCTGCGCGCGCTCGATGAAAGGGCGGCGCGGCTGTCCGGAGCGCAGCGGACGGTGGTGGAGCGCAAGATCGCGGCGGTCCGGCGGATGGTGGCCTATGCGCGCTCGGTGCCCGATACCTGGAGCGCGCATGCGAAGCTGGCCGATACGCCGAAGGGCTGGGCGGTCCATGCGCTGGTGCTGGATATCGACGTCGGCCCGCTGTTGCAGACCCACAAGCTCCTGACCTCCGTCGTCTTCGCGCGCAACAAGGGCTACACGCGTCCGCTGACCGCCGCCGAACTGGAAATGATGAATCTCACCGGCGATGGCACCGGCCTCGACATGGTGACGATGCCGCAGGCGATGCGGGAACGCGTGCCGACCTCGAATTTTTTCCAGCGCCTGGGCTATGAGCGCAATCCGGTCGCGATCCGCAACAATACGGTGGCCAAACTGCTGGCCGTCACCGACGCCCGGATGGACAGCAACAGCGCCAAGCCGGGCGCACGGGAACTCGCGGCAGCGTTCTGACCATAGCGTTTTCGAGCAACGCACGTCCTCGAGGATGGATGTGGGGCGGGTAAACAAAGCGCGTCAAACCAAAAATTTTGACGCCCCGCTTCTGATTCCATCAGAACGAAAAGGCTCCAGTTAATCGCCCGTCTCCGCGCCGAGGGTATCGCCGAAGAAGACCCATCGTCCGTTCTTGAACTGCATCACGAGCGGCTTTTGACGCGATCCGGGACAGTCTGCCTGTTCTCCTCGGCCAAACGCGAAACCTTCCCGCTATCAGTTCTCTAGTCCCGGTTTTAGAATGTGGCGCCGCGATCCAGCGCGGCCTCGAATTCATTACCATTGGCCCGCGCGTTTTCCCGATTGCCAAGCGGGCCGTCATTGGGATGAAATGAAACAGCGCGTCGAGGTCTGCGAGCGTAAGGACAGCGCATCCGCTCGCGAACTCATTCGGAAATCTCCGGGGGGAACGTCGTGAGCGAAGTGGTCGAGCTTGAGCGTCACGGCGAGATCGCTGTCGTCACGGTCGACAATCCTCCGGTCAACGCATTGAGTGCGGCGGTTCGCCGCGGTATTTTGCAAGTGGTGCGGACGGTGGTTGCCGATCCCGCGGTGAAGGCGATCGTGCTGAGATGCGCGGGGCGGACCTTCATCGCCGGCGCCGACATCACCGAATTCGGCAAGCCGCCGCAGCCGCCGGCGCTCGCCGAGGTGATTGCGGCGCTTGAGAATTCTCCGAAGCCGATCGTTGCCGCGATCCATGGCACCGCGCTCGGCGGCGGCCTCGAGGTCGCGCTCGGATGCCACTTCCGCGTCGCCGTGAAGGAGGCGAAGCTCGGCCTGCCCGAGGTGAAACTCGGCCTGCTGCCCGGCGCGGGCGGCACCCAGCGGCTGCCTCGCGCCGTCGGTCCCGAGCTTGCAGTCAGGATGATCGTCGGCGGCGAGCCGATTTCGGCCACCGACGCGCTTGAGCAGGGGCTGATCGACGCGATCGTCGAAGAGCCCGCGGCGGGCGGCGAGGCATTCGCGCGCAAGATGCTGGCGGAGAATCGTCCGCTGCGGCGGCTGCGCGACGACGACAGCAAGCTTGAGGCGGCGAAGGCGGACCGGTCGGCCTTCACCGATGCAGTGGCGAAGATGACCAGACGCGCGCGGGGCCTGGAGGCGCCGTTCGCGGCCGCTGATGCCGTCGGCCTTTCGCTCGATACGCCGTTCGACGAGGCGCTGGAAAAAGAGCGCGAGCTTTTTCTCAAGCTGATGAACGGCGACCAGTCGAAGGCGCAGCGCCATGCTTTCTTTGCCGAACGCGAGGCTGCAAAGATCGCCGGCGTTCCCGAAGGGACCAGACCGCGCAAGGTCGAACGCGTCGCCGTCATCGGCGCCGGCACCATGGGCGGCGGCATCGCGATGTCCTTCGTCAGCGCCGGAATTCCGGTGACGTTGATCGAGACGGCCGACGAGCCGTTGCAGCGTGGCCTCGCCATCATGCGCAAAAATTTCGAGGCGAGCGCGGCGCGCGGCGGCATCGCGGCGGACGAGCCTGCGAGGCGCATGGATCTCGTCACCGGCGCGGTCGGCCTCGAACATATCGGGGATGCGGATCTCGTCATCGAGGCGGTGTTCGAGACCATGGCGGTGAAGAAGGAGGTGTTCGCCGCGTTCGACGCGCACGCCAGACCGGATGCTGTGCTGGCCTCCAACACCTCCTATCTCGACATCAATGAGATTGCGTCGGCCGCCAAGCGACCGCAGGACGTTCTCGGCATGCACTTCTTTTCGCCGGCCAACGTCATGCGGCTGTGCGAGATCGTCCGCGGTGCGAAGACCGCGCCCGAGGTTTTGATGACGGCGGTTGCGGTCGCCAGGCGCATCGGCAAGGTGCCGGTGGTCGTCGGCGTCTGCGACGGCTTCGTGGGTAACCGCATGCTCGCCGCCCGCATTGCCGAGGCGGACAAGCTGCTGTTCGAGGGCGCGCTGCCGCAGCAGGTCGATGCCGTCGTTACCCGCTTCGGGATACCGATGGGGCCGTTCGCGATGCTCGATCTCGCCGGGCTCGATATCGGCTGGCGCTCGCGCAAGGATCGCGGCATCACGTCGGAAATCGCCGACGCGCTGTGCGAAGCCGGTCGGTTCGGACAGAAGACCGGCAAAGGCTATTACAGGTATGAGAGCGGATCGCGCGCGCCGCTGCCGGATTCCGAGGTCGAAAGGTTGATCCTCGACACCTGCGCACGGCTCGGTTGGACGCGGCGGGCCATCGGCGATGACGAGATTCTGGAGCGCATGAATTTCCCGATGGTCAACGAGGGCGCGCGCATTCTCGAGGAGCGTATCGCGGCGCGTCCGGGCGACATCGATGTGGTCTGGCTCTACGGTTACGGCTGGCCGGTCTATCGCGGCGGCCCGATGTATGATGCCGACCGGATCGGCCTGAAATACATCGCCGATCGTCTGGCGTTTTATGCGATCGCCACCAATGATCCATCGCTTGAGCCCGCGCCGCTGCTCAGGCGCCTTGCGGCCGAAGGCGGGACCTTCGCCTCGCTGGCCGACAGGAAGGCGCCGTGATGATGACTGCAATGAGAGCCCCACAAGGTTGACAGGAGATTGCCGTGACCGAAGCCGTGATTGTTTCCACCGCCCGCAC
>NZ_MKSM01000130.1 GCF_001897285.1 Nitrobacter sp. 62-23
AGTTCGATCGCCAGCCGTCGTTGCTCGACGTCGTCGGAGAAACCCGGCGCCAGGATGCTGATGGCCTGCGGCATGAAAATCCACGCCGCGACGAGCAGAACGACCTGGGACAGGAATAGAAGCGTGAAGATGCGGTCGGCGAACAGTCGGGCCGACGCATCGCCCCCCTCGCCATGAACATGCGCATAGGCCGGAACGAACGCCGCGTTGAAGGCTCCCTCGGCGAAAATCGCACGGAAATGATTCGGCAGCCGCAACGCGACGAAGAAAGCATCAGCGACCGGCCCGGCGCCGAGAACCGCAGCGAGCACGATGTCGCGCGCAAACCCCGTCAGCCGCGAGAGCAGCGTATATCCGCCGACGGTGAAAATGCGTCCAAGCATCCGGCGTTTCTACAGGATCGCCCCCCGGCGCAAAATGGCGAAATCAGTTCGCAAGCGCGGCGCGCACAGCCTCGATAATCCGCTCCTGCGCCAATTCATCGAGGTAAGCATGCATCGGCAGGCTGATGACCTCGCGCGACAGCCTTTCGCTGACGGCAAGACCTTCAGCGGCGACCGGGAAACTCCGGTACGCGGTCTGCTGGTGCAGCGATTTCGGATAATAGATCGCAGTCGGAACCCCCTGCGCTTTCAGAGTGGAGGCCAGCGCCCCGCGATCCCCGTTCGGCAGCCGGATGGTGTACTGCGCCCATACCGACATGCAATCCGGCGCCACGCGGGGCACGATCGCAACATCCCCGAGAGCGTCGTTGTAACGCCGCGCCGCCGCGTCCCGCGCTGCGATCTCGTCGGGAAACACCTTAAGCTTCTCGATCAGGATCGCTGCCTGCATCGTATCGAGGCGTCCGGTCAGACCCAGCCGCACATTGTCGTACCTATCGGAGCCCTGCCCGTGCACGCGCACGCTACGCAACGTCTCCGCCAGTTCGTCATCGTCGGTGAAGATCGCGCCGCCGTCTCCGTAGCAGCCGAGCGGCTTGGCGGGGAAGAAACTGGTCGCGGTCGCAAGGCCGAACGTACCCAGCCGTTTCCCCTTATAGGTCGCGCCGAAACCTTGCGCGGCGTCATCGAGAACGAACATGCCCTCAGTCGCCGCCACGGCTGCGACCGCATCATGATCGGCGGGCTGACCGAACAGATCGACGGGAATAATGGCCCTGGGCCGGAGGCCCTGCTTTTTCGCGACCGCGATGCCGCTCTTCAGCGAAGCGACATCGATATTGAACGTCGTCTCGTCGACATCGACGAACACCGGCGTGGCGCCGAGCAGCGCCACGACTTCGCCAGTCGCGCAGAAAGTGAATGTCGGACAGAGCACCGCGTCGCCGGGGCCGATGTCTTTCGCCATCAGCACCATCAGCAGCGCGTCTGTGCCGCTGGCGCAGGCCACCACATGCCGGGCGCCGGTGAATGCGGCCAGATCGGCTTCCAGGCAAGCGACTTCGGGACCATTGATGAACTGGCAATGCGTCAGCACCCGCGCAACCGCATCGTCGATACGTTTGCCGAGACGGCGGCGCTGTTCGACGATATCAATGAACGGAATCGCCTTCGCAGGCATGTGCTGCTGCATTCAATCCTCTGGACGATCAGCCGGCCACGCGGCGCGGAGCCGGCCGCACCGGCGGCGCGACGGAAGACGGCGCTTCGAGGCACTTGATCGCGATCTCGAGGCTGGCGACACCTTCGCCGCCACTGACCGCCGGTGCCTTGCCCGAACGCACCGCATCGACGAACGCGATCAGTTCGGCGCGCAAAGGTTCGTCATGGCCGACCGGGAGGTGACGCATGGAATAGCTGCCGTCAGGCTGGAAACCGAAGCATTCGGTGACCTGGCGGGTCAGCAGATCGCCCATGATGTATTTGCCGCGGGTGGCGACCGTAACGCTGCGGGCCTTGAACGGCGTCAGCCAGTTCGTATTGATATGCGCGAGCACGCCCGACGCGGTCCGGAACTGAAGCAGTGCGATATCCTCGCGCTCGGCGACGGCGCTGGAAAGCTGGGGCTGCACGTCGATGATTTCCGATTCGGTGAACCAGCGGATCAGGTCGATGTCATGCACGGCAAGGTCGATCACGACACCGACATTCGACATGCGCGGCGGAAACGGACCAACCCGTGTGATCGCGATCGAAAGAATATCCTCGCCTTTGATCGCCTGCTTGATGGCTGCGACCGCCGGATTGAAGCGCTCGACATGGCCGACCATCAAAGTGAGGCCGGCGCGCTGGGCGGCGGTGACGATCTTGCAGCCTTCCTCCACCGTCGAAGCGATCGGCTTCTCGACCAGAATGTGAACGCCGCGCTCGATGCAGGCCAGCGCCAGCTCGCAATGGAGGTGTGTCGGCGCCGCGATGGTGACCGCATCGACACCGGCCGCCATCAGCTCTTCGAACGTCGCGAATGTCCGGCATCCGATCATCTCGGCCGCACGAGTGCGGTGCGCGGCCAAGGGGTCAACAATGCCGGCAAACCTGACCCCGGCGAGACCGGCCAGCACGCGACCGTGATTGCTGCCCATGATACCGGCGCCGATCACGCCGACACGCAGCACACGCTCCGCTCCTGCAGTTTTCAATGCAGATGGCTTCGAACTCATCAGATACCCCGAAAATCGACGGCTGGCGCGTATTCCGCAAAAATGAATACCGGTTTTAGCAATCAGAATACGCACAAGTTATTGGTTGAGAGTATTTTCTCTCGGCTAACCGGATTTCGCTTAGCCGGAAAATGCTCTGGGCTCCCCGAAGCCCGTCCATGCGCTCTCCCTAGCACGCCATAGCGAAAGTGGCGATTAGAGGAATAACAATCCCAACACGTTTTGATTCAAAGAATTACAATGATAGAAACTTGCAGGACACATGACGGCATCCCTGAAACCGGGCCTGGATAGTGTTTCCACAGGATAGCTGATTCGTTCCGGCGGCGGCAGCTCAGCCTCGCTGATAGTCATCCTCGATCCGGATGATGTCGTCCTCGCCGAGATAGCTGCCAGTCTGCACCTCGATCAGTTCCAGAGGAATCTTGCCGGGGTTTTCCAGCCGGTGGATGGCTCCGATCGGAATATAGATCGATTCGTTCTCGTGAACGGTCTTGATCAGATCATCGATCGTCACCCTGGCGGCGCCCCGGACCACGATCCAGTGCTCGGAGCGATGATGATGTTTTTGCAGCGACAATCGCTCGCCGGCCTTCACCGTGATATGCTTGACCTGATGCCGCTCGCCCCTGTCGATCGACTGATAGGCGCCCCATGGCCGATGGACCCGCAGATGCTCTTCGGTGACCTGCGGCGCCACGGCCTTCAACTTCGCGACCAGACGTTTCAGCCCGTTGGCGTCCTTCTGGCGGGAGACCAGCACGGCATCCTGTGTCGCCACCACCACGAGATCGTCGACGCCTTCCAGCGCGACCAATGCCTTGTCGGTTGAGATATTGCAGTTGCGGGAATCCTCGAACACCGCGGCCCCTTGCGCCGCATTGCCTTCGCTGTCCTTGTCCGACAGCTCCCACACCGCGCGCCACGAGCCGACGTCCGACCAGCCGCAATCGACCGGCACAACGGCGGCATGCGCGGTCTTCTCCATCACCGCGTAATCGATGGAAATCGCCTGCGCCTTCGCGAAGGCGTCGGGGTCGAGCGTGACGAAGCCGAGATCCCGGCCGGCATGCGCCACGGCATCCGACACTGTCCGAACACTCTCGGGATCGACGTTGCGATATTCATCGAGCAGCATTGCCGCGCGGAACATGAAGTTGCCGCTATTCCAGAGATAACCCGCCTCGACATAGGCTGCGGCGGTTCGCGGATCGGGCTTCTCGACGAACGTCGTCACCGCGCGCACCTCGCCCGCGATCACCGCGCCGGGGCTGATGTAGCCGTACTCGGTCGCCGCCCGCTCCGGTCGGACGCCGAAGGTCACGATGCGGCCGGCATTGGCGGCAGCCAGGCCCTCACGGCAGGCGGAGAGGAACGCATCGGTGTCGCGCACCACATGATCTGCAGCGAGCGCAAGCACGACGGCGTCGCTGTCACGCGTCTGCGCGAAAACGGCGCCCGCAACGATCGCCGGGCCGGAATCGCGCCGCGCCGGCTCCAGCAGGATGTCTGCCTCAAGCCCGATCTCCGCAAGCTGTTCCAGCACCATGAAACGGTAGGCGGCGTTGGTGATCACAATCGGCCGTTCGAACAGCGCCGGATCGGAAACCCGCCGCAGCGTATCCTGAAACGTCGAACGCGATCCGAACAGCGGCAGAAACTGCTTCGGGCGCCCCTCCCGCGATGCCGGCCACAGCCTTGTTCCCGCGCCGCCGCACATGACCAGGGGGACGATATGCTCACTCACGACCATCTCCACATTCTGATGTGTCCATTAGAGCATTTTCCGGCGAAGCGGATACCGGTTCGCTAAGAAGATGCGACCAGACAATCCAGAGCGAAAAGAAAAATATATAGCGGCTTTCCGTGCGCACTCCCGCTCCAAAACACTGGAATCGAGCACGGTATGTTCGGGATGCAAAGGTGAAAATCGGGCCACTATCCGACCTGATGATAGCGACAATACCAGGTTGCAAAACGATGGATGCCGTCTTCAAGAGATGTCGAGGGACGAAAGCCGACCTCGCGCGTAAGATCGTCGATATCTGCGAATGTGGCCTGCACATCGCCCGGCTGCATGGGCAGCATCTCCTTTGGTGCCGTCCGTCCGAACTCCTTCTCCAGGAGCGCGACGACACTCATCAATTCCGCCGGCTTGTTGTTGCCGATGTTGTAAATGCGCCAGGGGGCTGAACTCGTGCCGGGATCCTGAGCACCGTTCGCTTCGCCGTGCGGAACATGATCGATCAGGCGGATAACGGCCTCAACGATGTCGTCAACATAGGTGAAATCACGTCGCATGTTGCCGTGATTGAACAGCTTGATCGGCTGTCCGCCGACGATCGCGTCAGCGAACCTGTAGAGCGCCATGTCTGGCCGGTACCACGGCCCGTAAACCGTGAAGAAGCGCAATCCCGTTATCGGCATGCGGTAGAGGTGACTGTAGGCATGCGCCATCAGTTCGTTGGATTTCTTCGTCGCCGCGTACAGACTGACCGGATGGTCGACATTGTCGTGGACGGAAAACGGAAGCTTTGTGTTGGCGCCGTAAACGGAGGACGACGAAGCGAACAGCAAATGAGGGCACCCGGCGTGTCGGCATCCTTCAAGGACATTGGCAAAGGCCGTGAGATTTGAATCGACGTAGGCGTCCGGATTTTGCAACGAATAGCGCACGCCGGCCTGGGCCGCGAGATGGATCACGACCGACAGGCGATTTTCCGCGAACAGGGAGGCCGTCACCGCGCGGTCGGCAAGATCGGCCTTGACGAAGCGAAAACGCGGGTGCTTGCGCAGGATGTCGAGCCGGCCCTCCTTGAGCGCGGGATCGTAGTAGCTGTTGAGATTGTCGATTCCGACAATCCGGCGCCCCTGCTCCAGGAGCCGGCCAGCGACATGGAATCCGATGAACCCCGCCGCTCCAGTGACCAGTATCGGGTGATCCGACATTTCTCTCCTCAGGACCCCCTCAGGGTCTACGGGCGTACCGGTTGTGCCGGCCCGACGTGGTCGTCGCGTCTTCTTTTACCGAATGGCGGCCCGATGGCGTGGAAGGAGAGCGCGCGTCTGCCGCCCGACTATTGCCAGACACCGTCCAAAACCATACCAAGGCAGCGGGACCATCGATCGCCCGAAAGTTCCAGACGACATTAACCTCAGCACACACGAGCGCAATGCGCCAGATCCTGCTTTCAACGGCAAAAATACTGGTCTCATCTGCCTTGCTCTACCTTGCGCTCCGCAAGGTTGATCTCTCCGAACTCGTCTCGCGCCTTGGTTTCGACGGTGCGGGATGGATCGCCCTTGCCGTCGCCATGACATTGCTGCAGGTCCTTACCAGCGCCCTGCGCTGGCGGGAAATCAGTTCCGACTGCGGCGCGCCGCTCACGGTCGCTCGGGCGGTGCGCTACTGCATGATCGGCTCGTTCTTCAACCAGACGCTGCCCTCGTCGATCGGCGGCGACGCCATGCGGCTCTGGCTGGTCGGACAGGGGCCGGCGGGCTGGCGCGCTGCGGCCTATTCGATCTTCGTTGACCGCGCGATCGGCCTGATCGCGCTCGCCGTGCTGATCGTTGCCAGTCTGCCATGGAGTTACCGGCTGATCGGCGATCCCCAGGGGCGGCTTGCGCTGCTGTTGGTCGATTTCGCCGCGCTGGCCGCAGGCGGCGGCTTCCTGCTTCTCGGCAGACTGCATTGGCCATGGCTCGGAAATATCAGGGCGATAAGCCATCTTCGCGCCTGTTCAATCATCACCGGCCATGCCCTTTTCGGGCGCGGACGCGGGCTGAAGATCGCGTTTCTGTCGCTGTTCATCCATGTCCAGGCCATCGTGATCGCATGGTGCGTCGTGCGCGCGATCGCCGCGCCGATCCATTTCAGCGAGATCTTCCTGCTCATTCCTCCGGTCATGCTGATTACGATGCTGCCGATCTCGATCGCCGGTTGGGGCGTGCGCGAGGCTTCCATGGCGCTGATTTTCGGCTACGCCGGACTGGCGACCAGCGAAGGCGTCAACGTCTCGCTCCTGTACGGCACGGTATTTTTCGCCGTCGGCGCGCTCGGAGGGCTCGTCTGGATCTTCAGCGTCGAGCGGGCCGAGAAGAGACCGGTGTCGATCGAACTGACAGAGTGATCAACGCGAACATCAAGCGAGCACCGGCACCGTCAGGGATGCGTCCCGAATTCCGGCACGGCATCCTTCAACACCGAACGGATCTTCGCCTTGTTCTCGCTGGCGACGGCTTCCTTCAGGTCCGCGATCCATTTGTGCAGCATGTCCATCGGCGGCTCGTTCGGCTTCGCCGCCAAAATCCCCGGCAGGCCGATCTCGATCGTCGGTTCCTCGCTTGCAAACAGGATTTCATTCAATCGCTCCCCCGGCCTCACGCCGGTGAAGACGATTTCGATGTCATGGTGGGGTTGCAGGCCCGACAGGCTGATCATGCGCTCGGCGAGATCGACGATCTTCACCGGCTGGCCCATGTTCAGCACATAAACCGATACGTCGTGCCGTTCCGTCATCGCCGCGTGGCTCGCCGCAGTGATGACGAGATCGCAGGCTTCGCGGATCGTCATGAAATAGCGAACCATATCGGGATGCGTGACGGTCACCGGGCCGCCGGCTTCGATCTGCGCCTTGAATTTCGGCACCACCGATCCGTTCGACGCCAGCACGTTGCCGAAGCGGACCGAAATCAGGCGCATCGGAATCTTGTCGTCGGCGCGTTGCGCCAACTCGCGGTCGAGCGCCTGGCAGTACATCTCGGCAAAACGCTTGGTGAGCCCGAGCATCGAGACCGGCTCGATCGCCTTGTCGGTCGAGATCATCACCATGGCTTCGGCGCCCGCCGCCAGCGCCGCATCGGCGACGTTGACCGAGCCGAAGATGTTGGTCTTGACGCCCTCGCTCCAGTCTCGTTCGAGAATGGGCACGTGTTTGAGCGCCGCCGCGTGAAACACGATGTCGGGCTTGAATTCGTTCATCAGGCGCATCAGTCGCTCGCGGTCGCGAATGTCGGCGATGCGACCGTCCACGACGGCGGTCCGGGTTCTCGTCTCCAGTTCCTCCATGATCGCGTAGAGCGCAGGTTCGGAATTCTCGATGATCAGCAGCCGGCTCGCGCCGAATGTCACGACGCGTTTGCAGATTTCGGATCCGATCGATCCGCCGCCGCCGGTCACGACGATCGACTTGTCCTTGATCAGCCCTCCGAGCCGCTCGTAGTCGATGGACCGGCTCGGGCGAAGCAGGAGATCCTCGACGGCAACCGGCGTCAGGCGGGGAATATCGCCTTCCTCGCCGAGCGACGGCAACCGGCTGACCTTCAGGCCCAGCTTGCGGCCCCGCGCAAGAACGGCCTCAGGCTGGGCTTCGGGCTCGAATGCCGAGGGCGTCATGATGATACGCTTGATCGCGCTGCGCCGCTCGGCAAAGTCCGTGATCACGTCTTCGAGCTTGTCTACGGCGCCAAGGACCGGAACCCCGCGTATCGTCTGACCAATGTCGGCGGCCGACGGCGACAGCAGACCGACCGGCCGCAAGTGCTTGACCGCGCCGCTCTCGACCGAACGCAAGAGAATTTCGGCATCGGCGGCGCGGCCGACCACGATGACCGGGGTCGCATCGTCAGCCTTGACGTGAACAAGGGTGCGCCTGTAGCGGAAATACCGATAGGTAAAGCGCGTGGCCGCGAGCAGGAATATCTGCAAGAGCCAGTACAGTATGATCGTCTTCTTTCCGAGAAAGAACGTGCCGTAGAGATTGGGCGCGATGACGATGTAGTCGAAGACAAGCACGACAAATGATAGAATCGAGGATGCCTTGACGATGTTGAGGGCGTCCACGAGAGAAATGAACCGCCATTTTGTCGTCGTCAGATGAAAGACGTAAAAAACCACGGCGCTGATGATCAGAAAATAGGGCAGCGCCTTCAGGAGCAGCGGCAAGCGCAAAGCAAAATCATGGCCGTCGAAACGGAAGTAGCAGCTCGCGAGCATGGCCGCCACGACCGTTATCAGGTCATGAAGCGCGATCAGACCGTTTCGAGAGGTAAACTTTCGACGCAAAGTCATGAAGCGATGGTCCGGACGGCACAAGAAACGAAAACACGCTGGCCGCTGGGAAACTGGCCGCCGGGGAACAAGGCTCTCATGCCCTGCCTCCCGCGCGCTTCACCAGAGACGTCGTGCTGAACCCGTGCAGAATATCGATCAGCACGACCTCGCCGCCCCGCGCGGTAACGAATTCCTGACCGACGACCTGTTCAAGCGAATAATCTCCGCCTTTGACCAGCACGTTCGGCCCGGTTCGCTCGATCAGCTTCAACGGCGTGTCCTCTTCGAAGATCACCACGAGATCGACGGCCTCGAGCGCGGCCAGCACCTCCGCGCGCGCCCGCTCATTCTGGATCGGACGGCCCTCCCCCTTGAGCCGGGCCACGGACGCATCGCTGTTCAATCCGACGATCAGGCGATCGCAGGTCGCGCGCGCTCCGGTCAGCACCTTGACGTGCCCCGGATGCAGGATGTCGAAGCAACCGTTGGTGAAGCCGATCCGCAGGCCCTGGTCACGCCATGCCGACAGCCGCGCGTCGAGATCGTCCGCCGATCGCGCGATTTTCTCTTCGGCCGCGAGAGAGGCCGGCGGCAGAATATTGCGGCGCAGTTCGGCGAGCGTGACAATCGCCGTGCCGCTCTTGCCGACCGCCACCGCCGCGGCGGCGCTTGCCGTCCGCAACGCCGTCTCCCAATCGGCCCCTGCGGCGAGCGAAACCGCCAGCGTGGCAACGACGGTATCGCCCGCGCCGGTCACGTCGCGGACCTTGACGGTGTGCGCCGGAACGTGAATGACCTCGCCCTCGCCCGGCACAAGCGTCATGCCATGCTCGCTTTGCGTCACCAGCAAGGCTTCGCAATTAGCGAGCCGCATCACCTCGCGAGCCGCTGCGGCGATGCTGGCCTGATCGTCGGCGCGGCTGCGGGTCGCGTCGGCAAATTCCTTTCGGTTCGGCGTCAGCAGCGTGGCGCCCCGGTAGATCCCGAAATTGGCGCTCTTCGGATCGACGATCACGCGCTTGCCGAGCCCACGGGCGGCATCGATGACGGTGCGGATCACCCGCGCCGTCAACACGCCCTTGGCGTAGTCCGACAACAGGACGATGTCGGCGCGCGGCAGTTGCGGCAGAATGGCGTCGATCAGGGCCTGCTCCACCGCCCCGGACGCTGGAGCTGGCGTTTCCCAATCGGCGCGCAGCATGTGGGTCGAAAAATGCTCGGAAACGAAGCGCACCTTGCGCGTCGTCGGCCGCGCCGGATCCGAAATCAATAACGGCTCGATCAGCGTTTCGCGCGAGAGCGCGGCGCGAAGCCTGCCCCCCGCCCCATCCTCGCCCGCCAATCCGACAAAAACGCAGCGTGCGCCAAGGGCGGCGATGTTGCGCGCCACATTGCCAGCGCCGCCGACATTGGTTTCGCTCCGCTGAACCGCGATCACCGGCGCCGGAGCTTCCGGCGAAATCCGTGAAATCTCGCCGTATACGAACTCGTCGAGCATCAGGTCGCCGACGCAGAGCACAGTCTGGCGACAAAATGCTTGCGACAAGCCGTCGAAATCGATCATCAAAACCCTTCACCTGCTGCTTGAATCCGATCCAAACTGCATTGAATCAAATTCCAGCTCTATCTTCTTAGCCGAGCGTGATCCTGTCCGAAAAGAGGTTTCCGTTTTTCGGATAAGATCACGCTTCGGTAGTCCCTAGATTCCGACGTTCGCAGCACGAACCCGCGGCGAAATGGGTCGCGAATGTCGAATCCGCACCACCAGTCAATGTCAGCGAAAACGATCGTCGCGATCGAGATAGCCTTTGACGTAGGCATCGACCGCTTCCTCCAGCGGCGTGAAGCCGCCGTTGTAGCCTGCGCGTTGCAGGCGCTCGACCTCGCTTTGCGTGAAATACTGGTAGGCTCCACGAATCTGCTCAGGCATATCGACGTATTCGATATTCGGCTTCGCGCCAAGCGCGTTGAAGGCCGCCACGATCAGATCACGAAAACTGCGCGCCTTGCCGGTTCCCACGTTGAAGAGGCCGCTGACCGAGGGCGTCGCCAGCAACCACATCATCACGCGGACCACGTCGTCGACATAGATGAAGTCGCGACTCTGATCGCCGTCGCCGATGCCTTCGCGATGCGACTTGAACAACTGCACCGGGCGGCCGGCCTTTACGTCGCCGAAACGGCGCGCCAGCACGCTCATCATCGTACCCTTGTGATATTCATTGGGACCGAACACGTTGAAGAACTTCAGTCCGGCCCATTGCGGCGGCAACGCGCCGCCGTTCGCGGCACGGCCCGCGACCGCCATGTCGAACAGGTGCTTGCTCCAGCCGTAAAGATTCATCGGTCGAAGCGTCCGCAAGGCGGCAAGCGATTGATCGTCGCAAAAGCCCTGCCGGCCATCGCCGTAGGTCGATGCCGACGAGGCATAGATGAAAGGCGTCGCGCTCGCGCTACACCAGTCGAGCAAACGCAGCGACAGGCGAAAGTTGGTCTCGATGACGAGATCGCCGTCGGTTGCGGTGGTCTCGGAGATCGCGCCGAGATGAACGACCGCGTCGAGACGGCGGCCCTCCAGCCATGCCATCAGTTCTGCGGGAGGAATGATATCCGCAAGCTGCCGCTTGGCGAGATTGCGCCATTTGCCGTCATGTCCCAGCGTATCGCAGACAGCCACATCGCCGCGTCCGGCGTCGTTCAACGCGGCCACGAGATTCGATCCGATAAAACCGGCCCCCCCGGTCACCAGCAGCATGATGTCCCCGTCATGTGGCGCGACGTTTCCAACATTTGCATTCCGCTGCGGCAGAGGTTCTTGCAAATGTCAGAGGCAAAGGACCACTGGCACCTCTCAAGATTTTCCAGTGGAGTTTTGAATCTGACATTCGCTGCCGGTTTGCGGCAAAGTTGGGTAGCGAATGTCGGATTCACTCCACTGGTTTGCCCCACTCCCGCCTGCGAGGCAACCTGGATGGCGCGAGGCGGCGAAATCGCTCGCCAAACGCATTGCGCGAGATAACTTTACCTCCGGCGTGGGAGCGGATAGGGAGGATTTTTCATCCGCTCCAGTGTTACTCATTCGTTAAATTATGAAAATGGATTCACCAAAAGAGCTGGGCGGCGACGCGGACGACTCGCGGCCTGTCCTGATCGTCCCCTACATGTGGATCGGCGACTTCGTCCGTGGCCACACCGTGGTGCGGGTGCTCAAGCAGCGCTGGCCGAATCGGCCGGTGGATATGCTGGTGACGACGCTCTGCGCCCCGCTGGTCGATTACATGCCTGGCGTGCGCGCCGGCGTGGTCTGGGACCTACCCCGAAGCCGGCTGGCGCTGAGGCAACAATGGAGCCTCGCCCGGCACTTGCGTGCGCGGGGATACGGAACCGTCCTCATCATGCCGCGGACCTGGAAATCGGCCATTGCGCCCGCGCTGGCCGGCATTCCGGAACGGGTGGGCTTTGTCGGCGAGGCGCGGTTCGGGCTGCTCAACCGCTGGCGCTGGGGCGAAAGGGCCCTGCCGCGCATGATCGACAGGAAGGCGTCGCTGGCGCTTCCAGCCAACGCGGAACGGCCTCCCGAATGGCCCGTGCCGCAGCTTAGCGTTCCCGCCGAAGACGTCATCCGCTGGCGGCAGGCGCAGGGACTGGGCTCCGGACCGGCGGTGGCGCTCGCTCCCGGAGCGGTCGGCCCCAGCAAGCGCTGGACGTATTACGCCGAGGCCGCGCGGATGCTGGCCGGGCGCGGCATCGACGTCTGGGTGGTCGGAGGTCCCAACGAAGAGGCGATCGCGGCCGAAATCGCGGCAGCCGGGGGCCCACGGGTCCGGGATTTGACGGGTCATGACCTGCGAAACGGCATTCTGGCGATGGCGGCGGCGACGCTCGCGATTTCGAACGATTCGGGCCTGCTGCACGTCGCGGCCGCGATCGGAACGTCCACAATGGGAATTTTCGGCCCGACCAGCCCCTATCACTGGGCGCCTTTGAACGGGCTCGCGGCGACAATAAAGACCGGAACGCCGCTGCCCTGCCAACCCTGCCATCGGCCGGTGTGCTCCAAAAACGATCATCGCTGCATGAGGGATATCGCCGCGGCCGACGTGCTGGCCATTGCCGAGCAGGTACTTGGGGAGATCGACGGGCGCGCCGCGCGCTGACGCGGCCACGCCGCGCTTGCGCGGGCAGGACGCGCTCAGTACCACTGACAAGAGCGGGATGAGGAAAAGTGTGTAGCGGTTTTCCGCCCGCATCCCGCTCTAAATATTGGAATCGATCACGGCGATAAAGGTGCGTCTTGAGCCACAACCAGATCGCGATCCATTTTCAGCAATCGCTCGCTGCGCTTGAGCGCGCGGCGAAGGATACCGCGCTGCTCACGGTGGCGAGTGAGATTGCACTCGCGATCATCGGCGCGCTCCGTACCGGGCATAAGGTGCTTCTGATCGGCAACGGCGGAAGCGCCGCGGACGCGCAGCATATCGCTTCCGAAATCGTCGGACGCTACAGGAAGGAGCGGCCCGGCTTCGCCGCCATCGCGCTGACGACCGACACCTCCGCCCTCACCGCCATTTCCAACGATTACGGCTTCGAACAGATTTTCGCCCGGCAGATCGAGAGTCTCGGCAGGTCCGGCGACGTGCTGCTGGCGCTGTCGACCTCGGGCCGGTCACCGAACATCCTCGCCGCGCTTGCCGCCGCGCGCCGATGCGGTCTTGTCACGGTGGGCCTTACCGGCCTCAAGGGCACTGGTCTGAACGACGTATGCGACCACCTTTTCGTCGCGCCGAGCGACGACACCCCGGTGATCCAGCAGGTCCACATGACGGCTGCGCACGCGATCTGCGATAGCGTCGAACGCGCGCTGGCGGACGGCGGCACGTGAGCGGCGACAAGATCGCTCCCGCTTCCCAGCCCGCCGCGTTCCTCGATCGCGATGGCGTCGTCAATCACGATGACTGCTACATGGGCACACGCGACCGAATTCGCTGGATGCCCGGCGTCGCCAACGCCATCCGGCGGCTGAATGAGGCCGGATATTTCGTTTTCGTCTTCACCAACCAATCCGGGGTCGCGCGCGGCTTTTTCAGCGAGGACGACGTTCGCAATCTGCACCTGTGGATGCAGTCGCATCTCACATCGCAGGGCGCACGGATCGACGACTTCAGATATTGCCCGCACCATCCCAATGGCAGCGTCACCGGATATCTGGAAGACCATTTCTGGCGCAAGCCGAAGCCCGGCATGATCCTAGACCTGATGAAGCACTGGCCGGTGCGGCGCGAAGGCAGCTTCGCCATCGGCGACCGCGACAGCGACCTCGAAGCGGCCGCCGGCGCGGGCATTCCCGGATTCCTGTTCTCTGGCGGCGACCTCGACGCCTTCGTCGCGCGGGTGCTTGCGGAAATGTCAGGCGCAACGACCTCAATCTAACCAAAGCATTTTCGATTTTGACGAAGGCTCATACGCAGCGATGAGCGCTCCCTGTCCCAGGGGAGAGAGGGTCGGGGTGAGAGTTACGGGCTGCCGTCGAGGGTGCCCCCTCACCCGGATCGCTCCGGCGCGATCGCGCTGCCGAGCGATCCGGCCTCTCCCGGGTGGCGCCGGAATCTGCTGTTAACCCAGCAATCGCTCCGCCGCCTCGATCGCCTGCCGCGCCGCCGGCGGGCCGTTCCTGCCGCCGAGCACCGCCATGCGGCCACCGCCGACCGGTCCCGTAAGACCGGGATCGGTGCTGACATAGATGCCGACGAGCGGCACGCGATAGGCCGCAGCGAGGTGCATCAGCCCGGTATCGACGCCGATCACCAACGCCGCATTGCCGATCACTTGCGCGGTCAGATCGAGGTTCTGGCGCGGCAGGACGCGACTGTCCGCGATGTCGCCCGACAGCCGTTCGGAGACGAGCCGTTCGGCCTCGCTGCCCCATGGCAATACGATCTGCAATCCCTTCGCGCTCAGCCAGCGGCCGGTTTCGATCCAGTTCTCGGCGCGCCACTCTTTCGCGGATCGCGACGTGCCATGAAGCAGCACGGCGTAGCGCTGGCTATCCGTCTGCGGTGGGCGGATCAGACCGTAATCCACCTCATCCGGCGGCCGATATCCGAGCGAAAGACCGGTCAGCATCCGGTTACGCGTCACGGCGTGCAGGTCGCGGCTTACTGTATGTCTGACGTCGTAGAATCGCGCCGCGAGAGGCTCGCGGATGCTGCGGCCATCGTAGCCATGACGCTCGCCGCGCGCCACGCGAGCGATGATCGCAGATCGGATCAGGCCCTGGGTGTCGATCACCTTGTCGAACGCCCGTTTGCGCAGAAACGTGCGGAACCCGGCGATCTCGCGCCATGTCGCGCCAGCGGCGAGTTGCGTGCGCCAGCGCCGCGTCGCAACGGTGATGACCTCGGCGACCAGAGGGTGCAATCGCACCAGCGGCGCGAACGCCTCCTCCACGAGCCACGTGATCCGCAGTGCCGGGCACGCGCGCGAGGCATCGACGATTGCGGGCATCTGATGCACGACGTCGCCGAGCGACGATGTCTTGATGATGAGGATGTCGGTCATCGACACGCAAGGCCGCTCAGAGACATTCGGCTCTCGTTACAATTTGGCAACCATAATGTCGATTCCCCGGCGCGAAGGGCGGAAAATCGGGCCGATCGGTGCCATGCTATACGGCAACTCCACCGGTTTGTGCGAGATATCGGCAAACGCGGGCGAGCCCGCAGCGAGCCTTGGCGCAGAGGGGCAGACATGACCGTGCTCGTTACCGGTGGCGCCGGCTATATTGGCAGTCACATGGTTCTGGCGCTGGCCGAGGCCGGCGAAAACGTCGTCGTGATCGACAACCTGTCCACGGGATTTTCCTCGGCGCTGCCGGAGGGCGTACCGCTGTTCATCGGCGATGCGGGAGACGAGACGCTCGTCGAGAACGTGCTCGCGCAGCACGACATCGAAACCATCATTCACTTTGCGGGGTCTGTGGTGGTGCCGGAGTCGATGCGCGACCCGCTCGCCTATTACCGCAACAACACCATGGCAACGCGCGGCCTGCTGAATGCCGCCGTCAGATGCGGCGTCAGGCGCTTCATCTTCTCCTCGACCGCCGCCGTTTACGGCAATCCCGAACAGATGCCTGTTCCGGAAGAAGCGCCAACCCGGCCGCTCTCCCCTTACGGATCGTCCAAGCTGATGACCGAGATCATGCTGCACGATGTCGCGATGGCGCACGGCATGAATTACGTGGTGCTGCGTTATTTCAATGTCGCAGGCGCGGACCCGCAGGCGCGGATCGGCCTGTCGACGATGGGCGCCACGCACCTGTTGAAAATCGCGGTCGAAGCCGCGACCGGGCAGCGCGCCAAGATCGACGTGTTCGGCACCGACTATCCGACGCCGGACGGCAGTTGCATCCGCGACTTCATCCATGTCAGCGATCTCGCGCAGGCTCATCGCGCCGCGCTGACATACTTGCGAACCGGCGGACGTTCGACGACGCTGAACTGCGGGTACGGACGCGGCTACTCCGTGCTGGAAACCATCGAGGCGGTGCGGCAGGTCTGCGGCCGTAATTTCGCGGTTCACCATTCCAAACGCCGCCCAGGCGACATCATGACCATGATCGCCGATACCGGCCGGATTCGTTCGGTGCTAGACTGGACGCCGCAATACGACGACCTCGCGACCATCGCCACGCATGCGCTGGCGTGGGAAGAAAAGCTGGCGCAGCACCACGTTTCCGGCGCGCTCGCGGCAATCGCCTGACAAAGCGGGCAAAACCCGGTTTTGGCTTGAAAAAAGCTGCCATTGCGGGCATTGAGTCGGACGCTTTCGCAACAACCCTGACGCGCAGGCGCTAACCGCCGTGCGGCGTCAATGGAACGCGATGACCGAGCCCCCGAAGAAAATCACCGACGATCCCTACGGCGCGGCCATCCTGGTCCGTCGCCTGATCGCGGAACAGGGCATGGCCTATTGGCGGCGCTACCTCGCCGCATTCGCGCTGATGGCCGTGTCCGCGGCGGCGACCGCGGCCTCGGCCTACTTGCTCGGCGAAGTCATCAATCAGGCCTATGTGGACCGCAATGTGGGCGGCATTTTCATGCTGTCCTCCGTGGTGCTCGTCATCTTCATCGTCAAGGGTGCGGCGACCTACGGTCATTCGGTGATCCTGTCCCAGATCAGCAATGCCATTCTCGCCAATAACCAGCGCCGGCTGTTCGCCAAGCTGATGACCGAGAGCATCGGCTTTTTTTCGCAGCGGCATTCATCGGAATTTCTCGCGCGGCTTACAGCCGGCGCGACATCGGTGACGCAGGTGCTCAGCCTGCTGATCAACGCGGTCGGGCGCGATCTGCTGTCGCTGATAGGGCTCGTCGCCGTGATGGTGATGCAGGACCCATACATGTCGCTGCTGGGCGCGCTGGTGGCCCCGCCGGCGATGGTCGTGCTGCGCAAGCTGGTGAAGCGCATCAAGGGACTGGCGCACAGTCAATTCCACGGCACCGCGGATATCATGGAGACAATGCAGGAGTCGTTGCAGGGCATCCGCACCGTGAAGGCGTTCACGCTCGAACGGACCATGAGCGAGCGGATCGACGCCAGCATCGCGGCCGTCGAGCAAACCAACAACAAGATGGCGCGGGTCTCCAACCGCGCCAGCCCGCTGATGGAGACGCTCGGCGGTTTCGCCATCGCCGGCGGGCTGATGTATGGCGGCTATCGCGTCGTCGCCATGGGCGCGACGCCCGGCCAGTTCTTTTCCTTCCTCACTGCCTTTCTGCTGGCCTATGAGCCAGCCAAGCGGCTGGCGCGCCTCAACATCGAACTCAACAGCAGCCTGATCGGAGCGCGCAAACTGCTGGAAATCGTCGACAGCCCCGCCAGCGAGCCCGACGACAGCGACAAGCCGGCGCTGAAACTGACGGCCGCCCGCGTCGAACTGCGCGACGTCACTTTCGCCTATCGCACCGACGAGCCGGTGCTCAACCGCATGAGCTTCGTCGCGGAGCCCGGCAGGATGACCGCGCTGGTCGGCCCATCCGGCGGCGGCAAATCGACCGTGCTGGCGCTGCTGCTGCGGTTGTACGAGGTAAGCGATGGTGCGATCCTGATCGACGATCAGGCTATCTCCGCCGTTTCGCGAACATCGCTGCGCCAGCAAACCGCCTACGTCGGACAGGACGTTTACCTGTTCCGCGCCACCATCCGCGAGAACATCGCGTTCGGTCGCCCCGGCGCCACTGAGGACGAGATCGTTGTCGCGGCGAAAGCCGCCTGCGCTCACGACTTCATCATGAGCTTTCCGCTCGGCTATGACACGCCCGTGGGCGAGCACGGAACGCAACTCTCCGGCGGGCAGCGCCAGCGGATCGCCGTGGCGCGCGCGCTGATCAAGGACGCGCCAATCATTCTGCTCGACGAGGCCACCGCCGCGCTCGATTCCGAATCCGAAAAGCAAGTGCAGGAAGCGATCGGACATCTCTGCCAGAACCGCACCACGATCGTGATTGCGCACCGCCTGCACACCATCATGCATGCCGACGCCATTCTCGTGGTCGAAGGCGGTGAGATCGTCGAACGCGGCCGCCATGACGACCTGCTGCGGCGTGGCGGGCGCTATGCGTCATTCTTTCGCCTGCAGCATCGCGACGCGCCGGCTCTGGCTCCCCTCAGCGCATCGGCGTAAGCTGTACCTGTTAGCCGTAGGCTGCGGGCGATTTCGGCGCATAGCCTGCGAACGAACGCGGAGAGCCGCATGAGCGCAGCGTCCTTTGTGATTCCGCAACCACCGCAAGCGGCTATCGCCGTCGCGGGCGAAGGCAGATTTTTTCCGGTCCGCCGCATCTGGTGCGTCGGCCGCAACTATCTCGACCACGTCCGCGAGATGGGCAACGACGAACGTGCGCCACCGTTCTTCTTCGCAAAGCACGCCGACATGATCGAGGCCGACGGCACGGTCATCCCCTACCCGCCGCTGACCGGCGACCTGCATCACGAGGTCGAATTGGTGGTCGCGATGAAGAGCGGTGCCTTGCGCATCCCCGCCGACCGAGCGCTCGACCATGTCTACGGCTACGCCGTCGGCATCGACCTCACGCGGCGCGACCTGCAGAACGCAGCGCGCAAGAAGGAGCAGCCCTGGGAAATCGCAAAATCATTCGATCACTCCGCGCCCTGCGGGGCGCTGCAACCTGCTGCAAGGATCGGTCATCCGACGAAGGGACGCATCTGGCTTTCGGTCAACGGCAAAGAGCGGCAGTCCGGCGATCTCGCGCAGATGATCTGGAAAGTGCCGGAGATCGTCTCGCAACTCTCGCAGCAAGTCGCGCTTGACGCCGGCGACATCATCATGACTGGCACCCCCGCCGGTGTCTCGCCTCTCGCGCCGGGCGACAGGATCGAATGCGGCTGCGACGGCGTCGGCACGCTGAAAGTAATGATCGGCCAGGCGGAGGCTTGACGGTCTGCTATTCCCTCGACCCGCTCAATTTGCGGCCGTCTATTCCTCGATCAACTTCAGCCACTCGTCTTCAGTGAGCACTGTCACACCCAGTTCGCGGGCCTTGGCAAGCTTGGAGCCTGCTTCTTCGCCGGCGACGACATAGTCGGTTTTCTTAGAGACCGAGCTAGAAGCTTTTGCGCCTAGTCGCTCCGCTGCGTCTTCTGCCTCACTACGCGTAAATTTGGTCAGCGAGCCAGTGAAGACTACAATCTTGCCAGATAATAAACCTCTGGGGCTTGGAGCATTGCCCTCTAAAACTTTAAGCTCATCCAGAAGTCTTACAATAACACCAATATTCCGTTCTTCCATAAAGAAGCGGACGATTGAATAAAAGGAAGTTTCGCCAAATCCGTCGATAGAAAGCAAGGCACCAAAATTGCTTTTCTCTCTGTGAACAACACGCCAGATATGCTGTGACAAAATAGGCCATCCGTGAGACAGCATTCGAGCATATTCGGTATTAGGAAAACTAATAGTCACACGCCGCTCGAAATCTGATTCAAGTGATTGCCATGAAAGGTCACATTGAAACGCAATCTTTTTTGTGGCTTCGAAAGCCGAATGGGCACTGTCGAATGCATCAAAAAACTTCCTGCGTGAGGCTTCAGAAAAGCGCGGAATTTTCTTTAGTTCTGATTGCCACCTTTCTAGGTCGTTCGAAGCACCAGACATCACCAGTGTATGGGTGCGATTCACAATCCGGGCTGCTGTGATAGGCCCGACGCCATCAACGTATCTTATCTTTGCAATATAATATTGTTCGAGGTCTACTTTCTCATGAAAAATATCAAAAACTTCTTTCAAGCGGTTCGAGTTCTGTCCCTTAAAGCAGACATTTCCGTTTGCCTCGATATCATTTTTCCAAAGCTCAAGTATTGATTGTACCCCATTCGAAAAAACGAATACAAAGTTTCTAGCCGACTTCAAGCTTCGTGCCAAAAGCTTGGCCGTTGTGACTCCAATCTCAGGAATGCCGAGTGCAAAAATAAACCTGTTGAGTTCGATACTTCTCCTGCCCTCTATCGCCCTGAAGAGATTTTGAACTGAAGTGATACCAAATCCCTCTTCATCTTGAAGGGCTATTCTTTTATTCCTCTCCGGCAGAGAAAATATCTCCGCCGGCTCCCGAACCCATCCGCGCTCAAAAAATATTTTGATCTGCTTTTCGCCAAGACCTTCGATGTCAAACGCAGACCTTGAAACAAAATGCTTTAGTCGTTCAACTGCCTGTGCAGCACAAATCAAACCACCGGTACACCTGCGTACAGCGTCCTCCTTCCCGCTGCGAGGATTTATCTCACGAACTGCATGACTGTGGCAAACGGGACAATAATCCGGAAAAATGAATCGCTCTTTGCCGCGGGGTTTACTTTTAACGACAGAAACGACCTGCGGGATAACATCTCCCGCCCTCTGAACTATTACTGTGTCACCGATCCGAATATCTTTCCGTTCAATCTCATCCTCGTTGTGCAGCGTCGCGTTCTGCACCACGACGCCGCCGACGGTAACTCGTTCGAGCCGCGCTACCGGCGTCATCGCGCCGGTGCGGCCGACCTGGATGTCGATGCCCTTGAGGATCGTGGTCGCCTGCTCGGCGGCGAACTTGTGCGCGATCGCCCAGCGCGGACTTCGCGACACGAAGCCGAGACGTTCCTGCCAATCGAGCCGGTCGACCTTGTAGACCACGCCATCGATGTCGTAGCCAAGCGTGGCGCGCTGCTCGCCGATCTTGCGATAAAATGCCAGCACCTGGTCGACGCTGTGGCACAATTCGATCAGCGGATTAACGACGAAGCCCGCCTTCTCCAGCCACGCCAGCATGCCGTGCTGGGTATCGGCCGGACGATCCGTCATCTCGCCCCAGGCATAAGCGAAGAACTTCAGCGGGCGCGAGGCCGTGATCGCAACATCCTTCTGTCGTAGCGAGCCGGCGGCCGAATTGCGCGGATTGGCGAACACGGTGTCGCCGGCTTCCTCCTGCTTCCTGTTGAGCGCGAGAAAATCCTTTTTCAGCATATAGACTTCGCCGCGCAGCTCGCAGTCCGCGGGAATGTCGCGGCCCTTCAGCCGGTGCGGCACATCCTTGATGGTGCGCACATTGGCGGTGACGTCCTCGCCGGTAAAACCGTCGCCGCGGGTCGCCGCGCGCACCAGTTCGCCGTGTTCGTAGCGCAGGGACAGCGACAGCCCGTCGATCTTCGGCTCCGCGACGATGGCAAGCATATCGTCCGCGCCGAGTTTCAGGAAGCGGCGGATGCGTTCGACGAACTCGGCCACTTCCTCGTCGCTGAAGGCGTTGCCCAGCGACAGCATCGGCACCGCGTGCTGCACTTTCGCAAAACCGCGCACGGGCGCGGCGCCGATGGTCTGCGTCGGCGAACTCGCGGTAACGAGTTCGGGAAAGCGCGCCTCGATCGCTTCGAGCCGCTGCCGCAGCGCGTCGTAGGCGGCGTCGGAAATCGTCGGCCTGTCCTCCTGGTAATAGCGCGCGTCATGCGCCTCGATCTCCAGCGCAAGCCGCTTGTGCTCGACCTTCGCCTTCGCGCGGGTGAGGGAATCGACAGGCGGAGGCACTTTGGACTTTGCCGCCATAGCGACTATCCCGCGGCTTTCAACAGCCGTTCCGCAGCCGCGCGGGCTTCCGCCGTGATCTCCGCGCCGGCGAGCATCCGCGCAATCTCCTCGCGGCGGTGATCCTCCGCCAGCGTCGCGACGCGGGTGGCGACGCGCTTGCCACGATCCAATGCATCCTTCGAGATGAGCAGATGCTGGTCGGCGCGCACCGCAACCTGCGGCGCGTGCGTCACCGCCATCACCTGCACCTTGCAAGCCAAGCGCGCCAGCCGCGCCCCGATGGCGTCCGCGACCGCGCCGCCGACCCCGGTATCGATCTCGTCGAACACCAGCGTCGGCGCCGAACCCTTGTCCGACAGCACCACCTTCAGCGCCAGCAGAAAGCGCGACAGCTCGCCGCCGGAGGCGACCTTCATCAGCGGCCCCGGCCGGGTGCCGGGATTGGTCTGCACCCAGAATTCGACGCGATCGAAGCCTCGCGGTCCCGCTGATGCCGGATCCGACTCGATCTGGGTGGAGAATGTGGCGCGCTCCAGCTTCAGCGGCGCAAGCTCAGCATTGACCGCCTTGTCGAGTTTTTCCGCGGCCTTGCTGCGCGCGGCGGACAACTTCGCGGCGGCGGCCGCATAGCGCTTGTCGGCCTCGGCAACCTGCTTCTCCAATACCACCAGCCGCTCCGCACCGACGTCGATCAGCGCGACGTCGTTCACGAACTTCGCGGCAAGCGCCGCGAGCCCGTCCACCGGCGTCGCATATTTGCGCGCGGCGGCACGCAACGCGAACAGCCGTTCCTCGATGCGCTCCAGTTCAGCCGGATCGAAATCAGCAGCGGCGAGCGCCGCGGCAAGATGCTGGTCGGCCTCCTCCAGCGCGTTGATCGCCGCGTCGATGGACCTGACCGCCGGTTCGACCAGGCTCGGCGAACTGGCGGCCCGGCGTTCCAGCCGCCGCACCGCCGCCGCCAGCACGCTGACCGGCGAACGATTGCCGCTGACGGCATCCTGCGCCTCGCGCAGATCGGCCGCGATTTTTTCGCCGGCCATCATGGCGGCGCGGCGCTCGGCCAGCGCGGTTTCCTCGCCATCCTGCGGCGCGAGTTGCCTCAACTCATCGGACGCATGACGTAGATAATCGGCCTCGCGCGCCGCGCGTTCCACGCCGGCGCGGTGATCGTCGAGCGCAGCGCGGGCGGCGCGGCGGGCTTCCCACAACACCTCCAGCGCGGCGACATCGGTCTCCAGGCCGGCAAAGGCATCAAGCAGCCGCCGATGAGAGGAGGCATCGACCAGCGCCCGCTCGTCGTGCTGGCCATGAATTTCCACCAGCGCCGCACCCACCGCTTTCAGCATCTGCACGCTGATCGCCTGATCGTTGATGAAGGCGCGGGTGCGGCCGTCGGCGAGTTGGACCCGGCGCAGGATCATCTCGCCCGAATCTTCGGACACTGCGCCGTCGATGCCATTGGCGGCGAGGATCGCGCCGGCGGGGTGGTTTTTCGGAATATCGAAGGTGGCGGTCACCTGTCCCTGCCCGGCGCCATGGCGGACCAGTCCGGCGTCACCGCGGCCGCCGAGCGCCAGCGCGAAGGCATCAAGCAGAATGGATTTTCCCGCGCCGGTTTCGCCGGTCAGCACCGCAAGGCCGGAGGCGAACTCGATATCGAGCCGCTCGATCAGGACGATGTCGCGGATCGAAAGACGCGCAAGCATCTGAGGCTGGTTCCTGCCATAGGTGTCGCTGACGGGCTTGCAGAGACGCGTGACGGGGAGTCTAGCGAAGTTCCGATCAGGACACTAGATCGCGATGATCCTGGATCGATTCGATCCGTCACGATTCCGAAGTTCGCATGCCCTTGCAGCAACCTTTGATGCAAACTTCCGAACCCCCACGCTAGCCGAGCCCCATCTTCTTGAACGCCTTGCTGATCCACGAGCCCCGATTCTCGCTCGGCTCGGCCCCGCCGGACTTCACGAGATTGTAGGCGTCCTTGTACCAGCGGCTGTCCGGAAAGTTGTGGCCGAGCACGGCGGCGGCGGTCTGCGCCTCGCCGACGATGCCGATCGCCATGTAGGCTTCGGTCAGCCGCGCAAGCGCCTCCTCGACGTGCCGCGTGGTCTGGTAGCGGGTCACCACGGTCTTGAAGCGGTTGATGGCGCCGGTGTAGTCGCGCCGCTCCATGTAGTAGCGGCCAATCGCCATTTCCTTGCCGGCGAGCTGATCGCGCGCGCCCTCGAGCTTCTTCTTGGCTTCGCCGGCATATTCGGAGGTCGGATATTTGCGGATCACTTCCTCAAGCGAATTCATCGCTTTTTCGGTCCGGGCCTGATCGCGCGAGATATCCGGAATCTGATCGTAGTTGGATGCGGCGATCAGATATTGCGCATAGGCTGCGTCAGGACTGCCGGGATGCAGGGTGACATAGCGCGAGGCGGAGCCGATGCAGGTGTCGTAGTCGCCGGCCTGATAGGAGGCGTAGGCCGACATCAGCAGCGATTTCCGCGCCCATTCCGAATAGGGGTGCTCGCGGTCGACCTCGTCGAACTTTTTCGTCGCTCCCTTGAGATCCTTGCTGTTGTTCATCAGGAACAAGCCCTCGTTATAGAGCTTGTCCGCCGGTTCATCGCTGAAGGTCTGTTCGTCCTTCGCCAGGAACTTGTCCCACAGCGCGCCTGTCCCGCAGCCGCCCAGGGTCGTCCCCAAAACCACGAGACCGGCGATGAGCCACAGCTTGCGGCCGAGCCGTTCGAGGCGAACAGTGCGATTCGTCAACGCGACCCGTCCGAGCGCCATACGCTTAGCCAACATCGATGAAAACCTGACGTTCGTAATGCGGTGACCCGGGCATGCCCGGAACAAGCGGCAAACCGGTTCCCAATTTTCGGGATCATGCTCCAGAGCGGTTTGCGTTTTGATGGAAACACCCCGTTCTGTCATGCCGGGCTCATCCGGCCATCCACGTCTTCCCTGAAACTTCAGAGACATGGATGCCCGGGATAGGTCGGGCATGACGGCCGCTGATTCCGTCTAAAAGCAAATCTACTCTCACCAAATCGGGTACGCAGCTATTTCGCCCGGATTAAGGCGAAACGAGGCTGCACGACGCTCTGGGCCTGCGAGACGACTAGCCAGCAACTCGCAAAAGCGACAAAACAAAGCGAGACGCGTGGAGGGCCGAACGCTGCCGCCCTGCCGATCAGGACACGTTGGGGCCGTAGGCCGCGGCCATTCCGCCCACCATTCCGCCGATCGCTTCGGGCTGGCTGCGCGGACGCGAAGCCGGTTGGCCCTCAACGACCCGCCATGCGGTCCGATCGGCCATCATGGCCGTGAGCACGGCATGGTTGAGCTTGTGGCCGCCGCACAGCGATCGGTAACATCCGATCAGCGGCAACCCGGCAAGCGCAAGATCGCCGATCACGTCGAGGACCTTATGCCGCGCGCACTCGTCGGCGTAGCGCAGGCCTTCCGCATTCAGCAGGCGTTCGTCGTCGAACACCATGGAGTTCTCGAAGGATGCGCCGCGCGCGAAACCCGCGCTCCAGAGTCTCTCGACATCGTTCATGCAGCCGAAGGTGCGGGCGCGGCTGATTTCGCGGCGAAAACTTTCAGGATTGAGGTCGAGCGCATAATCCTGATGACCGATCACCGGATTGGCGAAATCGATCTCGACCTCGACGCGGAAACCGCGTGCGTAGGGATGCAGTTCACCGAACGCCTCCCCCCTCTTCACCCGCACCGGCTTCAAGACCTGAATGAAGCGGCGCGCCGCGGACTGCTCGACAATGCCGGCCTGGTCGACCGCAGCGACGAACGCGGCCGAACTGCCGTCCATGATCGGCACTTCAGGGCCATCGATTTCGATGGTGGCGTTGTCGACCCCGAGGCCCCGCAACGCAGCAAGAACGTGTTCGGCGGTGGACACCAGAGGACCTTGCTGGTCCCCCAGCACCGTGGCGAGTTCAGTCGAGGTGACGGATTTTGCGACGGCGCGGACGCGCCGGTCGTCTCCGTTTGCGCCACTCCGGACAAAAATAAAACCTGCGTCGATCGACGCAGGTCCAAGGGTCAGACTGACCGCTGCCCCGGAATGGATGCCGACACCCGTCACGGTGGCTCGCGAACGAAGCGTCGTCTGGCGATTGAATTTCATTACTCGTGCCCAAGTGACTCATTCGCGAATGCCGAACTCGTGCCTGGAAGGCAGCGAATCGATTCGTGAACCCCAAAGTCACCGCTAAAACATACCGGTTGCCCGAAACAGCGCCAATTCACGCTTCTTTACCGATTGTTACCCCATCTCCGCCGCAATCATGCCGCCGGTTGACCAAATTTGCCATCGCGCGCACGACCTTAAAGCGAAACATGAGGTTGATAATTTTTCTTTAAATTTAATAGCTTGTCGACAACAGCTGAAATACCCGATCAAGCAACACAGAGGCCCCGGCGCTGCCTGGCCGAGGCCTCTTGAAGTTCATTGTTACAGACCCTCAGTTGGCCTGCCGTCGCAGAAAAGCGGGGATATCGAGGTGGTCGTCCCCCTGCGGCGCGGGTGCGACAGGCGCCGGACGGCCGTGCGAGTCGAGTCCCTGGGGCGCCGGGCGTCTTGCATACTCCGATACCGGATCGTTAGCCATCTGCTCGGCTACGCTGCGCTGCGGCCGGCGTTCCGGCAAGGGCGGCATCGGCGCCATGGCCGGTCCGGAGGACCGGGCCGCGATCGGCGGCTCTGTGTCCTGATCACGGCGGCCGAGGCTGACATTGGCGAGGCGCTGCAGCAGCGACAGCCGGCTCTTCTGCGGATGATCTCCCTCGGTCCCACCCCTCGCCTGACGGATCTCGTTTTGCGCGGGCATCGGCAGTTCCTCGATCCTTGGCATCCGCGGAGCGCGCACCGGGGCGCGCTCGGCCGGCTGCGGGATGAAGTTCTCCGGCGGCGGAGGCTCGTGGTTCTCGCGCGGCGCGGGGTCATGATCCGGAAACAGCGTCGGCTTTTGCGCGATCGGCCGGACGGTGACGTCGCCATAGGACGCCGGCTGAACGGCAGCCGGAGCGGCCGGCGGCATCGGCTCGGCGACGGCCGCGGCAATCGCCTCCAGCGCCGCACGCTCGACGGTGGGACCGGGGATGGCGGGCTGCGCCGCCGCAGGCGCGGCCTGGACAACGGGGCGCGGCTGCTCGACAGCCTTCTGCGTCTGAGCGGCAGCGAGCGCGGCCTGGCGCTTCTGGTCCTCGCGCAGCTTCGCGCTCAGATCGGCCATACGGGTGTCGTTTGCGGTGGTCGCTGGCGGGGTGGGCGAAATCGGCTTCGCGGCCGGGGTGGCGGCTGCGGTGCGCGCGATCGTGCTCTGATCGATGCCAGTCGCCACCACCGATACGCGGATGATGCCATCAAGGCTCTCGTCGAAGGTTGCACCGACGATGATGTTCGCGTCCTGATCGACTTCCTCGCGGATGCGGGTGGCGGCCTCGTCGACCTCGAACAGCGTCAAGTCCTTGCCGCCGGTGATCGAGATCAGAAGGCCGCGCGCGCCCTTCATCGATGAATCGTCGATCAGCGGGTTGGCGATCGCGGCTTCGGCGGCGGTGAGCGCGCGCTTCTCGCCCGAGGCCTCGCCGGTGCCCATCATCGCCTTGCCCATCTCGCGCATCACTGCACGGACGTCGGCGAAGTCGAGATTGATCAGCCCTTCCTTCACCATCAGGTCGGTGATGCAGGCGACGCCCGAATAGAGCACCTGATCGGCCATCGCGAAGGCGTCGGCGAAGGTAGTCTTCTCATTAGCGACCCGGAACAGATTCTGGTTCGGGATGATCAGCAGCGTATCGACCACCTTGTGCAACTCGCCGATCCCTGAATCGGCGGTGCGCATGCGGCGCTGGCCCTCGAAGTGGAACGGCTTGGTGACGACGCCGACGGTCAGGATCCCCATCTCGCGCGCGGCCTTGGCAATCACCGGCGCGGCTCCGGTGCCGGTGCCGCCACCCATTCCCGCGGTGACGAACACCATGTTCGCGCCCGACAGGTGATCACGAATCTCGTCGATGACCTCCTGCGCCGCCGCCGCGCCGACGTCCGGCTGCGAACCCGCGCCGAGACCCTGGGTGACCTGCGTGCCCATCTGAATGATGCGCTGCGCCTTCGACATGGTCAGCGCCTGCGCGTCGGTGTTGGCCACCACGAAATCGACACCCTGGAGCCCTGCGGTGATCATGTTGTTGACCGCGTTGCCGCCAGCGCCGCCGACGCCGAATACGGTAATCCGCGGCTTCAGCTCGTGAATGTCGGGAACGTTGAGATTGATGGTCATGGTTGCCTCTCGATTACCGCGGTGTTGCTGTGCCGGCGGTCGTCGACCGCAGCAGTTGATGGAATCTGCAATTCGGCGGAAAATTCATCAGAAGCCCTCCCGGAGCCATCGTCCGACCTTTCCGAAATAACCGTTCGTTCCCGTGCTAAGCTGCCGCGAGTGCCGCGGTTCAACGTGTTCGAGATGTGCGTATTGCGGATACACCAGCAGTCCGGTGGGAACCGCGAATGATGCGCTCTTGGCCTCATGGGGCAATCGGCCGAAGCCGAGCGGGCGGCCGATGCGGACCGGTCGGCCGAGGATGCGCCCGGCGAGTTCGGGAACGCCGGTGAGCTGCGACGCTCCGCCGCTCAGCACGACCCGCGCGCGCGGCTCGGCAGCAAAGGGGGAATCCGCGAGCCGGTCCCTGACCATTTCAAAAATCTCCTCGACCCGCTGGCGGACGATGTTGGCGATTGTCGCGCGCGAAACCACCTGAGGCGCGTCGCTGTCGCTGTCTCCGGCTGCCGGAACCGTCATCAGTTCGCGGACGTCGGACCCTCCCGTCAGCACCGTGCCATATAACGTCTTGATTCGCTCGGCATCCGCAATGCACGCGCCCAGTCCGCGGGCGAGATCCATCGTGACGTGATGGCCGCCGATGGCGAAACCGCTCGCATGAACGAAGCGGCCGGCCGAATAAATCGCGATCGTGGTCGTTCCGGCTCCCATTTCCACCACCGCGGCCCCGAGATCGGCCTCGTCGTCGGTCAGAACCGACAGCCCCGCCACGTAAGGGCCGGCCGCCATGGCTTCGACGCTGAGGTGGCAGCGCTCGACCGCCAGCATCAGGTTTCTCGCGACCGTTGCTTCCGCGGTCACCACGTTCATGTCGACGCCGAACCGGCGCGCCACCATGCCGCGCGGATCGCGGATGCCTTTTACGCCGTCGAGCGAATAGCCGACCGGCAGCGCATGGAGCACGGTGCGGCCGGGCGCGGTGGCGTGGCGCATGCCGGTAGACGTGACGCGGCTGACGTCGGCCGGGGTGACCGCGCCGCCCTGGATGCGGGACGCCGCTTCGATCAACTGGCCCTGCAGCCGCCCGGCCGAGACCGGCAGCAGCACCGATTCGACCCGGACCTTCGCCATCTGCTCGGCGAGCGACACCGCCTGGCGCACCGCCTGCTCGCATTGGGCAAGATCGGCTACCGCGCCGGCCTTCATGCCGCGCGACTGGATCTGGCTGTAACCGATCAGCTCGACCGAATGGGTTCGTCCGCGCAAGGCGTCGTTCGGCGCGCTCGGCTTCAGCCGCCCGATCAGGCAGGCGATCTTGCTGGTGCCGATGTCCAGCGACGCCACCAGCGCGCTGCGATTGCGCTGCATCGGCCGCATCTTCGGGGTCTGGTTGCGGTCGAGACCAGTCATGCGCTGCCGGCCTTCTTGCTGGATTTCTTGAACTGCTCTTCGCGCGCCTTCGCGGCCTCCTCCGAAAGCCGCACGGTCATGCGGTCGGGCAGCCGCATGTCGATGGCGGTGATGTCGCGCGACAGCAGCCTGTCTTCCATGTCGTATTTCACCAGCGCGGCGAGCGCGCGGCCGACGTCGTTCTCCGGAAGCCGGATATCGAGGCCGTCCTTGAGGCGCAGATTCCAGCGCCGCTCGCCAACGAGGATCGCGGCCTTGAGCTGGTTGTTCACCACCGGGTATTGCGCGACCAAAGCGAGGAAATCCCTGGCGCGGGTTTCCGCCCCCTTCCCGACCACGAGCGGCAGCGAAGCGAAGCGGCGGGTGACGTAAGGCTCGAGCACGACACCGTCATCCGCGATCACCGACAGCTTGCCGTCCTCCTGCCACAACGCGAAGGGGCGGCGCTCGGTGATGTCGATCTGCAACGCACCGGGATAAAGTTTCAGCACGGTCGCGTCCGCGACCCACGGATCGGCTTTCAGGCTGTCGCGCACGCCGGCCGCATCGAGGAACAACAGTGAGGAACGGCCGTTGACGCCGCCTGCAGCCAATACCTCGTCCTGCGTCAACTGCTTGCGGCCGTTGACGGTGACCGAGCTGATGCGGAACCCGGCGGCATTGGCGAGCGCATTGCGCGCGTCGCTCAAGGCGCCGATCGCCGCATCGACGTGTCCGCCCGTGATGACGCCGAGCGCCGCGCTGCCGCCGAGGACGGTTACGGTCAGCGCCATGCCAAGCCGGCGCGGAACGTAGCGCTCCAGAAAAGCAATCGCGCGGTTGGGATTTCTGGCGCGCGCATCGAGGCGTTCGGCGCGGGCGCGCTTGAGCTTCGCGACCTGCTCGCGCAGCAAAATGCCCGCGCCAGCGGCGGCAAGCCTGATCAGGTCGACCTGCTTCAGCAGGCCGGACCCCGACAGGTCAGATATGGACCCCGGCGATCTCAACGACCGATCGAGACGTCCTCCACCCTTCATCGCGCGCGCTCGTCAACATTTGCCCTGCGCCGCTTTTCAAACTCGGCGCCGAAGCGGGAATCTCACATCGGAGACACGCGCGACCACCTGGCAATGCCGGACGGGGGCGCCGACCTCGCGGCAGGTCCGCAATTCCCTCGATGCGATCGTCGAAGCGGAAAATCCGCAACAGTTCGCGCCCCGGCAGCCAAGCGTCACATGAGCCGCCAGCGTTAACCTTCGGACGTACTGGTAAACAAAAGGTAAAGCTGGTGTCGGCAGAGCGCATTTTGGTACGAGAAAAGAATACCTTGCGGCTTTTCGGACGCGGCCGGCGGCGCTGACCGAATAAACCCTCGGTTCCCGAGTTGGTGCCCGCAAAGCTCCCTCAAGCCTGCCGGATGGCCTTTTCGGCCAGCGCGATCTGATCGCGCAGGAAATCCGAAAACCCGATCCCCTGTGCATGGAGCGCCTTCGGGTAGAGCGAGGCCGCGGTCAGGCCCGGCAGGGTGTTGGTTTCGAGATAGACCGGTTTTTCGCCGCTCACGATGAAATCGGTGCGGGAATAACCGCGGCAGGACAGCGCCCGGTGTGCTCGCAGCGCATCGTCCATGATCCGTGCGGCAATGGCCGGCGGGAATCGTCCGGGGCAGATCTCCTGCGTCGTCGCCGCCAGATATTTCGCGGCATAGTCGAACGCCCCCTCGGCCGGCACAATCTCCACCGGCGGAAGCGCGATAACCGTGCCGTCGGCGCGCTCCAGCACGCCGCAGGTGGTCTCGACGCCGGATACGAACGGCTCGATCACATACTCCTCGGTCGCCGCCGCGGCGCGCACGGCGACGAGGTCCTGCGTCCCGTTGACGAAGATCAACCCGTAGCTCGATCCGTCGCGCGACGGCTTTGCGATCAGCCGGCCGTGCTCGGCCAATGCACGATCGACGTCCTGCAGCGCCACGCCGGGGGGCACGTTGACGCCCGCCAGCGCGGCGAACCGCTTCGCCGCGACCTTGTCGAACGCAAGGTGCGAGGCGGCGGAGCCGGACCCTGTAAAAGGAATGCCGCGCAGTTCGCACATCGCCTGCAGTTCGCCGTTCTCGGCGCGGCCGCCGTGAAGGCCGAGCACCAGCAGGCGCTCCTCGGCTTTCGCCGCATCGAGCGCCCGTTCAAGCGTCACACCTGTGCCGCCGGGGACGAACTCGTCCTCGAACGGCCGCGCGTGACCGAGCAGCGCCTCGGAGCGCACACGATAGACATCGTCGCGCACATCCCAGAACCACAGCTCCGCATCCGGCAACGCGCGATGCAACGCCTGCGCGCTCGCCACCGAGACCAGACGTTCCTTGTTGCTGCCGCCAAAAAGGATCGTGATGCGCATAAGCCTATTCCAATCCGATCCGCTTGATTTCCCATTGCAGGTCGACGCCCGACTGCTTTTTCACCTGCACACGGACGGTCTCTCCAAGCGTCTCGATGTCGCGCGCGGTCGCCGCGCCGGTATTGATGAGGAAATTGCAGTGCATCTCCGAGACCTGCGCGCCGCCAACGCGATGGCCGCGCATGCCGGCGGCATCGATCAGTTTCCACGCGCTCTGCCCCGGCGGATTCTTGAAGGTCGAACCGCCGGTCTTGTCGCGGATCGGCTGCACCGTCTCGCGATGGCTCTGCACCTCGTCCATGCGCGCACGGATCGCTTCCGGCGCGGCCTTGCGTCCGCGAAACGTAGCACCGGTGAAGATGACGGAAGGATAAATCGCGCTGTTGCGGTATTCGAACTTCATGGCGGCATTGTCGAACGTCATCTTGTCGCCGCGGCGGCCGACGGCGCGCGCCTGAACCAGAACATCTTTGGTCTCAGTGCCGTTGGCACCGGCATTCATGCGCAGCGCGCCACCAATGGTGCCGGGGATACCGAAATAGAATTCGAGGCCGCCGAGACCCGCCGCGGCCGCAGCTTCGGCGACGCGCTTGTCGAGGGCCGCGGCGCCGGCGTGCAACGTCTCGCCGTCGGTCGTGATCTCTCCGAAGCCGCGCGCCGACAGGCGGATCACCACGCCCGGCAGGCCGCGGTCGCGCACGATCAGGTTGGAGCCGACGCCGATGCAGTAGATCGGAATCTCCTCCGGCAGATGCCGCAGGAAATAAGCGAGATCGTTTTCATCCGCCGGCGTGAACAGCACCTGCGCCGGACCGCCGACGCGAAACCATGTCAGCGGCGCGAGCGGCTCGTTCGCCAGCATCCGCCCGCGCAGCTCCGGCATCTGCGATTTCAGTTTTGGAGCGATGTCGGGAAAGGTCATGCGCACGACATCGCGACAATAGCGGGCTGTCCCCTCTCCCGCTTGCGGGGGAGGGTTAGGGTGGGGGCACTTTCTCGCGAGCCATCCGTTTGAAAGGAGCCCCCTCTCCACCTCTCCCCCGCAAGCGGGGGAGAGAGCAGGCCGTGCCACCCTGCACGGCCACTGCGCTTCACAAGCGGTGCAGTGATGACACTCATCCCAGCGCCTTGAGTTCACCCGGCAGCGCGTAGGCCCACTGCGTGATGTTGCCGGCGCCAAGGCACACCACATAATCGCCGGGCTTCGCCAGACCTGCAACGACGCCCGGCAGCGCCGCCGATTCCTGCAACGGCACCACCTGGCGGTGGCCGTGGGCACGCAGGCCGAGCACGAAGTGGTCGCGGTCGATGCCCTCGATCGGCGCCTCGCCCGCCGGATAGACCTCGGCGACGACCACGGTATCGGCATCGTTGAAGCAGGTGCAGAACTCCTCGAACAGCGACTGCAGGCGGCTGTAGCGATGCGGCTGCACCACGGCGATGACCCGGCCGCCGGTGGACTCGCGCGCCGCTTTCAGCACCGCGGTGATCTCGACCGGATGATGACCGTAGTCGTCGATGATAGTGACGCCGTTCCATTCGCCGGTCTTGGTAAAGCGCCGCTTGACGCCGCCGAAGCCAGCGATGGCGCTGCGGATGGTCGCGTCGGGAATACCGAGTTCATGCGCCACCGCGATCGCCGCCGTGGCGTTGAGCGCGTTGTGGCGGCCGGGCATCGGCAGCACCAAATCGGTAATCTCGTGGGCGGCGTCGGTCTTGCGGTTGCGGAACACCACCTTGAAATGCGAGCCGCCGCCGTTCGGCGCGAGGTCGACCAGCCGCGCGTCGGCCTGCGGATTCTCGCCGTAGGTGATGATGCGGCGATCCTCGATCTTGCCGACCATGCTCTGCACCACGGGATGATCGATGCACATCACCGCGAAGCCGTAGAACGGCACGTTCTCAACAAACGAGCGGAATGCATCCTGCACAGCATCGAAGGTCTTGAAGTGATCGAGGTGCTCGGGGTCGACATTGGTGACGATGGCGACGTCGGTCGGCAGTTTCAGGAACGTGCCGTCGCTCTCGTCGGCTTCCACCACCATCCACTCGCCCGCCCCCAGCCGCGCATTGGTGCCGTAGGCGTTGATGATGCCGCCGTTGATGACGGTGGGATCGAAATCGCCGGCGTCGAGCAGCGCCGCGACCATCGACGTGGTCGTGGTCTTGCCGTGGGTGCCTGCGATGGCGACGCAGCTTTTCAGCCGCATCAGTTCGGCGAGCATTTCCGCGCGACGCACGACGGGAATGCGCTGTGCGCGCGCCGCCATCAGTTCGGGGTTGTCGCGCCTGATTGCGGTGGAAACCACAAGCACGTCCGCGCCGTTCACGTTGCCAGCCTTGTGGCCGACCGTGACATGGATGCCCTTCTCGCGCAGGCGGCTGACATTGGCGCCCTCTGAAGCGTCCGAGCCCTGCACGGTATAGCCGAGATTGCACAGCACCTCGGCGATGCCGCTCATGCCGATACCGCCGATGCCGACGAAGTGAATGGGGCCGATTTCGCGCGGCAGTCTCATGTCTGTTCCTTGCCGTCATCGTCCCAAACGGACGATCCGTATTCCGCGCCACCGATTCATAGCGGCCCGCACGGCGTACTGGATGCCTCGCTTTCGCGGGGCATGACAAGCCCGAATCAGCTAGATTCCGGCCACTTTAACGACCATATCCGCGAGCCGCTCCGCCGCGTCGAGGCGGCCCACCGTGCGTGCTGCAGCCGCCATGGCCGCAAGCCGCGCCGGATCGTCGGCCAGCGCGGACAATTCGGCCGCGAGACGTTCCGACGTGAAGTCTGCCTGCACGATGCGGATCGCACCGCCGGCATCCGCCAGCACGCCGGCATTGGCGAACTGGTCCTGATCGATCGCGCCGGGCAGCGGCACCAGGATCGAGGGGCGCCCGATCGCGCCAAGCTCGGCCACGGTGCCTGCGCCAGAGCGGGAGACGATGATGTGACTCGACGCCAGCCGCGCCGGCAGGTCGGCGAAGAACGGCGCCAGTTCGGCATTAATCCCGAGCCGATCATAAACCGCGCGGACCCGCGCCATGTCTTCGCCGCGCACCTGCTGGGTCAGCACCAGCCGCCGCCGCAATGTGGCTTCGAGCTGTTCGATCGCCGCCGGCACGATGTCGCTCATGACGCGCGCGCCCTGGCTGCCGCCGACCGCGAGAACGCGGATGGGATCGTCCGGACCAGGCGCGGCAAAGGGAACGGCGGCGGCTGCGAGAATAGCCGGCCGCATCGGCGTGCCGGTCGTCGTGGTCTTGCCGATCAGCGACGGCTCTCTGGCAAGCACGCCGGGCAGCGAGGTGGCGATGGCGCTGACACGGCGCGACAGGAAGCGGTTGGCGCGGCCCATCACCGCGTTGGCGTCGTGAATCAGGGTCGGAATTCCGGCGAGCCGCGCGGCCAGCAGCGGCGGCAAGGTCGGATAGCCGCCGAAGCCGATCACGGCGGCTGGCTTCAACCGATGCATCAGCTTGAGCGCGACGGCGGTGCCGGCCGCGAGCATCAGGCCGGTGCGCGCCAGCGCCAACGGCGAACGGCCACGCACGGTCTCGCTCGGCACCACGTCGGTCATGTCCTTCGCGAACAGCCCGCTATAGCGCAGCGCGCGCGAGTCCGTCACCAGCCGCACCCGCAGGCCGCGCTTCATCAGTTCGACGCCGAGCGCCTCGGCTGGAAACAGATGTCCTCCGGTGCCGCCGGCGGCGAGCAGGATGAGAGGTTGTTGTTCGGTCACAAGATTCGTCACCCGACCCAATCACTATCGTCATGGCCGGGCTTCGTCCCGGGCCATCCACGCCTTTTCCTATCACACGCTTGCAAAAGGTGGATGCCCGGCACCATGGGGAGCAAAGGACGCCGCTCTTCGAACGACCATGGCCCGGGCATGAGGGTCAGGCGGCGGACACACATCCATCTACGCATAGCTCGCGGCGGTGGCCTCACTGATCGATTCCATTTCCGTGCGTGGCCTCTGGCGCGTCAGAGCCAGCATCAGGCCGACGCCGTAAGCAAGCGAGACCATCGACGAGCCGCCATAGGAAATGAACGGCAGCGTCATCCCCTTGGCGGGGATCAGATGCAGGTTGACCGCCATGTTGATGGCCGCCTGCACGCCGAACATGATCGCGAGCCCGGACGCGGCGAAGCGCGAGAACAGATCCTCCGACGCGTAGGCGCGCGACAGGGTGCGCATGACGATGAAGGTGAACAGCGCCAGCAGCGCAAGGCACATGATGATGCCGAATTCCTCGGCGCCGACCGCGAACACGAAATCGGTGTGACTGTCGGGGAGGCTCCGCTTGGCGATGCCCTCGCCGGGGCCAAGGCCGAACCAGCCGCCGTTGGCGAAAGCATCCATGGCGGTATCGACCTGGAATGTGTCGCCGGAAGCCGGATCCATGAATCGCTGGATGCGGACGGCGACGTGAGGAACCAGCATATAGGCGGCGAACAATCCGGCGATCGCGGTGCCTGCGAGACCGAACACCCAGACGATGCGCATGCCGGCGATGAAGAACAGCGCTCCCCACACCATCAGGATCAGCATGGTCTGGCCGAAATCCGGCTCCAGCACCAGCAGCGTGACGAGTCCCAATAGCAGCGTCAGCGCCATCGAGGTCGCGGGCATCTCGGGCTTGCGCGCGGATTCTGAGAAGAGCCACGCCGCCAATACGACGAAAGCAGGTTTTGCGGATTCCGAGGCCTGGATGTTGACGCCGAGAATCGTGATCCAGCGTTTTGCGCCCTTGACCTCCGGGCCAAGCACGAGCGTGGCCACAATCAGCACGATGCTCAGCCCGAACACGATCAGCGCCGAGCGGCGGATCTGGCGCGGCGACAGGAACGACACGCCGACCATCACGACGATCGATGGCAACAGAAACAATACATGGCGATGGAAGAAGTGAAACGGATCAAGCCCGATCCGGGTCGCGACCGAGGGACTGGCGGCCAGCGACAACACCACGCCGGTCAGCATCAGAAGGATCATGGCCGCCAGCAGCCACCGGTCCACGGTCCACCACCATTCCGAGAGCGGCGTGCGTTGTTCGCGTGAAATCATGGCGGATCCTGTGGGCGGAGATCACGCCATTGGTCCCCGATCGTGATTACCGGGAGGTTAAGGAAACAGGACAAGTTTTCGGGAGCGACCTTTTCATCGTCATGCCCGCACTTGTTGCGGGCATCCACGTCATAGGAACTGGAGCGAAAAAAAGTGGATGGCCGGAATGAATCCGGCCGTGACGAAAGTCGGTTCGTCTACGTCACCGGCTTGACGCCAGGCAGTGCCCGCACCAATTCACGGAAACGGTCGCCGCGGACTTCAAAATTGCGAAACTGATCGAACGAGGCGCAGGCCGGCGACAGCAGCACCACGGCGTCCGCAAGGCCCGACGCCTCGGCGTCGCGCGCGGCGGCGGACATCGCTGCTTCCAGCGTCCCGCTGATCTCGTAATCCACTTTGCCGTCCAGCGTCGCCGCAAACTCCTTTGCCGCCTCCCCGATCAGATAGGCTTTGCGGACGCGCGGAAAGAACTCGGCGAGCGAGGCGATGCCGCCGCTCTTCGGCTTGCCGCCAGCGATCCAGAAAATATCGATAAAAGATGACAACGCCTTCTCGGTGGCATCAGCGTTGGTGCCCTTGGAGTCGTTGACGAACAGAACGTTGGCCTTGCGCCCGACCTGCTCCATGCGGTGCGCGAGTCCGGGAAAGCTGCGCAGGCCCTCTTGCAGGATGTCGTTGGTCACCCCGAGCGCAAGCGCCGCCGCCGAAGCGCAGGCGGCGTTCTGCGCGTTGTGCCGTCCGCGCAGCGAGCCGATGCTGCCGATATCGGCTATCTCGCTGCGTGCGCCGCCCGACGCGCGAACGATCCTGCCATGATCGACACAGATGCCGTCCGCGAGCGGCCGCTTCACCGAGACGCGCAGCACGTGCTTACCGGCCTGTTCGATGCGATCCGCGGCGGCGCGGCTCCAGATATCATCGACGCCGACGACAGCCGTGCCCTGCGACTGCACGCTTGCAACCAGCCTCTCCTTCACATCAGCGTAATGCTCGATGGTGCCGTGACGATCGAGATGATCGGGACTGACATTGAGCAGGATGCCGACGGTCGGATCGAGCGAAGGCGTCAGGTCGATCTGATACGACGACATCTCGATGACATGCACGCGCCCCTTGCGTGGCGGCTCAAGCGACAGGATTGCGGTGCCGATATTGCCGCCCATCTGCACGTCATGACCAGCCTCGCGCATCAGATGCGCGACCAGCGCCGTGGTGGTGGACTTGCCGTTGGTGCCGGTGATGGCGACAAACGGCGCGTCGGGCACGTGACGACGCCGCTCGCGGCAGAACAGTTCGATGTCGCCGATCACCTCGACGCCGGCCTCGTGCGCCGCCAGCGCACTCCAGTGCGGCGTCGGATGGGTCAGCGGCACGCCGGGCGCAAGCACCAGCGCGACGACATTGCTCCATGGCACAGTGCGCAGGTCTGCGATCATGAAGCCGGCCTGCGCGGCTTTTGCGACGTTGTCTGCGTTGTCGTCGGCGGCGATCACTTCGGCGCCGCCCGCTTTCAGCGCGTGGCAACTCGCAAGGCCCGAGCCACCGAGACCGAACACCGCGACCGTCTTGCCGGCGAAGGAGGTGACGGGGATCATGGGAAGGCCGTGCCCACCGCAATGCTCAAACCGACCATCACCGCAGCTTCAGTGTCGAAAGACCCGCCAACGCCAGCATCACCGAGATGATCCAGAACCGGATCACGATCTGCGGCTCGGTCCAGCCGAGCTGTTCGAAGTGATGGTGGATCGGCGCCATCTTGAAGATGCGCTTCCCCGTCAGCTTGAACGACGCCACCTGCACGATCACCGACACCGCCTCCAGCACGAACAGGCCGCCGATGACCGCCAGCACGATCTCGTGCTTCACCGCGACCGCGATCGAGCCGAGCATGCCGCCGAGCGCCAGCGAACCGGTGTCCCCCATGAAGATCGAGGCCGGCGGCGCGTTGAACCAGAGAAAGCCGAGGCCCGCCCCGAGCACCGCGCCGCACAGCACCGCAAGTTCACCGGCGCCGGCGATGTAGTTGATCTGGAGGTAGTCGGCAAACACGGCGTTGCCGGCGAGATAGGCGATCATGGCGAAGCTCGCGGACGCGATCATGACCGGCACGATGGCGAGACCGTCGAGACCATCGGTAAGGTTCACCGCATTGCCCGCGCCGACGATGATGAACGCGCCGAAAGCGAGGAAGAACCAGCCGAGGTCCAGCACCACGTCCTTGAAGAACGGAATCACCAGTGCGGTGGAAAACGGTTCACGGCCGAGGCGGACCAGCGCATAGCAGGCGGCCAGCGCAATCAACAGTTCGAGCAGGAGGCGGGTGCGCCCGGCGAACCCGGCATGGGTCTGCTTCGTCACCTTCAGATAGTCGTCATAGAATCCGATGATGCCGA
>NZ_MKSM01000131.1 GCF_001897285.1 Nitrobacter sp. 62-23
CAATGCCGCGCAGAGCACGCACGCCGTCCAGCAATTGTTCAATCGCGAAGAGGCGGTGTGGTCGCTGTTCGACGGACGCTTAAAAAACTACTTCGGCGTCAACTACACCAACAGCAGGGCTTACGACATAAGTCCGGGAGATCCGGTTGGGGCAATCACCACCGGCGAACGCCTCAAGTTCGACTGGCACGCGGTGGCCGAGATCGCGCGTGACAACAACCTGATCGTCGGCGCCGAGCAACAGACCGATCGCATCGAGACCACCGACCTGACAGCGCAGAACGGCAACAAGGCCGGCTTCATCGAACTGCAATCGGCTTTTGCGAAACGGTTCTTCCTGGTCGCGAATGTCCGCGAAGATTCCAACGACCGCTTCGGCGAGCATATGACCTACCGGGTCGCGCCGGCGGTCATTCTTCCCGTCACCGAGACGAAACTGAAGGCGAGCTACGGCACCGGATTCAAGGCGCCGTCGCTGAGTCAGTTGTATCAGGATTATCCGGCCTTCGGTTTCTTCGCCAACCCCAACCTGAAGCCAGAGGAAAGCACGGGCTACGACGCCGGTTTCGAACAGCCTCTGTTCAACGATCGCGTGCGGTTCGGCTCCACCTACTTCCACAACGACCTTACCAACCTGATCGACTATAACGACACGTTCACCTCACTGGTGAACGTCAACCGCGCGACCACCGAAGGCACCGAAACGTTCGTCTCCGCGCAGATCACCGGGCGTTTCGGCATCCGCGCCGATTACACCTTCACCCGCGCCGTGGATGCTGCGACCGGCCTGCAACTGTTGCGCCGGCCCAAAGACAAGTGGAGCGTGACGGCGACATGGCTCCCCCTCGATCAGTTGACATTGTCGGCGACAGTGCTTCGTGTCAGCAACTGGATCGACGTCACGCGTGACGGCTCGGCTTCCGGAATTGTCGCACCCGGCTATACGCTCGTGAACCTGCGCGGCGACTATGCCGTCAACGACCAGGTCAAGCTCTTCGCGCGGGTCGATAACCTCTTCGACCGCCGCTACCAGAACCCGACCGGTTTCCTCGCGCCCGGCCTCGGGGTTTTCGGCGGCATCCGGGTGGCGAGTTACGGAGTGCGGTAAGTCTCGAAGGACAATCGGCGGCAATCGGTTGCCCCAATTGTACCTCGGGGAATCCGGTCATCCAAGATTATCGACCACTGGATTCCGGGTTCGTCGTTCACGACGCCCCGGGAATGACGAAGTAGCTCACGCGCGCTAATCGATCGGCCGTCCCGTCATGGCGACGAGTTCTCGAACGAGGCGGTCGGACATTTGTCCGGTCACCGGTAGCCGGCGAGCCTGCTCGAATTTCCGGATCGCGGCCTGGGTGTCGGTCCCGACCGTTCCCGTCGGCTTCAACTGGCCGTAGCCGTATTCCGTCAATGTCCGCTGGACCGTGGCGACGCGGCGCGTCGCGTTGATGAGATCGGCGACGGGATCGCCATGCGGCGCAGTCGGTTTGCCGGGATTGGCAGGAGGATCGGCCGGCTTGACGTCGACCGCATCCGCCTCGACCGGCCGGGGCCGCGGCAACGGATTGGCCTGCGGCAGGGCCGGCGGCATCGTGACCGCGGATCCGAACATCGGCGACGGATGATGGCCGGCCTGCAAGAACATGGCGTTGGCGACGATGACGCCGATGGCGGCGAAAGCAAGCGATCCCGCAAGCAGGTCCTTCGGGCTGTACAGCAGGATGCGCATGGCGAGACCGCGTTCCTCGTCAGCGTCATCTCTCCCGGCAGCCGCGCGGCGACGGCGCGGCCGCGCCGCATCTCCTCCGATAGCTTGTCTAGGCACTCTTCTTCACCCGATGACCGTGATCCTGCCTGCCGGCGCGGGGGGCCGGCGTCAGCGTCGCGACATTGTCCGATGACGGCTCGACTTCAGACACGAACGTCAGCGGCAACATGACGGTCACCGTGGTCCCCTCCTCCACCTTGCTCTGCACATCGATCTCGCCCCGATGCAAGGCGACCAGACTCTTGACGATCGACAGTCCGAGTCCGGTTCCTTCGTGACGGCGCTGGTAGGTTTTTCCCGCCTGGAAGAAGGGATCGCCGATCCGCTTGAGGTCTTCCTGCGCGATGCCGACGCCGTTGTCCGTCACGCGCAGCATCAAACGCGATCCCTCCACGCGGGCCGAGACCGTGACCCGGCCACCGCGCTCGGTGAACTTGATGGCGTTCGACACCAGGTTCAGAACGATCTGCCGGAACGCGCGCGGATCGCCGGTGATCTGCGGCAAGTCCTCCGGAACGCGGGTGACGAGCTCGATGCCGCTGTCGCGGGCCTTGAGCGCGAGCAGACTACTGCTGTTGAGCAGGACCTCGCGCGGCGCGAACGGCTCGGGCACGATCTCGAAGTTTCCGGACTCCATTTTCGACATGTCGAGGATGCTGTTGACCACCGACAACAGATGCTGACCGGAATCGTTGATGAGCTGGGCATACTCCTTGCGGCGCGCCGCATCGAGCAGCAGGGCATCCTCCTGAACCATCATCTCCGAAAAGCCGATGATGGCATTGAGCGGCGTTCGCAGTTCGTGGCTCACGGTGGCGAGAAACCGGTTCCGGGCGGCGTCGGCGCGTTCGGCTGCGGCTCGCGCCAATTCCAGCGCGTGCTCCTGATGCTTTCGCTCGGTGATATCACGCATCACGGCAACGACTTCGGGTTCTTCGGAGGTCGTTGCGGCGGGGACCGGCTCGAGCGGACGGCATCGCATTTCCACCCATATAAAGTCCGCCGGATGGCGCGCCTCTCTCTGGGGACCCCGCGCGAGCTCGCGCCTGAGCCTGAATTCGACGCTTTGCGCGTCGTTGCCGAGCGCAGCCGCCGCAAGCGCGGTGAGATAGGCCGGGCGGTCGGACACGTGGACCCGCTCGAACAGGCCGTGGTCCCGCAATTCCGATACGGGCACGCCAAGCAGAACTTCCGCGGCAGGCGAAATGAACTGCACGGCGCCATTGCGCTTGTGGCGCGAAATCACGTCGCTCATGTTGCGCGCCAGCAGGCGATAGCGACCTTCCTCGACGTTCAGCAGCGAGATTCCGGTGCGCGCCAGCGCCTCGGCGCCGAACGCAATTCCCGCGGCATACAGCGTCGCGGACGCAATGCCGGACGCCATCAGGACGCTGTGCGCCGTCGCACCGGAGTCGAGCGACGGCAGGACGCCGAGGTAGCTCATCGCGATCAGCGCGAGCACGCACGAGACCGCAAGCGCCGATGCAAACCCGATGACGCGGCGGGAGGCGGACAGCGCGGCTTCCAGTGGAATCAGGGCAAGCCAGATCGCCACGAACGATCCGATTCCGCCGGTCGCAATCGCGATCATCATGACAAGGCCGGCGAGCGCGATCGACGACAGCACGTGCGCGGCTTCATAACGGCCGGTCCGCGACAGGAAATAGGCGAGCAGAATCGGAACGACGAGCCAGGCGAACGCCAACACTTCCAGCGCCGTCGGCGCACCGCGGATCGCAAGATAGACGGGAAACGCCGCGAATGCGACGAGGCTTCCCAAGAGACGCGGTCCCATGAACGCCCGATGGCGCGCTCGCGTCAACGCATCGTATCGCGCCGACGGATGCAGCAGGGCGTCGAGACAATCCTGAATAAGGGTCAATGCAGCCACGTCGCTCGCGCTTCGGCCGACGTCGTAGCAGACGCGCCGGAACGCCTCCATTTTCGTTGGCGCAACGTGTCAGAGTGAACTTAAGCGAACGCTAAGGCGGTCCGGTCCGTGACGAAACAACGCGCGCAAATGCCGTTTTCCCGCGCGTCGACAGCAGCATTCGACGAGAATGGTGAACGCGAGGTTTCCAGCATGCTGTAGCCGCCGCATCAATCGAAAATTTACACCGAATCGAGTTCCGCCGCCGCTCGCATGATTTTCTTCGCGGCAAAGACTGCGGACACACCTGTGATTCAGCACCACCTGATACGGAAGGGGACAGATTGCGGAATTCAACGCAACAGGGTGAAAAGCACATAGGGACGCGACATGTTTTTCCTGCTTCGCATGGCCTTCTGGCTCGGGCTGGTGCTCGTGCTGCTGCCGAGGGACAACGCGCCCGAGGCGAACAAGGGTCCCCAGATCAAAGCCTCCGAGGCCGTATCGGCCGCGACGGCGGCCGTCTCCGACATGAGTCACTTCTGCGCGCGTCAGCCGGCCGCTTGCGAGGTCGGCGGCCAAGCCGCGGCCGCGATCGGACAGCGCGCGCAGGACGGCGCGAAAAAGCTGTACCGGATCATCACCGACAAGCGCGCCCCCGATCATACGAGCTCGATCGGGGCCATGGCGTCGAACGCGGAAGCAGGTTCCGAGGATGCGCGGCATGACACGCTGACACCGGAGGATTTGCAGGCGGAATGGAATCTTGGCGCCCCAGCCTCAGTCCCCGCCAATTAGAGCATGATCCCAAAAAGTGGAAACCGGTTTTCAGGAAAAGATCACGCTCAAACAAAAAGATAAGCGAGGAGACTGATTCAACGCAGTTGAAACAGACTCTCGTGCGGGATGAGAAGGCGGCACTCTAAGCCGCCCCATTGGCACGGAACAATTTCCGCAAGGGATCGCAGCGCCCATATCGATTTTACCCTCAAGCGGGCCTATATAGGGCTTGCGATAATCACACATACGGACACTGGACCTGGATGACGATCGACGAGATCAGGGACAACTTCGAGTTGCTGGAGGAATGGGACGACCGCTATCGGTACGTCATCGAACTCGGACGCACCCTCGAACCGATGAGCGAAGCCGAACATTCCGCCGCGAACAAGGTTCAGGGCTGCACCAGCCAGGTCTGGCTGTCGCTCAAGGTCGCCCGCGACACCGACAATGATCCGGTGCTGGCCTATGTCGGCGACAGCGACGCGCATATCGTGCGCGGCCTGATCGCGATCCTGCTGACGCTTTATTCCGGCCGAAAGCCGCAGGCGATTCTCGATACCGACGCCATCGCCGTCTTTGACGAACTCGGCTTTCGCGAGCATCTCACGCCGCAACGCTCCAACGGACTGCGCGCCATGGTCGAGCGCATTCGCAGGGATGCGCGGGAGGCGCTGGCCGACGCGGCCTGACCGGGCGGCGCTTCGCGCCGACCGACCCGCTGGTTCGCAGGGATAGAACAGCCGATCCGGCCGTCATTCATCAGGCTCCCGCCTATCCGACAGTAAAGGCTGCGTCGCTTGCGAGCCAGGTCCGGACGTGCGCGCTCGCCTCGGCTCGTCCTGCGCTCCCCAGGCCATAGTGCCGAGCCAGCCTGTCCAGCGCCAGCTGCAATACGACTTTCGCAGATCGCGGTGGCCAGCCGCGCTCGCGCTCGACATCTTCAAGCCCGCGCAGAAAGCAGCAGACATCGATCAGCAGGCCGGAAAATTCCGGTCCGCACGCCTGCATGGCCAGCCGTACCCGTTGCCGCGACGCGATAATCAGATCGGTCATCTCGCAAGGGCCTGCTCCGGATCCGCGCGGCCGTCCTCCGGTTGGCGACGACCAGTTCGAGGTCACCCGCGGCGTCAGATTCCCGCGCGTGAAATCCGCGCGCAACCGTTCGCCGGCCGCAAACTGATCGCGGCTGATCATCGCACAGCCATCGCGGCCCTTGCGGCGCGCCAGCCAGGCGAGCGGACTCTCGCTGTCGTTGGCCATCACGGTCACAACGCCTGCATCGGTCATGATCTCGCGTTCGGCAAGCGCAAGATGCTGCGCGCGAAACCGATCGACGACTTCGGTCTGGCGGCTCTTCGGCCGACGCGTCGACTTGCCGACGCCGCGATCAGAGGCCGACATGGGGCGTTCCATCGAGGCGGGCACCGGGCGCCGCGCATTTCGTTTCGAGCAGCGCGAGACGGCGGTCCTGTTGCTCGTCGTCGCGGCTGTCTTCGACAACGCGGCATGCGTGGGAAACCGTGGTGCGGTCGCGGTCGAAGGCAAGTCCGATCGCTTCGAAACTCAGGGCGAAACCGACATGCGCCAGGTACATCGCGACCTGCCTGGCGTATGCGGCGCGCGGAGAGCCGCGCGTGGGCGACATGAGGCTTGCGGCATCGAGCCCGAATTCGTCAGCCACCAGCGCCACGATGCCGTGACAGATCTTCTTTGGAGGCGGCGGCCGGACGATTGCGGGCGGCGTGATCGGACAGGTTAGAAGCATGGAAGGAGCCTCCTTTTATAGGATTATATTCATATATCCTACAAGCTCCTTCTATCCCCGAGGATAGCATTTTTCAAAGAAAACAGTGCATCAGGCCGAGTCGCCTCGGGTGATTCAGATATTATTCCTAATATGGGATCACCCCAAAGGCGGAATATTTTCCGGTTCCACCGGAATCAATTTTTGTTTGGACGGCATTTTTCACGCCGGCCGTTATTCCACCCCCAGGTCAAGCCCCGAGGAATAATTCGGCCGAAGATTGTTGGCGTTATTTCCGCCGCCGGCGCTGCTGGCCAAGTCCCATGTTTTTGGCCAGTTGCGACCGCGTCACCGCATAATTCGGAGCCACCATGGGATAATCCGCCGGCAGCTTCCACTTATCCCGATATTGCTCGGGGCTCATATTGTACTGCGTCCGCAGATGGCGCTTGAGCGATTTGAAGCGTTTGCCGTCTTCCAGACAGATCAGATAGTCGGCCGTCATCGATTTCTTGACCGGAACGGCGGGCCTGGCCGGCTCTGCCGGCGATTCGCCCCGGCCGGAAGACACCCGGGTCAGCGCGGCATACACCTGGCTTATAAGCGCGGGAATTTCCGATGCCGGTGTCGTGTTGTTGCTGACGTAGGCCGATACGATCTCCGCCGTGAGATCGAGAAAACTCTTGCCTGCTGTATCGCTCATGATCTCAATTGTCCGGTCGTAAAGCAGCATCGATACGCTCGGAATGACGATCAAAACCTGCCTTTACACGGTAAGTATGAGCGGATTGCCGCGGGCATGACAAGGCCGGCAGGGCAAGAACGGCACGCACGCGCGCGAATTTATCAGAGTACGATCGCGAAAAGTGGAAACCGGTTTTCGGACAGGATGAGGCTGAACTCGACGCCGTTGGATCAGACTCGGGAGGGCCGGTCGGATCCCAGATCGAGATGCGCGCGCAGTCGATCGATCGACGCGAACCGCATCATGCCCTCCGGCAGTTGCGCTTCGATCGTACCGTCGGAATAAAGCGAATAGGCCATCCCGTCGACGACGCCGGACCTCAGCACGCTGACCGCAGAAGCAGTCTGGCCGTGAAGGCCGGTTGAACTGGCACCGCGGTCGCCGGCGGATGCCGACGCGGGCGGTGCGCTGCTGGGCTCGGGGCGCGACCGCTCCGGCCGCGCCCGGGCGTCATCAAATGACATCCGCGACACCTCGGACGCCGGAGCGCGCGTCGCAGGCGGAGACAAGCCCCCCGGAGCGGTCGGTTCCACCCGCTCCCGCTCTTCTCTCATGGACGACGCGAACAGGAAATTGCGCCGCGGTTTCGGTGAAGACGTCGTACCGGGGGGCGCCGGGAACTCCGGCGCGGCGATGTCCGGAACGGCACCGGCCGCGACGCGATCACGGGGCGTATCCGCCTGCCAGCGCGCCGATCGGGCGGACGGCATTCCTGCCGGACCGCTTCCCGCGTTCAGCGCGCCCTGATCGGCATCCCACGGCGGAAAGTTGTCCCCGACGCCCCTGCCCGGCGGAATTGACGCGGGAAAACTGACGCCGCGATCGGCAGCAGCCGTTTCGGAATACAGCCGGTCCGTCGCCGCCTGCAACTCACGGACCACAAGCGACAGGCTGATCATGATCAGTCCGGTGCAGGAAACGACCGCGCCGGACAGGATCAGGGTATTGCCGAAGGAGAACTCCTTGACAGGAAGTCCGAAGGCGGCGGCCACCAGACCGGCCACGAACACGCCGATCCCCACGACCAAAAGCATTCTCATCCCTCAAGCTCCGCCGCCTCGCGCCAGCCGGTGACGATAGCGGCATTGGATGCGCCTCGCCAGCCGCCAATTCGTCGCCGGCAGTGCCGGATATGGCGGCAAAAATCAACAATCGAGGGGCGCCAATGGTTCAATCCGAACGAGCCGGCGACGAGCCATGGGCGAAAAAAATGACCACAACGCGCTCGATCACGATGATTTTGATCGAATCCAGTATTTGAGCGGGCTGCGGGCGAAGCAACTCCATATCTTGCCCAACGATGGAATTGATGTAGGCTCGCGCCATCACCCTCTGCACATCACGTCAAACGCCGTCCAATCCCGGGCGGCGTTTTCACGCGCGCATAAGGATCGCTTCAGCGCGGTGCCTCCGCCAGCGCCGCAAGGATCCGCGCCCATGAGCGGATGCCCTTGTGGAAACTCTTCAGGTCGTATTTTTCGTTCGGCGAATGGATATTGTCGTCCTCCAGGCCGAAGCCGACCAGCACGGTGTCGAGCCCCAGCGTCTTCTTGAAATCCGCGACGATCGGAATCGACGCGCCGCAGCCAATCAGTAGCGCCTCCCTGTTCCATTCGTCGGTCAACGCCCGCTTCGCGGCGGCCAGCGGCTTCATGGTCCAGTCGAGCGCGATCGCGGGCGCGCCGGCGTGGTCGAGGAACTCGGCCGAGCAGTCCGCCGGCACGCGCTCTTTCACGAAGGCGCGGAAGGCGTCGCGTATCTTTTCGGGGTCCTGACCTTCGACGAGGCGGAACGAGACCTTGGCCGAGGCCTGGGCCGGGATCACCGTCTTGGAGCCCTCGCCGGTGTAGCCGCCGACGATGCCGTTGATGTCGCAGGTCGGTCGCGACAGTAGCTGCTCGATCAGCAGACGATCTTTTTCACCGGCGGGGATCGAGAGGCCGATGGGCTTCAGCATCCTGTCCGGCGTCAGATCGAGTTTCGCCCATTGCGCGCGGATGTCGTCCGGCAGGTCTTTCACGCCGTCATAGAAGCCGGGAATCATGATGCGGCCGTTGTCGTCATGGAGACCGCCGAGGATACGGGTCAGCACCCGGATCGGGTTTTGCGCGCCGCCGCCGAAAAGGCCGGAATGCAGGTCGCGGTTCGCCGCCTTGATGATCACTTCCTCATAGACCAGTCCGCGCAGCGACGTGGTGATGGCCGGCGTGTCGGGATCCCACATGCCGGTATCGCACACCAGGGCGAAGTCCGCGGCAAGGTCGCTCTTGTTCTGTTCGAGGAACGGGCCGAAGTTTTTCGAGCCAACCTCCTCCTCGCCCTCGATCAGCATCGTCACGTCGAGCGGCAGCGAACCCGCCACCGACATCCAGGCGCGACAGGCCTCGACGAACGTCATCAACTGGCCCTTGTCGTCCTCCGCCCCGCGCGCCACGATGATCTTGCGGCCGTCGGCATGGTTCGTCACCGCCGGTTCGAACGGCGGCCGATGCCACAAATCCAGCGGATCGACCGGCTGGACGTCGTAATGTCCATAGAACAGGACGTGCGGACGCGACCCGGTGTTGCCGTTGCTTTTGGCGACGATCGCGGGATGGCCCGCGGTGGGGCGGACCTCGGCGGCGAATTTCAGCGTCGCGATATCCTTGGCAAGATGATCAGCCGCCGCCTTGCAGTCGCCGGCGAATGCCGGATCAGCGGAGATCGACTTGATGCGCAGCAGCGCGAACAGCCGCTCCAGGCTGTTGTCGAAATCGGCATCGATGTGGTCGAGGACCGTTTGCAGTTGGGATGTGCCGGACATTTTGTTTTCCCTTACGTTGCGGGTCGTATCTTTCAGAATTTTTTCTCGGCTTTTTCTGCTAGCGCGGACGAATGCGGATCGCTCGCCGATAACGGACGACGGATGTGCCACGCCAAGGCGGCGATCAAAATAAACGTCGCAGCGAGGTTATTTCCGGCGGCTTGAAGAATCTTCGGGAAAAACGGCAGCGACAGCGCCATCAGCGCAAACGACAGTCCGAGCGCCGCGCCGGACATCACCCGCGCCGTGGACCGGGGATCGAACGCGGCGCGATGAAACAGCACGGTGACCGGAAAGAACAGCCACACGAAGTAATACTGACGCGCCAGGGGCGAAGCGATCGTCATCAGGCAGAACAGGATTCCGACTTCCTCGGCGGCCGACCTCGACGTCATCTTCGAGCGCGCCGGAATGATACCGATGAAGCCCAGCCCGAGCGCGGCAAAGACGGACAGCACGATCCAGTTCGCCGCCTTGTAATCGAGATCGACGACATTCATGTACTGCGCCGGTTTGGCCGGATCGATCTGGTTGTAATTCACGGGGCGCACCAGGCGATGCGTGACGGCGATGACGGACTGGTTGACCCAGGACCAATTCTGGGCGTCGCGCTGCCCGAACCCCTGCTCCGAGTTCGAGCCCACCATGCCGCGATACCATGTAGCAAGCTCCGAGACATTGCGCTCGAAGCCGCGGATCGGCGCCGGCACCAGAAACAGGAAAATGCCGAGGCACGCGACCATGCTGGTCGCGCTGGCCCAGCGGCGGCGCCATAGCAGGTAGGGCAGCACGGCGACCGGAAAGACCTTGATGGCCGCGGCGAGCGCGAACATGCCTCCCGACAGCCATGCACGCTCCTGCCAGAGCCAGCGGAAGCCGAGCAGCATCATGGCGAGAAGGACCAGGTTGGGCTGACCGAGATCGAACATATCGAAGACGAAGGTGATCGTCACGATGCCCGGCAGCGCCTCAAGCCACGGGTCGGGCGTTCTGCCCGATCCGGTCATGGCGTTGGAGAGTTGCGCCGTCATCCACCATGCGGCGGCATTGAGAAGGCAGAGCGCGAGATACAGCGGGATTTTTCCGAACCAGCTCGGTACGGCGAGCAGGATCGCCGACAACGGCGGATACAGGAAGGCAAAGCCCTCGTTCGATCCTTTCGGATACAGATCGCCGCCTTGCAGGACCTGCTGACCGGCCCAGTACCATAGCGGATAGTCCTTGGTCTTGCCGTGCCCCCAGATCTCAGGGACCAGGACGTCGGCCGTCAGCAGGATGCAGGCTGCAAGAAACAGGACATCCAGCGGTCGCCGGAGCGATGGCCATCTCAGCACGAGCGTTTTTCCGTTATCGCCGCGGCAACATCTTCGGAGCGCCTTGCGTTATCAGAAGCGGCCCCGCCTGCAAACCGCTGCCGGCGCGCTATCGCCGCAGCAGTCCTCCGAGCGCACCGCGTACCAGCGCGCGACCGACCGATCCTCCGAGCGAGCCGCCGACCGATTTGCCGAGATCGGAGACGATTCCTCCCACCACCTTGTTGGTGACGGTGCGCGTGACGCTGCGCGCGACCACCTGTCCCGTCGAGAGTTTACCGCGCGGCGTGTTGGTCCCGAACACGGTGCCGACAATCGATCCGATCTGGCCGAGAATTCCGCCTTCGGCCGGCGCATCCGCGGTCGCCGCGGTCCCGGCGACCCGCTTCTGGAGCACCTCGTAAGCGGATTCGGAATCAATCGCGGTGTCGTACTTCCCCTTCACCGGACTGTTAGCCATGATGGCCTTGCGTTCTTCGGGGGTGATCGCGCCGATCCGCGCCGACGGCGGTCGCACCATCACACGCTCGACCACGGCCGGCGTGCCATTGCCTTCCAGGAACGACACCAACGCCTCGCCCTTTCCGAGCTCGGTGATGACCTGCGCCGTGTTCAGCTTCGGATTGGGCCGGAACGTCTGCGCGGCGGCCGCGACTGCCTTCTGGTCGCGCGGCGTAAATGCGCGCAGCGCATGCTGTACCCGGTTGCCGAGCTGGGCCAGCACCTTGTCCGGAACGTCGATCGGATTCTGGGTGACGAAATAGACCCCGACGCCCTTGGAGCGGATCAGGCGCACCACCTGCTCGATCTTCTCCATCAGCGCCTTGGGCGCGTCATTGAACAGGAGGTGGGCTTCGTCGAAAAAGAACACCAGCTTCGGCTTCGGCGGGTCGCCGACCTCGGGCAGATGTTCGAACAGCTCCGACAGCATCCACAGCAGGAACGTCGCATAGAGTTTCGGGCTTTGCATCAGCCTGTCGGCAACCAGGATGTTGATCATCCCACGCCCGTCCCGATCCGTCCGCATGAAATCGTCCAACGACAGCGCGGGCTCGCCGAAAAACTTGTCGCCGCCCTGGTTTTCCAGCACCAGAAGCTGGCGCTGGATGGTTCCGACCGTCTGTTTCGAAACGTTACCGTACTGCGTTGTCAGCTCGGCCGCATGCTCGGCGATAAAGGAGAGGATGGCTCGAAGATCCTTCATGTCGAGCAGCAGTAGCCCCTGTTCATCCGCCACGCGGAAGGCGACGTTGAGCACGCCCTCCTGCACGTCGTTCAGATCCATCATGCGGGACAGCAGCAGCGGGCCCATTTCCGAGACGGTCGCGCGCACCGGATGGCCCTGCTCGCCGAAAACATCCCAGAAAATCGTCGAGAACTGATCGGGCTGGAAAGTCAGCCCCATGTCCTTGGCGCGCTTGAGGATGAAATCCTTGGCTTCGCCGGGCTCGGAGATGCCGGACAGGTCGCCTTTGATGTCGGCTGCGAACACCGGCACGCCGGCGCGCGCAAATCCCTCCGCCATGACCTGAAGCGATACGGTTTTTCCGGTTCCCGTGGCGCCGGTGACAAGACCGTGTCGATTGGCGAGCCCCAGGGTCAGCCATGCCGGCTGCTCGCCTTTGCCGATGAAAATACTGTGATCGGTATCGCCGATCCCGGTCGCGGTTTCCGCCATGATCGCCTCTTCGTGATCGCGTCGTCGAGCAGTCTTATTCTACTTCATGTTTCGCACCGATTGAAACCAGCGAACGGTCGCGCGCGACGCTTAAAATCATCACGCTGAACCGATGCGGATCATGTCGTAGCTATGCACCTCTCCTGCAATGGCGAGCCATCGCGCCGTTTTATGCGTGAATCGAACATTCGGTCTTGCATCTCGGCAACACTCGTCACGCGATTTAAGTTCAATCGCCGTTTGTTATGCCTCGTCGCTTGTATTTCGCATCGCAGGAGTAGCAAGATGAAATCATAAACAATGAGCCGGCGAGCAACCGGCGGAGGCGGGGTACCATGAACGAACTGGTCGGGCGGTGTGCCGCGAGAGCTGGCACCGATGCCGCTGTCGCGCGCGTAACCGTCGGCACGATTCCGGACTTTCAGCGCAACGATGGTCCAGCCGGCAAGGTTCAATCATCGATCGGTGCGAGGTCCGGCAGGGACAATACGACCGAACGGGCGCGATCTCTGCCGGCACGCCGTTGCCTCGCCTTCTCGCCTCAAGCACCTTCGTATTCCTGAGCGCCATGACATATCCGATCTCCAAGCTCGAAGGTCTGAGCGCCATCAACGCCAAAAAGCTGAGGTCCGTCGGCATCAGGACGACCGATGCCTACCTGGAGGCGGCCAGTACCTCGAAAGGGCGCAAGGCGCTCGCCGCCAAGACCGGATTTAGCGAACAGCAACTCCTGGAGTGGGCCAATCTCGCCGACTACATGCGCATCCCCGGAATGGGCAACGGCAAGACCAAGCTGCTGCGCGCAGCCGGCGTTACCACGGTACGCGAACTGACGCATCGCAATCCCGCCCGCCTGGCCCAGGCGATGAAGGCCGTGAACACCAAGCGCAGGTTCGTCAGCGTATTACCGTCGGAAAAATCGATCGGCGATCTGATCGCGCAGGCTCGCAAGCTCCCGCTCAAGATCACCTATTGAGCCGTCTTTTTCGGACTTGCACGGCAGTTATGCTTTTGCGTGGTTCTGACGGGCCATGTTCCTGCTCGCTTGCTCTGGATCGCGACCAGGGACCTGCCTCGACGTAGAGGCCGGTCAGCGCGCTCGACCGCTCCCCGCTGACGTTTCGCCGCATCACTTAACCCCCGAAGCGGACGACCCTTCCGAGTTCTCAGAGCCTGTTTGGAAAGTCACCGGGCACGTCCCGGCCGTTCCCCGGACGCAGCGCTGTGTGAAACGCTGCGCCGCTGAGCCGGGGTCTTTGCGAGGTTTTCTGCAACGATCCGGGGTCTGCGCCGTGTCACTTCATGCTGCAACGCGCGCGGGACACCCGGAAAGCAAACATTTCAAACAGACTCTCATAAGACCGAGCGCGTGAATACGCGGGTCGCGCACTCGGCTTTGATGAAGGTCACGCCGTCCTCGCCGATACCGGCAAGATGCGGTGGCATCGAACGCTCCGTTGCGAGGTTCGGATTGTAATCAAAGCATCTGTATTCCGTGAACGACAAAGCAAGACGAGTGAAATACTGGAGGCGGCGGATAAATTTATTATCCGTAGAAAATTTTTTGCAAAAGCAGAGGAATATTATGCTGAAAGGCGAACGTATAAGTGAACTGAAGAGATTTCCCCGCACCATACGAATTGCCCAGTCCGGCGATCCGGATCTGGATGTATTGCAACTTCTGCCCGGAAAGTGGGTCAACACGAAAAAGCTGTTGGGGCGCGGATATAATATGATCGCCCTGCCCTTCGCGTCGTCGGACTTTCCTTTCAACTACCGCCTCATGATCAACCAGTACAACGAGGTGCTGAACTTCACCATCGTCGACAAGGGCGTCAAGAACAGAGGCATTTCCAGGGAGGGCGGGATATTCAACGCCGATCAGGTCGTCGTCGCCCTGGACTACGAACAACACATCAAGCAATCCGCGGCGGATGACTTCCCCAACAGCGGTCTGGCGGGCGGTCCCGATCTGGATATCCACCACGAACCGGGCCTGTGGTTGTTCATGACCAACGAAACCGACAAACGCAGCAGTCTGGCCCGTTTGGCGTCGATCCCGCACGGCGACTCGCTTCTGGCGCTCGGAGCCGGACATGTGTCCAACAGCGCCCCCGTGATCCCCCAGATCAGCGGGTTGCCCACGGGAGTCAACGCTGCGGACAGGGCGGCCTATCTCGCGCCCTATGATCATTTTGAACAGAATCCGTTCAAGGGCAACACCACCGATCCAAGGTATCCCGGCGCGCACCCGAACTTCGCCGGCTTCAATCCGAAAGACCCCAGCGCCTTGCTGCGCAATGTCATTCCCGGAACGATACGCCGCACGACCGAATTGCGGGTCAGCACCCGGCTCGACTCCGGCGGGATCGTGAACATTCCATTTATCGTCAAGCAAGCGAACGCCTCGGAGATGGATTCGATCTTCTGGATCGTCGAGACGGAGGACGGGCACACGCGCAAGACCTACCTCCAGTATCTCCAGGTGGTGACGCTTGATTTCTTCGACCGGTTCTTCGATGAGGGCAACAACCGGGGAGACGGCATGCCGGGACCGGCGCACTGGCCGCATATCAGCATCAACACCATGGAAAAAATTGCGGGACCGAATGCTGAAATGATCGGCGGTCAGCCCACTCCGGAGTGACACAGGCCTCTGCCATGAATGACAAAGGCCCGCCCTCACGGGTGGGCCTTTGATTGACCCGCTGTGCCCGGCTTGATGCCGCGCCTCCGCTTGACACCATGTCCGGGACCGCGCAAAGCCACCGCATGGCAGCGGCCCCATCCATATCCAGCCCTATAACAGATGACACACGTCATCCGCTGCTTCGCAAGCTGCTCTCACGGCCCTATCCGGCTGTCATGGGGGTCCTGAACGTCACTCCCGATTCCTTCTCCGACGGCGGTCAATTCATCGCGCCAGACCGGGCTCTGGCGCAGGCGCGCCGCATGATCGCGGAAGGGGCCGACATCATCGATATCGGCGCGGAATCCACCCGTCCCTACGGCTCGCAACCGGTCTCGCGCGACGAGGAGATGCGGCGGCTGGAGCCGGTGCTGGCCGCCGTTGCCGCGCTCGGCACGCCGGTGTCCATCGACAGCATGAAGTCCGAGGTCATCGCCTGGGCGTTTGAGAACGGGGCCGCCATCGCCAACGACGTCTGGGGTCTGCAGCGCGATCCGGACATGGCGAGCGTGATCGCCGCTCACGATGCGCCCGTCATCATCATGCACAACCGCGACAAACCCGACGCCACCCTCGACATCATGCGCGACATCGCGGCGTTCTTCGAACGATCGCTGGAGATCGCGGCAAATGCCGGGATCCCCGCCGGCCATGTCGTCCTCGATCCGGGCATCGGCTTCGGCAAAACCCAGGAACAGAGCATGATCGCGCTGGCCCGGCTCGACGAACTGCGGACCTTTGGATTTCCGGTTCTGGTCGGCGCGTCGCGCAAGCGCTTCATCGACACGGTGGTGCCGTCGGAACCGAAGGAACGGCTCGGCGGTTCGCTCGCCGCGCATTTGATCGCGGCACGAGGCGGCGCGCAGATCATCCGCACGCACGACGTGGCGGATACGGTGCAGGCGCTGCGCGTCGCCCACGCCATCGAGGCCAGAAGGTAATCAGGGATCATCAACCATGAGCGGCACGATCTTCATTCGCGGCCTCGTGATCCATGCGCAGCACGGCGTCATGCAGCACGAGACCGAAGTCGGCCAGCGCTTCGTGATGGACATCGAGCTTTCGACCGATCTGTCGGAATCCTCCCGGACCGACCGGCTCGCCGATACCGTCTCCTATTCCAGCGTGATTGCGACCGCCAGTGCCGCGTTCAAGGACGCCAATTACAAGCTGCTCGAACGCGCGGCGGGCGCGGTCGCCGATGCGGTGCTGACGGCTTTCCCGCGCGTGAACACGATCAAGGTCACCGTGCACAAGCCTCATGCTCCGATCGCGGCGATCTTCGACGACGTCGGCATCACCCTCATCCGCGGCAGGGACTAGCTGTCGAGATGGCCAGCGTGCTGATCGCGCTCGGCGGCAACGTCGGAGACGTCCGCCAGACCTTCCGCAAGGCCATCGCCAACATCTGCGGCATGGCGCAGGCCGTGCTCGTCGCGCGCTCCTCCGACTACGCCACCCCGCCCTGGGGCGACGAAAATCAGGACCGCTTCGTCAACGCCTGCATCGAAATCGAGACCTGCCTCGACCCGCACGCGCTGCTGTACACGCTGCACAAGATCGAGAAAAAGTTCGGCCGCGATCGCGGCACGGAAACCCGCTGGGGCCCGCGCACGCTGGATCTCGATCTGATCGCCTATGACGATGTCGTCCTCGACCGGCCGGAACTGAAGCTGCCGCATCCGCGCCTGTTCGAGCGCGCCTTCGTGCTGGTTCCGCTCGCCGAGATCGCGCCGGATCGCGTGATCGCGGGGCGAACGCCGGCCGAGGGGCTGGCCGGATTATCGACCAGCGGTATCGAGCACCTGCCCGACCTCGACTGACCTTACCTGGAGCCGGCTTCTGATGGAATCAGAAGCGGGGCTCCATGATTTTGATTTGACGCGTTTTCTTCACGCGAACCGGTCCCCACTTCGCTCGAAAGCGCTCCTAAAGGATCGTTTGGCTTGTCGGCCGCCGCATGGCACTTTGCGTACCGGCTTTTTCGCAACCGAGCGCACCAATGCCCGCTGCTCCCGACGATGGCATGTCCAACCTGCCGCTGGCCGCCGATTTCGCGCCGGCCACAGTGGAGGACTGGCGCAAGCTGGTCGATGGCGTGCTGAAAGGCGCGCCGTTCGAGACGCTGATCGCAAAGACCCATGACGGCCTCGCGATCGAGCCGATCTATGCGCGCGCGAAAGGCGCGAGCGCGATTCCCGGCCGCACCGCCCCAGCGCCCTGGCAGGTGATGCAGCGGATCGATCATCCCGATGCGGCGCAAGCCAGCGCGCAGGCGCTTCACGACCTGGACAATGGCGCCACCGGCCTGACGCTGGTGTTTGCTGACGCGATCGGCGCTCGCGGCTTTGGATTGCCGCCGACAGCGGAGGCTGTCGCAAAAGTTCTCGATGGCGTTTTTCTCGACGCAGGCATCTCGATCGAACTGGAGATGGGACCGCAGTCACGCGCGATCGCCCTGCGCATTGCTGACGACATCAAAACCAAAGGAGCAGACCCGGCTGCTTGCGATATCCGCTTCGGCCTCGATCCGCTCGGCGCCTGCGCGGCATCCGGGTCGAGCCCCTCGCCGTGGAGCGACATCGCTCCGGCGGTTGCCGAGACCGCGAAGAAACTCGCCGCCATGGGCTTCCGCGGCCCCTTCCTCGTCGCCGATGGCCGGGTCATCCACGACGCCGGAGGATCGGAGGCGCAGGAACTCGCCTTCGTCCTCGCATCACTGGTCGCATACCTCCGCGCGCTCGAAAGCGCCGGCATCGATCTCGATGATGCGCGCGGCATGATCCACGCAAGGCTTGCCGCCGACGCCGACCAGTTCCTGACGCTGGCCAAATTCCGGGCGTTACGGCTGTTGTGGGCGCGGGTCGAACAGGCTTGCGGCCTCGCGCCGAAACCATTGTTCATCACAGGCGAGACCGCCTGGCGGATGCTGACGCAACGCGATCCTTACGTGAACATGCTGCGCGCCACCATCGCCGCGTTTTCGGCCGGGCTCGGCGGCGCCGATAGCCTGACCGTGCTGCCGCATACGCTGGCGTTGGGCCTGCCGGACGCCTTTGCGCGGCGCATCGCTCGCAACACGCAACTCATCCTGATCGAGGAATCCAATCTCGCAAAAGTCACTGATCCGGCGGCGGGCTCGGGCGGCATCGAAGCGCTGACGCGGCAGCTTTGCGAAGCAGCCTGGACGCAGTTTCAGGCTATCGAGAAAGCCGGCGGCGCATTCGCCGCGCTCACCCAGAACTTGATCCAGCGCAACGTTACAACGACGCGCGACGCGCGCGAGGCCAATGTCGCAAAACGCCGCGACGTCCTCACCGGCGCCAGCGAATTTCCCAATCTGCATGAAAAGCCGGCGGCCGTGCTCGACGCCGCTCCGTACACGCCCGCGCTCCGCGGCGACGCAAAGATCACCTTCGATGCGCTGACGCCGATGCGGCTCGCCGCGCCTTTCGAAAAGCTCCGCGACAGCTCCGACACATGGCTGAAGTCCACCGGCGCGCGGCCAAAAGTCTTTCTCGCAACGCTCGGCAGCGCCGCCGACTACACCGCGCGCGCGACCTTCGCCAAGAGTTTTTTCGAAACCGGCGGCATCGAGGCGATCGACCCTCCTTCGCCCCTTCCTGTCGGGGACACTGTCGCCATCGTCGCCGCCTTCAAGGCCTCCGGCGCACAGCTGGTCTGCCTCTGCTCCTCGGACGAGGTCTATGCCGATCATGCGGCCGCCACCGCGCAGGCCTTACATGCCGCGGGCGCACCTCATATCTATCTCGCAGGCCGGCCGGGAAAGCTGGAGGCCACGCTGCGGTCGGCCGGCGTGCAGGATTTCATTTTTGCGGGCGTCGATGCTCTCGCGATTCTGAACGACGCCTGGCGGCGACTGGAGCGACAATGAGCGAGCAAGTGAAACCATCGCTGACCGGCGGGTGCCAGTGCGGCGCGATCCGCTTTGCGCTGACGGCCGCGCCGATGCGGATCAGCATCTGCCACTGCCGCATGTGCCAGAAGGCTACCGGCGCGCCGTTTGCGTCTTTCGCCGATATCCCGCGCGAGAACTTCCGCTGGACCAAAGGCCAACCGGCGATGTTTCGCTCGTCCTCGATTGCGGAACGCGCGTTCTGCGCGACCTGCGGCACGCCGTTGAGCTTCAGCCGCATCGGCGGTCCGTGCATCGAGATCATGACCGGCACGTTCGACCGGCCGGATTTGCTCGTGCCGACGCGGCAGTATGGCACCGAGTCCCGGCTTGGCTGGGTCGCGACCATCGTCAACCTGCCGAGCCATACCACCATGGAAAACTACGGGACGGAGAAGATGGCGAGCATCATCAGCCACCAGCACCCGGATCATGATTGAACGACGATGACCCGCATTCCTAATTTCGCCGATGTCGCCTTCGAGCCGGTCGCTCCCGCCGCCGATGGCAGCGCCGAACCATCTGCGGAATCCTGGCTGACGCCCGAGGGCATCCCTGTCAAACCCGTCTACGGCGAAGCCGACCTCAACGGCATCGACTTTCTCGACACATGGCCCGGCATCGCGCCGTACCTGCGCGGCCCCTACCCGACCATGTACGTCAACCAGCCCTGGACCATCAGGCAATATGCCGGCTTCTCGACGGCCGAGGATTCCAACGCCTTCTATCGCCGCAACCTCGCCGCCGGACAGAAAGGCTTATCGGTCGCCTTCGATCTCGCTACCCATCGTGGCTACGACAGCGATCATCCGCGCGTCGCCGGCGATGTCGGCATGGCGGGGGTGGCGATCGATTCCATCTACGACATGCGCACGCTGTTCGCGGGCATCCCGCTCGACAGGATGAGCGTGTCGATGACGATGAATGGCGCGGTGCTGCCGGTGCTGGCGCTGTTCGTCGTCGCCGCCGAGGAACAGGGCGTGCCGCCTTCAAGCTTGTCAGGCACCATCCAGAACGACATCCTCAAAGAGTTCATGGTGCGCAACACCTACATCTATCCGCCTGCGCCCTCGATGCGGATCGTCTCCGACATCTTCGCCTATACCTCGCGCAAGATGCCGAAGTACAATTCGATCTCGGTCTCCGGCTATCACATGCAGGAAGCCGGCGCGACGCAGGATCTCGAACTCGCCTATACGCTTGCCGACGGCGTCGAATATGTCCGCGCCGGTCTCAATGCCGGACTCGATGTCGACCGCTTCGCGCCACGGCTGTCGTTCTTCTGGGCGATCGGCATGAACTTCTTCATGGAAGTCGCCAAGCTGCGCGCCGCGCGGTTGTTGTGGGCCAAGCTCATGAAGCCCTTCGATCCGAAGGATGCGCGCTCGCTTTCCTTGCGCACCCATTGCCAGACATCCGGCTGGTCGCTCACCGCGCAGGACGTCTTCAACAACGTGCCGCGCACCATGATCGAGGCGATGGCGGCGACGCAAGGCCACACCCAGTCGCTGCACACCAACGCGCTCGACGAAGCGCTGGCGCTGCCGACCGACTTCTCCGCGCGTATCGCCCGCAATACCCAGCTTTTCCTGCAGCAGGAAAGCGGCACCACGCGCATCATCGATCCCTGGGGCGGTTCGTACTATGTCGAGCGGCTCACGCACGATCTCGCGGTGAAGGCGTGGGGCCACATCCAGGAGGTCGAGGAACTTGGCGGCATGGCCAAGGCGATCGAAGCCGGCGTGCCGAAGCTGCGCATCGAGGAGGCTTCCGCCAAGACGCAGGCCCGGATCGACGCCGGCAGGCAGGCGGTGATCGGAGTCAACAAATACAGGCCCGAGAACGAAGCGCCGATCGACGTGCTAAAGGTCGACAACTCCGCGGTGCGCCGTCTGCAGATCGACAAGCTGGAACGGCTGCGCGGCGAACGCAACCAGCAAGATGTCGATGCTGCGCTCGCGGCGCTGACGCGCTCGGCCGGCGACGGCAACGGCAACCTGCTGGCGCTCGCCATCGATGCGGCGCGCGCCAAGGCCACCGTCGGCGAAATCTCCGATGCGATGGAAAAGGTGTTCGGCCGCCATCGCGCCGAAATCAGGGCCATCACCGGGGTCTACAAGCGCGAGGCGTCAGCCATGTCCGACAGGATATCAAGGGTGCAGGCGATGATCGACGCCTTCGAGGACGCCGAGGGTCGCCGACCGCGCATCCTGGTCGCCAAGATCGGCCAGGACGGCCACGACCGCGGCCAGAAGGTGATCACGTCCGCCTTCGCCGATGTCGGCTTCGACGTCGATATCGGACCGTTGTTCGCCACCGCCGACGAAGCCGCGCGGCAGGCGGTGGAAAACGACGTGCATATTCTCGGCGTGTCATCGCTCGCCGCCGCGCACCTGACCACCGTTCCGGAACTGAAAGCCGCACTGAGAAAACAGGGCCGCAACGACATCATGATCATCGTCGGCGGCGTGGTGCCGCCGCAGGATTATGACGCGCTTTATAAGGCCGGCGCCGAGGCGATCTTCCCGCCGGGGACGGTCATCGCCGAAGCCGCCGAGGAACTGATCCGCAAGCTCAACGCGCGGCTCGGTCATAGCGATGCGGCGGAGTAGCGCGGGGTCTGTTAAACTCTCCCCACCGTGATGCCCACGCTTGTCGCGGGCATCTACCTCTCTATGATCCGGACACCGAGACAAGGACGGCCGGGACGAGCCCGGCCATGACGAAGGTTGCCATGTTCACCAGCCTCAGTTCTATCGCGAGTCCGCTTCGGAGATTTTCACGTCTCGCGGCAGTCCTGGCATTCGCGGTCGTCGCTCCCGCCGTCGCCGCCGAACCCAAGCCCGACTTCGCCGTCAAGACGCAATACATCGACGCCAGCGTCATCCTGGACGACGGCATCAAATCGAATGGAGCGCTGGCGGCGGATTGCCTTGCCGAAGGCAAGCGTTGGGTGGAACACAACCGCGCCGACGCAGCGAAGGAGTTCAAGGCCTCGCCGGACCTGTTTCGCGATGGTCGCGCATGGACCTTCGAACGCAGCTACAGCCGTGTCTCGCAGGTGAGCGGTCGCTATGTCAGCGTGGTGCGCACCGACTATACCTATACCGGCGGCGCGCATCCCAACACCGATATCAACACCATCCTGTGGGACGACAGCGCCGCCAAACGCATCAGCATCCGGCCGTTTTTCAAGGAGACCGCCGATAACGGCCCGACGCTGAAAGCGCTGCGCAATGCCGCTGTGGCCGCAGTGAAGGCGGAGAAGGAGGCGCGCGGCATCGACGACGCAGGCGGGATCGACTGGTACAAGGGCATCGAGCCGACGCTGCTGAAGGTCGGCGCGGTGACACTTGCCGCATCGACCGAATCCGGCAAAAGCTCCGGCCTCGAATTCCACTATTCGCCTTATGCGGTCGGTCCCTATGTGGAAGGATCGTTCGTCGTCTTCGTGCCGTGGCAGACGTTCAAGGCATATCTTTCGCCGCAAGGTGCTGCGATCTTCGCCGGCGACCGCGCGAAAGCAGCCAAACAGGACAAATGACCCGTCCCCTTTTGGCCAACGACCTCGCGAGCGACGTCCGCGCCGGCAATCGCGCAGCGCTGGCGCGGGCCATCACGCTGATCGAAAGCCGCCGCGCCGATCATGAGGCGACCGCGCGCGAGCTGGTGCAGGCGCTGTTGCCGGATACCGGTAACGCCATCCGCGTCGGCATCACCGGATCGCCCGGCGTCGGCAAGTCAACCACCATCGACGCGCTCGGCATGTTTCTGATCGAGCACGGCCACAAAGTCGCGGTGCTGGCGGTGGACCCGTCCTCGGCGCGCAGCGGCGGCTCGATCCTCGGCGACAAGACGCGGATGGCGCGGCTGTCGGCTTCGGACGCAGCCTATATCCGCCCCTCGCCCGCCGCCGGCACACTCGGCGGCGTCGCGGCCAAAACACGCGAGGCGATGCTGTTATGCGAGGCCGCGGGCTTCGACGTGGTGCTGGTTGAGACGGTCGGCACCGGGCAATCCGAGACCGCGGTCTGCGACATGACGGATTTCTTTCTCGCCTTGATGCTGCCGGGCGCCGGCGACGAATTGCAGGGCATCAAGAAGGGCCTCGTCGAACTCGCCGACATGATCGCGATCAACAAGGCCGATGGCGACAACATCAAGCGCGCCAACCGCGCGGCGGCGGAATATCGCAGCGCGCTGCATATTCTCAGCCCCCGCTCCGAGCACTGGCAGCCGCCGGTCCTGACCTTTTCCGGGCTGACGGGATCGGGCATTCCGGAACTGTGGCAGAAGATCACGGAGCACCGCACCGCGATGCAGGCGTCGGGCGAGTTCGCCGCGCGGCGCAGCCAGCAGCAGGTGAAGTGGATGTGGTCGATGTTCGAGGATCGCATGAAGGCGCGCCTGCGCGGCGACGCCGCGATCCGCGCCAAAGTGAAGGCGACCGAAGCCGCAGTCGCCGACGGTCGCATCACCCCGGCGCTGGCGGCGGACCAGATCGCGGAGTTGCTGCGGTGAGCCTTCTTTTCCTCTTCCCTTGCGGAAGAGGGAAACCGCGCCTCACATGATAAAACTTTGATCCACCATGACCGCTTCACTCCGCATCCTCGTCACCGGCTTCGGCCCCTTTCCCGGCGCGCCGTTCAACCCGACCCTACCGCTGGTCGGACGGCTCGCGCGGCTGCGCCGGCCCGCGCTGGACGATGTCGTGATCGCAACCCACATTTTCCGCGTTACTTACGAGACGGTGGACCGCGAACTGCCGCAACTTCTTGCGGCGTACCGCCCGCACGCGCTCTTGATGTTCGGCCTCGCGACGCGCACGCCCTGGCTGCGGATCGAGACCCGTGCGCGCAATGCGGCAACGGCGATCTGGCCGGACCTGGACGGCGCGCGGATGAACAAACGATCGATTGCGGGCACGGCGGACGCGCGAGCCTTCGGGCCGCATGTCGTCAGGCTGCTGCGCGCGGCGCGGGCAACCGGCATCGACGCGCGCGTTTCGCGCGATCCCGGCAGCTATCTCTGCAATTACCTCTGCTGGCGCGCCGTCGAGGCCACGCGCTATCAAGCTGGGCCGCGCCTCGCCGCTTTCATCCATGTTCCGCCGCTGAAGCGCGACGGCTCGGCCCGTCGCCCCGGCGGGATCACGCTGGACCATCTGACCGATGCCGGCGAGGCCATGCTGCTGGAGATGGTGAAAGCGGCAAGGCGGGCGGGTCGCACTGACTTGGGTTCAAATTCATTGTGATCGGCCGCGCCTGCCCGGCGGTGGACAGTTTTGTTTGAAACGGGCATTGTGCAGCGCAGCAGCGATATCGATATGGACTGCGCACTGATTCTTCCGGACTAAAAAATGACCGACGCGAGCGTGGACGGGTGGGTGTCGCAAACCCATCGGCCGATGGGGTTTCCTGAGTTCGTCGCCATTGTCGCCGGCATCATGGCGCTGAACCCGATCGCGACCGATATGATGCTGCCGGCGATGCCGGATGTGCGCGACGCCTACGGGATCGCCAATCCCAACCACGTCCAGGCGGTGATCTCGGTGTATCTGGCCGGTTTCGGCGCCGGCCAGTTTATCATGGGACCACTGTCGGACCGCTTCGGCCGCCGCCCGGTCCTGATTGGAGGAATGCTGCTGTATAGCGCCGCGGGCCTTCTGTCGGTGATCGCACCGTCGTTCGGAATGATGATGCTGGCGCGCGTGCTGCAAGGCGTCGGAAGCTCGGCCGCCCGCGTCATCGCCACCTCCATCGTGCGCGACTGCTACACCGGGCGACGGATGGCGAGCGTGCTGTCACTGGCGATGATGATCTTCATCTCGGTCCCCGTTCTCGCGCCGTCGATCGGCCAGGCGATCCTGCTGTTTTCGGCGTGGCGTGGCATCTTCGTGGTGCTCACGGTCTATGGCCTCTTGGCCCTGCTGTGGTGCGCGACCCGGCTGCCTGAAACCCTTCCCCAAGCGGGACGCAAGCCGCTGACCGTCGCCAGCGTCTTCGATGCGTTCCGCCAGACCATCACCAACCGGCAGACAATCGGCTATGCGCTCGCCACCGGCGGCGTCCAGAGCGTGCTGTTCGCCTACGTATTCTGTTCGCAGCAGATCTTCACCGGGATCTACGGCCTCGGCGATTATTTTCCGCTCGCCTTCGCCGCGATCGCCATCGGCATCGCCGCCGCGGGTCTCTTGAACTCGCGCATCGTCGGACGGTTCGGCATGCGGGTGATTTCGCACGGCGCGCTCACGGGATCGGTGGTGATCTCGATGCTGACGCTGCTCGCGGCATGGCAGGGATGGCTGTCGTTTCCGGTCTACATGGTGCTGGCGATCGGCACCATGTTCGCCTTCGGGCTGATGTTCTCCAATTTCACCGCGCTCGCCATGGAACCGCAGGGACACATCGCGGGGACCGCCTCCTCGCTGTTCGGCTCCATCACCACCCTGATCGGCAGCGGCGTCGGCGCGCTGATCGGACAGGATTTCAATGGCACCATGCTGCCGTTCGCGACCGGCGCGTTCCTGTGCACGCTGGCCGCTCTCGCGGTCGTGCTCGTGGTGGAGCGCGGACGGCTGTTCGTGCCGCACAATGCGGTGGTTCCGACACCGCCGCGTTAACCCTGTCGCCAACAATCGCCTGCGTCCATCGTCGTCGTTTCAGCGCCGTTTGCGGCTTTTCGCGTTAAATCCTCGCATGGACATCGGCCGCCGCCATATCCTCGGAGCTTCCGCCGCGGGCGTCGCCGGCGCGCTGGCGATGCCGCCGGACGCCGCGCGCGCGGCGCCCCTGACGTCGACGCTGGGGCGCGATGCCTCCCATTACGGGGTGCGACCGAATTCACCGGACGACCAGACCCGCGCGCTGCAACGGGCGATCGACGAGGCGGCCCGCGCCAATGCGCCGCTCGCACTGCCGCCCGGCGTCTATCGCACCGGACTGCTGCGGCTCGCCAACGGCTCGCAACTCATCGGCACGCGCGGCGCGACAACGCTGATGTTCACCGGCGAGACATCGCTGCTGACGAGTGAGGGCGCCGACCATATCGGAATCAGCAATCTCACGCTTTCCGGCGGCGGCATTCCCCTCCCCGAGCGGCGCGGCCTCGTCCATTGCCTTGGCGGGCGCAACCTGAGGATTCTGGATTGCGAAATCACCGGCAGCGGCCGCAACGCGATCTGGCTCGAGAACGCCGCGGGCGAGATCTGCGGCAACATCATCGAGAAAACCGCGACCACCGCGATCGTCTCGTTCGATGCGCTCGGGCTGATAGTCGCACGCAACACCATTCTTGACGCCAACGACAACGGCATCGAGATCCTGCGCACCGCGATCGGCGACGACGGCTCGATCGTCACCGGCAACCGCATCGCACATATCAAGGCCGGCCCCGGCGGCTCCGGTCAGCACGGCAACGCCATCAATGCGTTCCGCGCCGGCAACGTCATCGTCAGCGGCAACCGCATCAGCGATTGCGACTACTCGGCCGTGCGCGGCAACTCCGCCTCCAACATCCAGATCACCGGCAACAGCGTCAGCGGCGTGCGCGAGGTGGCGCTGTATTCCGAGTTCGCCTTCGAGGGCGCGGTGATCGCCAATAACACCGTGGACGGCGCGGCGCTCGGGGTCTCCGTCTGCAACTTCAACGAGGGTGGCAGGCTCGCGGTCGTGCAAGGCAACATTATCCGCAACCTGTTGCCGAAGCGCCCGATCGGCACCGCCCCCGATGACGACGCCGGCATCGGCATCTATGTGGAGGCGGACACCTCGGTCACAGGAAACGTCATCGAGAACGCGCCGTCGTTCGGCATCGTGGCCGGCTGGGGCAAATATCTGCGCGATGTCGCGATCACCGGCAACGTGATCCGCAAGACTTTCATCGGCATCGGCGTTTCGGTGGTGGACGGCGCCGGCACGGCGCTGGTCAACAGCAACCTGATTTCGGATACGCCGCGCGGCGCGGTGGTCGGCCTCGATCATGCCAGGCCGATGACGCCGGATCTTACGGCAAATGGCGCTACCAAATACGCGCAGGTCGCGGCCAACGGCAACGTGGTGCGTTGAGGATCGATCGTCCTTCCGCCGCTCCGCTACAGCGCGTTGTAGCGCAGCACCGGGTAGCGCTCATGGAGGATGCGCGGGTCCGGCGCGATCGCGGTTGCCGGTTCGGTATCCGATGCCGATGCCATTTGCTTTCTTACCGGCGCGTCATCGTTCGCCTCGACCAACGCATCCTCAGGTAGTGACACGATCGACGCCAGCGCGGCATGCACCGCCGCGGTTCCCAAAAGCCTGGCCGGCGATTGCCCGGTCTCATCCTGCGTGACGGGAGCGGCCCTCACGGCCTGATCGCCGCGCGGCCGATCGATCGCCTGACCGTGCGGCGTCACCGTGCGCCGCGCCAGCCCGCGCCAGGTCTCGACGGCGGCCCTCGCCTCGCGAACGTTTTCCATGAAGGCGCGCTCGGAATGATAGCGCCGCCACCGGCCGCTTTCGTAAAGCTCAACGAGATAGCCAAGCCGCTGCTCGGCGATCTTGCACCAGCGATCGAGGATGTCCTGGGCGAAGTCCGGGGCATAGGCCTGAACGTGCTCCGGGGTATGCCCGGCGTCATATCGTTGGGTCATGGAAAAGTCCGCAGGGGGGAGAACGGACGCAGACGCAACGAACGAATCACGCAGTGCTTGATGGATATTCTGTGGAAAAGATCGGCGAAGTCCAGCACTTTGCGGCACGAATATGACGCTGCCTGTTGGGATTTCCACCGATGCGATCGTCTCAGCGATTCAGAAAGAAGATCGCTGGAAATGGAGAGACCCGCCAGAGAGGACAGCCGCCGACCGTCGATCGTTCGAAAATCCATTATTATTTATGGGCATTTCTGGAAATCGAGCGGTTCAAGGCGAAAGGCCATAAAGCGTAAAAAAAGCCCGACCGCCGATCAAGGCAGCCGGGCAAGTGGGGGGAAACAGGCCCAGGGCGGGCCCGAGTATCGCCAGGATGGTCTCCTACCGGCGATTCATGACGGCCCCCGTACCGGACCGAATCGAAGCGGGATCATGCTAGCCGCACGTGCGGCTCAAAAAATTGCGCTAGATCAATGCCTCTTGAACCGGATGGGTATGCTTGCCGGTTTCCCGAATCGGGTGGCCATGGATGGGTCGATCCTGACCATGCAGGGCGCGGAAGTTCGGCGACATTCACTCGGCCTTGCACCCGGCCTGGTCCGTCTCCCCTCGGCCGTGGCGGGCCTTTCCCTGGAAACAGCTTCACCCCGTCGTATTCTCACGCAAAGCCACTCATGTGCCCGTTGACGCATGCGCCTGCTGACGCTTGCGGATGCCATCCGATCGTTCACGCCCGCGCTGCCGCTATCCTGAGAGGCGTGTTTCTGATTCAGCAGAGCACGATTCCCAAAAGCGGAATTTGTTTTTGAAAAATATTGTTATTAATCAATAATATAAAAGACGAATCTGTTGATGTTGTTGAAACAGACTCCAGCCCTTTCCTCTTCTGATGGAATCAGAAGCGAAGCTCTTTTTTGACGCGTTTCTTTACACGAACCAGTAGCTTCGCCTGAAACGTTCCAGCAACGGAGGAACTCAATGAGCTGCAATGCTCAGTGAGTTGTAATAATAAGGAGCTGCAATAATGAAGAGACCCGCCCGGGGGGACAACCGGGCGGGTCAAGCCATATGGGCGCTGGGGTGGATGGGCGCTCGCGCCTGATACAGCCTCAGGGAGTTTTGGCTCCCACATTGCTTCTGTCGTCGCGCCTCCGGAAAACGTTCAAGGCGGTTCTTATTTTTTTACGATCCGGAAAGACTGATTATTTGGCGGAGGCAGCATCCGCAGGCAGGTCGGTGCTCGCCGCGGGCGCGGGTAATGACCGGTCCGCAGGGGTCGCGGGCTCCGCCTCGCCGGGGGTTGAAGCGGATGCGGCAGCGGCATCGGATGCGGTGGCGGGCGACGCGGGGTCGGACACCGTACTGACCGGCGCGGTTTCGTCCGCCGCGGAGACCGCGCCATCCGCCGCGGCCTTCACGGCCCCGTACCCATTCGCCTCGCCGGCGCCGAACAGATCGTCGCGGCCGGGCGCGCCGAGATCGCGCGCGCTTGTCGTCAGGATGGCGCGAACGTCCGCCGGCTTCAGCGCCGGATTGCGCTCCAGCACCAACGCCGCGAGGCCGCTGACATAGGCGGCGGAGAACGAGGTGCCCGATGTCATCTGGTATTTTCCGCCGGGCGCGGGAAGGAAGATATCGACGCCGGGAGCAGCGACCGCGATATGGCCACCGCGGTTGGAAGCTGCAAACAGACGGTCGTCGACATCGGTCGCGCTGACCGCGATCACACCGGCGTCGGCGGCCGGATAGAGCGGCGGCGATTTGGGACCGGCATTGCCGCTCGCGGCCACCATGACGATATCCTTTGCCACCAGGGCGGCGACACCGCGCGAGACCAGCGTATCCTTAGGACCGGCGAAGCTCATATTGACGACACGCGCGCCATGAGCCGCCGCATAGTCGAGGCTCCTGAGGATCGTGAACGACGTGCTCTCGGCCGCACCTTGCGTCACGCCGAACGCGCGGATCGCAAGAATTCGAGCCGATGGCGCACTCCCCATCAGCCGCGCATGGGCGACGATCGCGCCGGCAATGCCGGTGCCGTGTACGTGCGGCCCATCCCTGGCATCGAGCGCATCGAAACTCCCGGCAATCGAGCCTTCCAGTTCGGGATGATCGGCGTCGATCGCGGAATCGATCACCGCGACGACGACGCCTTTGCCGTGCGCCAGCGTATGAGCTTCCGGAATCCTCAGCTTCGCCAGCGCATATTGCGCGGGGTCGCCTTCGGCGACCGCAGCCGCCGCATTCTGGTCCTGCAGGACGTAACGGAAATTCGGCTGCACCGAGCGGATGGCGGCATCGGCGCGCAATTCCCGCTGCACATCCTCGACCGGTCTGCGGCCGGCAATGCGGAACAGGCTGACCGTGCTGCCGGTCAACGCAACATTCTGCGAGGCGATACGTACAAGCCGGTGCCTCCGCGCCAGCGCGGCGAGTTGCGCATCGGGCATGGCGGCGGTTTCGGCCACGATCTGGCCGGGCAGATAGTTGCGCGGCGCAGCCGTTTGCCCCGCATTCCGTCGAGGTCCGCCATTCTGATCCCGCGGCGGCGGGCCATTGCCTCCGAGGTCGGCGACAAACGGACGTCCGTTGCATTCGCCACTCATCACGCCGTCGCCGCGCGCGCAAACCGGATAGGTGTTGGGGGCGTAGCGAACATAGGGCAGGCCTGAGGCGGTGACCGCGGTGACCGGCTTCCGCGGTTTCGGCTTGCGGTCAACCGTCTTGCGGCGCGGGGGGCGCGATCGCCGGCCATCCGCCGGTTCGTCCTCGCGTTCGATGATGCGATAAGGAGCTTCGCTATAGGGAGCTTCGATCGCCCCCAGCGGCAGTCCATAACCCAAACCGCCATACCCCAGCCCGATGCCACGATGGCCCCAGCCCGGGTGGTAGCCGCCACCCATCCCGCCGCGTCCGGGCCTCATGCCGTCGCGCGATCCGAACGCCGAAGACGCCCTGGATCCTCCTTGCATGATGGTTTGCGCGTGAACTGCGGGAGCATCGAATCCAGCGAGCCAACACAGACCCGTCAAGGCAGCAGCGAGCACGGCGCTCCATCTCGCTAGGCTCATCACGCGCTGACGCATCGCGCAATCCTCCATCGTGGCCCTGTAGTTTTCGAGCAAAAGTTTTCGAGCATCCTCGGGCTTGACCCCGGGAATGGATACCGGTTCGCGTGAAGAAACCCGACTTAAATCAAAATCTTGAAGCTGTTGCCTCTGATGGCATCAGAAGCGACAGGCCCCTAAAGAGCCCGCGCCATGGCCTGCTATCCGGCGGGAACCGCAAGATTGACGATCCTCTCACTCTGAAGCCTGCTGATCAGTTCACCGGAGTCCTTCGCGGCCTTGCCGTCGAAACGCAACTGGAACAGGCCGCCTCTGGATACCGAAACAATCGTCGCCTGATAGGAATCGAGCAGCGCGCTGATGTCGGACATGCGCGCCTCCGGCGCGAACCGCACCAACGCTTGCGGGCCCGAATCCGTGGTCAGCCCGCGGGTCAACGGCTTGTCCGGCGCAGAGGAGGACGCGGTCTGGAACGAATGGTCTCCGTCCCTCGCCAGCATTGCGGCGATCACGCCGGCCTGAAGCAGCACTACGAGCCCGCCGACCGCGCCGCCCGCGGCCAGCATACGGGGCGAAAGTCCGGCAAAGAACTGCGATATCCGCACCGACAGGCCACGCGACATCGAAGCGCTTCGCGCCGGTTCGGCATCGATCGCGGCGAACAGCTTTTGCATCGCGCGCGCGGACGGCGCGCCCAGGTTTTCATTCAGCGAAATGGTTTCGGCATACTCCTGCTGGATGACCAGATACTGTTTCGCGAGGACCGGATCGTGTGCAAGCGCTTCCTCGACCCGGCGCGTGTCGCGCACGCTCAGCGTGCCGGCCGCATGCCACGGCAGCAGCGCCTCGACATCACCGGGGGCGTCCTTCACGATCTTCTTGTTCGCCGCCATCATGGCCAACCTCGTTCTACGCCGGCTGCCTTCAGCAGACCGGCCAATTTCTTGCGCGCATAAAACAACCGCGTCTTCACGGTGTTCTCGGGAATACCGACAATCTCTGCGACCTCTTCCACCGACTTCTCGTGGTAGTAGACAAGATCGACGATTTCCCGATGCTCAGCTGAAAGCTGCGTCAGGCACTCACGCAATGCGTTACTCGTATCCTTCTTCTGTACCGCCACCTCGGGATCGTCGGATTGATCCTCGATCGCATTGGCGGTCTCATCGTCCAGTTCGGCGTCCTTCCTGCGGCGCAGCGCCGACAGGGCCTTGAACCGCGTGATGGCCAGCAGCCAGGTAGAGACGGCGGATCGGCCCTCGAACTTGCCGGCCTGACGCCAGACATCAAGAAAGACCTCACTGATAAGATCTTCCGCGACCTGTTCGTTTCTCACGAGCCTCAGTCCGAAACGAAACACCTTGACGTGGTGCCGCCCATACAGCACCTGCATAGCGAGGCGGTCGCCTTGAGCGATCCGGGCGATCAATGTCTCATCCGATGCCGCCTGTGCCGCACTCACGGGCCGTCTCGTACAATTGGTCGGGGTTGCGGGGCTGAAGGTTCGACTGGCAACGCAAATCTTCTCAAATTGTCGGCATCGGAATCAGGCGCGAGCTAGCGGTCCTATACTACCATTTGCAACCCTAACAGAGTTCTGAATCGATCGTCGCGGACAGGCTTTGGCCCAACGCAGGTAGCACTCTACCAAGGATGAACCCGAATCAGCGGAAAGAGCAAGATGAACGGTAAAGGGCAAGATACCCTGAATGCCTGAAAGAGGATGGTGACACAAGCCAAGCGGGCTGGCGCCGTGGTCCCATGAGCGGAAATCTCGTGAAGAAATAAGCTTTTAGCGATCCCGCCGGCCGGCCAGAAGATACCAAAGCTAAAGACTTTTCCCCCTAGATTCCCACCAAGCTGCGTCGTCCACAGGCTGTATCCGGTCCACGCTCCTACCCGTACCGGTCCGGTCGCGACTCGGATTCAGGCGAGCAGAATATCGCTGCGTACGACGTGGGAACTCCAGGATAGAGACATGGCTTCCAAATCGACTGCCTCCCCAGCAAGTCTGCTCGACGAACTTCAGACCGTTCTCGCCCATGGCACGGTGGCGCGGCGGGTCGAAACGCTGCGCCGGGTCACCGACCTGTTCCTGAACAACGCGGTCGACTATTCCGACGACCAGATCAGCGTCTTTGACGACGTGTTCAATTGCCTGAGCCGGCACATCGAGACCTCGGCCAAAGCACTGCTCGCCAGACGCCTGGCTCCCATTGCCAAGGCTCCGCCACAGATCATTCACGCCCTCGCCTTCGACGATCAGATCGAGGTCGCAGCGCCCGTGCTGTCCCTGTCCGAGCGGCTCGGCGACGACGCGCTGGTTGAGAACGCCAGCAGCAAGAGCCAGGCTCATCTACTGGCCATCTCGATGCGGAGAGTCCTGAGCGGCGCGGTTACCGACATTCTGGTGGAGCGAGGCAACCGCGAAGTCGTCAGGAGCACCGTTAACAATCCGGGCGCGGAATTCTCCGAGCAGGGTTTCACGCGGCTCGTCGCCCGCGCCGAGACCGACGATGATCTCGCGGTCTGCGTCGGAAAGCGGCCGTCGATCCCGCGGCATCACTATCTGAAGCTGATCGCGAAAGCCTCCGCCTCGGTGAAGGCGCGTCTCGCCGCGGCCAACCCCGGTCGGGTGAACGATGTTTCCGCCGCCGTGAGCGAAGTGGCGCGGCAGGCCCGTTCGGCGCCCGGAGCCATCGGCGAGGATACCACCATCGCGCACGGGCTGGTCAGGTCTCTGTACGAAGACGGCCGACTCGATGAAAAGGAAGTCGCCTCATTCGCGAAGGCCGGGAAGTTCGACGAAACCAACGCCGCCATCGCCTGCCTCGCCAAAGTCTCGGTCGCCGTCGCCGAGAAAATGATGATCGAATCCAAAACCGAAGGCGTGCTCATTCTGGCCAAGGTCAGCGGGCTGTCCTGGCCGACCGTCAAAACCATCATTGCCATGCGCAAGGACCTGGCGGACATCGAAATCGCGGATATCGATGCCGCGGAGCGGACCTATGAACGTCTGCGCCCGTCCACGGCGCAGCAGGTGCTGCGTTTTCACCGGACGCAACAGGCGGCTGACCCGAGCCCCGCCTGACGCGCTGAACGCCTGTTTGAAAAGTTTGCTTCCGGGTGTCCCGGGCGCGCTGCGGCACGAGGTGATGCTGCGCTGCGTCCGGGGACGGCCGGGAGATGCCCGGTGACTTTCCAACAGACTCTCAGCCCAAACAGACTCTCAGCGCCGCGATTTCGCCACGATCGTTGAAATTCCCTTTTTTTGCCCCGGTATGGCCACGGCCGGCGTTTCTTTTGTCGACCGATCGGCTGACAAACGGGGAGATTGCCATGAGTATCAAGGCCAGCGGGCGCTCGGCGTTGATCATCGCCGCGGGACTTTGGTTGGGTTTCGCGGGACCGATGCGCGCGACCGACAGCGCGGCGGAACCGGCCGGTTTGACCTCCCACACTGAAAGCGCCGGAGCACCGGTCAAGCTCAGCCCCAACAACAAGTCACACAAGCGGCACGCACGAACGCGGAAATCGACCAGGCCGGAAACGAAAGCCCACGAGACGACAGCGGCTGAGCACAGCGACAGGCGGACCCCGCTGCCGCCGGCGGTCGCCGACGCAAATGCCAACGCCGAAATGCCCGGCGGAATCGAGGATTCGCCCAAGACCGAAGCCGGTGCGCTCGCCAGCAGCGCCGGCCAGATGCTGTCCATCAACCAGGGCAATCCTGCGCCGCAAGCCGGCGATACAAACGCCGCGGCCGTTGCGGAAATCGTTTCTCCCGACGAACTCAACGAAATCGACCGCGCCCTGATCGACGACAAGCCCGCCGAAGCTCATCTCGCTTTGGCGTCCATCGACATCGCGCCGTCGGCGAGCAGCGCCGATTCCGCTGCGCAGGCGGTGACGGCGAGCGATAACTCCACCTGGAACCACACCTCCCTGATCGGCAAGATCTTCATCGCCTTCGGCGGCCTGCTCACGCTCGGCTCCGCCGCGCGGATGTTCATGGCCTGATCTCGCGTTCGTACCGCCCGAAAGCCGGCCGATATTTCCGTTCTCCCCGCTGTGGTCCGCCGCCCCTCGCTGGGACCAGCGTTTGCATCGGCGTCGCAGGCCAGCGCACCTTGCGGCGTCGCTTGACCGCGGGCACATTGCCAACCGACACACATCCGTCGCGGCATGCAGCGGGAGAAGCGGGATGGCCATGAGCACGTTCGAGCACATCGTCGTCGAGAGAAAGGACGCGGTCGGCATCATCAGGCTGAACCGGCCGAAAATGCTCAATGCGCTGTCATTCGCGGTGTTTCGCGAAATCGCCGACGCCATGGACGATCTCGAGGCCGACGACGGCATCGGCTGCATCCTGATCACCGGCAATGAAAAGGCTTTCGCAGCCGGCGCCGACATCAAGGAAATGCAGCCGAAAAACTTCATCGACATGTTCAGCGAGGACTTCCAGGCGATCGGCGGCGACCGCGTCGCCAGATGCCGCAAGCCGACCATCGCAGCGGTGAGCGGCTATGCGCTCGGCGGCGGCTGCGAACTCGCCATGATGTGCGACATCATCATCGCCTCTGACACCGCGAAATTCGGCCAGCCCGAAATCACGCTCGGCACCATACCCGGCATCGGCGGCACGCAGCGTCTGGCCCGCGCCGTCGGCAAGGCCAAGGCGATGGACCTCTGTCTCACCGGGCGGATGATGGACGCGGCGGAAGCCGAGCGATCGGGTCTTGTGAGCCGTATTGTGCCCGTCGACACACTGATGGGCGAGGCAATCGCAGCAGCCGAGAAGATCGCCTCGATGTCCCGTCCCGCCGCGGCGATGGCCAAGAGCGCTGTCAATCGCGCTTTCGAGACGACGCTGTCCGAAGGACTGAACGTCGAACGCGACCTGTTCCGTTCAACCTTCGCGCTGGAGGATCGCGCCGAAGGCATGGCGGCGTTCGTCGAAAAGCGCAAGCCGTCGAACAAGAACCGATAACCGGAAAACCCGCGTCGGCGTATCCGCTCCGGGCAGACGGCGTGATACGCGGCTTGACCGGCGTATCAATCTATCTTCGCGATATTCTTTTGAATACCGCCCCAGAGCCTTTCCGCTTCTGATGGAATCAGAAGCGAAACTCTATGTTTTGATTTGACGCGTTTTCTTTACGCGAACCGGTAGCCACTTCGCTTGAAAACGCTCTAACGACGGCTTATGTCCCGCGGCTGCGCTTCAGCGCGCCGTTGAGCAGCGCACGATAAAGCCTGTCCGAAAACCTGTTCGGATGATCGAGCCCCATGCGCGCCAGCGCGGGCTGCATCGACGCATCGCCGGGGCGCAATCCCTCCATCAGCAAACCGGCGAGAGCCAATGGCGAGCGCGATGCATCGCGCAAGGATTCGAGCGCGGGGATCAGCCGCTGCTCGACTTCGGTGAAATCGCTGCCGAACGGAAACGGCGGCAACAGGCCAGCCGCCTGCGCGGGCTTCAGCGCGGCGGCGATACGCGCTGGCGTATTGTCGCAATGCACTGCCGGAATCCGGTGATCGCGCGGCAGCTTTCCGGCGTCGATCGCCTGCCGCATCAACTGGTCCTGGAAACGCGAGTCCGCGACGTTGAGCATCGCCGCGATCACCTCGGCATCCGACTTGCCACGCAGATCCGCCACGCCGTATTCGGTGACGACGATATCGCGCAGGTGGCGCGGGATAGTGCCATGACCATAGGACCAGCGGATGTTGGACACCACGCCGTGCTTCTCGCGCCGCGTCGATTCCAGCGTGAGGATCGAGCGCGCGCCCTCGAGCGCGAAGGCCTGCGCGACGAAATTGTACTGCCCGCCGACGCCGCTCACCACCTGGCCGTTGTCGAGACCGTCGGAGATCGCGGCGCCCATCAGCGTCGTCATCATGGCGTTGTTGACGAAGCGCGCATCGACGCGAGCACGGCGCCTGGCGGCCTCGTCGCCGTAAAGTTCATTGGTGAAGGACACCGCCGTCATCTGGATGCGCGCGCGCTGCGCGGGCGTCATCTCGCGCAAGGCGCGGTAGAACGATTGCGGGCCCAGAAAGAACGCGCCGTGCAGAACCGCGCCATCGACCTCGCGCCTGAGCACGCCGGCCTCGATCAGCCCGAGGAACGCCTCGAACACCATTTCGCTGACGCCATAAAGCCCGGTTGCGAACGGCGCGGTTTCTTTCATCGCGCTGTTCGGCGCAAGCCGCGCCGCGATGTCGCGAAAACGCGCATTATCACGGTGGCGAATAATCAGGCTTTGCGCCAGCGCATCGCCGACCTGGCCGATGCCGATCTGCAACGTGCCGCCGTCCTTGATCAGCCCCGCCGCGTGCAGGCCGATGGCGTATTTGGTATCCGACACAGGCTCGGACGGCGGCGCGAACAGCGGAAAATCGGTCTCGGAGCTGTCCAGGATGGCGCTGAATTCGCTGGCCGGCAGATCGCCGGCGCCGGGCATGAACGGCAGTTGCGAATTGACCTGCCCCACCAGCTTGAACGACGCCCGGCCCGCGGCGCGGGCGCGCAGGAGATCGAGCGTGGTGTCGGTGTTGCAGCTCAGACTGTAGCGCGTCTCGCCGTTTACGACGCGTTTGGCCACCAGCTGGGTGATGACGTTGAGACCACGGTCGAGGATGTAGGATGCGGCGTGGGTGTAATTGGCGGCGATGTAGTGCTGCTGGGCATAGGCGTTGCGCAGCCACTTGCCCGCCAGGAAGAAGAATTCGGTGACCTCGATGTTCGGCGGCAGTTCGCCTTTGTGCAAGGCGGCGGCGTAATCGAGGTCGGGCCAGCCGCCGAACAGGCGCTCGATCACCGGGGCGATGAATCGCTTTTCCAATTCATTCGACGGCCGCGGTTTCTCCAGCGTCAGCGCCGAGAAGAAAGTCAGGTCGAGACTGCGATCGGCTGCGGCGCGCTGGTAGAGCGCATTGATGATGTGGTTGGCCTTGCCGAGCGCGAGCGGCAATCCCACCACCAGACGTGGACCGATGTCACGAATGATATCTTCGACGATGGCGGCAGGATCGGTGAAAATTTTGGGCATCAGCAAATGGTCCGCATGTCGATCGGCGCGCTTTCCCGCCTTGCAAGCTACGGCCCTAGCCGCAGCAATACCATCGTCATTCGTTCAAATCCCGTGACAGCACCAGCCGGTCGCGGCGACGCGCTCTCACGCCTTTTGCTTCCAGGCCGGCAACGATGGCGCTGCCGTGCGCGGTGTCCTGCGCCTCGATCACCAGTTCGACCTCGGTCATGTTGGCGGACAGCGCGCTGAACAGGCGCTGATGCTGCACCTCGACGATGTTGCCGCGGAGTTCTGCGATGATGCAGGCGAGTTCGGCCAGCGCGCCCGGCTTGTCGGATATCTCCACCACGAGGTCGATCAGCCGGCCATCGCGCACCAGCCCGCGCATCAGGACATTGGCGAGCGTGCGCGTGTCGATGTTGCCGCCGGAAATGATCAACCCGACTTTCCGCCCCACAAACCGGGCAGGATTGCTCATCAGCGCCGCGAGCGCCGCCGCGCCCGCGCCTTCCGTCACGGTCTTCTCGATCTCCAGCATCTGGATAACGGCCTTTTCGATCAGGCGCTCCGCCACCGTCATCACCTCGATGCCATATTCGCGCAGGATCGCCAGCGGCAGCGCGCCGACATCGCGCACCGCGATGCCTTCGGCGATGGTCGCGCCGCCGACCGAGACCGGGCGTCCGGCGAGATGCTGCGCCACGGCGGCGTAGGACTCCACCTCGACGCCGATCACCTCGACGGCCGACGCATGGTTCGCCGCCGCGATCGCGCAGCCCGCGACCAGTCCTCCGCCACCCACCGGCGTCAGGATGCAGTCGAGCGTCGGCTGATCCTCCAGCATCTCGATCGCCACCGTGCCCTGCCCCGCGATCACGGCCGGATCGTTGTAAGGATGGACAAAGACGAGATTTTCGTCCGCGGCCAGTTGCCGGGCAAAGGCGGCGGATTCCGCCAGAATCTCGCCCTCGAGCCGAACCCGCGCCCCGAGCTTCCTCGTCCGCGACACCTTCACGAACGGCGTCGATTTCGGCATCACGATCGTGGCGGCGATGCCGAGGTTGTGGGCGTGATAGGCGACGCCCTGGGCGTGGTTGCCGGCGGACATGGCGATGACGCCGCGCTTCGCCTCCTCAGGCGACAGCGTGAGCAGCTTGTTGGCGGCGCCGCGCTCCTTGAAGGAAGCGACGAACTGCTGGTTTTCCAGTTTTAACCAGACCTCGGCGCCGCTGATATCGGACAGCGTGCGCGAATGAACCAGGGGCGTGCGGATCACCCGGCCGGCGAGACGGTCCGCGGCCGCCCGCAGATCCGCCGCGCCGATGGATTTGCCGTGCTCTGCATCGCTCATTGTCGTCCCCTGTGAGTGGTCGAACGCGGGTTTATGCTACCTGCGGGAAATTCGAAACAGGTATCGTCGGCGGCCTCGCCTTGTCCGCGCGAGGCGGAGATCATGGAAAATAGCGGGTCCAGGCCAGATTCTCGGGGACCTCGGCTATCGCCGAAGACCGAAGGCCTGATTTCGCGCAAAAAGCATACCGGCGCATTAATATTTGCGGATGCTGCGACCACAACAGCCCGGCGTCGGGAAGCCATCACCCCGCCCGGGGGCGGGAGCGGCGCATGCAAACGGCATCCGCCGCCGCCCATGATTGACGTGCTGAACGCAAGGAGTTCGAATGTCCGCCATTGATCCTTTGACCGCTGCGGGTGTCGTGCTGGCCACCGCGGCGACCGACGCCGTCTATGTGATGTTCACCGCTGCCGTCGTGGCGCGGCGGCGGGTGCCGGCGGCGACCTGGAGCAGCGTCTGGTACCTGCTCTCGTCCTTCGCCGTGATCAGCTATACCGAGAACTGGATCTATGTGGTCTTCGCCGCGGTCGGCTCCTGGCTCGGGGCGTTCGCGACCATCACCTTCCTGCATCGCCCGCCCGGCGGGCCGCCGGTCGGCGCGTCGGCGGAGTGAAGGGAGGAAAGACGATTTACGAAATCGTCGATCGTTCTCGCCGTCGTTCCGGGGCACGTCGAAGACGCGAACCCGGAATCCAGTAGTCAATAATTCTCGGATTACCGGATTCCCCGATGCGCAATTGCGCATCTGTGATCGCCGCTAATGCGGCGTCCGGAATGACGTGGGGAGACTCTCAATGAAAATCCCGCGAGCGCGGCAGGATGCGCACATTACGCGGATGGCGGATGCGTTGCGCCGGGTTGTCGGGATGATCACGACGATCATCGTTGAGCGGCTCGGCCAGCGCAGCCGGCGACGGCAGCGGATGTCGTGAGACAAGCGCGTCATTCGCCAGATGCATCAACTCCGTGGAGCGGTCGGTCAGTTGATCCGCGACCAGATGCACGACCTGCTCCGGGCTGCTCTGGATAGTGCCCTCCACTTCGATCAGCCGCGCGCCCATCACCTCCTTGCGATAACGCTCCATGATTTTTGGCCACACCACGATATTGGCGATGCCGGTCTCGTCCTCCAGCGTCATGAACACGACGCCCTTGGAACTGCCCGGCCGCTGCCGCACCAACACGACACCCGCGCATTTGACGCGGCGCTTATCGTTGGCATGCGAGACCTCCACGCAACTCACCACGCGCTCGCGAGTGAACATCGCGCGCAGAAACTCCATCGGGTGCCCCTTCAGCGACAGCCGCACGGTCTGATAATCGGCAACCACCTGCTCAGACAGCGGCATCTCGGGCAGCGGCGCAGCATGTTCGTCCGGCAGTTCGCGCGCGGCGGCGCTCTCGAACAATGGCAGCGGCACATCGTCCGGAAGGCGGCGCACCGCCCACAGCGCCGCGCGGCGGTCGAGCCCGAGCGAGCGAAAGGCGTCGGCATCGGCCAGCAGGATCAGTGCGCGCTTCGGCAGCTTCGTATCGCGGGCGAAGTCCTCAATCGAAGTGAAAGGACGGCGCTGACGCGCGGCGACGATCCGCTCGCCCCAGTCGGAGCAAGTGATCTCGTCATAGCCGGGCATAACCGTTCGAAGAACGGCGTCGCTGCGCTCGCCTATGTCCCGGCCATCCACGTCTCGGCATCCGTCATGTTTTAAAGACGTGGATGCCCGGCCCAAGACCGGGCATGACGGGAGCGTTGATCTGGTTGCATCCTTATCGACCCACTTGAACCCGTCGATCTGGCGGAAGCCGAGCCGCACCGCGTGATACGCGCTCCCGCACTCCTCCAAAATGTTCTGCGAATGGCTGAACGAAACATCGATGGGCCGCACCTCGACGCCGTTCTTGCGGGCATCGCCCACGATCTGCGCCGGCGCATAAAAACCCATCGGCTGCGAATTCAGCAAGGAGCAGCAAAACGCGTCGGGATGAAAATGCTTCAGCCACGACGAGACGTAGACGAGCTGTGCAAAGCTCGCCGCATGGCTTTCCGGAAAGCCATAAGAGCCGAATCCCTTGATCTGCTCGAAACAGTTTTTCGCGAACACGGGATCGTAGCCGCGCGCGATCATGCTGTTGACCATCTTCTCCTGAAAGGAGCCGATGGTGCCTACGTTGCGGAACGTCGCCATGGCGCGGCGCAGGCCGTTGGCTTCTTCGGAGGTGAACTTCGCAGCGACGATGGCGATGCGCATCGCCTGTTCCTGAAATAACGGCACGCCCAGCGTGCGCTTCAGAACATTCCGCAATTCATCCTTGTCGCCGCCTTTCGGATAGGGATAGTCGATTGCCTCGGGATCCATGGCGCGCCGCTTCAGGTAGGGATGCACCATGTCGCCCTGGATCGGGCCGGGACGGACGATGGCGACCTCGATGACGAGATCGTAGAACGTGCGCGGCCTCAAGCGCGGCAACATGTTCATCTGCGCCCGGCTCTCGACCTGGAATACGCCGATGGATTCGCCACGGCACAGCATGTCGTAGACCGGCTTCTCATCCTGCGGGATCGTCGCCAATTCCCATCGCTCGCCCTTGTGATCCGCGATCAGGTCAAAGCACTTGCGGATGCAGGTCAGCATGCCGAGAGCGAGCACATCGACCTTCATCATCCGTAATGCGTCGACATCGTCCTTGTCCCACTCGATGAAGGTGCGCTCGTCCATCGCCGCATTCCCGATCGGCACGTAAGTGTCGAGCCGGTCCTGCGTCAGCACGTAGCCGCCGACATGCTGCGACAGATGACGCGGAAAGCCGATCAACTCGGTAGCGAGTTCGACGGCACGGCGCACCATCGGGTTGTGCGGATCGAACCCGGCCTGCCTGACCTGCATGTCGCTGACATCATCGCCCCAGCTTCCCCAGACCGTATCCGCAAGCGCCGCGGTCACATCCTCGGTCAGGCCCAGCGCCTTGCCCACGTCGCGGATGGCGCTGCGTGGCCGATAGTGGATGACGGTGGCGATGATCGCGGCGCGGTGACGGCCATAGCGGCGATAGACATACTGCATGACCTCCTCGCGGCGCGAATGCTCGAAATCGACGTCGATATCGGGCGGCTCCAGCCGTTCCTTGGAAATGAAGCGCTCGAACAGCAGATCGACCTTGGTGGGATCGACGGAGGTGATGCCGAGAACGTAACAGACCGCCGAATTCGCCGCCGAGCCGCGCCCCTGACACAGGATGTTCTGCGCGCGCGCCCAGTGCACGATATCATGCACGGTGAGAAAGTAATGGGCGTAGTTGAGTTCAGCGATCAGGTCCAATTCCTTGCGGAGAACCGTTTTCAGATCTTCATCCGCACCTTTCGGAAAATATTTTTCGACACCTGCCCACGTCAGATCCTCCAGATGACGCTGCGCCGTCTTGCCCGGCGGCACCGGCTCGTCGGGATACTGGTATTTGAGCTGGTCGAGCGAAAATTCGATGCGCGATGCGAACGCCACGGTTTCGGCGATCGCCTCCGGAATATCGCGAAACAGCAGCGCCATCTCATGTACCGGCTTCAGATGCCGCTCGGCGTTGACTTCCAGCTTGCACCCGATGGCATCGATGACAGTCTTTTCGCGGATGCAGGTCAGTACATCCTGCAAGGGACGCCGCGCGGGATGATGATACAGCACCTCGTTGGTTGCGAGCAGCGGCACGCGCGCGGTGGTCGCGATCCGGTGCAATCGCAGCAGACGGCGACGGTCGTCGCCGCGATAGAGCAGGCTTGCCGCGAGCCAGACGCCATCCGCGCTGCTCTGCCGCAATCGCTCCAGCGCTTTAAGCGCGGCCACTGCCTCGAAGCGATGCGGCAAGGCCAGCACGAGACACTGGCCTTCGGCAAACTCCAGAAGGTCATCCAGTTTCAGGTGACATTCGCCCTTCTCCGCCGCCAGCTTGCCTTTGCTGAGCAACTGACAGAGTCGGCCATAAGCATCGCGATCGCTGGGATAGACAAGAATGTCCGGCGTCCCATCGATGAACACGAGACGCGAACCGACGAGCAGTTTTGGCTTGTGGTAAACTTTGGGATTTTGCAGCTCGGTATAAGCACGCACCACGCCCGCCAGCGTATTGCGGTCGGCAATGCCAATCATCGGAAGGCGCAATTCGCTCGCCTGATGCACATAGTCCTGCGGATGCGAACCGCCATGCAGGAACGAGAAATTGGTCATGATGCCGACTTCGGCAAAGGCCGGACTATCGCGCGGATGCTTCATGCGAACAGCCCGTGCAGGAACCAACGGAACGTCTGGACTTCACGTTCGTAAGTTCCTTCGCGATAAAGCCAATAACGTACGCCTTCCCTATCCTCGGCACGAAAATAATCACGCGTCAGCGCGCTGCCATCGGCGCGCGCGACTGCCACCTCGCCTTGTGGCGGATGCAGGCGCATGAATTCATCGTCGGGTTCGGGCGACAAGGGCTGCTCGCAGCGATTCCACCATTCCATGGCGATGCGTTCGGGTCCTTCGACGTGTGCAATGAGACACTGGCGATGACGCCATTTGAACTGCGCCGGCGGTCCATCCGGAAACATCGCCGTCACCTCGATCGGCTCCGGCGGCGCAAACAAGCGCAGCGGCCGCAGCGGCGGCTCACCCTCGATACGCTCCAACCATTCGGCACGCATGGCCGCCGCAAGATGCTGTTGCGCCGGCATCGGGACCGACGCGCGTTCCGGAATGTGGGTGTCCTGCGGCAGGTGCACGACGACGCGATGGCTGCCGATGCGGGCGGCAAGACGATCGACCAGCGCCGCCACCTCGTCATTGTCCCTGACATGCGTGTCGAGGTCGCGCTGCTCCTGTATCACGAGATCGGTCCGGACGGCGGACAGCCGCACCAGGTCGAAGCCGAAGCCGGGATCGAGCGGATCGGCCAGCGCATCGAGCCGCTCGCGGAACAGACGATCGATGGTCTCGCCGCGCGTGACCGGACGTCCGGTCTCGACGGCAATGACGCGCACCGCACCGTCGGTGCGGAAAAAAACTGCTTCCAGCCGCCGCGCTCCCTTGCCCTGTTTTTCCATCGCGGCGATGAGCGTGCGCGCAAGGCTCGCCAGCGTCATCGCGATCGCGCCGTCGGTGGCGATCGGCTCGGCGAAGCGTTTCTCGACGATAAAATCCGGCAGCGGCTTGCGCGGGTTGATCGGCGCATCGCTTTGCCCCAGCGCCTGCTCCAGTAGCGTCGTGAACGCCGATCCGAACCGCGCCGCGATCTCGTGGCGGCCGCGCGCGGCGACATCGCCGATGGTTTTCAGCCCGACGCGGCGCAGCCCGCGCGTGATCGCGTCATCCGCACCGAGCGTGAAGACCGGCAGCGCCGCGATCGCTCGGGCCTCCTCGCCGGGCGCGACGATCCGGCCATGGGCATGGCGCGTCAGCGCCCGTGCGCAGGCCGGCGTGCCGGCGATCGCCGCGCTGACGACAAAGCCCTGCCGCGTCAGCGCGCCGCACAGCGCATTCATCAGCGCCGCCTCGCCGCCGAACAGATGCGCGCAGCCGGTGATGTCCAGGAGCAGACCATGCGGCGGATCGAGCGCCACCAGCGGCGTGAAGCGATCGCACCAGTCGGCGATGCCGCTCAGGGTTTTGCCGTCGGCTATCTCATCGGCATCGAACACGTCGATCTCAGGACAGATCGCACGGGCATTGGCCAGCGGCAACCCGACCGCGAGACCAATCCGCGCGGCTGCATCATCCAGCGCGGAGATGACCAGCGCATTGTTCTGTTTGGCGACGACGATGCGAGGAAACCTCTTCTCCATCATGGTCGGGCTTGATTGCGAAGCACGACAGGCTTCAACCAGTCCGCCGTAACGCAACAACTCGCGCACGATCCGGTCGGTCGGCAGACGCGGCAGCCACAGGCTGAGAATACGTCTGCGCACCATGGAACGGGACGTCACGGAAGAGGCACTCATCACACTTCCACTCCATGATCCATTGGCCGGTCCGGCCATGACGGTTGCGGACAAGCCGCGTCTCGAGCACGGGCGAGCCCCACGCTTGCCACGCTGCGCATGATGGTGAGCGCGCCGGGCGCACGATCCATCGCGTCTCCGCTGTCGAAGGCAATGGCGTCGCCGCCACCCGCAGCAGCAGCCCGGTGACGCCGGAGCCCCCCGCCGCCAGCGTCAGCCTGCGGCTGGCGACAAGATCGAGCAGACGCGTCTCGCCCCATATCTCCATGACCACGGCGCCGAACGCATCGCAGGCCAGCGCATCGGCCGCCGTCCGCAACGCGCTCTCCACATCTGATGCATGGACCGTCACCAACAGGCACGGATCGAGACCGAGTTCGCGCCATCCGCGCATCGACAGCGCACCGGATTCGCGCGCGGAAAAATCCTGCCGCACCCAGAGCAGCGGCCGGTTTGCGCATATCCGCTGCGCAAGACCCGCAATGAAGCCGCTCGCCGTCGCGCTGTGACGCCCTTCCGCGAACACCTCGTGCACGGCTCCGCGCGCCAGCCCGCCCTGCAGCACGGCATCCGCCTCTTCATGACCGAGCGCGGCCCGGCCCGGCATTCCGCCGCCGCGACCGGCCTCGATGCGCGCGATGCGGTCGCGCAGACGCGCAAGCGTCCCTGCGCTGCTCCCGTTTCCAGCCATGATCACTATCCGTCCGTGACAATGAACTCCCGGCGGAGCGAATTGTTCATGATATGTTCTTATAATAAGCTCATCAGGCAACCGGGAGTCAACCAGCTTTTCGCGCACGATTTTTGCTCACGAATCCAAAGGCATCAAAGGAACGCCGGTCAGCGCCGGGCATTGCCTCAGAGGTTTCAGTGGCAAACCCGCCAGCGGAGACGCCCATGACCGCCTCGCCTCTCTCCCTTCCGCGTCTGCGCGAAGAAGCCGCCGGATGCCGCGCCTGTCTTCTCTGGAAGAATGCAACGCAGACCGTGTTCGGCGAAGGACCGGCGCACGCGCCGATCATGCTGGTAGGCGAGCAGCCCGGCGACAAGGAAGACCTCGCGGGGAAACCCTTCGTCGGACCCGCCGGCCAGATGCTCGACCGCGCGCTGAAAGAAGCCGGCATCGATCGCGGAAAGGTCTACGTGACGAACGCGGTGAAGCATTTCAAGTTCGTGCCGCGCGGCAAGGTCCGGCTGCACCAGAAACCCAACACGGCTGAGATCAGAGCCTGCCGCCAGTGGTATGAACGCGAACTCGCCACCGTCAAACCTACGCTCGTAGTGGCGATGGGCGCGACCGCGGCGCAAAGCGTTTTCGGCAGAATCACGCCGATCAACAAGAACCGCGGCCGGCTGATCGAGACGAACGACGGGCACAAGGCGCTGGTGACAGTCCACCCGTCCTATCTCCTGCGGTTGCCGGACGCCGATGCCAAAACGCGCGAATACGAACGTTTTGTCGATGACCTGAAAATCGCCGCAACGCAACTGACTCGCGACAAGGCGGCATAAAACGTGCATAAAATGAAAGGCCAACATCGGCGGCAACGGCCACCGATGTTGGCCTCTGCAAAGAGATCAAGCCGCCAACGCCTCGGAGTTGACACCGGCTTCGGCCAGCGTCGTCAGATCCTTGTCGGTCTTGCGTTCCTGCTGAAGCGTTTCATCGATCAGCTTGACGGCATCCTTCATGCCAAGCCGAACCGCCCACGCCTTCATGGTTCCGTAGCGCGCCATCTCGTAATGTTCCACCGCCTGCGCCGCCGCGAGCAGCCCCGCGTCCAGCGCCTCGGTGCCCTTGTATTCCTCCATGACTTCCTTGCCTTCCTCAAGAAGCCCGAGGATGGCATCGCAGGTCTTGCCCTTGGCCGGCTTTTCGATCAGTTCGAAAATTCGTTCCAGGCGCTCGACCTGGCCTTCGGTCTCGTCATGGTGTTTTTCGAAAGCCGCTCGCAGTTTGTCGGATGTTGCCGCCTTCGCCATCTTGGGCAGCGCTTTCAGGATCTGCTTTTCGGCGAAGTAGATGTCCTTGAGCTGATCAAGGAACAGGTCGTGAAGGTCCTTCTCTTTCATCATTGTAGCCTCGCGCGGTTGGGGAGGGGGAATTCCCGCTTCCTAACGCGACGTGAGGGGCTATGTTCCTAGTGGTCCAATTCTAACATTTGCATCCCGTTGCGGCAGGAAGTTCTTGCAAATGTTAGAATCAAAGGACCACTAGCAACTATCAGGTTTCTAGTGGAGTTTTGAATTTGACATTCGCCTGACGGGTTTGCTGCAAAGTGGGTAGCGAATGTCAAATTCACTCCACTAGGACCCTGCAAGAGCGTGGCCGCTCAGGCGGCAAGCATGTTCTCGACCAGCCTGATCCAGTACGAGGTGCCGTAGACGATGGCGTCGTCGTTGAAGTTGTAGGCTGGATGATGCAGGCCCGCGCTGTCGCCATTGCCGACGAAGATGAAAGCGCCGGGCCGGGCTTCCAGCATGTAGGCGAAATCCTCCGCGCCCATCATCGGCGGCGTGTCATGCACGTTGCCCTCGCCGGCGATTTCGCTGGCGATCCTCATCGCGGTTTCGGTCTGCCGGACGTGATTGACCGTGACCGGATAGCCGCGCCCGAACCTGACCTCGATCCTCGTTCCGGTCGTCAGCGCCACGCCGGCGGCAACCTCGCGTATCCGCTTCTCCATCTGGTCGCGCACGTCGGCCTTCAGGGTTCGGACGGTCCCGCCGAGTTCGACGGTCTGCGGGATGACGTTGCGGGTGTTGCCGCCATGGAACTCGCATACCGAGATCACGGCGGATTCCAGCGGATCGACGTTACGCGACACGATCGATTGCAAGGCGACGACAAGCTGCGATCCGGCCAGCACCGGATCGATGCAGAGATGTGGTCGGGCGGCGTGGCCGCCGTGCCCCTCGATCCGGAAATCGACGGCGTCGGTCGCCGCCATGATCGGACCCGGCCGGATGGCGAAGGAACCGAGCGGGACGCCCGGAAGGTTATGCATGCCGTAGACCTGATCGATCCTGAAACGGTCCATCAAACCGTCCTTGATCATCGCAGCAGCACCGGCGCCGCCCTCCTCGGCCGGCTGGAAGATCACGACGGCCTCGCCGGCGAAATTCCGCGTCTCCGCGAGGTAGCGCGCGGCGCCGAGCAGCATCGCGGTGTGGCCGTCATGGCCGCAGGCATGCATCTTGCCGGGTGTCTTCGAGGCGTAAGGCAGGTTGGTTTCCTCGTGAATCGGCAGCGCATCCATGTCGGCGCGCAGGCCGATCACCCCGACCGCGCCATCGGCGGCAGGCTTCCTGCCCTTGATGACGCCGACGACGCCGGTCCGGCCGAGCCCGGTGGCAACCTCGTCGCAGCCGAACTCCCGCAAGCGGTCCGCTACCAACGCCGCGGTGCGGCGCACGTCGTACAGCAGTTCCGGATGCTCGTGGATATCCCGACGCCAGTCGGCGATATCGGATTGCAGATCGGCAACGCGGTTGACGATGGGCATAGCGGGGTTCCGGTCGGCCGGGAGTGAATTCTATCTGTTACCTTATTAACATGACGCGATGGGCGACCCAATACGCTGATTTTGCGGCGATCGACGCCGCCTGCCATGGGCTTTCCAAGTCGCCGGTAACCGTTTCGTCATCGCGCCCGATGCAGGCGCGGGAATAAATCTGCATATTCTCCGATCAGGTCTGCATGCCCAATGACGGGCGTGGGAGACCTCCGATGAGCCACAACCACAATCACGTCGGCGACGGCGTCAGCCGCCGCAAGGTGCTTGAATGCATGACATGGGCCGGCACGGGCGTGCTCTGGACCCTTGCCGGCGGCGTGCCGCGGTCCCTCGGCATCGTCGGATCGGCGCAAGCCGCCGAAGCATCGGCATCCGCCCTCACCTTCCTGCAGATCAGCGACAGCCATGTCGGCTTCGATAAGGCCGCCAACCCGCACGCGCTCGCAACGCTCGAAGAGGCGATCGGCAAGATCAAGACGCTGCCGGCGAAGCCGTCCTTCATGATCCACACCGGCGATATCACCCACCTGTCGAAAGCGTCCGAATTCGACGACGCCGAGCGCATCATCTCGCAGTCGCGGCTCGACGTGCACTACGTGCCGGGCGAACACGACTTCATCGACGAGGACATTAAACTGTACCGCGAGCGGTATGGCCGCGGCACCAAGGGCGCGGGCTGGTATTCATTCGACGCCAACGGCGTGCACTTCATCGGCCTCGTCAACGTCGTCGATCTCAAGGCCGGCGGCCTCGGCAACCTCGGCGCGGAGCAACTGGCGTGGCTCGCGGACGACCTGACAGGCCGCTCGAATTCGCAGCCGATCGTGGTGTTCGCGCATATTCCGCTCTGGAGCGTCTATCCGACCTGGGGCTGGGGCACCGACGACGGCGCGCGGGCGCTCGATCTGCTCAAGAGCTTCGGCTCGGTGACCGTGTTGAACGGCCACATCCATCAGGTGATGCAGAAGGTCGAAGGCAACGTCACCTTCCATACCGCGCGCTCGACCGCCTTCCTGCAGCCCGCGCCGGGCACCGCGCCTTCGCCCGGGCCGATGAAGGTCGCCGACGACAAGCTGCGCAGCCTGCTCGGCACCGCCAGCATCATCTTCAAACCCGGCAAGGAGCGCCTCGCCATCATCGATACGCCGCTGCAAGGCTGAGGATCGCAGATCATGATGTCCCTGAACTTGCGCACAAGCGCCGTCCGGTTGGCAGCGGCCGCCGCGCTTGCAATGCAAATGTCCGCTGCCCATTGCGAAGAGGCGTCGGTGACGATCGACAACTTCACTTTCGAACCGGCGCAACTGACGGTGAAAGTCGGCACGACCGTGACATGGACCAACCGTGACGACATTCCGCATACGGTCGTTTCGGCCGGTCAATTCCGCTCCAAGGCGCTGGATACCGACGACAAATACTCGTTCACCTTCACCAGCGCCGGCGACTACAAATATTTTTGCTCGTTGCACCCGCACATGGTGGGACTGATCAAGGTTGAGTAACGGCCAAAAGCGAGGCATCACCTTGGGGCTCAGGCAGCGTCCCGCTGCCGGAGCCCACCCGGCTGCGAACACCACGATGCTGTTTGGCTCACCCGGAGACGATCAGACAAAAGCGCAGCGCTTTCGCGACGCGGCCCTGCCCTATCTCGACGACGTCTATACTGTCGCGCACTATCTCCTGCGTGATCCCGCCGACGCCGAGGACGCCGTGCAGGAATGCTATCTGCGCGCGTTGAAGCATTTCGACACTTACCACGGTCCGGCGATGAAGCCGTGGCTGCTCGCGATCCTGCGCAACGTCTGCCATGCGGAATTCGCCCGCCGCGCCAGGTCGGCCGCAACGGCCATCGATGACCTGCCCGAATGCGCCGAGACCACCGCGCCGCTGTGGCAGGAGACCCAGGACACGCCGGAAACGCAGGCGCTGCAAAAACGCGACGCGAACTCAATCCGGCGGATGATCGCAGCACTGCCAGAACCGTTCCACGAGACGTTCGTCCTGCGCGAAATCCAGAATCTGTCCTATCGCGAGATCGCCGAGATTGTCGATGCGCCGGTCGGCACCGTCATGTCACGGCTCGCGCGGGCGCGCGCCATGCTGCGGTCGGCATGGCTCGCGGAAGAGGAGCCATCCAGATGACCTGCAATGAAGCTGACATCCTTCTGCACGCGCTGATCGACGACGAACTCGACGCCGGTCACGCACGCGAGGTCGAAAACCATATCGCCACCTGCGCGCGCTGCACAGCCGCGCTCAAGACTTATCGCGAGATGCATGCTGCTATTGCGGCGGCGGAGATGCGCTTCACTGCGCCTGCGCACCTGCGCCAGCGGATCGAGGCGGCAATCCCGCAGGCGCGCGGCACCAGCCGCCGCTCGCTGCTTGCGGGTTTCGCCATGGGCTCCGCCGTCTCCGCGATAGCGGCGACCGGGATCGTCGCGATCGTGCTGCGCAACCACGACGAACAGCGTATCGCCTCCGAGATCGTCTCGGCGCATCTGCGATCGCTGCAGGCGGGACATCTGACCGACGTGCTCTCGACCGACCAGCACACCGTCAAACCGTGGTTCAACGGGCGGCTCGACGTATCGCCGCCGGTGATCGACCTGACGGCGCTTGGCTTCACGCTGATCGGTGGACGGCTCGACTATATCGATGGGCGAGCCATCGGCGCGGTCGTCTACAAGCGGCGCGCGCACGTCATCAATCTGTTCGTCGCGCAGACGCCGAATGCTGGACACAGCGCGGCGCGCACCGAGGATGTGCAGGGCTTCAACATCCGCCGCTGGCGCGACCACGGTCTGAACTTCTGGGCGGTGAGCGACCTCAACGCCGACGAGCTTGCCGAATTCAGCGACAAATTCGAGAAGGCGATGCAGGCGAACGGGACCGGTTAAGCATCAGGCCGACTTGCGGACGGCGTTGTCCATCAGCGTCTTGCCGAGCGACCAGATCGCGCCGGGGACCTGATGGCTTGCGGCGATGACGCTGTCGAACGAGGTCTCGATCCACTTGCAGTCTTCGTCATTGATGATGAGCGGTGGCAGCAGCTTGATCGTATGGCTGCCGTGACCGGAGACCTGGGTGAGGATCTTGTGATCCTTGAACAGCGGCACCGTGATGAGCTGACAGAACAGCCCCTTGTTGGCGGTCTCCAGCAGATTCCACGACGCTCGCAGACGCAGCGATTTCGGCGGCCCGAACTCGATGCCGATCATCAACCCCTTGCCACGCACCTCCTTGAGAAGTTCGTAACCCGGCACCATGCGGTCCAGCGCCTGACGCAAATCCTCGCCGCGCCTGGCCGCGTTCTCGATCAGCTTCTCCGCCTTCAGCACTTCAAGGGTCGCGATGCCGGCCGCCATCGCGAGATCGTTCTTGGCGAAGGTCGAACCGTGCACCACGGCGCGATCCATGCGGTTGAAAATCTTGTCGAAGATATGCTTGCGGGTCAGCACCGCGCCGATCGGCACATGGCCGCCGGACAGGGCTTTGGCCAGCAGCACCATGTCGGGCTCGACGTTCCAGTGCTCGACGGCGAGAAAACGTCCGGTGCGGCCGATGCCGGTCTGAACTTCATCCGCCACCAACAGCGTGCCATATTTCCGACACAGCGCGGCTGCTCCCGGCAGGAATTCATCGGAGGGCATGTTGACGCCCTTGCCCTGAATCGGTTCGACGATGAAGGCTGCGATCTGCCGCGACGACAGCGCCTGCTCGAGCGCTGCGAGGTCGTTGAAGGGAACGACAGTGCAGCCGGCCAACAGCGGCTCGAATCCGCCGCGGAAATTCTTGTCATCGGTCAGGGACAGCGCGCCGTAGGTCAGCCCGTGATAGGCATGATCGCAGTAAACGATGCCGGTCCGCCCCGTGGCGACGCGCGCGAACTTGATCGCGGCCTCGACGCTCTCCGCCCCCGAATTGGCAAAAAAGACCTTGTCCAGATAGGGAACATGAGCAAGCAGCCGCTCGGCCAGAACGCCGGCCAGCGTCGAGACGTCCATCTGCACGAGATTGGGCAAATCGCTGTCGAGGACGCTTTTCAGGGCCTCCCGCAGCACGGGATGGTTCCGTCCAATCGCAAAAACGCCAAATCCGCTGAGTAAGTCGAGGTAGCGGGCGCCGTCGCGATCCACCAGATATTGACCGTGACCGCTCTGGAAACCGACGTCATAGCCGATGGTCTTGAGAACCCTGACGAGCTGTTCATTGAGATGGCGGACATGCATCGCGCTGCGTTGCGCCTGCCGTTCCACAAACATCTCGGAAACGTCTAGATTTGGATATAGCATCCGCTACATACTTCGGTTGATGGCGGTTTCGTCAACTGAAAAGCATGAATCCACAATTTGACTTTTCGACTCATCCCCGGCCCACTTAAGCACAGGCTTGAAGATATGTTTCAGCGTCCAGAACATGCCATGCGTACTTTAAATTATTGCAGGATTCTCGCCACTGCCTCTGTCGTCGCAGCGGCGCTGGTGACGGCGGGATTCGAGTCGGCCAAAGCGAGCGATCCGACCGGCGACTGGCGCGTTGCCGACGGCGTCGCCAATATTCGCGTTGCCGAATGCAATGGCGCGATGTGGGGAGTCGTCTCCTGGGAAAAACAGCCCGGCGGCGTCGATCAGAACAATCCGGACGCCTCGAAAAGGAGCCGCCCGACGCTCGGAATGCCAATTCTTCTGGATATGAAAAAGAAGAAGCCCGAGAAGGAGGAGTGGGACGGTCAGGTCTATAATGCCAAGGACGGCAAAACCTATGAGTCCTCGATCAAGCTGACATCGCCGGATCAACTCGAGATCGAAGGCTGCGTGCTCGGTATCCTGTGCGGCGGCGAGACATGGACCCGCGTAGCGGGTCCGATTCCCAGCAGTCCGTCCAACAATCCTGCTGCTGCCAGCCCCGCCCACGCTGCCGCCAGCCCTGCCCACGCTGCCGCCAAAGGCGCAGCAAAATCGGGCACGGCACCGAAAGCAGGCATGGCAAAGACCAACTCGCCGAAGGCACAGGCAAAGACCACCGGTCAGAAGACAGCCACCGCCGCGACCCCGGATGATCCCGTGGGCGATATCTGTCTACTTCCCGACATTGCGGGGGCGGCCCATGAGGGCGGGCTGAAATAGCAGCACTGCTGCGAGCGTGGTGACGAGCGACAGCGCCAGCAGCTTGCCCATGCTCGCCGTACCCGGATGGCTCGACAGCCACAGGCTGCCGAACGCGGTCGCGGTGGTCAGCGCGCTGAAGAAGATCGCCCGTGTCAGGCTCGATTGCAGCAGATTCGTCCTGCCGGAACGCCAGGCGGTGACGTAGTATATCTTGAACGCCACGCCGACGCCGAGCAGCAACGGCAGCGCGACGATGTTGGCGAAGTTGAGCGGAAGCCCGATCAGGACGCAGATCTCCAGCGTCACCGCCCCCGCGACCAGCAAGGGCACCAGCGTCAGCAATACGTCGGTGATTCGGCGCAACGCCAGCCAGAGCAGAATGCTGATCGAGATCAGGGCCCACAGTCCCGCCTCGATAAATGCCTTTACGATGGTGTCGCCGGATTTGAGAATCGATACCGGTCCGCCGATCGCGGTCGGCTCGGCGGCGAGCACGGCGCTGGCAAACTTGCGCAGCGTATCATTGTTGTCCGGATCGCCGCGCGGCAACGCTTCGACACGCATGACGCCGTCGCTCTTCCAGAGCTTCACGAAATCCGGCGGCAGGGATTTCAGGCTGATCGGTTCAGCCTTCAATGAGTCGCGAATCTGCTCGAACATCAGCTTGAGCGGTTCGACGAACATGGCCTGAACCTTCTCGCGCGTCGCCTCGTTCGACTCGGCCAACCGGGTGAGGTCGTCGGCCAGTCGCTTCGCGGCCGCAGCGCCCGGCCCCTGATTGCCACCGGCGGCCTTGCGCAGGCTGTCGGCGGCCTCCTTCAGCGCGCTGACATTCTCCTCATCGGAGGGCGGCGGGTCGAGCGAATCCGGATTGAGCGCGGGACCGAGAACCTTGGCGCCCTGCGCGATCAGCTTGAGCTTCTCCGGCTGGTCGGCGGGGACAAAGCTGTCGAGCCCCCTGGTGCGTGCGACTTCCGGCAGCTTGGCGAGCCGGGCCTCGACCTGCTTTGCTTCCTGCTCGGACTTGACCATCACGTTGATGGCGTTCGCGCCGGTCTCCGGATCTTTCCGCAAATCCAGGTACGTTGCGATCGATTCGACTTTTGCGCTCCTCAGGTGAATCGGATTGAAATCGAAACGCAGGAAGTAGAGCGCGGGTGATCCGAGAATCACGACTGCGAGCGTACCCACGATGATCGCCACGCGATGCTTTTCGAGGAAATGATCGAGCGGCGCCAGAAATGCGTAGCCGACCGGATCTTTTTCACCAGGCGGATTCAGAAGACGCAGCAACGCCGGAAGCACGGTGATGCTTGCGAAAAAGGCGACCAGCATGCCGACGCCGGCGATCTTGCCGAGTTCCGAAACGCCCTTGTAATCGGTCGGCAGGAACGACAGGAACCCCGCCGCGGTCGCCATCGCCGCCAGCGACAGCGGCACCGCCGAACGCTTCGCTGCTATCAGCAGCGCCGCTTGCAGATCGTTGGTCTTGAAGCGTTCGGAGCGGTAGCGGACGCTGTACTGGATGCCGAAATCGACGCCCAGCCCGACAAACAGAACGGCGAACGCGATCGACAGAAGATTGAGCGATGTCACCATCATGAGGCCGAGCGCCGTCGTGATCGCGAGCCCGATGAACAGCGTCACGAACACCGCGAAGATGATCTTTGGCGAGCGCAGCGCCAGCCAGAGAATCACCAGCACCACCAGCACCGTGCCGATGCCGTTGACGACCGCGCCCTCCTGCACGGTGGCGAATTCCTCGTTGGCTATCGGAACCGGCCCGGTCAGGCGGACGCGGGCGCCGAACTTGCCGGCGATATCCAGATCAGTGGCGGCCTGGCGGATCGCGTCGGTGGCGTCCTTGCCGGGTTCCAGCGCGTTGAAATCGAGGTACGGCTTGACCTGGATCAGCACGCGCCTATCGGAATCGGTCAGCGGCTTGTCGCTGGCCAGTTCCCGCCAGGAAAAAAAGCCACTCCCCTTGGTCAGGACATCCTCAATGCTCTGGGAGATCAGGGAGAACGGCCGCGCCGTGCTGTCCAGCGCGAACTGACCCCGCTTCAGGCCGACAAGCGCCGTTTCGAGCGCCCCCGTCAGCCCGCGCAAGCTCGGGTCGCCGGCCATGATCTCAACAAGCGGCGCGGCCTCGCTGAATTGACCGGTGATCTGCCTGACCTCGTCGGTCGGCAGAAAAAGCAGGCCGTTTCGCTCAAAAAACGGCCCGCCGCCGAGCTGCTGAACGGCTTCGAAATGATTGTGGTCGCTGGCGAGCTTCGCCGTCAGCATGGCGCCGGCGGCCCCGGCAAACTCCGCAGTCGGAGCCTCCACGACCGCAAGGATCAGCCTTTCCTGGTCGAACGCCTTCTCAAAAGCGATGTCACGCTTCCGCCAGTCCAGATCTGGTGAGATCAACCTATTGATATCAGTGTTGATTTCAAAATTTCGCGCCGTATAGACAACCGCTCCGGCCGCCAGCACGATCGCAATCAACGCAGTAGCCCAAGCAAATCGTGTGCAAGTTTTAACGATTGAAACAACAATACCTGTCAGCACATTCTTTCTTTCTGCTACCGCTATACGTAAAAGGCACGGAATCCCGGCCTGATTCTTTGCCTGATCTAGTGGTTTTGTACCCTCTTGTCTCGGAAAAGTGGCCACAGTTTTGATCGGGGATGGTTTGCCAGACGATTTGAATGCCTCATGTCCGGGCGCCTTGTTATAGGCCGCCTTGCGGATGACAAAGTGACGAACAGGTGAGGGTTCCGGCCAAGACCTGTATCATAATACCTGAAGCGCGCATTTCGGCACGGTTGCGCCGGCTGACTCCCGCAGCTTTGCGGCGTCCTGCCTCTGTAGGCTGCGCAAGTCATGGCGAGTTCCCCGGATCACCCGTGAGATTAAACACCTGTGACTTTTCTTGATGACATATGTGATTTTAAGAAGAAAACGTTCGGACTATATGGAGTTAGATATCATGCATAAGGTGCAAATTGACTGACGTTCGCCCAATTGAAATCCTTCTGGCACAACCGCGCGGGTTCTGCGCAGGCGTCGTGCGCGCGATTGACATCGTGGAGCGCGCGCTGGAGAAGTATGGGCCGCCCGTCTACGTCCGCCACGAGATCGTACACAACAAATACGTGGTCGAGAGCCTCAAGAACAAAGGCGCAATCTTCGTCGAGGATCTGTCCGAGGTTCCGCCGAAAGCCGTCACCGTATTCAGTGCTCACGGCGTTGCGCGCAGCGTGGAAGAAGAGGCCGCCACGCGCGGTCTGCCCGTGCTCAACGCGACCTGTCCGCTCGTCAGCAAGGTCCACAACCAGGGCAAGCGCTACGTGTCCAAGGGACGGACCCTGATTCTGATCGGCCACGCCGGCCATCCCGAGGTCGAGGGAACCATGGGGCAGGTTCCCGGTCCCGTTTTTCTGGTCCAGGACGTCGACGACGTCGCGGCCCTGACCTTGCCCGCCGACACGCCGGTCGCCTACATCACGCAGACGACGCTCAGCGTCGACGACACCAGGGACATCATTTTCGCGCTCCAGCGACGTTTTACGGATATCCAGGGTCCCGATACACGGGATATCTGCTATGCAACACAAAACCGGCAATCTGCGGTAAGAGATCTCAGCAAGCTGGTGGATGTCATCCTTGTCGTCGGAGCAACCAACAGTTCGAACTCGAACCGGCTGCGCGAGATCGGCACCGAAGTCGGCGTTGCAAGTTATCTCATCTCCGACGGAAGCGAACTCAACGCGGAGTGGGTGAAGGACGCGAAAACCGTGGGCATCACCGCGGGCGCATCGGCGCCGGAAGTGCTTGTCGACGACGTCATCGAGGCCATGAGGCGCATAGCACCGGTGGCCGTCTCGGTGCTGCCGGGGCGCGAAGAAAACATCGAATTCCGGCTTCCATCTGAACTCACCTCAGCCTGATCCCTTCAAATTTCAGCTGGTAACACCAGAGAGAACACTTGTGATGGCAATACCATTTTTTAAGGAACTGAAGATCGGCGGTTATCTGATTAAGCAGAAGCTGAGGGGCCGCAAGCGCTATCCGCTCGTGCTGATGCTCGAGCCGCTGTTCCGCTGCAATCTCGCCTGCGCCGGATGCGGCAAGATCGACTATCCCGATGCGATCCTCAACCGCCGCATGACCGCCCAGGAATGCTGGGACGCGGCTGAGGAATGCGGGGCGCCGATGGTCGCCATCCCCGGCGGCGAGCCGCTGATCCACAAGGAGATCGGCGAGATCGTGCGCGGACTTGTCGCGCGCAAGAAGTTCGTCTCGCTCTGCACCAACGCGCTGCTCTTGGAGAAGAAGCTCGATCTGTTCGAGCCTTCGCCCTACCTGTTCTTTTCGGTCCATCTCGATGGCCTGAAGGAACACCACGACAAGTCGGTGTGTCAGGCGGGCGTGTTCGACCGCGCGGTCTCCGCGATCAAGGCGGCAAAGGCGCGCGGCTTCACCGTCAACGTCAACTGCACGGTGTTCGACGGCTATCCGGCCGAGGACATCGCGGCCTTCCTCGACTTCTGCGAGGAACTCGGCGTCGGCGTTTCGATCTCGCCCGGCTATGCCTATGAGCGCGCGCCGGATCAGGAACACTTCCTGAACCGGACCAAGACCAAGAAACTGTTCCGCGATGTGTTCGCGCTCGGCAAGGGCAAGAAGTGGAACTTCATGCACTCCGGCCTGTTCCTCGACTTTCTGGCCGGCAATCAGGAATATCATTGCACGCCGTGGGGGATGCCCGCGCGCAACATCTTCGGCTGGCAAAAGCCCTGCTACCTGCTCGGCGAGGGCTACACCAAGACATTCAAGGAGCTGATGGAGACCACCGATTGGGACTCCTACGGCACCGGCAAGTATGAAAAGTGCGCCAACTGCATGGCGCATTGCGGTTATGAGCCGACCGCGGCCACCGCCGCGCTGAACAATCCGCTCAAGACGATGTGGGTGGCGCTGCGCGGCGTCCGGACCACGGGTCCGATGGCGCCCGAGATAGACCTCTCCAAGCAGCGCCCGGCGCAGTATATTTTTGCCGAACAAGTGCAGAAGAAGCTGTCCGAGATCCGCAAGGACGAGGCCGCGGCTACCGCCGCCAAGCAAGCGGCCAAGGAGCAGAAGGCCTCCACCGCAGCTTGAGCGCGACGACCTGCGGGGGTCGACGCGTCAAAGGTGTCGCGTCACAGGTGCCTGATACGACAATGGCGCTGGAGATCGTCTCTCCGGCGCCATCATCTTTTTCAGAAACAAAAATGCAGAATCAGAGCCTTTCCACTTCTGATGGAATTTAAAGGCTTGGCTCTATGTTTTTGATTTGACGCGCTTCTTTGCGCAAACAGGCGGGTCAAGCCCGAGGACGTGCCTCGCTAAAAACGCGATAGAGTCTGTTTCAACTGCGTTGAATTAGACTCCTCGCTTATCTTTTTGTTTGAGCATCATCTTTTCCGAAAATGGTTTCCACTTTTCGGGATCATGCCTAGAGCCTTGCCGCTTCTGATGGAATCAGAAGCTGGCTCTATGATTTTGATTCAACACGTTTTCTCACGCGAACAGGCCCCTACTTCGGCCGAAAACGCTCTAGCGGCGCGATCAGATATCCGCCGGGACGAGGCTACCCCCGCCCAGCAGAAAGCCGCGGCAGCCTCGCAGCGAGCGCAGCGCGCGATTGAAGTCGATTCCGGTGGACACCAGCGCGCGCAGGCTCAGCGGATTTCGCGCAAGACCGCCAAGCACCTTCTTCAGGTCGATGTTGCCGTTCGGCTTGATGGCGCTGCGGGCAATCGCCGGTAGCGCGCGCGTCGCCGGATCGCTGATCACGCGCAAGGCGGCGAAAGGAAGCCCCGCTTCCGTGGCATAGGCGGCAGCGATGTGGCTTTCCATATCGACGGCCGACGCCCCGGTCGCGGCATGAAGCGCCGCTTTGCCGGCCTGCCCCACCACGACCTGCTCGACGCCGGCAAGCCCGGCGCGGACCACTTTCTGACCACCGAGGCCAGAGCCATCAATCAGTTCCTCACTGAGCGCGAGGCCGGCCTGCCAGCGCGACTCACCATCCACAACGTCCGTGGCGACCACGACATCTCCCGACTCCAGGGACGGATCGAGCCCGCCGGCGACACCGAAACTTATGACACCCCGAACCGTGGACGAATCAAAGCCCGCAAGAAGCGTGCGCAACTGCCGGGGATTGCTGCTGCTGCAAATGACGGTCATGCCAGGACCCGCAGCGATGCGGGCCTCCTGAACCAGACCGGTCACAATCAATACCGGCCGCGGGTCAAAGCCATCACCCGCGGTTATGTCGATCGCCGCCCCCAAATTCACATCCCGACCCCTACCACCTTGCTGTTCGTGCTTCTCAAATTCCGATACCGCGCCAGCGCCCAGAGCGGGAAGAATCTGGAGTAACCATGATACCGCAGGTAAAATACCCGTGGGAACCCCGTGGCCGTATAGCGCTGCTCGTCCCACAGTCCTTTTTTGGTCTGTGTGGCTATCAGGTACTTGATTCCCCTCTGCACAGCCAGATTTTCGACCTCTCCCGCGGCCATCAGGGCAAGCAGTGCCCAGGCCGTTTGCGAGGCCGTGGTCGGAGCGCTCTCGAACCCCTTGTAGTCGAGCCGGTAGCTGACGGCATCCTCGCCCCAGCCGCCATCGGCGTTCTGGATCGACACCAGCCAGTCCACCGCCTTGCGTATTGCAGGGTCCTCGCGATCGACGCCGGCGGCATTGAGCGCGCAGAGCGCCGACCAGGTGCCGTAGATGTAATTCAGGCCCCACCGGCCGTACCAGGATCCCTCCTTGAGCTGGGTCCGGCGCAGATAGTCGACCCCGGCCGCCATGACCGGGCTGCCCTGAACGGTCTCGCCGAGCTGCGCCAGCATCGAGACGCATCGCGCGGTGACGTCCTCGGTGGGCGGATCGAGCAGCGCCGCATGGTCGGAGAACGGAATGTTGTTGAGATAGTATTCGAGGTTGTCGGCATCGAACGCCGCGAAACCGCCGTCCCGGCTCTGCATGCCCTCGATCCACTCGCGGCCGCGCGCGATCGCCTCGTCGTATTTGTCGCTCTGGTCGTTGCGGCGCGCCCGATCCATTGCCATGACCACGACCGCCGTGTCGTCGAGATCGGGATAGTGGGCGTTGGCGTACTGGAACGCCCAGCCGCCAGGCCGAACGTCCGGACGTTTCACGGCCCAGTCGCCCTTGAGATCGAGTTCCTGCTTCGGCAGCAGCCAGTCGAGAGCCTTGCCGGCACTGGCCAGCGAGTCCGGCCCGCTCGCTTCGAGCAGCGCGTGAGCGGCAAGCGCAGTATCCCAGATCGGCGACACGCAGGGCTGGCAGTAGGCTTCCTCCTCGCCGATCACCAGAAGCTTGTCGATTCCGCGCCGCGTTATCGCGCGCGGCGGATGCTCGGGCGGAAACCCCAACGCATCATACATCATCACCGTGTTGACCATCGGCGGGAAGATCGCGCCGAGTCCGTCCTCGCCGTTGAGGCGCTCCTCGACGAAGGCGATCGCCTTGTCCATCGCGCGCGCGCGGAGCCGCCTGGGAAACAGCGGCTCGATCGTCCGCAAGATCCAGTCGATGCTGCTGAACAGCGCAAACCAGGCCGGGTTCTGATGCGGAGCCCTCTTCGGCATTCCGACCGTGGCCGGATCCTGAAGAAACAGTTCGCGGATACCAACGCCGCGCGGATTGCGCGCGCGCGGCTTCAGCGCCGCCAGCACCATCAGCGGCACCATAGTGGTGCGCGCCCAGTAGGAAATCTTGTTGAGATGGAACGGCGACCACATCGGCAGCAGCATGATCTCGACCGGCAGCACCGGAACGCTGCGCCATGTCAGCACGCCGAACAACGACAGCAGGAAGCGCGTGAAGACGTTCACGTTGGCCGCACCGCCACGTGACAGGATTGCTTCCCGCGCGCGCGCCATGTGCGGCGCATCGACGGAATCGCCGATCATCTTCAGGGCGAAGTAGGCTTTCACGCTGGCGCTCATGTCGAACGGACCGTCATGCACCAGCGGCCAGCCGCCGTGCGCGCCCTGAATGCGGCGGAGGTAGACCGCGATCTTGGCTTCCAGCGCCGCATCGACCGGCTCGCCGAGATAGTGCCGCAGCAAAACGTATTCGGACGGGATGGTCGCGTCGGCCTCAAGCTCGAACACGAAATGACCGTCCGCCTGCCTGAGATCGAGGAGACCGCGCGTGGCGGCGCCGATGCTGCTCCCGAGTGCGGCATCGTCGATCGGCGCGGCTGTGGCGTTCACGGAGTTCATGGCGGCTGATGTCTCAGGGTCCATGGTTTTTCAGGACGTGATCGGCGGCGCGGTTTCCGGAACGGACCGCCCCCTCGATGGTGGCGGGCAACCCCGTATCAGTCCAGTCACCGGCAAGAAACAGATTTTTCCACTCCGTCTGCGTTCCCGGACGCAGCGCATTCTGCTCGGGCGAAGCCTCGAACGTGGCGCGGCGCTCGCGCACGATCTGCCAGGCCGGCATCGCGGCTTCGATGCCGGCGACCGCGCAGATGTCCTTCCAGATCGCCCGCGCCAGGTCCTCGCGCGGCATGTCCACCAGCCGGTCGCCACCGCTGATCGTAATCGAGAGGCGGTCCGGAAACGCGAACAGCCATTCGATCAGGCCATTCACGACGCCGGTCATCGGTGGAAGATGTGACGGCGGAACGAAGCGGAAGTGCGCGTTGACGATAGCGCGGAATTTCGTCGGTACGCTCACGCCGGGCAGCAGCGCGGCCGCGGACCGCGGCGGCACCGCCATGACGACGGCATCATCCGGGCCAAGCGCGACGGTCTGATCGCCAAGCGCGAGCGCGGTGACCTGACCGTTCGCCAGGGTGAACTGCCGCACTTCATGGCCGACGTCGACGCTGCCGCCCCTGGCGCGAATGTAATCGACCGCTGGCTCGATCAGCACCCGGCTCAGCCCGTCGCGCGCGATGAGCGGACGGCACGCCTGACCACCCGCCAGCAAGGTTTCGCGAACGATTGCCCCGGCGAGACCGGCCGATCCGTTGGGCGGCTCGATATTGAGCGCCGCAAGCAGCAGCGGCAGCACCAGCCGCCTGTAAAGCACGCCCTCGCATTTGATGACGTCGCCGACGCGGGTGCGGCTATTAGCCCAGGCCAGCGGCGCAAGCGCAAAGTAATCGGCGGGTGAGGTGTCGGGCACCCGACGGGCGGGATCGAACACCCAGAACGGCACCCGCCCGTCGTTGATCCGCAGCTTCCAACGCTTATTGACGCCAAGATCGATAAACTCGAATTCAGCCTTCGGCGGCCCCTGCAAGCCGGCTTCAGTGCCGATCCTGCGCGCATAGGCCAGCACGCTCCGATTGCCGGACAGAACCAGATGGTTACCGTTATCGATCGTGAGATTGGTCGCGCCGTCGAAATAGGAGCGGCAACGCCCGCCGACCTGTTGCGTTGCCTCATGCACGCGAACCAGACAGCCGGCGTCAGCCAAACGCACGGCTGCCGAAAGACCGGAAATGCCGGCGCCGATGATGTGAACGGTCCTTTGCATCAGATCAACGCATACCGGAGGACGATAGCGATCTTCGCCGCCTGGCTCAGGTGAACCGGCGAGCGCGGAAGCTGAAAACCGCGATGCTCAAGCAGCTCCAGAATGGCGTGATAATATCTCGACATGATGCGGGGCGCGCGCACGGCCCGGCGCGGGTTGCGATTCATGATCTCGTCCGCTTCGACGAAATGCGCCCGCGCCCGCGTCACCAGCGGCGCGCAGACCTCCGGCAACGCCGGATTTGAAATCACGGCCGCCGGATCGCAACTGTCGATGCCGCCGTCGAGCAGGCCCTCCCGCGGCAGGTACAGCCGCCCCAGCGCCGCATCCTCATCGACATCGCGCAGGATATTGGTCAGTTGCAGCGCGCGGCCGAGATGATGCGAGAGCAAAACGCCGTCCTGCTCGGGAAGCCCGAACACTCGGACCGATAGCCGGCCGACCGCGCTCGCGACCCGATCGCAATACAGGTCGAGCGTGGCCTCGTCAGGCGCGCGGATATCCGCGAGCACATCCATTTCCATGCCGTCGATGACGGCGAGAAAATCCTCGCGCCGCAGCTCGAATGCGCTGACGGAGGCCGCATAGTCGCGCAACCGCTCCGGCGCATGCCCTTGATAGAGCGCGTCGATGTCGTCGCGCCATTGTTGGAGCGCGGCCCGCCGTTCCGGCCGTGGGCTATCGGAATCGGCGATGTCGTCGACATAGCGGCAGAACGTGTAGATCTGGAACATGGCTTCGCGTTGCGCGCGCGGCAGGATGCGCATCGCCGCGTAGAACGAGCTGCTGGCCGCAGTCGCCCCGGAACTTGCATCGGCTGTCGTTTCGATCGTCATGCGCCAGCCGCCGGGGTCGGGCGCCGCCGGACCGAGCGCCGAAGCATCTCCGCGGTGATTCCGGCGACACTATAGCCAAGCAATTGCAACGGCTTCAGATGAACCGTCTCGCTCAAGGGGTCGCGCACCTTCAACAGGGCCACGATCCGGTCGGCGAACATCTGGATGACCCCGACTTCAAGCCCGAGCCGGATATCCTTGATTTCCGCCGCGAGCGGCCGCCCCTCATGGAGCAGCGCTTCGGTTCGCGCGGCCAGGGCGTGCAGGCATTGCAAAAGCGCGGGCGTTGCCTTGTCGCCGCCGAGCATCTCGACCGACGCGCCGGACGCGGCCAGCGCATCGCGCGGCAGGTAGACGCGGTTCAGATTCCTGTAGTCCTTGCCGCAGTCCTGAAGATGGTTGTTGATCTGCAGCCCGGCGCACAGCGCATCGGACGCGGCCCAGGTCGACGTGCTCTCGCCGTGGACGTCGAGCATGAACCGTCCGACCGGCATCGCCGAATAACGGCAATAGTCGATCACGTCGTCCCAGGTCTCATAGCGCAGCTTTGTGACATCCATCCGGAACGCCTTCAGCACGTCGATCGCGTGGCGCGGCGGCATCGCACGTTGCGCCAGCGCATTGCGAAGATTGACGGCTTCAGGCTGCGTGTCCCCCTGCCCCAGGAGTTCGCTCTCGAACAGATCGAGCCAGGCGAGTTTGTCCTTTTCGCAGAGTTCGGCGTGATCGGCGATGTCGTCCGCGGTCCGCACGAAATTGTAGAAGGCGAGAATGAGCGCCCGGTGACGCGGGTGAATGATCCACGACGCGACAGGAAAATTCTCGTCGCGGTGGGTCTTTCCGGATCGCAACTGGTTCGCGGCAGGCATCGGGACTGGCTACGCTGATCTGGATTGCAAATTGGTCTCCCGCCAATTCCAGAAAACCGGACAGGCGGGATTGCTCGCGAACCCATATAGGGGAAACCGCCAGCTAAACCAATGCTATCTTTCGCCTTTTAGCCATAACCCATCAGCGCCGCCGGCGGCCGGAAACGAGTTGTCTGCTTTCCGGAGCGCTTTACTGGCCGTGGTTCAGCAGAACTTGGTTGCATGCCTTCGTCAGCTTCGGACGGTTCTCCTGCAGACAGGCCAGGACGGTGAAATCGCCCTGATCCATCACCTTGCGGCAGAAACGACTGACGTCCCGAGAGCAAGCGCGCTGTTCCGCTTCGGTCCCCCCGTGCTGGGACTGTGCCATCGTTACGGTCGAGCCGAATGTCAACAGAGCGAATGACAGAAAAATTTTAGACATCGTATTCCTTCATTACAACGGCAGAAAATTCGATCCTGTACACGCCCGGGCGTATCCAGATGACCGGTCTTTCAAACGGCGGAGAGTTCGCCCGTATCGATACCCATACTAGAAAAGATCGCAAGGGCGCATGCGGCTACTCCATCAATCGGACACGACATACGCCGGTCGCGGCCCGACATATGCGCGATTTCAAAAGCACTGTGAAATGCGGCTAAATTTGCGGCGGCGGCGCGTTACCGCAACCTGCCCCACAGCTTTTCAGATAACCATATCTAACACGCTGAAATATATCGACTAAAGTACAACCAGAGAATCGACCACATATTCATGCGGCCAATCCGCCATGGCGTCCTCCTGTGAGGGCTCATATCTGCGAATATCGGGCCGCGCGGCCGCCATCGATGCAGATAACCGGCAGAACATCGGCTATGCTACCGCGCTTGAACATCGCGCGCCAAGGCGACACCTAGAACTTTGGCGCGGCAAGAGGTCATGACACGAGGTCATGGGCCGAGCACCTTTTTATGGAAACCGAATATGAAACTGTTCGCCTCCAGGCTGATCCGGAAGTCGACGATTGCAGCCGGCCTTATTGCAGGCCTCACCCTGTCCGCATCGGCGAGCTTCGCCCAGAGCGCTCCCTTTGCCGGCTTCGCAGGGAACTGGTCGGGCAAAGGCACAGTGACGCTGGCTGACGGATCGAAAGAAAACATTCGCTGCAAGGCGTCCTACAGAGTGGATCGCGCGGACAGAGCCTTGAAACAAAGCCTGCGTTGCGCCAGCGACAGCTACCAGTTCGATCTCTCCAGCGACGTGGTCAGCGAAGGCACCCGACTGACCGGGAACTGGAGCGAAGCCAGCCGCAATCTGTTCGGCTCCGTGCACGGCCGTGTCAGCGGCGGCGAGATTGAGGTGTTCGTCGAAGCTCCCGGCTTCGCCGCCAACCTAACGGCGCGCACCCGCGGCAACCGGCAATCGGTATCGATCACGTCAAAGGGCGAAGTCAGGAACGTTTCCATCACCATGGCGCGGAACTGACCATTAAACGTTACGTCGGAGCGGGATGAGGAAAAGCCGCGGGGAAGCGGTTTTCCGCCGCATCCCGCTTACGCGGCTGCCGATACCGCTTATTTCGTCGTCGGGTTCGCCTGACCACCGCCCCCGCGCAGCCGCTCGGCAAAGGTGATCAGCCACATCGCCGTCGGCCGCAGGATCAGGAAGTCCGCGACCAGGGCTGCGACCATGGCGAAGGCGCTGAGCCAGCCGAACAGTCGCAGCGACGGCAGATCGGAGAACACCGTCACCACCAGGCCACACGCCAGCACCACCGTGGTCAGGATCAGCGCCGGTCCCATCAGCACCGTCGCGCGCTCGACCGCCTCCCCCGCACTGACGCCCGGCTTGCTCTCGGATCGCAGGCGATTGAGGAAGTGGATCGTCGCGCTGAGCCCGAGGCCGAATGAAACCGTGAGCGCCACCACGCTCGCGAACTGCAGCCCCTCCCCGAGCGCCCACAGCACCGTGCCGGATAGCACGACCGGAAAAATCCCCGGCAGGATGCAGGCGAACATCACGACCACCGACCGGAACGCGAGCCCGATAAACACCGCGACCAGCACAAACTCGATCGTCAGACCGTGGTTGAGCTTCTCGATCATGCTCGCGCTGTTGCGCGCGGCGATGGCAGACAGGCCGGTGACCGCAATTTCATAACCGGGATGCGCGTGTCTGACCGCGTCCATGGCGTGGTCGAGCTTGTCCACCACCGGCAGAATCTGGCTCGAATCGCGGTCGGGCACGCGGCCGGACACCACGACCGCCCTCTGGTCTTTAGAAATAAAGCGGCGCACCAGATGCTTGGGGAGAAGGTCGACATATTCCTTGAGCGTCGCCACGTCGTCGGTGTGGGCTTTCTCCGCAAGCCAGCGGCGCAGGGTTTCCAGCGACCAGACGTTGCCGACGCCGGCCTGCTCCTCGACCAGCTTGTGAACCTCTGCGATTACGGCAAGCGTCTGCGGCGAATACAGCGTCTCGTCCTTGGGGAATTCGATCAGGACATCGATCGGGTTGGCGCCGGTAAGCTTCGCATCAAGACGGCCGCTCGCCGCCACCGCCTGCTGCTTGTCGGGGACCTGATCAGCGAGCCGGTAGCGCGGTTCGAGGTTGGCGTAGAACACCGCCAGCCCGCCAACCACCAGCAGGGCAAGCAGGCTGAAGAAGCCGGGATGGCCCACCATTCGCACCGCGATCCAGGCGCAGAAGCGGCGCAGCGCCTGCACGCCCCAATCAGCCTTTTTGAACTTCTCCGCGAAACGTCGTTCGTCCCGCACCAGCAGGACCCCGAACACCGGCACCAGCAACAGCACCGCGAGCAGCGCGATGATCGTCGCCAGCAAACCGGCCTCGCCGAAACTGCGAATCAGGTCCGAGTTCGAGAACTGCAAGGCGATAAAGGAAATTCCCGCGGTCGCATGGGTCAGCACGCAGGCCGGACCGACCACGAGGACCGCGTTTCGGAAGGCGGAATACTTGTCTTCGCCGGCGATCAGGCGGTCGCGCGCCGCGAACGTCAACTGCATCGAATCGGAAAAGCTGATGACCATGATGAGCGGCGTCATCACGTTGAGGAACATGTTGAGGCTGAAATTGGCCCAGCCCAGCACCCCGAGCGCCAGCAGAATTGCAAGCAGCGGCGGAAACGCCGCGACGACCATGAAGGATACCTTGCGGAAGAACAGGATGGCGATCAGGCAACCCGCCAGAATGCCAGCGACGTTGTAGATGATCCCGTCGCGCTCCACCGCGTTGCGGATTTCGAGCTGCATGACCGGCACGCCGGAAAGCTCTCTGGTGAGTTTGGTACCAGCGAGATCGTCGTTCATCACCTGGCGGATCTGGCCGATGGTGGTGCTCAGCCCGCTGCTTTCGACGATCGAAGGCTGCAGCGACAGCACGACCAGCGCCAGCGTGCCGTCCTCGGACAGCAGTTTGCCGCGAATGATCTCATTGGATTTCACGGTTTCGATGAATTTGTCGTAGTCGGCGCCCTGCGGCAATTCGGGCGGAAACAGCGCCGCCGGCAGCTTACCGGGTTCGGGCGCCTGGCGCGCCGAGAACAGCGAGATCAGACCGCGGACGCCGTCGACCAGTTGCAGGTCGGTGACCATATCGCGCAGCTTTTCAAGATTATCGCGTTCGAGCAGCGTCTTGCCTTCAACCACGACCAGCACGTCGAACTCCGTCGACGGGAAGCGCTTGGTCACTTCCTCGTATTGACGAAACTCCCGGGTGTCGGAGCGGAACAACTGGCTGAGCGAATCGTCGATCTTGATACGCTGGATTCCGAACACCGCGCCGATGACCAAGGCGAGCAGAATGATGCAGGACAGAATCGGCGCGCGGACCCCAATCAGGCCGATCCGCTCGAGTCCGAAGGCGATGCTGTGCGACCGCGCAGCCGGAGCGGTCACATCGGCAGCATCACGGTTTCGCTCAAGCATGCGCTTGTCCCTGTCTTGGCATCATGGTCCAGCGGAGTGAACTTGATATTGGAGCGAGCCCGAAAATCCGGCTGGCTGCTCGCTTTAACCCTTGACCGCACGCATAAATTTCGGCGCAAGGTTTAGCGGTTTCCCGGGTGGACTACAAGCAAGGGCAATCGCCGCATGGGCCCTTCCGCCGGGTGCATCCCGTCCGGGGCCGCCCACTGTAATCCTGGTCTATTCCGCGGGAACAGAGGCTTCCCGCAACTTCAGCGAATAATAGGAGGCGTTGGTTTTACCGCGCGAGGCGGAGCGCGCGAACACGATGAGGTGATGGGCGACCAGGATCGAGCTGATGAGATACTCGATCTCGCCACGCGCCAGCCGGCGCAGCGCGAATTTCCAGAATATACGCTTGTAGTCGCCGCGCACCCCGACCCTCCAGAAGATGTTGCGCAGCATGGTCAGGCCTAGCTTGATATTCCGCCATGACCTCTGCTGGGGCGTCCGCGGTTGGACCCGCTTCGGATAGGTTTTTCGGATCTGGTACTCGTAGCGTTCCAGAACTTTCTCGGGTTGATAGGCGCGGCCCATGCAGTCGCGCCAGGTTTCCACGACGTGGTCGTAAGGCAGGCGGAAATCGACGTTGGAATCGCGGCCCTCATCCTCGATCAGCCGATTCTCGCGCGCGAGGCGATCCCACAGCGGCGTCTTCGGCAGTGCCTGCAGGAGATTGATCGTCAGGAGCGGTATCTGCGACTGGTCGATGAAATCGAGCAGGTGCTGCCCGGTCTCGGGCTTGTCGGTATCGAGCCCGAGGATGATCCCGGACACCACCTCCATGCCGTACTCGTTCAGCGTCCTGATCGCTTCCATGATGGGGACCATCATGTTGTGATCCTTGTGCATCGCTTTCAGCGCCACCGGATCCGGCGTCTCGATTCCGCAGAAGATGGTCGCGAAGAAAGCTTCGCGCATTTGTGACAGGATCTCCGGACGCTTGGCGATATTCAGCGTCGCCTCGCAGGAGAAGCGCAGCACATAGCCGGTCTTCTTTTGCCATGCGATCAGGTGCGGCAAAAGGTCCAGCGCGGCCTTGCGGTTGCCGATGAAATTGTCGTCGACGAAATAGACCGAGCCGCTGATGCCGCACTCCAGCAGCTTGTCGAGCTCGCGGGTGATCTGTTCGGGAGTTTTGAGACGCGGATTGCGGCCGTAAAGACCGGGAATGTCGCAGAACTCGCACTGATAAGGACAGCCGCTGGAATACTGGATGCTGCCAAGGAAATAATGTTTGATATCGGCCAGTTCGTAAGCGGGGATCGGAAACTTGTCCATGGCCAGCCGGTCGGCGGTCTTGAGCACAAGCTGGTGATCCGGCCGCGACGGATCACGCGCCAGGCGTCGGATCAATTCGTCGGTGGCATCGCCGAGTTCACCGACGTGAAGATAATCAAACGACGGATAGTAGTCGGGGCATGCGCTGACCGAGGGGCCGCCGAGCACGACCGGCAGATCGAAAGCGTGAGCGCGGCGGCAGATATCGTTCATCTGCTGGCGCTGGATGTGCATGCCGCTGACCAGCACGGCTTCGGCCCATTCGAAATCCTCGTCCGTGGCTGCGCGAATGTTCTCGTCGATGAAACGGACTTTCCAGTCGGCAGGCAGATAGGCTGCGATCAGCAGAAGTCCCTGCGGCGGCATGAAGGCCTGCACGCCGGCGGTCAGGGGATAGGCATGCTCAAACGTGCCGAACGACGACGTATAGCGGGGAAAGACGCAAAGAATGCGCCGAATGCCGTATTGTTGTCCCGCGCTCCTCATCGCACCTCCCCGTTGTGCAAATGTGGAAACCCCTACTAACCTCCGACGCTTGCAATGGTTCCGGATCACGCGAGAACGGTTTCAGAGATCCATTTTCGGTGATCAGACTATTGCCTTACTTTTTGATCGAGCATGATCTCATCGAAAATCGACTCCCGAATCAAGTCGAGGGGCGCGCGCGCAGGCCTTTTTGGGATTATGCTCTTAAGCGCGGATCATCGGTTCGATACTCGCCGCGATCTCGAAAATCCGGCGATCCGAGCCGCCGGCCGCGGCCAGCATCAAGCCCACCGGCGCCTCGCCCTCGCGATGACAGGGAAGCGAGATCGCGCAGCCATCGACGGTGTTGATCAGCGCGCAGTTGCGCAGCGACAGCATGTTGGCTCTCGTGTAGGCCGCATCCCCAGCAAGATCGGCGATCACCGGCGGCGTCATCGCCACCGTCGGCGCGACCAGCGCATCATATGGCGCGACGCGGCGCTCGAAGCCTGTAATGATCGCGCGGCGCATGGCGAGGAGATCGACATAATCGGCGGCGCTGAGGCTTTCGCCGCGCCGGATGCGGCTGATGACGCGGGGATCGTAAAGGTCCGCCTTTTTTGCGATCAGCGCGCGGTGCCAGGCCCAGCTTTCCGCCGCCGAAAATCCGCCGCCGACATTCAGCGATGCGATATCGGCGAATTCGGGGACGGCCATGCGTTCGATTAAGACGCCAGCGCCGGCCAGCCGATCCAGCGCGCGCTCGAACGCGCGGGCGACCGCGCTGTCCAAATCGTCCAGCATCACCGTTGTCGGCACCGCGAGACGCAGGCCTTTTGCCGGGCGCGGCGCAACCGGCACGATCGCTTCATTCGCCAGCACCGCATCCATCACCGCGCAGCAGCCGACCGAGCGCGCGATCGGCCCGTAGCTGTCCAGCGTGACCGACAGCGGAAGCCCGCCCTCGAGCGGAATCCGGCGCGCGGTCGGCTTGTAGCCCACGATGCCGCAATAGGCCGCCGGAATCCGGCACGAGCCGCCGGTGTCGGTGCCGAGTGCGCCATGCGCCATGCCGTCCGTGACCGACACCGCCGCGCCCGACGACGATCCGCCCGGCACGTGGCCGACGTCGCGCCGCCAGGGATTTTTCGGCGTGCCGTAATGCGGATTGATGCCGAGTCCCGAATAGGCGAATTCGGTCATGTTGGTGCGCCCGATCACCACGAACCCAGCGCGGCGCAGGCGCGCCACGACCGGGGCATCGCTCGCTGCCGGTGGTCTATCGTCGAGCGTACGGGAGCCGGCGCGCGACACCTGCCCCTTGATGTCGAACAGGTCCTTGATCGAAACCGGAATGCCGGCGAACGGTGACGGCGCGGCGTTGATCTCGCGCAATCTGTCCATGGCCTCGGCGGCGGCAATCGCGTCCTCCGCATCGACATGGATGAACACCCGCGCGCCCTCGCCCGCTTTGTCGGCGATTTTCGCAAGGCAGTCATCGACGAGCTTGCGCGCCGAGGTGCGCCCCGCCGCGAGATCGGCGGCGAGCGAAGCCAGGGTCGGATGGTCGGACATTGACGAACCCTCGCGAAACGGAGCGATCATGGCTTAACCGCTATTGCGCAGGCCCGCGGAAATTCCGTTGATGGTGAGCTGGATGGCGCGCAGCACCTGCTCGTCGCTGCTCTGCGCGCGATGGTCTTTCAACAATTCAACCTGCACATGGTTGAGCGGGTCGAGATAGGGAAAGCGGTTGCGGATCGAACGTTCAAGCAGCGGATTGCCGGCGAGCAGCCGCTCCTGCCCCATGATGATGAGCAGCATGTCGATGGTGAGATGCCACTCGCGGCGAATGCGTCCGAAGATGGTCGCGCGCAGCGTCGCATCAGGCACCAGATCGGCATAGCGCGACGCGATCGCGATCGAGCTTTTCGCGAGCACCATATCCATGTTGGAAAGAAGCATGCGGAAGAATGGCCACTCGCGATAAAGCTCCTGCAAAAACGCCATGCCCTTGTCGGGATGATCCGCTATCCAGGATTCCACCGCGCTGCCGAACCCGTACCAGCCCGGCAGCATCAGCCTACATTGCGCCCAGCTGAATACCCACGGGATTGCCCGGAGGTCCTCGATCCTGCGCGTCTTCTTGCGCGAGGCCGGCCGGCTGCCGATGTTCAAGGTCGAGATCTCGTTGATGACGGTGGAGGCCCAGAAATAGTCCTCAAAACCTGGCGTCTCGTAGACGAGATTGCGATAGGCCGCGAAGGCGCGTGACGAGAGCGACTCCATGGCGTCCAGATATTCAAGGCTCGGCGCGCTCTGCCGCGGCTGCAACAGGCTCGCCTCCAGCGTCGCGGCAGCAAGGATTTCCAGATTGTTGCGGCCGACCTCGGCGTTGGAATATTTGCTGGAGATGATTTCGCCCTGTTCGGTGATCCTGATCTGGCCGTTCACGGCGCCGCCGGGCTGGGCGAGGATGGCATCGTAGCTCGGGCCACCGCCGCGCCCGACCGAACCGCCGCGACCGTGAAACAGGCGCAACCGCACATGGTGGCGCTCGAATACTTCGACGAGGCCGATCTCGGCTTTGTAAAGCTCCCAACCGGACGTGACAAAGCCGCCGTCCTTGTTGCTGTCGGAATAGCCGAGCATCACCTCCTGCAGGCCTCCGCGACTGTCCACCAGCGCCCGATATTCCGGAAGCGACAGCAGCCGGTCCATGATGCCGGCGCAGGCCTGCAGAGCCTCGATGGTCTCAAACAGCGGCACGATGTTGATGGCGCTGTGGCCGGTAGGGTCGATGAGATCGGCTTCCTTGAGCAGCAATGCGACCTCGAGCAGGTCGGAAACACCTTCGCTCATCGAGATGATGCATTGAGGGATCGCGGCGGGACCGAACATTTCGTGCGCCTCCGCCGCGGCATGGAACACCGCGAGTTCGCTTCGTGTCTCCTCGCTGTATGTGATGAAGGGGGACGTCAGCGGTCGCGCGCTGCGCAGTTCCCGCAACAGCACGACGATCCGCGCCTCCTCATCCAGGTCCAGATAGGAGGTGCCTGGCGCAGCGGCGTCAACCAGTTCAGCGATGGTGCGCTCGTGAACGGTGGAGTTCTGCCGCAGGTCGAGACAGGCCAGATGAAAACCGAAGCAGTCGGCCGCGCGGCGCAGATGGCGCAGGCGCCCCCGCGCGATCACCTCGGATTTATTCTGGGTCAGCGAGCGATGGAGAACATCGAGATCGGTGCTGAATTCGGCGGCGCTCTCATAGGGCGGGGAATTGCCGTATCGCGGGCGCAGCGTGTCCGCCTTTAGCTTCACGGCCGTGGCCGACAGCCGCGCGTAGATGCCTGATATCGCGAGGCGGTAAGGCTCGCCGCGGCGATGGGGCGAGGTGTCGGCCGATCGTTCGGCGAGAGCGCGCAGTTCGGGGGAGATACCTGTGAGATCGGCGGCCAGCGACAGTTCGCGGCCGAGTTCGTGCAGCTCGTCAAGGTAGTAGCGCAGGATCCGCGAGGCTTGCATCCGCAGGGTGCCGCGCATCACATCCGCCGTCACGAACGGATTGCCGTCGCGGTCGCCGCCGATCCAGCTTCCGATCCGCAGGAACGACGCCATTTCGCCCGAGGCGTCTTCGCCGGAAGCGTCCTGCAAGCGGTCTTCCAGCACGCAATGCAATCGTGGCACCTCGCGCAGGAAAGTGTAGTCGTAGAACGAAAGCCCGTTGGCGACCTCGTCGAGCACCGTGAGCTTGGTCCGTCGCAACAGATTGGTTTGCCACAGCGTCAGCACCGCGCGGCGCAACTGTTCCTCGCTGGCCTCGAATTCCCCAGGGGTGAGCTGCATCCGCTCGCGCCGGTCGAGTAACGCCGCGACCTCCATCTCGCGGTCGATGGTGCTCTTGCGACGAACCTCGGTCGGGTGGGCGGTCAGCACCGGGCTGACCAGCGCGCCGTCGAAGAACTCCCGCAATTCGGCGCCGCTGAACCCAGCCTCGCGCGCGCAGGCCAGCGTATGCGCCAGCCTGCCCTCGTGCCGAACCCCGTCCGCGAGCGTCTGGCTACGCATCTGGCGGATGTTGTTCTGATCCTCGGCGATGTTGGCAAGATGCGAGAAATAGCTGAAGGCGCGGACGACAAGCACGGTCTCGTCCGTCGACATGCCGTCGAGGATGGTCTCCAGTTCGCGACGCGCCGGCTTGTCGTCGTCACGATGAAAGCGGATCGAGGTCTGGCGGATGCGTTCGACCAGATCGAACACGGCTTCTCCTTCCTGATCGCGCACGGTATCGCCGAGAATGCGTCCGAGCAGCCGGATGTCGTCGCGCAGCCGCGCATCGAGCGCGGCGGCGTCAGACTCTGGCTGGCTAACGCGAGGTAACGGCATCGTCAGACTGGACATACCCTGCTCCTGAAAGTCCGGACCTTTCAGTCGCAATTTTCTTGCTGCGACGCAAGAAACCATGGCCCACCAATGCACAAAAGATGAGCACCCGCACCGGGCAATCGGGGGATTTTCGTTGTTTTTTGCGCAGGAGGACCCAGGACTGCAACCGACGCTGTTCACGCCGCTCAGGCCGCGTGGATGCGTAGCCCATTTTCGTTTGCAGATTTCCCCGGCACGACAAGTATTTACATAATAAACGGGTTATCTTTGCATTTGCTAAGATACGAAATACCGACGGGCCCGGACACTCGCTCTTTTGGGAGTGACGCGCCGGGCAAGCTCCTCGCGGCCACATAGGCTGCATGGCGACCATTGTGAGCCAAAAAGCCCGACAAGGAGGACCAGCGTGCCCAACGAGCGTTTGCAATTTTCCGGGTCGGACGGTTCCGAACTTGCAGCCGCACTGGATCTGCCCAACGGCGAACCGGCAGCCTACGCGCTGTTCGCGCATTGCTTCACCTGCGGCAAGGACGTGCTCGCGGCAAGGCGCATCGCTGCGGCACTGACGACGCATGGAATAGCGGTCCTGCGATTCGATTTCACCGGACTTGGCGCCAGCGAAGGAGAATTCGCCAACAGCACGTTTTCCTCCAACGTCACCGATATCGTTCTGGCGGCCGATCATTTGCGCCGGACCCGCACGGCGCCGGCTATCCTGATCGGCCATAGCCTTGGCGGCGCGGCAATCCTCGCGGCAGCGGCCAGGATTCCCGAAGCGAAAGCGGTGGCGACGATCGCAGCGCCCTCCGATCCGGCCCACGTCACGCATCTGTTCGCCGATCGCCTCGCAGACATCCGCGCACACGGCTCGGTCGAGGTCTCCCTCGCCGGCCGCCCATTCCATATCAAACGGGAATTCCTCGACGATATCGCCGAACACAACCTGATGGAAAAGGTTGCAGAGTTGCGAAAGGCGCTATTGATCCTGCATTCGCCGACTGACGACATTGTCGGAATCGACAACGCCACCCGTATTTTCGTCGCCGCAAAACATCCCAAGAGCTTCATATCGCTTTCGGGAGCCGACCATCTGTTGAGCCGGAAAAGCGACGCCGATTACGTCGCCGACGTGATCGCCGCCTGGGCGCAACGCTATCTCGAAGCGGCACCGAGCAGCCAGACCGAGGATTCGGGTTCGCCTAGCGTCGTCGTTCGAGAAACCCGCCGCGGCAAATTCCAGCAGACCGTGACCGTCGGTCCGCACCGGCTGACCGCCGACGAACCCAGCGCCGCCGGCGGCGACGATACCGGACCCGGTCCGTACGATTTCCTGCTCGCAGCACTCGGGGCCTGCACGTCTATGACGCTGCGATTGTATGCCGACCGCAAGGCGCTGCCGCTCGATCGCGTCGCCGTGACGCTTCGGCACGGCAGAATATATGCAGAGGACTGCACCGAGTGCGAAACCAAAACCGGCATGATCGACCGGATCGAACGCGAGATCACGATGGATGGAGCACTCGATCCGGAGCAACGCGGGAAGCTGATGGACATCGCCGACAAATGTCCGGTTCACCGGACGTTGACGTCGGAAGTCCGCATCGTAACACGCGCGTCGGAAGCGGAAGGATTTTAGTGAGCCGGCGAAGCCGAATCCCGCGAAGGCGCGCGTCCATCGACGCGGAGCGGTCCACGCAAACCGATTGCAGCGCCGGCGACGATTCCGGTGATTGCCACAAACGACGCCAGCGCCAGCGTCGAAACACCGGTCAGGCCCTGTCCGACCGAACATCCATAGGCCATCGCCCCGCCCGAGCCCATGAACGCTGCACCGGTGACTGAACGCAGCATGTGACGCGGCGAGTTGTAGGCCTCAAGGTGAAAACGGCGCGTCGCTAGCGCGGTGATGAGGCTTCCGAGCACGACTCCCGGCACCAGCGCAACGCCGAAGTTCATCGTCAACCCGGTCGACAGCATCACGTATTGCACGGTATCGGCGACCGGAGCGACGAAAGTGATCGAGGTGACCGGAACCGGATTGAAATCGTCGGCGCCGAGATACCCGGTCGCATACCATCCGCCAGCAACGAGGAGACCGATGATGAGGCCAGCAGCGATCTGGCCAGCGGAGCGCCGGAATGGCGCATGCGAGAACGCGAAAATTATCAGCGCACCACTCACGATCGCCCCCGCCAGCGCGCGAGCGAAGGTTTCACCGAGACCGAACGTTCCCGCCAGGGCCGGCAGCGAGTTGAAATTCGGAGTGGATTGGCTGGCTTGCAGCATGGCGATACGCGCCGGCGCGATCAGGCCTTTCAAGGTCATCTGCGCGGCGATGCCGAGAACGATCACCACCACCAGCGAACGCAAATTGCCGCGCCCCAGCAGAATCAGCGCGCGCGATCCGCAACCGTTCGACAGCACCATGCCGTAACCGAAAATGATTCCTCCGGCGAACATCAGGGCCGCCGAAAACGAGGGCTGCAGATAGATCGATTTGCCCAGATCGACGAAGCCCCCGCCGGCGAGCAGTTGCGTGGCGGCGACCGCAACGCCTGTCGCCAGCGCGTAGGTGCGGACCAGCCGTCCATCGCCCTGCCCCCAATATCCGCGCAAGCTGCTCATCAGACAGAAGCCGCTGAGCAGGCCAATCGCGCCGAAAGCGAGGCCGATCAGAAAGCCGGCATAAACGGTGACGTGGGAATCAGGCGACACGACATGTCCTTCTCAGTCCGACGTCATAATATGGGGTGCGGCAGCGACATCAAGCAGGCGGAGGCCGATGGGTTAGAGTCGGTGTGGAGGCGATGCCCCCACGGCGGTCTACTTTTTGCCCTTTGTTCCAGCTCCAAGGCCGGACATGCTGGCGAACATGTCCTGAAAGCGCTCCGCCATCTTCGGATCAAACCAGTTCTGCAGAATTGCCTCCGGCGAAAACTTGTCGATGTTCTCCGCCATTTTCTGCTGGAGTTTGTCCATCATGGCGTTCTGCATCGGCTGAACGTCCGGAAGCCCCATAAACTGGCGGGCCTCGACCGGCGTACACTCGATCTCGATATTCACTTTCATGGCACGCTCCTGCATCGGCCCCGATATTTGCGAACAGTATCGCCGCGAGAATGCCTGCGGCGCAAGCAATCATCACGCCGCGCAAGCCGCAAATAGTTCAGCCAAAGCGTCCCGGAGAAAAAGGCTTTGGATCGGCCAGCGGCTCCTCGCCTGTCATCATCTCTGCGAGCAAACGGCCCGTTACCGGCCCGAGCGTCAGGCCATGATGCTGGTGTCCGAAGTCGAACCACAATCCGGCGTGGCGGGCCGCCTTTCCGATCACCGGCAGCATATCGGGCATGCACGGGCGTCGTCCCATCCACGGCGCCGCATCGATCGCCTGGCCCAGCGGAAACAGCTTGCGCGCGATAGGGAGCGTTCGCTCGATCTGCACGGGCGACGGCGGCGCATCGCGGCGGGCGAATTCAGCGCCGGTCGTCAGGCGGATGCCGCGATTCATCGGCGCCAGCAGATAACCGCGATCCGAATCGAGAACGGGATGATTGAGCACTGCGTTGCCGCGCGGCGCCAGATGCAGGTGATAGCCGCGCTTGATGCCGAGCGGCATATCATAACCAAGAGGCCGGAAAACGTCATCCGACCATGGTCCGAGCGCGATCACCGCTTCGCGCCCGGCCAACGCTCCGTTCGGGCCGTCGACACGCCACGCGGCATCTCGCCGGGTCAGCGTCCGCGCGTCGGCCTCGATGAAACGGCCGCCGCGGCGCACGAATAACGCCGCATAGGCTTTCGTCAGCGCGCCCGGATCCGGAACGAAGCCCGGCGCGGGCCAGTGAATGGCGCCGGCGAACGTTCCCGACAGGTCGGGCTCGCGTGCCGCAATTTCATGATTATCAAGAACCTCGGCTTCGACCCCGTAGCGGCGTGCACGCTCGAGATCGGCGACGCCTTTGTCGAGTGTCGCATTGGAGCGGAACAGCTTGATCCATCCTGTCCTGCGCAACAGGTGCGGCACACCCGCCTCGGCGATCAGCGCTTCATGCTCGACAAGGCTGCGGCTGATCAGCGGCAACGCGGCCATCGCGCTGCGAAACGCCCGCTCCGGTGAAGACGCCAGAGCATACCGAAGCAGCCACGGCAAAAACGCCGGCAAATCACGAAAGCGATAATGCGCTTCCGCGGACCGGTTCAGCGCATAACGCAGAACCTGACGCAAATCGTAGGGAAACACGTAAGGGAAAACGGATGCGCATTCGATTAGGCCGGCGTTCCCGTAACTCGTCTCCTCGCCCGCGCCCTCATGACGGTCGACAAGAATGACATCCCGCCCTCGTTTCTGGAGATGCAGGGCGGCGGAAACACCGACAATTCCCGCACCCAGCACCAGAACATCGGCCTTGACCGCCGCCACCCGACTCTCCGAAGCAAAATCGCACGGCCACGCCGAACGCTATCGTTACTATTTAAGCATCGCCGTTCGGCGACGCAAACCGGCCGGCAATGGCGGGCCGGTGTTCGACTCGTTCGGAAATGCCGCTGACGCCCATGCCAATCCCGGCAACATTGAGGAGAGCGAAGGCAAAGCATGCGCATGGGCAATGACGGCTTTCGGGCCCGTCGCCGAAAGCCATGATCAGATATCGCGATTCCGGTTCGACGTCCCGTCCGTTCGATATGCCGTCGCGTCCGCTATGCCCGGTGCAACGCATTCGAGTCCGCATCGAATTCCGCAATCTCCTTGTTGCGCTCCGACGCCATGGCAGCCAGGTGATCGGTCGCGATCGCCACGTAAACGGCCGGAAGCACGAACAGGGTGAACAGCGTTCCGATCATCATGCCCGACACGACGACCAGACCGATCGAAAACCGGCTCGCCGCTCCCGCGCCCGACGCCATGAGCAGCGGCAGCAGGCCGGTGACCATCGCAGCGGTCGTCATCAGGATCGGACGCAGCCTGACCCGCGCCGCCATCTCGATGGCCGAGCGTTTGTCCAGGCGTTCGTTGAGCTGCAACTCGTTGGCGAATTCGACCATCAAAATGCCGTGCTTGCTGATGAGGCCGATCAGCGTCAGCAGGCCCACCTGCGTATAGATGTTGATGGTCGCAACCCCGAAGAACAGAGGGATCAGCGCGCCCGAGATCGCCATCGGCACGCTGATCATGATGACGAGCGGATCGCGCAGGCTCTCGAACTGCGCCGCCAGCACCAGGAAGATGATGATAAGGGCAAAGCCGAAAGCGATCGCGAGCTGATTGCCTTCAGTCACGTATTGACGTGCATCGGCGAGATAATCGTGGCTGAAACCCTTCGGCAGCTTCCTCGCCTGCTGCTCGAGAAAGTCCACCGCCTGGCCCACCGTCACGCCTGGCATCGGCACGGCCTGGAAGGTCGCCGCGTTGAGCTGGTTGTAGTGCGTCAGCGCGTTGGGGTCGGTTTCGGTCTTGATCGTCACCAGCGTGGACAGCGGAATCTGCTGGCCGGTATTGCTCGGCACATAGTAGCCGTCGAGCGATTCCG
>NZ_MKSM01000132.1:0-20314 GCF_001897285.1 Nitrobacter sp. 62-23
CCAGCACGAGATCGACCATATCGAGCACGTATTCGATGGTGGAGAGCGGCGTCGCGGGATTGAGCGTGACTCCGGCCTTCTTGCCGAGGTTGCGAATGGCCTGCAGCGAGCGATGCAGGTGCGGTCCCGCCTCGACGTGGACCGTGATGTGGTCGCAACCCGCCTTGGCGAAGGCTTCGAGATAGGGATCACAGGGCGATATCATCAGGTGGGCGTCGAAGATCTTCTTCGTATACGGGCGCATCGCCTTGATGACATCGGGGCCGTAGGAGATGTTCGGCACGAAATGGCCGTCCATCACGTCGAGGTGGATCCAGTCGGCGCCCCCCTGATCGACGGCGCGAACCTCCTCGCCCAGCTTCGAGAAGTCCGAAGCCAGGATAGACGGTGCGATGACGAGAGGACGCGGCGCAAAAGTCTGGGACATGAACGTTTCCGAAAAGTTCCTGCGGGGCTTGAGAGAGCCTCGCCTAACATGGGCCGCGCCCGGGGGCAATGCGCGGCATCGACTGATCGGTGGCGCAGGCGGCGGCAAGTTCTGCCGTGGGCGGCATGTTCTGCCCTGGTTTCGCCGGGGCGTTGCGCGGAAATTCCCTGTTTATCGGCGTTTCCTGATGGCACGGCATTTGCTCGACTGATGTCCGAACGGGATTGCGCCGCGCGCGGCACGGATCGGGAGTTGGGCCATGCTGTTTGCCTTGGGGGCCGTGTCGTCGGCGATCGAAGCATTTCAATTGCTGGCGTCGTCGGCCTCCTCGAAGGTCAAGACCGGGGGCGGGCAGCCTGCACCGGCGTCATTCGATCCGGTCAGCGGCGCCACGAGCCCAACGGGGTCAGCGGCTTCATCGGGCTGCGGGTCGGGAGCCTGCATCTCGCCGGCCACCATGAGCGCCTTGCTTGCGGCACAGGGGGAGTCGCCGGGCGCCCCAAGCGCCAGCGCCTCCGCTGCGTTGCAGGATCTGTTCTCGCAGATCGATGGCAACGGCGACGGCCGGATCAGCAAATCCGAGTTCGAAAGTGCGCTCGGCGCCGGCGGCACCAATCTGGCGCAGGCCGACGACGTGTTCGGCAAGCTGGACACGAACGGCGACGGCTCCGTGAGCCTCGATGAGATGTCCACGGTCCTGAAGGGCGCGGGCGGACATCGTCACGCGCATCATGCTGGCGACGGCAAGCAACCCAACATGGACGCTCTGTTGCAGGCACTCGACGGAGCGACCAGGACGTCCACGACCAACAGCGACGGCTCGATTACGACGTCAATGACCTATGCCGATGGTTCGACCATGACGCTGACGACGCTCGCGCCCCGGTCGTCGTCAACCAGCGCATCATCCTCCTATAATTTCGTCGCGCAGGCGATCCGGGGCGAAGCCAGCGCGATCTCCGCGCCGGCTACTCAATCGCTCTCGCTCAGCATCTAGCTGAAAGCCGGGCCGGGATAGCTGCGCGGCAGTCGAAATCCGGTAACCGTTGCTGTTGTGGCCCGCAATGGTAGCCTTGGGTTCGCCGCATCCGTACCAATGCGCAGTCGCTGCCGATTTTCATGATCCGATAACCATACGCGCCAAGTAATCGTTTCCTCTGCAAAAGTATTGCGAGGGGCGTATGTATCTACCACAAGTATTTCTGTTCGCCGGCTGCCTCTGTCTCATCGGCTCCCACGCCTTCGCCGAGGACGACTTCACCGCGTCGTTCCGGTTGCGCGGCGGTTTCGATTCCAATCCGCTGTTTTCGACCGGGCAGGGCAGTGGCAGCGCGTTCGTTGCTGCCGACACGGCATTGGCGGCCGGAACGAAAGCCGACGGCTATACGCTGGGCGTCGCTGCGGAAGCCAGTACGACGCACTACGCCCGGCCGCTGTTGACGCCCTCACGCGGCGGCAAGGTGATCCTGCGCGGTTCGATCGGCGACGATGATCTCAAGCTGGATTCCACATCGACCATTGCCGACACCAGCACCTACAATCTGCGTTCGACCGATCTGATCCAGTCGGTGAGGGCTGAAGCCCGATACAAATCGATCAAGCTGTTCGCGACCGCGGAAGGAGGCCGCTCAAGCCTGAACCAGACCAATGCGATCTTTCAGGATTTTCTTCCCGATCCGCAGCAATATCTGCGGGGCACGCTGATCCCCGGCGTCAGTCTCGTCAGCGGAAAGTCCGAACTCGGTGCGTCCGTGAACCTGTCGGTGCGACGCTATCTGCAGGAGTTCGATGTGTTCGGCTATCGTCGCGACAACGAGTGGGTGCAGCCGTTTCTGTTTGCGAAATATCGAGGCGACGCCGTGAGCGCGTTTGTCTCGGTCTCGCGGTTATACGGAAGGTGGCACGATCCGGATTTCACCAACGTCGATCGTACCCTGTTCGATGCAAGTTTGACCTGGCGCGCAGCGCCTTTTCAAATCGATCTGACCGCGTGGCGCCGCGCCGGTGAAACCACGTTTCCGATCTCGCCGATTACCATTGATACCGCCTATTCGGCGAAGGTGTCCTGGACGTTGGAACCGAAGGTGACGCTGGCGGCTTCGGTCGGTTATGCGGCATCCGACTATCTGGACTCGCCGTTCCATGCGCGCACGCTGACCTGCGGTGTCGGCGCGACCCGCGACATCGGCAGCGACCTGACGCTCGGCGTCGACATCGCTTACGCGAAAGGAACGCTGATCTCGGGCGATGATGCGAACGGGCTTGTTGTCATCTCGTCGATCACGAAGCGTTTTTCCGCGAGGCCGCCGGAGTTGGACAAAGGCTCGGGCGCGTAATCGCGGGTGCGGACGAGGTTGCCCCCGCCCGCTCCCATCGATGTTCAGTGGCAGCCGCATCCGCCGCCAAGCAGCCCGCCCAGTACATTGCTGCGGCCGAGCACCGCGCCGAGCACGCCGCTCTTGCCGGTGGTGACCGCGGTGTTGACAACCAGCGCGCCACGCCCGTCGAGCAGGCCGACCACGCCGCCGCGGCCGGTCAGCACGTTCGCGCCGATGCCGATGCCCTGGCCCTTGGCGAAGGCCGGTGCGCTCATGAATGCGCTGGCGACCGCGGCGAGAACGAGGATCTTCTTCATGACGTTTCTCCACTGTTGACATGCGCGACAGCGCGCACCGGGAGAACATCGGCCGGTTACTTCTCCTCCTCAAGCTATACTCGAAACTAACCTTAAATTACATAGATATATCAAGTATATATCCGTATTATACATTAAACAATTACCTCGTTACATAAGCAAAAACCCTGCGCGCCGTCGCCGCGCCCTCCGTTCATGCCCTCCGGACGTGCGGAAAATTCTTTATCGCGCAAACCGATCCTTCCACGACGGCAGTGCGTCCGGAAATGGCAGCGCAGTGGCCTCGTAGACGCCGCGTGCGATCGCGCGAGCCACGGTGTTGGCTGCGACCATGCCGAGTTCGGTCAATCCAATGAACGGATCGATCGGCTTCGCTCCGGTCGCAGCAGCAAATACGACATCGCCGTCGAGCGGGGCGTGCACCGGATAGATCGCCCGTGCGAAGCCGGTCTGCGCGATGATCGCAAGCCGTCGAGCCTGCGGTTTGGTGAGCAGGGCGTCGGTGACGACGACGGCCAGCGTGGTGTTTTCGCTCGCGCTTGCCGCCGGGCCGCCCTTCAATCGCATCGTCAGCATGTCCGGCGTGAACGATGACGGCAGTCCGCGTCCGCCATATTCTCCGTCGGACTCAAATGGCGCGGCCCAGAACCAGGGGCCGTCGCCGACCGTGACGCTGCCGACGGCATTGACCACCGCCAGCGCCGCCACCCGCACGCCGCTTGCCGTCGTAGCTGAAGCCGATCCGAGACCGCCCTTCAAATTGGCTACAGTGGCGCCCAGTCCGGCGCCAATGCTGCCGAGCGGGAAGTCGTCTGCCGCCGCCGCCGCCGCGGCGTAGCCGAGATCGCGATAGGGCGCAAAACGGCCCCAACGCTTGTCGCCGCCGTTCAAAAGATCAAAGCACACCGCGCCGGGCACGATGGGGACGACGGCGTCGCGGATCGCGAAGCCGCGCCCGCGCTCGGCGAGCCAGGCCTGAACGCCGCCTCCTGCCTCGATCCCGAAAGCGGACCCACCTGACAGCACCAGGGCATCGACCCGTTCAACGGTGTTGACCGGATCGAGCAGGGTGCTGTCGCGCGTGCCCGGTCCGCCGCCGCGCACGTCCATCGCCGCGACGGCTGGAGAATCGAACAAGATCGCCGTGACGCCGGAGGCGAGCGCCGCATCGTCAGCGTGGCCGACACGAACGCCGGGAATGTCGGTGAGCAGGTTCTTCATGGTTCGGCCTCTTAAGGGCTAGTGGAGTGAATTTGACATTCGCTACCCACTTTGCAGCGAACTTGTCAGGCGAATGTCACATTCAAAACTCCACTAGAAACCTGATAGTTGCTAGTGGTCCTTTGATTCTAACATTTGCAGGAACTCCCTGCGGCAACGGGATACAAATGTTAGAATCGGACCACTAGCGTCTGTTTCAACGGCGTTGAAATCAGACCCGTCGCTTATCTTTTTGTTTGAGCATGATCTTTTTTCGAAAACCGGTTTCCACGTTTCGGGATCACGCTCTGGCGCCTCGAATTTGAAGTACGCCTCACCGAACGGGCGCCTCTGGAGCGAACTTCGGATTCGAAAGAACACCAGCAAGCCAATGAATTTTAGTGTGGTTTTCGGAGTTCGTTTCAGGACGCAACAGACCGGCTGGCCACCAGATGACGCCATGTGCGTGGCGAGGTCAATCGATCACGGTTCGATCACAAACGCAGTCGGAAGGACGCGAAGCTCTTGCGTCAGGACGGCATCGCAGGGCAAGTAGCCTCATGATTCACGACGTTTCTATTCCCGCCGCGCTGGTCGCGGGCCTTGTCAGCTTCCTGTCACCCTGTGTCCTGCCGCTGGTCCCTCCCTATCTGATCTATCTCACCGGCGCGACCATCGAGCAGGTCTCCAACGACGAGACGGCCAAGGCTTCGAAGCGGGCCGTAATGCTGGCCGCGTTGACGTTCGTGCTGGGATTTTCGACGGTTTTCGTCGCGCTCGGCGCCAGCGCCAGCTTCATCGGCAGCCTCATCCGGGCCTGGTCGGCGCAACTGTCGATCGTCGCCGGCATCGTCATCATCGCCATGGGCCTGCACTTCCTGGGACTGACGCGGATCGGATTCTTGATGCGCGAAGGACGGCTCACCGCGCCGAAGCCGGTCGGGTTGTGGGGCGCCTATGTGATGGGGCTCGCTTTCGCGTTCGGCTGGACGCCCTGCATCGGGCCGATCCTCGCAGCGATCCTGTCGGTCGCGGCGGCGGAGGCCACGGTCGTGAAGGGAGCCGGGCTGCTTGCGGTGTATTCGGCGGGGCTCGGCATTCCGTTCCTGCTGGCGGCGTTCATGATCGAACGGTTTGCTTCGCTGTTCAATCGCATGAAACGCCATCTCAACACCATCGAGCGGGGGATCGGCGTGCTGATGGTGCTGACCGGCATCGCGTTTCTCACCGGCACGATATCGAACGTCAGCATCTGGCTGCTGGAGACTTTTCCGGCGCTGCAGAATTTCGGGTGAGCTTAGAGTCTGTTCGGAAAGTCACCGCGCATCTCCCGGCCTTTCCCCGGACACAGCGCAGCGTGAAATGCTGCGCTGCTGAGCCGGGATCTTTGCGAGGTTCTCTGCAACGATCCCAATTCTGCGCGGCGTCACTTCGTGCCGCAGCGCGCCCGGGACCGGGACACCCGGAAAGCAAAGCAAACGTTTCAAACAGGCTCTTAGAGTCTTTCACCGTTTCATGGAAACAGTGAAAGACTCTAGGCTCTTGATTTGACGCGTTTTCTTTACGCGAACCGGTATCCACTTCGCTCGAAAACGCTATAGCTGTGAGGGCCGTGTGTCGTCGTCCCTGCGCAAGCTGGGACTATAGCCCCTAACTTTGCGAGGCCGGGTACGCTTGCTGTCCTCGTATCGCGAATCCTCGACGTATGGGTCCCTGCTTTCGCGGGGACGACGGCAGGAGCGGAGAAGTGGCGGCCGTCAGGTGCCTTTGCCGGGATCGAGTTCGGCATAATTGCCTTTGTCGTCCCATTTGTAGATGACGTAGTCGATCGCCTTGATGTCGCCCTTCTCGTCGAAGGCGAGCTTGCCCAGCACGGTGTCCCACGTGCCCGCCTTGAGAACCTTCATCACTTTCATCGGATCGGTCGTGCCGGCCTTGGCGGCCGCCTGCGCCCACACCTGCATCGCCGCATAGGTGTAGAGGGTGTAGCCCTCCGGGTCGACGCCCTTGGCCTTGAAACGATCGACGATCATCTTGGCCGCCGCCTTCTTGCGCGGATCGGGGCCGAAGGTGAACAGCGTGCCCGCGGCGGCGGGCCCGGTGATCGAGGCAAATTCCTTGTCGGCCAGCGCGTCGCCGGCCATCAGAACGGTCTTCATGCCTTGATCGCGCATCTGGCGCACAATCAAGCCGGCTTCCTGATGATAGCCGCCCACGAAGACCAGGTCGATATTGTCGCGCTTCATGCGCGAGACGATCGCGCTGAAATCCTTGTCGCCCTTGTTGTAGGATTCGAACATCTTCTCCTGGAAGCCGGCCTTGTTGAGCACCTTCTTGGTTTCGTCAGCGAGACCTTTGCCATAGGTCGTCTTGTCGTTGAGAATGGCGACGTTCTTGCCCTGGTAGTTTTTGAGGATGTACTCGGCGGAGACCTGGCCCTGCTGGTCGTCGCGACCGCAAACCCGGGCGACGTTCCAAAGGTTGCGCTCGGTGAACAGCGGATTGGTCGTGGCCGGGGTAATCTCCAGCACGTTGCCGTCGGCATAGGCTTCCGAGGCCGGGATGGAGGACGACGAACAGTAGTGGCCCGCAACGAACGGAATGCCCTGGCTCGCGATCTTCTCCGCAACCGAGCGGGCCTGCTTCGGATCGCAGGCGTCGTCGCCGACGAACAGCCTGAGTTTCTTGCCGAGTACGCCGCCGGCGTCGTTCAGGTCCGCCACCGCCTGTTCGGCGCCGTTCTTGAGCTGGCGTCCGAACGCGGATTCGCCGCCCGTCATCGGGCCGGCCACTGCGATGGTGATGTCCTGCGCGAACGCGGCCGTGGACAGAGCGAGTGACGCCACCAGGGCCAGGCCGATGAGCTTCAAGGGTGTCATGTGATCCTCGCGGTGATCTTGACGGAGGGTCCGGCAGGGTGCGAACCAACGCCATTGTCGGCTGAATCGGCGGCGAAGTCATCGGCAATTTGATGTTGCGCGACACGCGGCCGCCGCATTCGAACCCGGGTTCTGTTGCGGTTTTCCGGTGAACGCGCTCGTCCGCACGTGATCCTATCCGACCCGATTCTAGTGTCCCTTTGATTCCGAAGTTCGCATCAGAGGTTGCTGCAAGGGTATACGAACTTCGGAATCGGGACACTAGGTCTGCCTGCCGCCCTCCAGATAGGCCGCGCGGATTTCAGGCTGCGCCAGCAGTTCAGCGCCGGTTCCGCTGAGCGTGATCAGGCCGTTGACCATGACGTAGCCGCGATGCGCCAGCCGCAGCGCATGGTTGGCGTTCTGCTCGACCACCAGAACGGTCAGGCCGTCCTCGCGATTGAGCTTGCGGATCGCATCAAAAATCTGGCGTGCGATCAGGGGCGCGAGCCCGAGAGACGGCTCGTCCAGCATCAGCAGTCGCGGACGGCCCATCAGCGCCCGGCCGATGGCCAGCATCTGCTGCTCGCCCCCGGACAGCGTGCCGCCGCGCTGGTTCATTCGCTCCTTCAGGCGCGGAAACAGCGTCAGCACGCGATCAAGGCTTGCGGCGCGATCGCTTCCCACCGAGTCGGTTGCGTCGGCGCCCATCTGCAGATTCTCGGCGACGCTCATGCGCGGGAAAATCCGTCGTCCTTCGGGCGATTGTGCGATGCGCAAGCGCGCGATCTCGTGGGTCGCCATTCCGGTGATGTCGCGACCGTCGAATGCGATGCTGCCGGCCTTGGCGCGGGGCCGGCCGAATATCGTCATCATCAGCGTAGACTTGCCTGCGCCGTTGGCGCCGATCAGCGTCACGATCTCGCCCGGCCTGATGACGAGGTCCACGCCTTTCAGCGCCTCGATCTTCCCGTAGGCGGCGCGGAGCCCGCAAATGGCGAGGAGCGGCTGGCTCATCGCACGGCCTCCGCGCCCCGGAACCCGTTGCGGGAGGCCGTCATGCGTCGCCCTCGATGACGGCGGTGGCGGTGTCCTCGTCGGTGCCGAGATAGGCCGCGATCACCTTGGGGTCGTCGCGGATGGCGCGGGGCGAGCCGTCGGCGATCTTGACACCGTAGTCCAGCACCACGATGTGATCCGAAATCTCCATGACCACCGACATATCGTGCTCGATCATCAGGATCGAGGTGCCGTAATCGGCACGGATCGCCAGCAGGAGCTCGTTGAGCGCCGCGCTTTCCCGCGCGTTCAGCCCGGCGGCGGGCTCGTCAAGGCAGAGCAGTACCGGCTCGGTGCACATCGCGCGCGCGATTTCGAGGCGGCGCTGGTCGCCATAGGGCAGGTTGCCGGCGGCGTCATCGGCGCGTGCAAGCAGGCCGATGCGACCGAGCCAGGATCGCGCCCGCTCGATGGCGTCGCGCTCCGCCATGCGCCACGACGGAAGGCCAAGCAACCCGAGCAGCGTGAAGCCCGACGCGCGCATCAGCATGTTGTGCTGGGCCACCATCAGGTTCTCAAGCGCCGTCATCCCCGGAAACAGGCGGATGTTCTGGAAGGTGCGGGCGACTTTCGCCACCTTGGAAATCCGGAAGTCGTTCAGCCGCTCCAGGCGCATCATCCCCCCGCCAGCGGGCATGAGCCGTATCGAGCCGCTACTGGGCTTGTAGAATCCGGTGATGCAATTGAAGACCGTTGTCTTGCCGGCGCCGTTCGGCCCGATCAGCGCGGTGATCCTGTTTCGCCGCGCGGCGAAAGACAGGTCATTGACCGCGACGATACCGCCGAAGCGCATCGACAGGTGCTCGACGGCGAGGATGTCGTCGCCGCCGTTCATCCCTGGCCTTCCTTGACGACGTCCGACGAGATCGCCCGGTTGTGCTCCAGAAAAACGGTCGGCGAGCGGTGACCGATCAGGCCGCGCGGCCGCCAGATCATCAGCAGCACCATGACGCCGCCGAACACCAGCATGCGGAACTGATCGAGGCCGCGAAACAGCTCAAACCCGCCGATCATTGCGATCGCGGCGAGCGCTACGCCGAGCTGCGAGCCCATCCCGCCGAGCACGACGATGGCGAGCACCAGCGCCGATTCCTGGAAGGTAAAGGATTCCGGGCTGATGAAGCCCTGGCGGGTCGCGAAGAACGCGCCGGCGAAACCGCCGAACATCGCGCCGATGGCGAAGGCAGAAAGTTTTGTCGTGGTGATGTTGATGCCGAGCGCCCGGCAGGCGACTTCATCCTCGCGCATCGCTTCCCAGGCGCGGCCGATCGGCAGCCGCCGCAGGCGGATGGTGACCCAGTTGGTGAGCAGCGCAAGCGCGAGGATCAGGTAGAACAGGAACACGAGGCGATGCGTCGGAGAAAACGGGACGCCGATCAGCGCCGCAAAGCCGTTTTCGCCCGGCGTCAGCGGAATGCCGAAGAATGTCGGACGGGGAATGCCGCTGATGCCGTTCGGGCCGCCGGTGAGATCCTGCCAGTTGATGATAACGAGCCGGATGATCTCGCCGAACGCGAGCGTGACGATGGCCAGATAGTCGCCGCGCAGCCGCAGCACCGGAAAGCCGAGCATCACGCCCCAGCACGCTGCGAGCAGCCCGGAGATCGGCAATAGCACCCAGAATGCCCACGCGCCGAGTTGCAGGAAATCGACCGCGACAAACGGGTAGGTGCTGATGAAATACGGCAAGGGGAGACCGCTTTGCGCCAGCAGCGCGTAGGAGTACGCGCCGACCGCATAGAATGCGACGTATCCGAGGTCGAGCAGGCCGGCGAGGCCGACGACGATGTTGAGGCCCCAGCCGAGCATGACATAGGTCAGCACCAGAATGCTGAGATCGAGCAGGTAGCGTTGATTGTAGAAGATCACCGGCACCAGCAGCGCGAAGATCAAAAGTGCGGGCGCGAGCAACCGGCCCAGCGTCGAGACTACATGGCGCACGGTTGCCGGCAGTTCGATGCCACCGACCGGTCCGATCCAGCGTCGAAGCAATTCGAGGACGATGCTGCCGCCAAAGACGATGGCGACTATCGAGGCCAGTTCGCCGAAGCGCGTCGTGTAGGTCAGTTGCCCGGTTTCGCCCGGAAACGTGCGGACGCCGACCATCAGTGAAAACAGGATCAACGCCACGAAAGCGCTGATGACCGATTTCTTCAGGATGAAGACGATGGCCGGATCGCGCGCCACGGTGTGTTGTGTCGAAGCTGGCGCTGCCACGTCGGGTCCGTCAGACTTTTTCGACTTCGGGACGGCCAAGCAGGCCGGTCGGCATGAAGATCAGCACGACGATGAGAATCGAGAATGCGGCGACGTCCTTGTATTCGACGGAAAAGTATGCCGACCAGAACGTCTCGATCAGGCCGATCGCCAGGCCGCCGAGCATCGCGCCCGGCAGCGAGCCGATGCCGCCGAGCACCGCCGCCGTGAAAGCCTTGATGCCCGCGACGAAACCCATGAAGAAATCGACGAGGCCATAATAGAGCAGGTACATCATGCCGGCGACGGCGGCGAGCGCTGCCCCGATCACGAAGGTCATCGAGATGGTGCGGTCGACGTCGACGCCGAGCAGCGCCGCCATGGTCTGGTCCTGCTCGCAGGCGCGCATGTCGCGGCCGAAGCGGGTGCGCGACACCATGTAGCTGAAGATCGCGAGCAGCACGATGGTGGTGACCACCACCACGATCTGGATGTTGGACAGTTGCACCGCGAAGTTGCCGGAATCGTGCAGGGTGTGGCCGCCGGTAATGAGCGGCGGGATCGGCTTGACCTGCGCGCCCTGCGTCACCTGTGAAAAATTCGACAGCACGAACGACATGCCGATCGCCGACAGCAGCGGCGCAAGCCGGAACGAGTGCCGCAGTGGCCTGTAGGCGACGCGTTCGACGACCCAGCCATAGACGGCGGTGACCGCCATCGAGACCAGCAGCACAATGAGCAGGATCAGGGGCACGGCGGAGAGCCCCATCGATACCAGGATCAGGAAAGTAATGAGCGCGATGAAGCCGCCGATCATGAAGATGTCGCCGTGAGCGAAATTGATCATGCCGACGATGCCGTAAACCATCGTGTAGCCGATCGCGATCAGGCCGTAGATCGAGCCGAGCACGAGGCCGTTGATCAGTTGCTGGGCGAAATAATCCATGCGCTGCCGTTGCGTGTCCCCGAACGCGGCCAGATCAGACGCGGTGATGGGTCCGGCAGCCGGACCGGCGCGTCTTGAATCAATGTCTAACAGTGGCGACAGGGTGCGGCAACCATGGGTCCTATATCGGGCGTCCGGCGCCCTTACGCGCACTTGCAAGTTCCGGGCGGCGGGTGGGCAGCCGCAAAACAGGGTCGATCAGCCTCAACCGGAAGTTTCCGAGGCCCTCAAAACTCCCGCAACGGAGGCGGCGCTTCCCGCGCAGCGTCATGTTGTCCACAGGACGGAGGGGCCGATTAAGGTAAATAAAGGGTTTCAATTGTCCGCCCGAGTTTACGGGCGTTACCTCGCCGCCAAGGCCGCGCCAGATAACGGCGCGGCCATACAGAAGCGGGATGGCGGCATGGCGACGAATTCCTGGCGGATCAGCACGGTCAACGGTGCATTGCTGGCGCTCTATTTCATCCCGGCATGGACCATGGTGGCGTTCAACATCATGATATCGCCGGTACACGGGCTTTATGACCTTCCGAACATTTCGGTGGCGCTGTTTCTCAGCGACCACGTGAATTTTGCGATGGTCAGCTTGGTGCGGATGGCCTGGCTTCTTGCGCTTGGCAAGATCACCGTGGTCGCGTTCTTCGCGGTGTTTTTGATGATGACGATGCGCGCCTCGATCCGGAAATCCGGCGGCTGCGACGAGGCGCTGGCGCTGGCGCTCGGTATCGGCAGCCTCATCACATTCGGCAGCATGGTGATGGCGTCACGGGTCGGCGAAATGGCGGCGCTGCGTCTGCACGCGACCGAACTGCTGTTGCTGGTCGGGGGCGCGATCCTGATGGCGATCGAGCCGCCGTTTCAGCGCGATCCGCCGCCGGTGCGACAATGGCCCCCGCAGCCGGACATCTATCCGTTCGGCAATCCGGGTTCCTGAACGGTCGCATTGCGGTCCGGCTCTGCGAAGCGGCGCGAAAACGCCGCATCGCGCCTGGGCATATTATCGTTGCATCAGGAAGCCGGCCACGGCTTCGGTGAAGGCGTGCGATTGCTCGACATTGGAGATGTGCGCGGCGTCGAGGATGGTCATGCTGGCGCCGGGAATCTGGCTGCGGATGTATTCCGCGCCAGCGATGGGCGTCGACTTGTCGTGCCGGCCGGCGATGACGAGCGTGGGGCTCTTGATCCGCGGCAGCAGGGCGCGCTGGTCCAGCGTGCTCAGTGCCTCGCAGCAGGCGATGTAGCCCTCCGGCGGTGAGGCGCTCAGCATGGCCTTCAGTTTCTCCGCGGCGTGCGGCTCGCGCTCGCGAAAATCCGCCGTCAGCCAGCCGCTGATCACGGTGTCGGCGATCGCTTTGAGGCCGCCGTCCCTGACTGCCTTGATGCGGGCGTGCCAGTTGGCCGGGTCCGGATAATAGCAACCGGTATTGGAGAGTACGATGCGCTCGAAACGCTCCGGCGCGTTGGCTCCGAGCCACTGTCCGACCATGCCGCCCATGGACAATCCGCACCAGTGGGTTTTGGCGATGTTGAGATCATCCAGAATCGCCAGCACGTCGCGGCCGAACCGCTCCATCGAATAGGGACCGGGCGGCACGCCGGACTTGCCATGGCCGCGCCGGTCGTAGCGGATGATGCGGAACAGTTTCGACAACGGCGCAATCTGCGGCTCCCACATCTGCATCGTGCAGCCGAGCGCGTGCGACAGCATCAGGGTCGGGCCGCCGTCGCGCCCCTCGACGGAGACATTCAGCAGGCAGCCGTCGGCATCGATCATGGGCATTGTGTATCCTCCCGCAACGTTCAAACGTTTTAGTTTGGCGCGATCTGTTTCACCATCGGAAATCACGTCGCGATACTCATGCACGGCGCCTTCGGCCGCGACCCTCTTTCTTTTATGAACGTCCTTGCTTACCTGAAAAGGCGCCCGCCCTCGAACAGGGCCCGCGCGGACCGAGGAGGCAACGCATGGCGATGACGATGAACGGCGAAGTCCAACTTCCGGCGTCCCGCGAAGCGGTCTGGGCCAGGCTCAACGATCCCGAGGTTCTGAAAGCCTGCATCCCCGGCTGCGAGGAATTGACCAGGATCGACGCGAGCGAATTTCAGGCTGTCGCCAGGATGAAGGTCGGCCCGGTATCCGCCCGCTTCAAGGGCAAGGTGACGCTCAGCGATCTCGACCCGCCGAACGGGTACAGGATTTCGGGCGAAGGAGAGGGCGGCGTCGCCGGTTTCGCCAGAGGCGATGCGACGGTGGTGTTGACTGATCACGACGGCGGCACGCTGCTCAAATACGATGTGGAAGCGCAGACCGGCGGCAAGCTGGCGCAACTGGGGCAACGGCTGATCGGCGGGACCGCCAAGAAACTCGCCGACGAATTTTTCGCGAACTTCGCCAAAGCTATTCAGGGATAAAGGCGGTTCAGGGAGCCTGAAGGGTTCGCGTGGTCATAGCCGTACTGCCGCACGTCCGCGAGGTTGCTCATTACCGGGATGGCCCATATCATGCGCGGCCTTGCAAACGATTGTTCGGATACGGCACCGGATCCAAAAAGAGAGCGCCGATGGCCAAGATTTCGCTGATCGTGAACGGCAAACCGGCGGCCGCCAATATCGACCCGCGCATGCTGCTGGTGCAGTTCCTGCGCGAAAACCTGCGCCTGACCGGCACTCATGTCGGATGCGACACCTCGCAATGCGGCGCTTGCGTTGTGCATCTCGACGGCAAGGCCGTGAAGTCCTGCACCCTGCTGGCGGTCATGGCGGACGGGCACGAGGTCACGACCATCGAGGGCCTCGCCGCGGAGGGCGCGCCGTTGCATCCGATGCAGGAAGCCTTTCGCGAACATCATGGTTTGCAATGCGGCTTCTGTACCCCGGGCATGATCATGACCGCGATCGATATGGTCCATCGCAAGGGCTACGAACTCGACGATCAAACCATTCGCGACGAACTGGAGGGCAATCTCTGCCGCTGCACCGGCTATCAGAACATCGTCAAATCGATTGCAGCCGGAGCCATGGCGATGGCGAAATCGGATCCTGCATGAGTCCGGCGTCACGACACGGTGCGATGATGCCGAGGACCTGAGCCATGTACGAATTCAAATATCATCGACCGGCGACGGTGCGGCAGGCCGCCAACCTGCTTGTCAGGAACGAAGACGCCAGGCTGATCGCCGGCGGTCACACGCTGCTGCCGGTCATGAAGCAACGGCTCGCCAGTCCGGCGCACCTGATCGATCTCTCCCACATCGAGGGTCTCGACGGCATCGAGATGAAGGGGCGCTCGCTCATGATCGGCGCGACCGCCAAGCACGCCGACGTCGCTGGCTCGCCGGTCGTTGGCGAGGCAATTCCGGCGCTGGCCGAACTCGCCGCGCTGATCGGCGATCCGGCCGTGCGCCACAAGGGCACCATCGGCGGCTCGCTCGCCAACAACGATCCGACCGCCGATTATCCGGCGGCTTGTCTGGCGCTCGGCGCCACCATCGTCACCAACAAGCGCCGCCTGAAGGCGGAGGAATTTTTCCAGGGAATGTTTTCCACCGCGCTGGAGAGCGACGAGATCATCACCCGGGTGATGTTTCCGCTGCCGAAGAAGGCGGCCTATCAGAAATTCCGCAACCAGGCCTCGCGCTATGCGCTGGTCGGCGTGTTCGTCGCCAGGCGCCCGTCGGATGTGCGCGTCGCGGTCACAGGTGCCGGCGAAGACGGTGTCTTCCGCCTGACGTCCTTCGAAGATGCCTTGAAGAAGAGCTTCAAGTCGAAGTCGCTTGAGGGACTGTCAGTGCCGGCCACGGGCCTCAACAGCGACCTGCACGGCAGCGCGGCCTATCGCGCGCATCTGATCGGGGTGCTTGCGCGGCGTGCTGTCGATGCCGCGAACGGCAGGGCATGACATTCATGACGACATCAGCACTGCCGCCGTCCGTCGATGCGACGCTCGATATGCTGGCGAAGCATCGCTATTTCGCCGAGCGTTCACTGGCGACGGTCGTATTTCTGTCGCTGCGCATGGGTCGGCCGCTGTTTCTCGAAGGTGAGGCCGGCGTCGGCAAGACCGAGATCGCGAAAGTGCTGTCGGCCGCATTAGGACGCAGACTGATCCGGCTGCAATGCTACGAGGGACTTGATATCGCGTCCGCCGTCTACGAGTGGAACAGCGCCGCGCAAATGATTGCGATCCGGCTCGCGGAAGCAGCCGGCGACACCGATCGCGAGCAGTTGTCCAGCGACATCTTTGCGGAAAGATATCTGATCAAACGGCCGCTGCTTCAGGCGCTGGAGCCGGATGTCGCCGGCCCGCCGGTGCTGCTGATCGACGAGCTTGATCGCGCCGACGAGGCTTTCGAGGCCTATCTTCTGGAAATCCTCAGTGACTTCCAGGTGACGATTCCCGAATTCGGCACCGTCAAGGCGTCGACGCCGCCTATCGTCATCGCGACCTCAAACCGGACCCGCGAGATTCATGACGCATTGAAGCGGCGGTGCCTCTATCACTGGATCGATTATCCCTCGGCCGAGCGGGAACTCGCGATCGTCAAATCGCGGGTGCCGGGCATTTCCGCGAAGCTGTCGCAGCAGGTGGTCGATTTTGTGCAGGCGCTGCGCAATCAGGATCTCTACAAGAATCCGGGCGTCGCCGAGACTATCGACTGGGCGACGGCGCTGACCGAACTCGACGCGCGGTCGCTGACGCCGCAGGTTGTCGGCGACACCGTGGGCGCGCTCCTGAAATATCAGGACGACATCGGCCGGATGCAGGGCGAAGCCTTGCAGAAGGTGTTGAAGGAAGCGAACGGCGATCGATAGAGCGGGACCGCATGGCCATCAATCATCTTGATCCGCCGACCGGACAGATCGCGGACAACGTCGTCGGCTTTGCGCGCACGCTGCGCGCCACGGGCCTTCCGGTCGGGCCGGGCGCTGTGATCGACGCATTGAACGCCTTGCGCTTGATCGACATTGGAAAGCGCGCGGATGTCTTCACTACGCTTGAATCGGTTTTCGTGACGCGCCGCGATCATGCGCTGATCTTCGCTCAGGTCTTCGATCTGTTCTTTCGTGCTGCGGAGGAATGGAAGAGCATGCTGGATTCGGTTGCGCTGCCGGTTCAGGCAAGGAAGTCGCCGCCGCCGGCCGCGCGGCGCGTTCACGAGGCGCTGGCGCAGCCGGCGACCGCCGGCGAGGGTGAGGTGTCGGATGAGCGGGAGATCCGGCTCTCCGTCTCCGACCGCGAGGTGCTGCAGAAAAAAGACTTTGCCCAGATGAGCGCGGCAGAGATCGCCGAAGTCACGCAGGTTATCGCGAAGATGAGGCTGCCGCAGGCGGAGCTTCGCACCCGGCGCACCCGGCCCGATCACCGCGGGCTGCGGCTCGACCTGCGCCGGACGCTGCGCGGTAGCCTGCGGACCGGTGGCGATATCGTCGATATCCATCGCCTTGGCCTCGTCGACAAGCCGGCTCCGATCGTGGCGCTGCTCGATATATCGGGCTCCATGAGCGAATATACCCGGCTGTTCCTGCATTTCCTCCATGCCATCACCGATGCGCGCAAGCGCGTCTCGGTCTTTCTGTTCGGGACGCGGCTGACCAACGTGACCCGCGCGCTGCGGACACGCGACCCGGACGAGGCGCTGGCAGCCTGCTCGTCCGCGGTCGAGGACTGGGCCGGCGGAACGCGGATCGCGACCTCGTTGCATAGTTTCAACAAGCTGTGGGGCCGGCGCGTGCTGGCGCAGGGCGCAATCGTGCTGTTGATCACCGACGGGCTGGAGCGTGAGGCCGACTCCAGACTGGCGTTCGAGATGGACCGGCTGCACCGCTCCTGCAGGCGGCTGATCTGGCTCAACCCGCTATTGCGCTATGATGGCTTTGAACCGAAGGCGCAAGGAATTAAATTGATGCTGCCGCACGTTGACGAATTTCGTCCGGTGCATAATTTGTCGTCTATCAAGGGGCTGATGGCCGCGCTGTCCCCGGCGCCGGTACCGCGTCGCCGTGATCTCCTCCGCCCCGCAGCCTGACTAGAGTCATCCGCCATGCTCGATCGCGACGAGGATATTCTGAAGGCGGCCGAGGACTGGCGGAAAGCCGGCCACGGCGTCGCGCTCGCGACGGTGGTCGAGACCTGGGGATCGGCCCCGCGTCCCGCCGGTTCGAGCCTCGTCGTCAACGATGACGGCACGTTTCTTGGCTCGGTCTCTGGCGGCTGCGTCGAAGGCGCCGTGGTGACCGAGGCGCTGGATGTGATCGCCAGCGGCACGCCCAGGATGCTGGAGTTCGGCGTGGCTGACGATGCGGCGTGGAAGGTCGGACTGTCCTGCGGCGGCACCATCCGTGTGTTTGTCGAGAAAGTCGGCTGAGCGTGACATGAAACTTGCCACGCTCGCAGAGATCAACAGGGAGCGGGCCGCGCGGCGGCCGGTGATCGTGGTGACCGATATCGCCAACGGCGAGCAGCGTATCGTCAAGGCGGCCGATCTTGCCGGTGATCCACTGCATGCGGAGCTGGACAGACACCTGCGCATGGGCAAGAGCGGAACGGTCGAAATCGGTGGCCGGAAGCTGTTTCTGAACGTCTATGCGCCGACGGCGAGGCTTGTGATCGTCGGGGCGGTCCATATCAGTCAGGCGCTGGCACCTCTCGCGCGGTCGCTCGGCTATGATGTCACGGTGGTCGATCCGCGCACGGCGTTTGCGAGTCCGGAGCGGTTTCCGGACGTGCCGCTGATCGCCGAATGGCCGGACGTCGCGCTGCCGCCGCTCGACGTCGATCGCTATACCGCCTTTGTCGCGCTGACCCACGACCCCAAAATCGATGATCCGGCGCTGCTGCACGCCCTTGGGCGCGATTGCTTTTACATCGGTGCGCTGGGCTCGCCGAAAACCCACGAAAGGCGCACTGAGCGATTAAAGGCGCAGGGGGCTTCCGATGCCGGCATTGCGCGCATCCATGCGCCGATCGGGCTGGAGATCGGCGCCATTTCGCCTTCCGAGATCGCGGTGGCCATCATGGCGGAAATTACGGCGCAGCTACGGCTGCCGAAAGCGAGCGCGGCATGAAATTTGGTCCTGCTACCCCGGACGATGCGATCGGCGGGGTCACCGTTCATACCCTGCGTCAGGGCGCGTTCGTGCTCAAGAAAGGCACCACCATCGGGCCCGTGGAGGTCGAGGCTCTGAACAGGGCGGGCGTGAAGGAAGTCGTCGTCGTCCGCCTTGAGGACGGCGATGTGTCCGAGGACGAGGCGGCGTCGGATGTCGCGAGAGCTGTCGCCGGCGAGGGCGTCACAGTCGAGCGGGCCTTCACCGGCCGCGCCAACCTGTTTGCGGCGCGGGCCGGCGTGCTGGTGATCGATCGCGCGGCGGTCAATCGCATCAACAATGTCGACGAAGCCATCACGTTTGCCACGCTTCCCGCCTACAAGCCGGTGGTCGAAGGCGAGATGATCGCCACCGTCAAGCTGATTCCGTTCGGCGTCCAGGCGAAGCTGCGCGATGCGGCGGTTGCGGCAGCGCGCCGCGACGTTTTGCGCGTCGCGCCTTATTGCATCAAGCGTGTCGGCGTCGTTTCCACCATCCTTCCCGGCCTGGCGCCGAAGGTGATTGAAAAGACCCTGCGCGTGACCGCCGATCGGCTTGCGCCCGCCGGCGCGACGATGATCGCCGAGCGGCGGGTGCCGCACGATCAGGCGGTGCTGTCGGCTGCGATCAAGGAGGTGCTCGATCTCGGCGCCGAACTGGTCATTGTGTTCGGCGCATCCGCGATCGCCGATCGCCGCGATGTCATTCCCGCGGCTCTCACCGCCGCCGGCGGCGTGATCGAGCACTTCGGCATGCCGGTCGATCCCGGTAACCTGCTTCTGATCGGAAAAGCGCGCGGCGTGCCGGTGCTGGGCGCGCCGGGTTGTGCGCGCTCTCCCGTTGAGAACGGCTTCGATTGGGTGCTGATGCGCCTGCTCGCCGGATTGAAGGTCGCCCGACGCGACCTGACGGGGATGGGGGTCGGCGGCCTGCTGATGGAAATCGTGACGCGGCCGCAACCGCGTATCTCGCCTGAGGCCGACAGCAACAACAATATCGCAGCGGTGATCCTGGCGGCCGGGCGTTCGACCCGCATGGGCGGTTCCAACAAATTGCTGGCGGAGCTGCATGGCAAGCCGCTGGTTCGCGTCGTGGCTGAGCAGGTGCTGGCGTCGAAAGTATCAAGCGTGACCGTCGTCACCGGCTATCAGGCCGCGGAAGTCGAGCGCGCGCTGCGCGGGCTGAACGTCACGTTCGTGTACAATCCGGATTTTCCCACGGGGTTGGCCAGTTCGCTCAAGGCCGGCATTGGCGTGGCTCCGAAAGAGGCGGGGGGCGCCTTGATCTGCCTCGGCGACATGCCGCTGATCGATGCGCGTCTCCTCGATCGGCTGATCGCGGCCTTCGCGCCGGATCGCGGCATGCTGATCGCGGTCCCGGTCAGCGATGGCAGCCGCGGCAATCCCGTGCTGTGGTCACGGCGTTTCTTCGGCGAGCTGATGTTGCTCGAAGGCGATGTCGGCGCGCGCAATCTGATCGCGCAGCACACGGAGGTCGTTGCGGAAGTCGCGGTTGAAGATCAGGGCGCGTTCCTCGACATCGATACGCCCCAGGCGCTGATGGCTGCGCAGGGGAACTGATCGTCGGGGTTTTCAGATCCAAGGGCGCTGCGCGCTCCATATCCGTCGAAATTCTTAGATTTCACGATATTTCAGATAGATGACGTGGATCTCACGAGGGATTGACCGTCGAGCGTAGAGTTTCGTCTTTAATATGACTGACCAGTCAGTCATATTAAATCTCATGAAAGCTGTAAAACCCGAACGGCGAAAGCCCGCGACCGCGAACTCTGCCAATGGCCGATCTGCCGCGGGTAATGGCGCGGCCTCTGCACAGACTGGCAAGGCGGCCAAGCCTCCGAACCGTGCGGCCCGCGCGGCACAGCGGCGTGCGGCGATCATTGCGGC
>NZ_MKSM01000132.1:20330-30013 GCF_001897285.1 Nitrobacter sp. 62-23
ACCGCGCGCGGTTTTGCGGCAACCCGTCTGGACGACGTGGCGAAGCGGGCCGGAGTCGCCAAAGGCACGATCTATCTGCACTTCAAGGACAAGGAGGCGTTGTTCCAGGAGCTGGTGAGGACGGCGCTGGTCCCGCTGATCGGAAACCTGGCGGCCGCGCCCGCCGCCGGTGGATCGGTGCGCGAGATCCTCGAACGCTTCGCCGAGACTTTTGTGCGCGAGGTCGCCGAGACCAAGCGCGGCGATATCGTTCGCCTGATCGTCGCGGAGGGCGCGCGCTTTCCCTCGCTCGCCGATTTCTACTTTCGTGAAGTCGTTTCGCGCGGCCTCGCGGCCATGCGCAAGCTGATCGAGAACGGTGTCGCGCGCGGAGAGATCCGTCATGAGCGCCTTGCCGACTTCCCCCAGATCGTCATTGCGCCCGCCATGATCGCCGTGATGTGGCAGGGCTTGTTTGGCCGGCATGCGCCGCTCGATGCCGTGACAATGCTGAAGGTTCATCTCGATCTGATCTTTGGCGAACGGAGAGTGTCATGACCCGGCCTCGCGTCATCATACGTGCCGGCGTCGCGTTGGCGCTGACGGTTCTCGTTGCCGGCTGCGGTCCGAAGTCGTCGCCGGGCTATCAGGGCTGGGTCGAGGCCGACATGATTTTCGTCAGCCCCGACGAGAGCGGCCGTGTCACCAAACTGAATGTGCGCGAAGGCGATGCTGTCGAGGTCGGCGCGCTTCTCTATTCGGTCGACGACGACCTGCAGCAGGCCGATCTCAATCAGAACAAGGCGACGCTGGCGAATGCGCAGCAGACTTATGACCGCGCGGCCTCGCTGAGGAAAACCGGAGCGGGCACGCAGGCGACATTGGATTCTGCCATTTCGGCGTTGCATGTCGCCGAAGCGCGCGTCAACACGTCGGAAACGCGGCTGGCGCGCCGCAGGGGCTTTGCTCCGGTCGCAGGGACCATTCAGCAAATCTATTTTCGTGAAGGCGAGATGGTGCCGGCGCAACGGCCGGTGCTGTCGATCATGCCGCCGGGCAATATGAAGATTCGGTTTTTTGTGCCTGAGGCGGATTTGCCGAAACTAAGTGTCGGGCAGGACGTCCGTATCACCTGCGACAACTGTGCGTCCGACCTGATGGCAAAGATCTATTTCATCGCCACTCAGGCCGAATACACGCCGCCGGTGATCTACAGTCTCGATGAACGCAACAAGCTGGTGTTCCTGATCCAGGCGCGGCCCAATAGGCCGGACAGTCTCCGCGTCGGCCAGCCGATCAGCGTTCATCTCGACGTCGCGACAAACTGAGGGCCGCGCCATGAGCCAGGCAGCCGTGAAAACATCCGACATCGCGATCGAGGTTTCCGGCCTGTCGAAGTCGTTCAAGGGCCGCGAGGTCGTGCACGATCTGTCCATGACTGTGAAGCGCGGATTGATCTACGGCTTTCTTGGTCCCAACGGCTCGGGCAAGACCACCACCATCCGCATGCTTTGCGGACTGCTGACGCCGGACAGCGGCGAGGGCACCTGCCTCGGCTATGATATCCGCCGCGACGCGGACAAGATCAAACGCCGGGTCGGCTACATGACCCAGCGCTTTAGCCTGTATCAGGACCTCTCGGTGCGCGAAAACCTGGAGTTCGTCGCACGGCTCTATGGTATGCGCGATGCGCGAGGGGCGGCGCTCGCCATGATCAGGCGGCTCGGTCTTAACGGCCGCGAGGAGCAGCTTGCGGGCGAGTTGTCCGGCGGCTGGAAGCAGCGTCTCGCGCTCGGCGCCTGCACGTTGCCGAACCCCCAGCTTCTTCTGCTCGACGAGCCGACCGCCGGCGTCGATCCCAAGGCGCGTCGCGAGTTCTGGAACGAGATTCATGCGATGGCCGCGGATGGCCTGACGGTGCTGGTCTCGACGCACTACATGGACGAGGCCGAACGCTGTCACGAGATTGCCTACATTGCCTACGGCCACCTGCTGGTTCATGGGACCGTGGAGGAGGTCATCGCGAAATCGGCGCTGACCACCTACACGGTCACGGGCGGCGATATCAACGGACTGTCGGCCGAGCTTGCAGGCAAGCCGGGCATCGACATGGCCGCGCCGTTCGGCACCAGCCTGCATGTTTCCGGCCGCGACAAGGCCGCGCTCGAAGCCACGATCGCGCCGTATCGCGGCCGCGGCGATCTGCATTGGCAGCAGAGTGAACCGTCGCTGGAAGACGTCTTCATCGAATTGATGAGCCGCTCCAAGGATAATTTCCAATGAGCGTCACGGACGACCATCCTGCTGAAAGGGAGATGCCGTTCGGTTTCTGGCGGCGCAGCTACGCGATGCTGGTGAAAGAGTTCATCCAGCTTCGGCGCGACCGGATATCATTTGCGATGATCGTGATGATTCCGGTGATGCAGCTTCTGCTGTTTGGTTATGCCATCAACACCACGCCGCGCCATCTGCCCACCGCGGTCCTGATGCAGGAGGATAGCGATCTCGCGCGCTCGATTCTAAAGGCGCTGGAGAACACGGCTTATTTCCGGTTTACGCAGGAGGTGCATGACGTCGACACCTTCAATAATCTCCTGAAGTCGGGCAAGGTGCTGTTCGGGGTCGAGATTCCGCGCGGTTTTGAACGTGGCGTGCGTCGTGGTGACCGCCCGGCGCTGCTGGTCGCCGCCGATGCCACCGATCCCGTCGCCGCCGGCTCTGCGCTGGGTGTGCTCGGCCCGATCGTGCAGACCGCGCTCGCGCACGATCTGTTCATCGGCAGTCCACCCGATCCGCCATTCGAAATCCGTGCGCATGCGCGTTACAACCCCGCAGCGTCCTCGCGGCTGAACATCGTGCCCGGGCTTGTCGGCACCATCCTCACCATGACCATGCTGATCTTCACGGCCTTGTCGGTCACGCGCGAGATCGAGCGGGGCACTATGGAAAGCCTGCTGTCGATGCCGATCACCCCGGTCGAGGTGATGATCGGCAAGATCCTGCCCTATGTTCTGGTGGGATTCATCCAGGCGTCGTTGATCATCGGCATCGGAGCGCTCCTGTTCGGCGTTCCCATCGAGGGAAGCCTGACGCTGCTGGCGTTACTGTCGACGCTGTTCATCACGACAAATCTCGCCGTCGGATATACATTCTCGACCATCGTGCAGAACCAGCTTCAGGCCATGCAGATGTCGATGATGTTCTTCCTGCCGAGCATCCTGCTGTCCGGCTTTATGTTTCCGTTCGCCGGCATGCCGGTCTGGGCGCAGTACATCGGTGAAGCCCTGCCGCTGACGCATTATATCCGGATCGTTCGCGCCATCATGCTGAAGGGCGCGACGCTGCAAAACCTTCAGTACGACACGCTCGCATTGCTGGCGCTCATGCTGGTGGCCATGGTGATCGCGGTGACGCGATTCCGCCGCACGCTGGATTAGCATGGCGTTTTCCAGCGAATGGGCTTCGGGTGAAGAAAACGCGTCGCGACTTCAACGCCGGGACAGCATGCCGATGCGACCGTAGATGCCGCTGCGATTGAAACTGTCCTCAACGAAGCCGGCGCCGACCGACCATTCCACCGGTCCGGTCTTGAAGCCGGTGAGGTGTGCGCCGATCCGATACTGGGTGGAATACTCGTCGGCGGATGCGCAGACTTCAGGCCCGACCCAGAATCGGTCGAGGAAACGCCAGCCGGCCGCCGCGCGGGCGCTGTATTCCGATCCGATCGTGGTGGCCGAGGCGGCGGCGGCCACCATCATCGCGGGCAGGGGCTCCCACCATAACTCGGTCGCGATGCGGGCGCCGAAGTGGCTGCCGCGCAACTTGTCGGTTGGAATATCCGGTTTCAACGCATGGCTTTCGAGGGCGGGCCCCGCGAAGACCTTGATCTCGACATTGCCGCGCTTGACGCGCCATCCGGGCAGGACAGAGGCGCGGAAGATATTGGTGGTGAAGCGCTGCGTCGGCGTATCGTAGCGCTCGAAATCGTCGGACATGAACAGGCGGACGAGGAAGCCGTCATTATTCAGGCCGCCTTGCGGCGCCAGCAGCATCCCCGCATAGCCGGCCTGGCCGTTGCGCCAGAGATCGACACCGCTGAAAAACAGGAAACGTTCGGGTTTGAAGCCGCCGACAAGCGGGTCAGCCAATGGCCGACCCGTGGTCGCGCACATCAGCAAGGCGGCCAAACAGACTGCATGCGACGCCCCCAACGCACTGAGCCCCCAAAGCCCAACAGCTATCTATACGTACAACTACCGATAGCAGGCAGATGCGGAGGGGCGTAGGGAACAATAATAGAACGTCCACAGACCAGGTCGGTCCGTCCTCACATCTGCCGCGCGAGCTAGAGCATGACCGCGCGTCGGGATGCGGATGCTAGAAGCGGGCCATCAGGTTCTCGACCCTGGCACCCGTGCGCTCGGTGATGACCTCGGCGATCCAGCGGCGGTGGCAGTTTTGGTGATCGCGCTCATAGCAGAGGATGCACACCGGCCCGGCTTGTTTAACGAGCGCTGATAGTTCGTCCAATTCCTCGCGCGCCTGCGGTGTCCTCAGATGCACCGTGTAGATGTCGCGCAGCATGTCGAACTTGCCGCTCTGCCGGGCCAGCCGGCCCTGCTTCGGCGTCCCCAGTCCGCGCAGGTGCAGATAGGCGATGCCGCGGCCTTGGAGGTTCGTGGCGAGCTGGTTCTTTGAAAGGCCGGGGCGGCGCGAGGACGTGACGGCGCGGACATCGACCAGCAGCTTGACGCCGGCCCGTTCCAGTTCGTCCAGCACCGCGCTTGCAGGCGTCTGCTCGTAGCCGATGGTGAAGAGCCGGCTTTCCGGCGTCATGTCGTATCTCCCGTCACTTGACGCGTTCGATCAGCTCCATGGCTCCTGCGGGTGCGCGCACCTTTCCTTCGTGGATCACATAGGCGAAGACGTCGCGCGGCGTTTTCTTCGGCCTGGCAGCGTCGATGCGGGGCAGGTCGTCCGGCTCGCCACCTGCGGCCCACGTCCGAAACCGCTCGGCCCAGGCGTCCAGTTGTTTCGGAGGATAGCAGGTTTCGATGTCGTCGTTTCCCTTCTGTAACCGAGCATAGACGAAATCGGCGGCGACGTCGGCGATCGCGGGATATTTGCCGTGTTCGGCGAAAACCACGGGAACTTCGAATTGTCGCAGCAGGGCGATGAACTCGGGCGTGCAAAAGCTGTCATGGCGGACTTCGACCACATGCCGCAACGCGCGCCCGTCCAGCTTTCGCGGCAACAATTCCAGGAACCTGCCGAAATCGGCTTCGTCGAACGTCTTGGTCGGGGCGAACTGCCACAACACCGGTCCGAGACGGTCCCCAAGTTCCAGCACCCCGGAATCATAGAAGCGTTTCACCGAATCGCCGGCTTCGGCAAGCACCCGCCGATTGGTGGCGAAGCGTGGCCCCTTGACCGAGAACACGAATCCGTCCGGCACCTCGCGCGCCCATTTGCGGAAACTTTCCGGCTTCTGCGACCCGTAATATGTGCCGTTGATTTCGATCGAGGTGAGTTTTGAGGCGGCGTAGGCGAGTTCCTTCGCCTGCGCCAGCTTGTCCGGGTAGAAAACGCCGCGCCACGGCGCGAAGGTCCAGCCTCCGATGCCGATATAGATCCTGCCTGCCTTGCCTGCCATCTGACATGCCCTTGCGAATGTTGCGGCCGTACCTATCTCAGGACCAACGGCGGTGTCGAAGCCCGCTCCACCGCCGGGACGACCACGGGATAACTCGGTTGCGCCGGATGTACGCGCGCCCTGTTGTTCGTGGTCGTTGTCGTTCCGATCGTTGGCATCTGGCCTGATTTCCATACATTTCCGGCTTTTGGAAGATTCGGCTTCCACGTTGGTTGGCTTGTCCGATGTCGGTCGCGTCGCTGCCAGTCGCCTTGGCATCCGCGACCGCCACGGATATAGCTGGCGCCATGAATGAAGCCATCAGGCCAGATTCGGTCGAACTGACAACCAGAGCGCCGCCCCAGCTTTCCGTCGTCGTGCCGACTTTCAAGGAGCGCGACAACGTGGTTGCGCTGTACCGCAAGCTGTCCTCCGCGCTGGCGGGAATCGCGTGGGAGGTCATCTATGTCGATGACAATTCCCCCGACGGCACCGCGGAGGCGGTGCGGAAACTCGCCGCGATCGACCCGCGCGTTCGCTGCATCAGGCGAATCGGGAGGCGCGGCCTGTCTGGCGCGTGCATCGAGGGCATTCTGGCATCGAGCGCGCCGTGCGCCGCGGTGATGGATGCCGACCTTCAGCACGACGAAACCCGGTTGCCGAAGATGCTCGCGCTCCTGGAAAACGGCGCAGCCGACCTCGTCGTTGGCAGCCGCTACATCGAGGGCGGCAGCGCCGACAGCTTCGACAAGCAGCGCGCCGGTTTCAGCATGCTGGCGACCTCGCTCGCCAAGAAGCTGCTGCGCGTCGAGATCGCCGATCCCATGAGCGGGTTTTTCATGATCCGCCGCGACCGCTTCGAACGGCTCGCGCCGGAGCTTTCGACCCAGGGCTTCAAGATTCTGCTCGACGTGATCGCAACCGCGCGTGGCACATTGCGTATCACCGAAATCCCTTTCACCTTCGGTTCGCGGCTGCATGGCGAGAGCAAGCTGGATTCGATGGTCGCGCTGGACTTCCTTGGTCTCGTGCTGGCGAAGCTGACGCACGATGCGGTGTCGTTGCGGTTCCTGCTGTTCGCGCTGGTCGGATCGATCGGTGTCGTTGTGCATTTCGTCGGCCTGTTCGTCGCGCTTGATGTGCTGCGATGGCCGTTTCCCCATTCGCAGGCCTTCGGCGCGATTCTGGCGATGACCAGCAATTTCCTGCTGAACAATTTCCTGACCTATCGCGACCAGCGTTTGAAAGGACTCGGCGTCCTGCGCGGCCTTTTTGTTTTCTACATCGTGTGCAGCGTCGGTCTGCTCGCCAATGTCGGCGTCGCGTTCTCGGTTTACGACCAGGAGCCGATCTGGTGGCTGGCAGGCGCGGCCGGGGCGCTGATGGGCGTGGTCTGGAACTACGCGGTGTCCAGCCTGTTCGTCTGGCGCAGACGATAGCGCGGCGATGGCCGAGACGCGGAGCGTCCGCGCCGTTGTTCTCACGGTCCTCGCGCTGGTGGGACTGCGGCTTCTCCTGGCGGCGCTGACGCCGCTGACGTTTGACGAAGCCTATTACTGGACATGGTCCAAGCATCTGGCCGGCGGATATTACGATCATCCGCCGATGGTGGCGATCGTGATCCGCCTCGGCACCATGCTCGCCGGGGATACTGAATTCGGCGTTCGTCTGGTGTCGATCCTGCTGGCGCTGCCGATGAGTTTCGCGGTCTATCGCACGACGGTGTTGCTGTTCGACAGCACGAAAGCGGCGGCGTCGGCGACCGTTCTTCTCAACGTCACGATGATGGTCGCGGCCGGCACCGTGATCGTGACTCCGGACGCGCCGTTGATGGTGGCATCGAGTTTCGTGCTGTTGTGTCTGGCTAAATTGCTCGTGACCGGACGCGGCGCGTGGTGGCTTGCGGTGGGTGCTGCCGTCGGCGCCGCGCTGGTGTCGAAATACACCGCGCTGTTTTTCGGTCCGGTGATCCTGGTCTGGCTGTTCGCCGTGCCGGAGTTGCGCCGCTGGTTGCGGTCGCCGTGGCCCTATCTCGGCGGGCTGGTCGCGCTCGCGATCTTTTCGCCGGTCATCATCTGGAACGCCGATCATCATTGGGCATCCTTCGCCAAGCAGTTCGGCCGCGCGCGCGTGGACCAGTTCACCCTTCGCTATATCGTCGAGGTGATCCCGACGCAGATCGTTTTCGCGACGCCGCCGGTATTCGCTCTCGCTGCGATGGGGTTGTTTGCATTGTGGAAGCGTGAGGGAGGCACGCGAGCCGCGCGGGTGCTGGTTGGCGCGACGATCTGGACGCTGACGATCTATTTCGTCTGGCATTCGCTGCACAGCCGCGTCGAGGCCAACTGGTTCGCGCCGGTCTACCCGGCGCTGGCGATCGCGGCGGCGATGGCTTGCGATATTGCGCGCTGGGGGCCGCGTGGCCGGCATTTCGCCGATGCCTGCCGCCGCTGGGCGATCCCGGTCGGCGTCGCGATGCTGGTGGCGCTGGTGGTGCAGGTGAACACCGGCGTTCTTTCCGGCTATCGGCGCGATGCCTCCGTGCGCAGCGTCGGCGTCGGCTGGCGCGAGCTTGCCGCCGAGATCGAAGCGGTGCGCGTGAAAAGCGAGGCGCATTGCGTGCTCGCCCAGGGGTATGGCGTCACGAGCTGGCTTCGGTTCTATCTGCCGAAGGGCACGTGCGTGGCGCAGCATTTCGAGCGCATCCGCTGGATCAACGCGCCACCGCCGGACGCGGACCAGCTCACGGGCAGGCTGCTTTACGTCGATGACGGATCGGACAACTGGCCGCCGGTCACGCAATATTTCAATCACGTCGAGAAGGTTGCAACGCTCGAACGCAAGCGCGGGCCGCTGACTGTCGAAACGTTGGGGATTGACGTGGTGGCGGACCCCAAGGGCAACGTGCTGGAGCCATTGCCGCGGGAACTCGATTAGCGTCCGCCGCGGCAAGGGTTTCCCGCGCTCGGCCAGGAACCACACCGCCCGCGAGCCGTTGTCGCCGGATGATCCGCGGGACGGGTGCTGTTCCGCGGCCGAACGTCCTCCCGATACAAGGATTCAAGCCATGAAAAAAATTCTGATCGCCTTTGCGGCAGTCGCCGCATTGACGGGGGCCGCATATGGCCAGTCTCTCGGCGAAAAGACCGGCGTCAACTCTATGCTTGGGGTTGCGCCGTCCACGGCCGACTTCGTTAAGCAGGCTGCCACCAGTGACATGCTGGAAATCGAGGCGGCGAGAATCGCGCAGCAGAAAGGTAACGATGAGGAAAAGAAATTCGCCCAACAGATGATCACGGATCACACCAAGACCTCGAATGATCTCAAAGCCATGGTGAAGGACGGCGAGGTGAAGGCGGAGTTGCCGACGATGCTCGACAGTTCCGCGCAAGCCAAGCTCGACAAGCTGAGGGCCGCGTCACCTCAGGACTTTGCCGCGATTTACGATCCGATGCAGGTGGATGCTCATGAAGATGCAGTGTCGCTGTTTGATCGCTACGCCAAGAGTGGCGACAACGCCAAGCTGAAGAACTGGGCAGGCCAAACGCTGCCGACGCTCCAGCATCATCTCGCGATGGCGCAGCAGATGAACGAACACCGCGGCTCTGCCACTGTCGGCAGGTCGACTAGGCCTTCGAACGGCATGGCCAAGTAACGGCATCGCTTCAGCGGTTTCCATCTGACGCGTAGCGTTGAGCGCGCAGGTGGTTGTCTCCATGACATTGAGTGCCGTTTACACAAGTGGTTTTGAGCCAAAGAAAAAGGCCCGGCATGGACCGGGCCTTTTGCATTTCGTAACTGACCTGGAGGCGTGGATCAGAAATCAATGCCGCCACTGAAAGCCGGGTTGGCCGGCTTTCAGCATTTTGATTCAGGAGCGGCGATGTCCGACGCTATGCGTCAGAAATCCATGCCGCCCATGCCGCCGCCCGGCATCGCTGGGGCAGGGGCGTTCTTCTTCGGCAATTCGGCGACCATCGCCTCGGTGGTGATGAGGAGCGAGGCGACGGACGCGGCGTTCTGGATCGCGGTGCGCACGACCTTGGTCGGGTCGATGATGCCCTTGGAGATC
>NZ_MKSM01000133.1 GCF_001897285.1 Nitrobacter sp. 62-23
TGCGAATTATGCCGCAATTGCCTTTCACAAACCCGCTCCCGCATTTCCGGCAGCCATGGCATTCAGGGCTGCATTTTGTTTCTAATGTTCCCGCCCTTATCCTGACGAGGCCATCTGCATGTTTCCGAAGCCGAAACCCGTTCTGGCGCCGAATACCTATGCCTATGAATCCGAGCCGATGGTCAAGGCGACCGGCTTCCGCGAATACGACGCGCGCTGGCTGTTCGGCAAGGAAATCAACCTGATGGGCATTCAGGCGCTGGGCATGGGGCTCGGCACGCTGATTGGTGAACTCGGCCAGAAGAAGGACATCGTCACCGGGCACGACTTCCGCAGCTATTCGTCGTCGATCAAATACGCCTTGATCTCGGGCCTTCTGGCGTCCGGCTGCAAGGTCCACGACATCGGACTGTGCATGACGCCGATGGCGTATTTCGCGCAGTTCGAACTCGACGTCCCCTGCGTCGCCATGGTGACGGCCTCGCACAACGACAACGGCTGGACCGGCGTCAAGATGGGCGCCAACCGGCCGCTGACGTTCGGGCCCGACGAGATGAACCGGCTGAAGGAGATCGTGCTCGGCGCCACTTTTGCTGACAGGACCGGCGGCTCCTATCAGTTTCACGAGAACTTTCCGGCGCGCTATATCGCCGACCTGACCAAGCGGCCGAAGCTGAAGCGCAAGCTGAAAGTCGTGGTGGCCTGCGGCAACGGCACCGCGGGCGCCTTCGCGCCGAAGGTGATGGAGGCGATCGGTTGCGAGGTGATCCCGCTCGACACCGAACTCGATCACAGCTTCCCGAAATACAATCCGAATCCCGAAGACATGAAGATGCTGCACGCGATCCGCGACGCGGTGCTCGAGCACAAGGCCGATGCCGGCCTCGGCTTCGACGGCGACGGGGATCGCTGCGGCGTTGTCGACAACACCGGCGAGGAAATCTTCGCCGACAAGGTCGGCGTGATGCTGGCGCGCGACATGTCGGCGATCCACAAGGACGCGCATTTCGTGGTCGACGTGAAGTCGACGGGCCTGTTCGTCACTGACCCGGTCTTGCAGAAGCAGGGCGCCAAGGTCACCTACTGGAAAACCGGTCATTCCTATATGAAGCGCCGCACCAACGAACTCGGCGCGCTCGCCGGTTTCGAGAAATCCGGCCACTTCTTCTTCAACGCGCCGATGGGTCGCGGTTATGATGACGGCCTGATCTCGGCGATCGCGATCTGCGAGATGCTCGACCGCGCTCCGGGAAAATCGCTGGCCGACCTGAAGGACGCCTTGCCCAAGACATGGTCGTCGCCGACCATGTCGCCGCATTGCGCCGATGAAGCCAAATACGGCATCGTCGACAGCGTGGTGAAACATTTCGAGACCGCCAGGGCCAATGGCGACAAGGTGGCGGGACAGCCGATCCGCGATCTCGTCACCGTCAACGGCATCCGGGTTACGGCGGAGGATGGAAGCTGGGGCTTGGTGCGGGCGTCGTCGAACAAGCCCGAACTGGTGGTCGTTGTGGAAAGCCCCGTCTCCGAACAGCGTATGCGCGACATGTTCGAGGCGATGGACAGTGTGCTGCGCACCCATCCCGAGGTCGGCGAATACAATCAGAAGATTTAACGCAGATGTCATTGCCGGACTTGATCCGGCAATCCATCAGGTGATGAATACGCGGGTCAAGCCCGCGTATGCGGATTGAAAGCGCTACGCTGCGCTTACCGCCGGCACCGGCAGCGCCGTCACCGATTTGATCTTCTCCATCGCGAAACGCGAGGTGACGTTCTTCAGCGCCACAGCGCTGATCAGCTTCTTGTAAAAAAGATCGTAGCTCGCCATGTCCGCGACCACGACGCGCAGCATGTAATCGACATCGCCCGCCATGCGATAGAGTTCCATCACCTCGGGCATGGCGCTGACGGCGCTGGCGAATTTGCTCAGCCAGGCGTCCGAATGGTCGCCGCTCTCCACGGAGACGAACACCGAAATGCCGAGCCCGATCTTGTTCTGATCGACCAGCGCCACCCGGCGCAGGATGATGCCGTCGGCCTCGAGCCGCTGAATCCGCTTCCAGCAGGGGGTTGAGGACAATCCGACCCGGTCGCCGATCTCGGCCACCGAGAGGGAGGCATCCTCCTGCAGCACGGTCAGGATCTTGCGGTCGATGGCGTCGAGACGACGGCCGGACTCAGGCGGCGGGAGGGAGATATCGCTCATGATTAGAACATTGTTCCAACACGGAAGTTATTCAACCTCATATATAGAAAAATATTCCAATGCAAGGGCGGTGTTCCGGACTAAGCTGAGGCCGGGGCCGCTTCTTTCAAAAACGCTTCCACTTCAGCACGTTGCGGGCAGGCAAAGGCGCCCCCGAAACGGGTGCATTTGATCGCGGCGGCGGCGGAGGCAAATCGGAGCGCCGTCGGCACCTCCTGGTTTTCGGTCATGGCGAGGGCGAATGCGCCGTGAAATACGTCTCCGGCTCCCAGCGTGTCCACGGTGTGGACCGGAAAGGCCGGGATCTCCCGAAGCTCGCCGTTGGCATCGAGCCACAACGTGCTCTGTGGACCACGCGTTCCGGCGAGAAAGGACGAGGTAGATCCGGCAAGAGTCCGCAGCGCCGTCGCATCGTCCTCGGTGCCGGCGGTGGCCCGGAGTGCTTCGCTGGAGAAAATCAGATGCGACGAGGCGGTCAGCAGGCCGCCGCGCATCGGCATGGCGCTGTCGATATCGACCACGACGGGAATGCCGCGCCGGCGCGCTTCCGTGCAGAGATCCGTGCAGAAGGGGGCGCAGCGATTCTCGACCAGAATGGCGTCGCAGTCGGCGAGCAGCCGCCCGGTGTCGGGCAGGCGCACTTTCCACAATTCGGGATCGCGGAAGGTAATGATGGTGCGCTCGCCGCCGGGGTCGATCATGACACTGGAGATCGGCGTCACCAGGCCCGGCATGTGGACGATGTCCTGCATCGCGATGCCGAGTTCCGCCGCCTTGTCGAAGATGTAACGGCTGGAGGTTTCGCCGGCGTCGCCCATGGGGCCGCAGAACGCCGCGTGGCCGCCGAGCCGGGAGATGGCGATCGCAGCATTGAGCGCATTGCCGCCGGCGATTTCCTCGAAGCGCTCGGCGCCGATCTTGAAGCCGCGTTCCGGAAGGCCCTGCACATGAAAGGTCATGTCGCGCACCGGTATCCCGATGCACAGGATGTGGGACAGGCGCTTGGGCGCGGCGTCACGAAAGTTCATCGCTGGTTCCCTTGTCGTCTCCGCAACCTACATTCTAACGGTCTAACCGAATCCTGTCCTCCGCCTGATCGCTCCCATGAACGCCTCAAGTTCCGCGGCGTCGTATTCGAGCGCGGGCGCAGCGCCCCAGACCGGGCGAGGCCACGCAGCGTCTCCATTGCGGCGGGCGATGATATGGACGTGGAGCTGCGGCACCTGATTGCCGAGTGCGGCCACATTGAGCTTGTCGCAACCCGTGACGTCCTTGAGCGCTTCGCAGACCTCACCGATCTCCGTCATCAGGCTTGCGCGGTCGTCATGATCGAGGTCGATGATCTCCACCGCTCCGGCCCGTCTCGGCACCAGAATGAGCCAGGGATAGTTGGCGTCCTTGCTGAGCAGGAGTCGGCTGAGCGGCAGGTCGCCGATGCCGACCGCGTCATTGTCGAGCTGCGGGTGAAGCGACCAGGCCTCGGACATCGTTTGCGGTCACTTTTTTGAGGAGTGCCGAGGCAAACTGGCCCGACGATCCGCCGAGGTCAATGGCCCGGAGCGGAATGCCGCGGCCGCTTGCTTTCCGCCCCTTTTGGCCCCAAATAGGGACCGGGAGATTGGCGGTGGACGAGCCACTCGCCAACCGGGTCAGGTCCGGAAGGAAGCAGCCCTAACGAGGTCCGGATCGGGTCGCTCGTCAGTCTCCTACCTGTTTTTTGGCGAGCCATGTTTTTCGGGGATTCTGCCGGCGCCGGGATCGGGCGCGGCCCGAAAATATCGCCCGTTGTTCCGCAAGCCGGCCTCACAGAGAGAAAATTGCGGATCGCTCAATGACCGACGCTGGCCATTCCTCAACGCCCACCGATGATGCCGCCGGCCAGACCGGCTTCGACAGCGCGCGCGCATCCGGACCCGGCACCGAGTATCGCGTGCTGGCGCGGAAATACCGTCCCGCCAGCTTCGACGATCTCATTGGACAGGAAGCGCTGGTGCGCACCGTGTCCAATGCCTTTGAGACCGGACGAATTCCGCAGGCCTGGATTCTCACCGGCGTGCGCGGCGTTGGCAAAACCACCACCGCGCGCATTCTCGCCCGCGCGCTGAACTACGAATTGCCGGATGGCTCGGTGAGCGGACCGAGCATCCGGATGCCGACTCTCGGCGTGCATTGTCAGGCGATCATGGAAAGCCGTCACATCGACGTGCTGGAAATGGACGCCGCGTCTCACACCGGCGTCGACGATGTCAGGCAGATCAACGACAGCGTGCGCTATGCGCCGTCGAGCGCGCGCTACAAGGTCTACATCATCGACGAAGTCCACATGCTGTCGACCGCGGCTTTCAACGCGTTCCTGAAGACGCTGGAGGAGCCGCCGGAGCACGCGAAATTCGTGTTCGCGACCACGGAGATCCGGAAAGTCCCGGTGACGGTGCTGTCGCGTTGCCAGCGTTTCGATCTCCGGCGCGTCGATGCCGACGTCCTGGTGTCGCACCTCGCCAGTATCGCGGCGAAAGAGAACGTCGAGGTCGAACCGGAAGCGCTCGGCATCGTGGCGCGGGCGGCCGAAGGCTCGGTGCGCGATTCGCTCTCGCTGTTCGATCAGGCCATCGCCCACGCCGCCGGCGTGGTGCGGGCCGACGCGGTGCGGCAGATGCTGGGGCTTGCCGACCGCACGCGGGTGATCGATCTGTTCGAATCGCTGGCGCGCGGCGATATCGCGCGCGCGTTCGGCGAATTTCGCGACCAGTACGATACCGGCGCCGATCCGGTCGTGGTGCTCAGCGATCTGGCCGAATTCGTCAACTTCGTGACCCGTATCAAGATCGTCCCCGCGCTCGCCGACAATGTCGCATTCGGCGAGACGGAGCGGCTGCGCGCCCGCGATTTCGCCGCGAAGCTATCGATGCGCGTGCTGTCGCGGATGTGGCAGATGTTGTTGAAGGGCATCACGGAGGTGCAGGGCGCGACGCGGCCGGCGGCGGCGGCGGAGATGGTGCTGGTGCGCATCGCCTATGTCGCGGACCTTCCGACACCCGATGAAGCAATCCGGATGCTGGACCAGAACGGCGGCGGATCGCCCGTGGCCCCGAACAGCGCCGCATCGCAGAAACCGTCCGGCGCATCGGCGTCTTCGGTCCAATCATCCGCCGTCCGCACTGTGTCGGCGCCGCGCGCCGCTGCGGAGCCTGCGTTCCGTCCGCAGGCGGTGGCCCCGATGGCCGGTCCGGCGGATGCGGCACCCGCGCTGCGACTGGAGAGCTTTGCCGAACTCGTGGCGCTCGCCGGCGAGAAACGCGACCTGATCGTCAAGGCCGCGCTCGAGGCCGACATGCGCCTCGTCCGCATGGAGGACGGCCGGCTCGAGGTCGCGCTCGAACGCAGCGCCGCGCGCACGCTGGTGAACGATCTTGCGCGCAAGCTGGAACAGTGGACGGGCCGGCGCTGGGCCGTGATCGTCTCCAACGAGCCGGGCCAGCCGACGCTGCGTTCGCAGGCGCTGCTGCAAAAGAACGAGCGCGAGCGCGCCGCAGAGGCCGATCCGCGCGTGAAGGATGTGCTGGCGCGTTTTCCCGGCGCCAGGGTGATCGAGGTGCGAAAGCTCGCATTGTCGCCGCCGGCTCCCGACGTCGTTCCTGACGATCTGGCTGACGGATTCGACGGTGGCGACGAATAGCAAAGGAATATGTGATGGCTGACTTTCTTGGCATGATGAAACAGGCGGCTCAACTGCAGTCCAAGATGAAGGCGATGCAGGACGAGCTTGAGCACGTCGAGGTCGAGGGCACCTCCGGCGGCGGTCTCGTCCGGGTGCGGATGACCGCGAAGATGGACGTCAAGGCGATCTCGATCGATCCCTCGCTGATCAAGCCGGAGGAGCGCGAAATCCTTGAGGATCTCGTGGTGACCGCGGTTGCCGACGCGCGCCGCAAGGCGGAAGTCGCGATGCAGGAGAAGATGCAGGCGCTGACCGGCGGACTTGGTCTGCCTCCGGGCCTGGGTTTCACCTGATGGGTGAAACGGAGTGCGCGTGTTGGAATGGGGCCACTATAGCGTTTTCGAGCGAAGTGGAATCCGGTTCGCGTGAAGAAAACGCGTCAGACCAAGACTCTAGAGCGTTTTCGAGCGAAGTGGAATCCGGTTCGCGTCAAGAAAACGCGGCAAATCAAAAACATGGAGTTCCGCTTCTGATTCCACCAGAAGCGGAAAGGCTCTAGAAGATGGCGTCTGTCACCGGCCCCGAGATCGATCGCCTGATCCAGTTGCTGGCGCGGCTGCCGGGGCTTGGCCCGCGCTCGGCGCGGCGGGCGGCGCTGCATCTGATCAAGAAGCGCGAGGCGCTGATGACGCCGCTCGCCGGCGCGCTTCAGGTCGCGATCGACAAGATCCGTGTCTGCGAGACATGCGGCAACATCGATACCCGCAGTCCCTGCACCGTGTGCACGGATGCGCGGCGCGATCCTTCCATCATCGTCGTGGTTGCGGATGTCGCCGACCTCTGGGCGCTGGAGCGCGCGGGCGCATCCAGCGGACTCTATCACGTTCTCGGCGGGACGCTGTCGCCGCTTGACGGCGTCGGCCCGCAGGATCTCACCATCGATGCGCTGGTGTCGCGGGCGCACGATCCGCGCGTGACGGAGATCGTGCTGGCGCTGAATGCGACCGTCGACGGCCAGACCACTGCGCATTACATCACCGATCTCATTGGCGACGCCAATGTGAGGGTGACGCGGCTCGCCCATGGCGTTCCGGTTGGCGGCGAACTCGATTACCTCGATGAAGGGACGCTGTCGGCCGCGATGCGGCAGCGCACTCTATTTTAGAGTGCGCGTCACACTTGACGGACGCATCTCGGCTATCCGTCATGGCCGGGCTTAACTTCTGATTCCGTCCGAAGCGGAAAGGCTCTAACCCATCTCAAAGCCGGAGAATTCAAACCCCGGCGCCACCGTGCATCCGACCAAAGTCCAGTCGCCGCTGCTCACCGCCGCCTGCCAGGCGTGAGCGGGCACGGCCGCTTGCGGCGCTTCGCCCGCCGGAAGGTTCGCGCCGAGGCGCACCGTGCGCATGACGTCGCCTTCCTGGATCTCCAGCACCAACGGGCTGCCGGCATAGTAGTGCCAGACTTCTGCCGCATCGATGCGATGCCGGCGCGAGCGTTCGCCGCGCGCCAGCAGGAAATAGATCGCGGTTGACGCGGCGCGGCCGTGCGCGTCAGTCCGGGTGTCGCGAAAAGTCTCGCGATAGTGACCGCCTTCGGGGTGTGGCTTAAGATCAAGCCGCGCGATGATGTCGGCAGCGGAAAGCGCCATCTCGGCGTGCCATGAACTCACGACTTGTTCTTGCGTTCGCGCAGCTCGGCGAAAACGTCGACCCCGCTGGCGCCCTTCATGTGCACCCCGGCCGCCACGGCAGGATCGTCGGCGCGCAGGAACACGTTGGCCTTCTTCTCCTCGCCCATCAGGGTCGGCACCGTCGGCTTGCCCTCGGCGCGCAGCCGCGCGACGTCCTCGGCCCTCGCCTTGAGCACCGGATTGTTGGGTTCGATGGTCAGCGCGAACTTCACGTTCGATGCGGTATATTCATGCCCGCAATAGAGCCTGAAATCGTCCGGCAGCGCGCGCAGTTTCAAAAGCGAGTCCCACATCATCGGATAGGTGCCCTCGAACACCCGGCCGCAGCCGATCGAGAACAGCGTGTCGGCGGCGAACACCACCTTCTCGTCGTCGAAGACGTAGCTGACGTGGTCCAGCGTGTGGCCTGGCGTTTCCAGCACCCGTCCCAGCAGCGTGCCGACCTTGACGATGTCGCCCTGGCCGACCCGCACATCGACATTGGCGATCGCGGCGCTCTTGTCGTGCGGCCCCACCACCCGGCAGTTGTATTTCTGCTTCAGTTCCGCGACGCCGCCGACATGATCGGCGTGGTGGTGGGTGAGCAGAATATCGGTCAGCTTCCAGCCGTTCCGTTCCAGGGCCTCGATGATCGGCCCGGCCTCCGGCGCATCGATCGCGGCGGTCGCCTTGGTGGCGGGGTCGTGAATCAGGATGCCGAAGTTATCTGTGAGGCAGGTGAAAAGGCGAATTTCGGCGGTCATGTCGTCTCCGTGAGCCCGAAACATTGACGCTAGCACACCCCTGTATGCGGTGGAACATGCCGTTAACGCCGGGTTATAATTGCACAAATCGTGCCGGGCCGGGGTGCCGGTCCTGCCGGCAACATGGTAGATATGAGCCATGGCAATCGACGTTATCGACCTTCGCGATTTTTATTCGCAGCGCCTCGGTGTCGTGGCGCGGCGGTTGATCAATCGCGGCATTCAGGCGCACTGGCCGAACATGGAAGGTCAGTGCGTGGTCGGCCTCGGCTATCCGACACCTTATCTCGGCTTGTTCCGGGAGGACTGCGAACGCTGTATCGCCTTCATGCCTGCGGCGCAGGGCGTATTGAAATGGCCGACGGCGCGGCCGGCGCTGGCAAGCCTAGTCAACGAGTTTTCATTGCCGCTGCAGGACGCGGCGGCGGACCGCATCCTGCTGGTTCATGCGCTCGAAATGTCGGACGATCCGGAAAATCTGCTGCGGGAGGTGTGGCGCGTTCTCTCGCCGTCGGGCCGCATGATGGCGATCGTTCCCAACCGCCGCGGTATCTGGACCCGCACCGATACCACGCCGTTCGGCCACGGCCGGCCCTATTCGCGCTCGCAGATCACCCAACTGCTGCGGCAGACATGGTTTACGCCTTCGGCCTGGGGCGAGGCGCTGTTCGTGCCGCCGATCAATGGCGGCTGGTTCCTGCGCTCGGCGGCGGCGTGGGAGCGCGTCGGCGCGGCGTTGTCTCTGCCATTCGCCGGCGTTCATATCGTGGAGGCGACCAAGCAGGTCTATCGCCCCATTGCCGCGAAGCGGGAGCACAGCCGGCTGATCCCGGTTCTGCCACCGGTGCTCGCGCCATCCTCGTGCAGCACCGAGGAATAATATCCGATCGTGGGCTCCGGCGCGTCCACCCTTCCGGAGTTGGAAGGGGGTGGGCGTGGGTTATTCGTTGCCGGGGTTAAAGTCCTCGCCGGGAACGGACGGCTGCGCCATGCTGTCCTGACGCGGAGCGTGCGGGCGGCGGCGCCGGCGTGGCGGGAAACGGTCGTTGCGCTCGCCGCCCTGATGGCCGTTGCCTTCGAACCGGCCGCCATTCACCTGGGGCTGTGCTCCCGTGATGAACGACGGCAGGCGATCGACGCCGCCGTTGTCAACGGGCTGCATCGCCGGCTGCGGCTGATATTGCGGCTGCGGTTGGCGATGTTCGCGGGGTTGCGGCTGGTCGCGCTGAAAGGGTTGAGGATCGCGCTGATGATTGTCGCGCGGCTGCTGAACCGGAACGAAGCCGGGCTCCGCCCCGAAATTCGAGTAGTTTTCGCTCTCGTCGTCGCCCGCATCATCGCTCGCCTCGACGTCGATCCGCGGCTGCTGCTGCTGTGGCTGGCTCTGGCGAAACTGCTCCTGCGCCGCGGCGATCAGGCGGAAATAATGCTCGGCATGCTGATAGTAGTTCTCGGCCGCCACGGGATCTCCGGACGAGCGCGCATCGCGGGCGAGCTGGACATACTTCTCGGCGACGTGAGAGGCGGTGCCGCGGATCTTGATGTCGGGGCCGTTGGATTCGAAAACCCGCGTCATCGGGTTCTGGCCGCGCCGGTTGTTATTGTTATTATTGTTGTTCCGGTTACGCATCCGCTTGTTGTTATTCTGACCGTTTCTCATGTCCCGCCTTCGATTACCAGCCTTGAAGTTTCGCCCTTGAGGAATTGCCTTGCCGTTTTGTATTTATTGTCGTTTTGACTTTAATTGCCGCCGACCGGCCTGTGCGGCGCGCACGCACGCCACTTCTTGCGTGTCGGTTTCTTCCATGTCGGTTTCGCCGATCGTTGCGTTCAGCAAAGACGCGTTTCCGGCACGTCGGCAGGCGCACCGCACCGCACGGCTACATCATCCAGCCAGAGACACAAAACTCCGGTTTTCTCTCGTGAGTCTTCAAGCGCAGTATCAGGCTTTCGTTCGCTTCATGGTCGCAAGCAACGTAGCTCTCGGCCAACGCGCTTGATATGACCTGCCCTTAAGAACCGTTCACTCGGGTCGGTTCTCGTTCGAGAACGCCAGGCTCACCTGCAGGAGTATTGCGGGGCCAGCAACCCGGGATCGTGTTGATTTGGAAGGTAGTCGCTCCCGAGGGATATTCCAAGTGGTTTTTTACGACCCAATTGGGCTTTACGAGGGCGATTTTCGGGCTATGACGGCGCGGCCGATGCCCGCCAGGTCGGCCTTGGGGGCATCCGCGACCGTTAACCCTGCCGCCGCCGCCAGCCGGACAACGTCGCCGTCTTGACCCCGCCCGACCTCCAGAACGAGGAGACCCTGAGCCGATAGCAGCCTTTCGGCCTGCGGCGCGATCCGGCGATAGGCTTTGAGCCCGTCGTCGCCGCCATCCAGCGCGAGATGCGGATCGTGATCGCGGACCTCCGGCGCGAGAGACATGATATCGGCCGTGCGGACATAAGGCGGGTTCGAGACGATCAGGTCGAACGGGCCTGACAGGCCTTCCGCATAGTCACCGACCATGAAATCTGCGCGCGGCGTAAGACCGAGGGCTTGCGCATTAGCCTTGGCCGTGTCGAGCGCGGCCGCGCTCAGATCGGTGCCGACGCCGGTGGCATTTGGCAGTTCGCTCAGCAATGCGAGCAGGATCGCGCCGCTGCCGGTGCCGAGATCGGCGATGCGGAGCGGTGCCTTCGCGCGGCCTTCGGCGTGCAGGATGTCGAGCGCAGCCTCGACCACCGTTTCGGTATCCGGCCGCGGCACCAGCGTCTCCGCCGACAGCTTGAGCGGCAGTCCCCAGAATTCCTTCGTTCCGAGAATGCGCGCCACCGGCTCGCCGGTGAGGCGGCGTTGCGCGAAGGCATCGAGACGTGCCGCGTCTTCCCGCGTAAGCTGGCGTGAGCCGTGCGCGATCAAGCCGGTAAGATCAAAGCCCAGCGCAGCGCCGGTCAGCATTCGAGCGTCGAGTGCGGCGCTGTCGATACCGGCGGCCTCGAATCGCGTCGCCAGCGCGCGGCGCGCCGTCTCGATGCTTTGTCCGGCCACTGGACCGGTCATGCCTTCGTCTCCGCCCCATGCCCTGCGAACGCGGGGACCCATACGCCGTGTCGTTTCATCTAATTGAGCACCGTGGGATCAATCGGCCAAATGCCTGACGTCAGGGAGTCCTTGCCGGGACAGAACGTGGTTTCACGCGCTGCCATTCTCGGCGGCAAGCTGTGCTGCCTGATGCTCCGTGGTCAGCGCATCGATCAGTTCGTGCAGCGCGTCGCCGGCGATTACCTGCGGCAGCTTGTAGAGCGTCAGGTTGATGCGGTGATCGGTGACGCGGCCTTGCGGAAAATTGTAGGTGCGGATGCGCTCGGACCGGTCGCCCGATCCGACCTGATCCTTGCGGTCGGCGGAGCGCGCGGCATTGATGCGCTGCCGCTCGGCGTCGTAGATGCGCGAGCGCAGGATGTTCATCGCCGAAGCCCGGTTCTTGTGCTGGGAGCGGCTGTCCTGCATGTTGACGACGATGCCGGTCGGGATGTGGGTGATCCGGATCGCGGACTCCGTCTTGTTGACGTGCTGGCCTCCCGCGCCCTGCGCGCGCATGGTTTCGATGCGAAGATCGTCGGGCTTGATCTCGACGTCGACCTCTTCGGCCTCCGGCAGTACCGCCACCGTCGCCGCCGAAGTATGGACGCGTCCCTGCGCTTCGGTATCGGGCACGCGCTGCACCCGGTGCACGCCGGATTCGAACTTCAACTTGGCATAGGCCCCGCGGCCCCGTACCTCGGCGACGATTTCCTTGTAGCCGCCCATGGTGCCTTCGCTGGCTGACGCTACCTCCACCTTCCAGCCCTGCAAGCCCGCAAAGCGCTCGTACATGCGGAACAGGTCGCCCGCGAACAGCGAGGCTTCGTCGCCGCCGGTGCCGGCGCGGATTTCGAGCATCACGTTGCGCTCGTCCATCGCATCTCTTGGCAGAAGGGCGATTCGGATCTTCTGGGCGAGTTCGTCGCCTTGCGCTTCCAGCGCCGGGCGCTCGGCTTCCGCCATCGCCCGCATCTCCGCGTCGGTGGCGGGATCGGCGATCATGGCGTCAATGCCGGTGATCTCGGCCCTGACCGCGCGCCAGTTCTTCACCGCCTCGACGACAGGATTGAGTTCGGCCAGTTCGCGCGTCATCTGCACGTATCTGTCGGCGCTGACCTGGCTCAGCAGTTCGCTTTCGAGCGCGGCGTGGCGGGCCAGCATGAGGTCGAGTTTGGATTCGGGCAGCATGATCAGGCGCGCAACGGTTTGTTGTTCCCTTTTCCCTTGCGGGGGAGGGGCAGGGAAGGGGTTAAGCTCGGGCGTGGCGAAACGCGTCTCAAGATGTTGCTCACAACGCCAGTCCTTCTGCGTCGGCGAAGTCCTTGAGCTTGTCGCGGATGGACATGCTGCCGGAGGGGGCGTCCAGCAGAGGCACGATCGCCGCTTCGGCCTTCTGCGCATCGAGATCGAGGATCATCGCCTTGACGGGACCGTGCGCTGTGGCCGACAGCGACAGAGAGCGGTAGCCGAGCGCGATCAGCGCCAGCGCACCCAGCGGCTGCGATGCCATTTCCCCGCACAGCGAGGCGCTTTTCCCCGCGGCCCTGGCTTTGGTCACGATGTCGCGCAGCGCCCGGAGAATCGGCGCCGACAGCGTATCGAAGCGATTTGATACCTTGCTGTTGCCGCGATCGACCGCGAACAGGAACTGGAACAGATCGTTCGATCCGACCGAGACAAAATCGACTTTCCCGAGCAATTCGTCGAGCTGGTACAGTAGCGCCGGCACCTCGACCATGGTGCCGACGTCCACGCGCTCCGGCAGCGCATGGCCGTGCTGGCGCAGATAGGTGAGCTCGCGCTCGACGATGACCTTGGCCTGATCGAACTCGGCGACTTCCGAGATCATCGGAAACATGATGCGAAGAGCGCGCCCGCCGCCGGCGCGCAGCAGCGCGCGGACCTGCCCGCGCAGCAGACCGGGGCGATCCAGCCCGAGCCGGATCGCGCGCCAGCCCAGCGCCGGATTCTCCTCGGCCACGGTTTCCATGTAAGGCAACGCCTTGTCGCCGCCGATATCGAGGGTGCGGAAGGTCACCGGCTTGTCGCCGGCGGCGTCCAGAACGGCGCGGTACAGCGCAAGCTGCTCGCTGGTGCGCGGCAGGCTTTGTCCGAGCATGAATTGCAGTTCGGTCCGGAACAGGCCGATGCCGGAGCAATTGGTATCCTCCAGATGAGGCAGGTCGATCAGGAGGCCGGCATTGATCATGAGATCGACCGGCTGGCCGTCTTTCGTAACGCAGGGCTTGTCGCGAAGCGCGATATACTGCGCCTGCCGCCGGGCGCGGAAGCGCACGCGCTCGGCATAGGCCGATTCGATTTCCGCCGACGGCCGTACATAGATCGCGCCCGAGGTGCCGTCGACAATAATGGCGTCGCCGGGATCGGCGATTCCAGGCGCGTTCGGCACCTCGCCGACGGCCGGAATGCCGAGCGCGCGCGCGACGATGGCGACGTGTGAATTCGCGGTGCCTTCTTCCAGCACCAGGCCGCGCAGTCTCTTGCGGTCGTAATCCAGCAGGGCCGCCGGCCCCATGGCGCGCGCGATCAGGATCGCATTCTCGGGGAGTTGCTCGCGGGACGGCGCGTGATCCTGTCCGACCAGTTGCCGCATCAGGCGATGGCCGAGATCCTCGAGGTCGTGCAGGCGATCGCGAAGATAGGGATCGGTCGAGCGCAGCATCCGCGCGCGGGTATCCGATTGCACGCGCTCCACGGCGGCCTCGGCGGTGAGGCCCGTCGCGACCGCCTCCTGCAGCCGGTGCGACCAGCCGTGATCGTTGGCGAACATCCGGTAGGCTTCGAGCACCTCGCGGTGCTCGCCGCCGTCCACGACGTCGCCGCGCTCCAGCATGCGGTCGAGGTCGGCGCGCAGCTTGGCGAGCGCCGTCTCCAGCCGCCTGATTTCCTTCGGCAGGTCCTCGGCGATGTAGTTGGTGATCACGACGCGCGGTTCGTGCAGCACCACATGGCCGAGCGCGATGCCGTCGGACAGGATCGCGCCGGTCTGGCGGATCGAGTGGCGCGCGGCCGGTTCGAGGCCAGGCTGGGCGAGGGCGGCCAGTTCACCCGAGGCGATCATCTCGGCGAGCACCATCGCCGTGGTCTGGAGCGCTTCGACCTCTTCCTCGACATAGGTGCGCCTGGCGCGGTTCTGCACCACCAGCACGCCGAGCGTGTTGCCCGCGCGCAGAATCGGCACGCCAAGGAACGAATTGTAGATTTCTTCGCCGGTTTCGGGACGGAACGAGAACGCCGGGTGACTCTGGGCGTCCGACAGATTGAGCGGCGTTGCTTCGCTTGCGACGAGGCCGACGAGACCCTCGTGCGCGGTCAGCACGGTGCGATGCACCGCATCGCGGTTGAGACCTTCGGTGGCGTAGAGTTCCAGGGTATTGTCGACGCGCAGCACGTAGGTCGAGCACACCTCCGCCACCATGTTGGCGGCGATCAGCACCACGATCTTGTCGAGGCGCTCCTGTGCGCTGACCGGCTCCGCCATGACTTCGCGGAGTCGTCTCAACAAGACGCGGGGGCCGCTCGACGCGCTCCGCATGTCCCGGTATCCTCCCTGCGAGGCCGTCTTTTCGCTGAGCCTCGGAAACATAATGAATTCGCCGCGTCCGAAAGCGCCGCGGCGCCGTTCACGACCGAATGATTGTCTGAAGCCGTGGCGCGCCAGCCGCGACGGTCACGTCATGAGGCCGTATAGCCAATCGACGTCCATTTTGCCAAGCAAAACGCCTGCTGCCGAGGAGCGCCGGGTTTGGAAAATCTGCAACGGCGCGGGGCCTGCGGCGGGTGAGGTCGTGGCAGCCTTTTACCGGCCCCGCAGAAGGATGATCCGCTTCATTTCCCGAAGCAGGATGAGGAAAGGACGCAGCGGTTTTCCGTCCGCGCGTTCCGCTTCTTAAAACATTGGAATCGATCACGTTCATGATTTGGGATCGGTGTGATCCCGTAAATTGGCGTGATCCTAAAGTCTGCTTCAACTGCGTTGAATCAAACGTGTCACCTATCTTTTTGATTGAGCATGATCTTTTTTCCGAAAACCGGTTTCCACTTTTCGGGATCATGCTCTAGGCGTGATCGAGTCCGTACAGCGTGTGCAGGGTGCGCACCGCCAGTTCGGTATAGGCGGCGTCGATCAGCAGCGAGAACTTGATTTCGGAGGTGGTGATGGCGCGGATGTTGATGCCCTTGTCCGACAGCGCCTTGAACGCCTGCGCCGCGACGCCGGCGTGGCTGCGCATGCCCGAGCCGATCACCGAGATCTTCGCGACATCGGTGGCGCTGTCGAGGCGCGCATAGCCGATCGTGTCCCTCGCTTGGGCAATGGTCTCCCGCGCGCGGGCATGGTCGGTGGCCGGCACCGTGAACGTCAGGTCTGTGGTCTTGCCGTCTTCCGAGACGTTCTGCACGATCATGTCGACGTTGATATTGGCGTTTGCGAGCGGGACGAAGATCGAGGCGGCCACGCCCGGCTTGTCCTCGATCTGGCGCACCGAAATCTGGGCCTCGTCCTTGGAGAAGGCGATGCCGGTGACGACGTGGCTTTCCATGATTTCCTCCTCGCTGCAGATCAGCGTACCCGGCGGCGTGCCATGGGGGTCGATGTCCTCCGGCTTGTCGAAACTGGAGCGGACGAAAATCGGCATGTTCTGGGTCATCCCGAGTTCCACGGAACGCACCTGCAGCACCTTGGCGCCCTGCGACGCCAGTTCCAGCATGTCCTCGAACGCGATCCTGTCGAGCCGGCGGGCTTTCGGGACCACGCGCGGATCGGTGGTATAGACGCCGTCGACGTCAGTATAGATGTCGCAGCGGTCGGCGCCGATCGCGGCCGCGATCGCCACCGCCGAGGTGTCGGAGCCGCCCCGGCCGAGCGTGGTGATGCGGCCGGTTTGCGGGCTGATGCCCTGGAAGCCGGCGATCACCGCCACCTCCTTACGCTCCCTGAAGCGGTTGACGAGTTCGCCGCCGTCGATCCCGAGGATACGCGCCGAGGCATGGGCGTCGCTGGTTTGGATCGGGATTTGCCAGCCCTGCCAGGAGCGTGCCTGAATGCCGATCGCCTGCAATGCGATGGCCAGAAGTCCCGACGTCACCTGTTCGCCGGAGGCCACCACGGCATCGTATTCGCGCGCGTCGTGCATCGGCGAGGCGTCGCTGCACCAGGCCACCAGTTCGTTGGTCTTGCCCGACATCGCCGACACCACCACCGCGACGTCATGGCCGGCATCGACCTCGCGTTTGACATGCCGCGCGACGTTGCGGATGCGGTCGAGATTGGCGACGGAGGTGCCGCCAAATTTCATCACAAGCCGGCTCATGACGGATGGTGCGTTCCCAAGGCGATCTGGATTAAGGGGTTAATCGGGCAAAGGCTGGTTTAACGGAGTGATCGTGCGAAAAGCGGGCGCCGGGGCGAGAAGGCGCGTATACATAACGGCGCGGTTGCGGGCAGGCAAGGCGGGCTTCGGGCCGTCCCAGGGGCGGGGTGGATGATCCCGGGAAGGCGCGCGAGGCAGGCCAATGGATGCTATGTTGATGATATTCTCGATTCTCGCGATGAATCTGGACAAGGTCGAGAGCTGGGATGTCGATCGGAGTCGTTTTGGCCGTATTCTCAACTGCGGCGACATGACGGCGCGCGGGGTTGGTGAAGGGGCCGGGAGGATCGGGACGATCTTGCCGCGGGTGTTCCGCAGCCACATCACGGCGCGATAGGAGCCGCGCAGCCATGACCATGCAAGTCACCCCCTCTTCCTCTTCTTCGTCCGCGTCGGGATCGACCGTCGATCCGGCAGAGATCGCGAAGTTCTCCAGACTGTCGCAGGAGTGGTGGGATCCCAACGGCAAGATGGCGCCGCTGCACAAGATCAACCCGCTGCGGCTCCAGTTCATCCGCGACGCCGCCTGCCGCAAGTTCGAGCGCAGCGCGCGCAGCCTGAACTGCCTGGCGGATTTGAGGCTGCTCGATATCGGTTGCGGCGCGGGCCTGTTGTGCGAACCCTTCACGCGGCTTGGCGCCGAGGTGATCGGGGTCGATCCGTCCGCGTCCAACATCGCCGCGGCGAAGCTGCACGCCGGGAAGTCGCATCTGTCGATCGATTATCGCTGCACCACGGTGGAAGACATGGATGCGCGCGAGCGTTTCGACATCATCCTTGCGATGGAGGTGGTGGAGCATGTCGCCGATGTCGGCCTGTTCATCGATCGTTGCGCCGCGATGCTGAAACCGGGCGGCATGATGGTGGCCTCCACCCTCAACCGCAATTGGAAAAGCTTCGCGCTCGGTATCGTGGCGGCCGAATACGTGCTGCGCTGGCTGCCGCGCGGCACCCACCAATGGGACAAGTTCGTCACTCCCGACGAACTCGCCCGTCATCTGGAGCGCAACAGGCTCGGCATCACCGAGCAAAGCGGCGTGGTCTACAGCCCGTTCGCGGACAAATGGAGCCTGTCGTCGGACATGGACGTCAACTACATGGTGGTGGCGGAGGCAGTGGGGTGAAGAATCAACGGGCGTAAGCCTGCATCGTTCGTCATTGCCTAGCATAGCCGTTCCGGCGTCGTTTCGCTCGCCTATGCCCAGCCATCCAGCGCTTCCTTAATAAATACGCAGGTCGAGCCCACGTATGACGACTTCAGCAGGCCGTCGCATCCGCGCCGCGATGTCGTTCCCGTTGACCCCCATGACGGGGACCGGCACGGTGCGCGGCGTTCAGCGACTCAAACCTCCGTCATTATTCATGTTCACCTCGCTCTGGATACCTTTTACCGTCACGGCCGCATTCGCACAGGTCGCGCGCAACGCAATGCAGCGGTCGCTGACCGGTCCGCTCGGCGCCTGGGGCGCGACCAACATCCGCTTCCTGTTCGGCTTCCCGTTTGCGCTGATCTTTTTCGCCCTGGTGATCACGGTCACCGGCGACCCGATCCCGTGGCCGCCCGCCGTCTTCTGGCCGTGGCTGATGCTCGGCGCGCTCACGCAAATCGTCGGCACCGGCCTGATGCTGCTTGCAATGAACGACAGCTCGTTCGTGGTGACGATAGCGTATCTCAAGACCGAAGCGATCCAGACCGCGATCTTCGGGTTTGTTTTTCTCGGCGATCATCTGACCTTGCTGAAAGTGGTCGCAATCATGATCGCAAGCGCAGGCGTCATCATCACCGCGCTCCGGCCCGGCGCCAGAGGCTTCGCTGACATCAAGCCGACGGCGCTGGGACTGCTCGCGGCCGCCTGCTTCGCGCTGTCCGCGGTCGGCTTCCGCGGCGCTATCATCATTGTGCCGGGGGTATCGTTCGTCACCGCGGCGACCTGCACGCTGGTGTTGGGTCTGTTGGTGCAGACAGCGGTTTTGACAGCCTATCTTTTTCTGCGCGCGCCCGACGTGCCGGGAAAAATTCTCGCCCTGTGGCGGCCGTCGATGTTCGCGGGCTTTATGGGCGCGTTCGCCTCGCAATTCTGGTTCCTGGCGTTCGCGCTCACCGCCGCAGCCAATGTCCGCACGCTCGCGCTGGTCGAGGTGCTGTTCGCGCAGGCGGTGTCGTATTATTCGTTCAGGCAGCCGCTGTCGTTACGTGAAGCTGGCGGAATCGTGCTGATCGTGATCGGCGTCGGACTGCTGGTCAGCGTTTGAATGCAATCAGCACCGCGCCGCTTGCGATCAGCGCGATGCCGAGCCAGCCGTTGAGCGACGGCCGTTCGCCAAGGAAGGCGACGCCGAACAGCGCCACCAGAACCACGCTCAGCTTGTCGATCGGCGCAACCAGCGCCGCCGGACCGAGCTTCAGCGCGCGGAAATAGCAGATCCATGACGCGCCGGTGCCGAGCCCGGACAACACCAGGAAGATCCAACTGCGTGTCGGGATCGAGCCGGGCCGGCTGAACTGCCCCGTTGCAAACAGGATCGCGCTCAGGCTGACCAGCACGACGATGGTGCGGATCCAGGTCGCGAGATCGGAACTGATATCCTCAACGCCGATTTTGGCAAAAATGGCGGTCAGCGCCGCGAACACGGCTGATAACACCGCCCAGGCTTGCCAGCTCACAACGGCCTGTGTGCTCATCAGTTCCGGTCGTCCCGCAGCACCGGCAGCGATCCGACCGCGACGCCCTCCTCGATCAGCGACTTCGCGTCCTCCGGCGACGCCTCGCCGTAGATCGGGCGAGGCTCGATATCGCCGTAATGCATTTTGCGGGCTTCGTTGGGAAAGCGCGCGCCGACGTCGTCGGCGTTCTTGACCAGATGGTCATGCAACTGTTTGAGCCCGGCGCGCAGTTCGCTTTCCTGCGCCATTGTTGCCGGCTCGGATAAATCCGCAGACGCCGCCGATCCGCGCTTTTTGGTGCCGGCGATCCGCGGCGCCATGATCGCCTTCTCGACCTTGGCCGAGCCGCAGACCGCGCAGGTCACGAGCTTGCGCTTGAGCTGCGAGTCATAGGCCGACGAGCTCTGGAACCAGCTTTCGAAGCTGTGACCGCGCTCGCAGCGCAGGTTGTAGCGGATCATGCCGAACCTCCCTCGGGAGGGTCGATCGTGAATGCGGGAGCGGCCGCGATCCGCCGGGGGCCTTTCTTCTTGCTGCCGCCGAGCCGCGGCGCCATGATCGCCTTCTCGACCTGCGCCGAACCGCAGACCGCGCAGGTCACGAGCTTGCGTTTGACCTGCGAGTCATAGGACGCCGAGCTCTGGAACCAGCTTTCGAAGGTGTGGCCGCGCTCGCAGCGTAGGTTGTAGCGGATCATGCCGAACCTCGCACCAGATGCAGATGGTCGCTCGCCGACTTATGGTCGGCGAAGGAAAAGCGTCGCCCGTGCTGCAACGACGGCACGGCCTTGCGCGCGGCCGTGACCTTGGCCGGCTCGATCGTCGCCAGCACGATGCCGGGTTCGGTGCCGCCGCCTTCCGCCAGCACGGCGCCCCAGGGATCGACGATCAGGGAATGGCCGAATGTTTCGCGCCTGTTCTCGTGCAAACCCGCTTGTGCCGCGGCAAACACGAAGCAGCCGTTCTCGATGGCGCGGGCGCGCAGCAGCGTGTGCCAGTGCGCCTCGCCGGTCTTTCTGGTGAAAGCCGAGGGCACGGTGAGAAACGACGCGCCTGCTTCGGCCAGTGCGCGGTACAGTGCCGGAAAGCGGACGTCGTAACAGATCGTCATGCCGAGCTTGCCCCAGGGCAGCTCCGCCACGACGGCGGTTTCGCCCGGCTGATAGTTGGCGGACTCCCGGTAGCTTTCGCCGCCGCCGAGATCGATGTCGAACATGTGGATCTTGTCGTAGCGCGCGAGGATGTCGCCGGACGGTCCGATCAAAAACGAGCGGTTGACGGCCCTGTCGGGGGTGGCCCGCAACGCCAGCGAGCCGACATTGAGATAAATTTTCAACTCGCGCGCCAGATCGCGGTAAGCGGCGAGCGAGCGGTCATCGTCCTCGCTTCGCAGATGCTCGAACAGCGCGACGCGATCGGTCTGCATGATGTTGCTGACTTCGGGAGTCTGAATGAAGCTCGCGCCCTGCGCCGCCGCCTCGCGGATCAGCCTTGCGCCCTGATCGAGATTCGGCTCCGGCAGAAGACCGCTGCGCATCTGGATCAACGCTGCGACGAACGTGGTCTCGGTGCTCATGTCGTTGCCTTTCGCCCGCGAACAGGAACGAGGCTCCGGGTTCGAAGTTCAATTTATATGGGAGCTTTCATGGTGTCGACAACCCGGGCGAACACCAGCACGTCCACCTGTGCGGCCTTGGCGCGCAGCAGCACGCGCGCGCAGGCGTCCACCGTCGCGCCCGAGGTCAGGACATCGTCGATCAGGACGATCCGGCGGCCTTGAATCTGGCCGGTGCGAGCGCTCGCGACCTTGAACGCGCCCTGCACGTTGCGGGCGCGGTCGGGCCGCGACAATCCGACCTGCTGCCGGGTCGGACGGACGCGCTGCAGAGCATCGGCCCTGACCGGCACGCCGGATTGCGCGGCGATCACGCGCGCCAGCGCGCCGGACTGGTTGTAGCGGCGGCTCCAGCCGCGCCGCCAATGCAGCGGCACCGGAATCAGAATATCCGCGCCGTCGAGCAGTTCGGTGCCTGCGCGCGCCATCCAGCGTCCCATCGCGGGTGCGAGGTCGGTGCGGTCCTGATATTTCAGCGCGTGGACCAACACCTTGGCGACATCGTCGTAGCGCACCGCGGCGCGGGCGCGCTGATAGGCGGGAGGATTGGCGATCGCTTCCATCGACAGCATGTCGGAGCCCGGATCGTAAACAAAGGGGATGCCGAGGCGGGGACAATAGGGGTGTTCGATGAACGACAGTTGCGTCCAGCACGCCGCGCAGACGCCGACGCCCGCGACCGGTTCGCGGCAGGCGACGCAGAGCGTCGGCAGCGCGATATCGAGCGCCGTTCGCGCCGCGTGGGACAATGCGCCGGAACAGGCCCGCCACGCGCCGCGCAGCCGATCGGCTCGGGGCGGCGAACCCTGGCTGTCCGTCGAGGCGTCCATGGTCGAGGCGTCCATGGGTGAAAGGCTAGCCCGCGATTCGATCCCGCTCAAGCTGGACAGAACGAGTCCTTTTGCCCGGGACACAATCGCGTTGCGGCGGATTGCCAGCAACGGGACGATCGGCGTACCAAGCCGCATGGCCCCGAACCCGCCATCTCCGCCCGTTCTGTTCGACCGCGCTTTGCTGCGCGTGCGGCAGGGCCGCGCGGCCAAAATGGGGGTCGCGCCGTTTCTGCTCGAGCGCGTCGCGGAGGATATGGCGGAGCGCCTGCAGGCTGTATTGCGCACCTTTCAACATGGGGTGGATGTCGGCACGCCGGGCGATCAGGTGCGTGGCGCGCTGGCGGCGCAGGTCGCGGAGTTGTCGCCCGCCGATCTCCCCGCCGACGAGAGCGAAGCCCTGGGGCTGGCGCCGGAATCGCTCGATCTCGCCGTCTCGGGACTCGCATTCCAGTTTGTCGACGATCTGCCGGGCGTTTTGGCGCAGATTCGCCGCGCCCTGAAGCCGGACGGGTTTCTGCTCGCGGCCACAGTCGGCGGCGAAACGCTGACCGAATTGCGTCAGGCGTTCGCCGCCGCCGAGTCAGAGCTTGAAGGCGGCATCTCGCCGCGCGTCGCGCCGTTCGCCGACGTGCGCGACGCGGGTGCGCTGCTGCAACGCGCGGGCTTCGCGCTGCCGGTGACGGATGTCGATCGCGTGGTGGTGCGCTATCGCGATGTCTTCGCGCTGATGCACGATCTCCGCCGCATGGGTGCGGCCAATATCATGACTGAGCGGCGGCGCACGCCTTTGCGCCGCGCAACGCTGCTGCGGATGGCGCAAATCTATCATGAGCGCTTCGCCGATCCCGACGACCGCATCCGCGCCACCTTCGACATCGTCTGGTTGTCGGGCTGGGCGCCGCATGAGAGCCAGCAGAAGCCGTTAAAGCCGGGGTTGGCGAAGGCCAGCCTGGAGGACGCGGTGCGAAACAGTTCAAAAGAAAAGCCGGGCCGGGAATAGGGTTTCGTCATGGCCGGGCTTCGCCCCACCATCCATGTCTTCGACAAAAGAAGACGCGGATGTCCGGCATAATAGCCGAGCGTGACGGGGATCTGGCTACATCAGCAGATCGATCAGCGGCGGGATCAAGGGAATATCCGCCGGCGGCATCGGATAGTCGCGTAAGCGGTTGGCGCGAACCCATTTCAACGCCTGCCCCTCTTTCGAGACCACGTCGCCCTGCCAGCGCCGGCAGATATAGAGCGGCATCAACAGATGGAAACTCTCATAGGCGTGGCTGGCGAATGTCAGTGGCGCGAGACAGCCCTCCTGCGTGACGATACCGAGCTCCTCGCGCAGTTCACGGATCAGCGCCTCTTCGGGGCGTTCGCCGGGCTCGAACTTGCCTCCGGGGAATTCCCACAGGCCGGCAAGCTGCTTGCCTTCGGGCCGCTGCGCGATCAACACGCGGTTGTCGGCATCGATCAGCGCGCAGGCGACGACGAGGGTGAGTTTCATCGCTTCGTCTCTTTCACGAGATTCCCGGATAATCCGTGCAGTCCGGCACGGGCCCGGGTTGCTGCGGCGTGAATGAGGAGGTCGGAAATTCGCCGCTGGTTAATGCCGGACCCTGTACCTTTATTGTCGTTTGAGTGAGCCGCGTACCTTCCAGCAGGATCATCCGATAGACCAGGCTGTCGAAACCTGAAAATCCGGGTTGCGAGCGATAGACCAATTGCCTGCCCTTCACCCGTCGGTTCAGGCAGTACTGATACTTTCCGTGCATGGCATTGGTCGGCGTGACATCTCCCTCGCGGATACAGACATGGCCATGGCTTGGCGGCTGTTCGAGAACGAAGTCGGGCACGCCGATAATGTTGCATTCGCTGTCGAAGCGAACGCCTATTCGGATGACGGTGTCTTCTCCGCTCCTGGCATCCCGGGCAGTCCGCTGAAGGGGCTCGGCGACCGCGTCGCCCGTCACGGCCAACATGACGACAATCAATGAGCCGGCGTGGAGGAGAGAAAATCGCGAGAGCATGGGCGCCTCGTTGGAATGTCCGTCTCTAAGACCGGTAATCGCCGTTGATCGCGACATACTCCTTGGTGAGATCGCAGGTCAGCACCCGGTCGCGGCCCTTGCCGAGGCCGAGCGCCACCTTGATCTGGATGGTCGGGCTTTTCATCGCCGCCGAGACCTCCGCTTCGTCATAGGACGGATCGCGCGCGCCGCGGGTGGCGACGCGGATGCCATTGAACGAAATCGAGAGCTTGTCGCGATCGGCCGGTTCGCCGGCCTTGCCCACCGCCATCACCACGCGGCCCCAGTTGGCGTCCTCGCCGGCGATCGCGGTCTTTACCAGCGGCGAATTGGCGATCGACTTGGCGATCCTGCGTGCCGACAGCTTCGAGGTCGCGCCCTCGACGATGACCTCGACCAGCTTGCGCGCGCCTTCGCCGTCGCGCGCGACCTGTTCGGCGAGATCGGCCAGCACGCCGTGGAACGCCTTGGCGAAAGACTTCAGGCGTGGATCGGACGCGCGCGAGATTTTTGGCGCGCCGTGCACGGCCGCGGCGCCGGTCGCGAACGCCAGCAGCGTATCGGAGGTGGAGGTGTCGCTGTCGATGGTCACGGCGTTGAAGCTATCCTCGACGCCGCTTTTCAGCAGCGATTGCAACGCCGTCGCCGAGATCGGCGCATCGGTGAACACGAACGACAGCATGGTGGCCATGTCGGGTGCGATCATGCCGGCGCCCTTGGCGATGCCGTTGATGGTGACGATGGCCTTGCCGAGTTTCACGCGCGCGGTCGCAACCTTGGGAAAGGTGTCGGTTGTCATGATGGCGCGGGCCGCGTCCATCCAGCGATCGGGCGCGGCGTCGCGCGCCAGCGTTTCCAGCACGCCGTTGAATTTCGTTGCATCGAGCGGCTCGCCGATCACGCCGGTCGATGCCAGGTAGATGTCGCTTGCCTTGCAGCCCGAGGCCTTCGCCGCGATGTCGGCGGTCAGTCTGGTCGACTGGCGTCCGCTCTTGCCGGTAAAGGCGTTGGCGTTGCCGGAATTCACCACCAGCGCCAGTCCTGCCCTGGAGGATTTACCGTCTTTCAGGCGCGCGCGGCACCACTCGACCGGCGCCGACGGGCATTTCGATCTGGTGAACACGCCGGCCGCCGTGGTGCCCTTGTCCATCAGCGCCAGCAACACGTCGGTGCGGCCCTTGTAGCGGATGCCGGCCGCGGCGGTCGCCAGTCGAACGCCCGCGATTGCGGGCATGTCAGGGACGTCGGTCGGGGCGAGCGGGGAGACGGCGGTGGACATACGGCGTGCCTTCGGCGGTTGGTCCCTTTCCCCTTGTGGGAGAGGGTGCTGAGCAGCGAGGCCGCGAGGCGGGTGAGGGGCAGGCCAACGACACGACGATGCGGTGACCCCTTAACCCGACGCGAATTCGCTTCGCTCATTCACGCCACCCTCTCCCACAAGGGGAGAGCGAAGAAAAGAGCCGGATGCGGACACCAGACACTAACGGGGCGGGATGATTGCATCCCGCCCCGTCATGATCGAAATCTGTCGTCGATCTACTTCTTCGCCGGCGCTGGCGCCATCTTGCCGTCGGCGGGCTTTGCGGAGCCGGCCTTGTCTCCACCTGCCGCAGCCGCCGGCTTGTCCATGCGCTCGACCTTGGCCGTCTCGCGCAGCTTGGCGACGTAGTCGGCCTGCGCCTTGCGCGTCACGTACTGTTCGATCTGGGACTTGACCTGATCGAAGTCGGGGGCTTTGCGGGTGCGCTTCTCCTCGACCTTGATGATGTGCCAGCCGAACTGGGTCTTGACCGGATCGGAAATCTTGCCGGGCTCCAGCTCGAAGGCGACCTTGGAA
>NZ_MKSM01000134.1 GCF_001897285.1 Nitrobacter sp. 62-23
ATCATCGTCGACGCCGGCACGTTCGACTGGTCGAAGGACAACAAGTATCCGATGCTGAGCGAGCCGCGTCCGGAATATCACGGCATCCGGATGCAGGAGACGTTCGGCAATTTCTCATTCGCGATCGCCTGCCGCGTGCTGGGTCTGCGCGATCTCGGCCCGGCGCTGTCGCCGTTCAACGCCTTCATGATCCTGACCGGCATCGAAACGCTGCCGCTGCGGATGCAGAGGCATTGCGAGAATGCCCAGGCGATCGCCGAATGGCTGGCCGCGCATCCCGCGGTCGCCGCCGTCAACTACGCCGGATTGCCGAGCGACAAGTACAACGCGCTCGCCCGCAAATATTCGCCGAAGGGCGCGGGCGCGGTGTTCACGTTCAGCCTGAAGGGCGGATACGACGCCGGCGTCAAGCTGGTGTCGAAACTCCGGCTGTTCTCGCACCTCGCCAATATCGGCGACACCCGCTCGCTCGTGATCCATCCGGCCTCGACCACGCACAGCCAGCTCGACGACGCGGCCAAGACGCGAGCGGGCGCCGGGCCCGACATCGTCCGCCTCTCGATCGGCATCGAGGACAAGGAAGATCTGATGGCCGACCTCGATCAGGCGATGACGTAGGGCAGGGTTGCTTTATGGCGTTTTCGAGCGAGGCGGAATCCGGTTCGCGTCAGGAGACGCCGTCGTCGCCCGCCTTGCGAAACGGGCCGGCTTCGGTCAGCTCGCGGCCAGCTTCCGCGACGTATTGCCGTTCCCGCTTGAGATAATCGCCTACCGCGCGGCGCAGGGCAGGGTCGGCGATATAATGCGCGGAGTAGGTGGTTTGCGGCAGATATCCGCGCGCGATCTTGTGCTCGCCCTGCGCGCCGGCCTCCACCGTTTTTAGGCGATGGCGGATCGCGAATTCGATCGCCTGATAATAGCAGACCTCGAAATGCAGGAAGGGATGATGTTCGATCGCGCCCCAGTGCCGGCCGAACAGCGTGTCCGAACCGATGAAGTTGATGGCGCCGGCGATCCAGCGGCCCTCGCGCCGGGCCATGATCAACGCGATGTCCCGGCTCATGCTCGCGCCGATCATGGAATAGAAGGACCGGGTCAGGTAAGGCCGGCCCCACTTGCGTGATCCGGTCTCCATGTAGAACCGGAAGAAGGCGTCCCAGGCGTCTTCCGTGAGATCGCTGCCGGTGAGGACATGGATGGTGATGCCGTCGGCGAGCGCGTCGCGGCGCTCGCGGCGGATCGCCTTGCGGTGGCGCGAATTGAGGCTGGCGAGGAAGTCCTCGAAGCTCGAATAGCCTTCGTTGCGCCAGTGAAACTGCTGATCGGTGCGCTGGAGGAATCCGTTTCCGGCGAGAAACGTCCATTCCTCCTCGCGGGCGAAGGTGACGTGAACCGACGAGGCCTGCGTCGCATCGCAAAGTCCGATGAGGCCGCGGGCAAGCGCAGCGCGGACGCCCGCTTCGTCGTTGCCCGGGCGGATCAGGAGCCGCGGACCGGTGGCGGGCGTAAACGGAACCGAAGCCAGGAGCTTGGGATAATAGCGTCCGCCGGCCCTTTCATAGGCGTCCGCCCAGCCGTGATCGAAGACATACTCACCCTGCGAGTGCGACTTCAGATAGCACGGCACGACGCCGGCGACCGTTCCGTCGCGGCGGGCGATCAAATGGCACGGTTTCCATCCGGTGCGCGCGCAAGCCGAATGCGATGCTTCGAGCGCCGTGAAAAAGGCATGTGAGACGAAAGGGTTGTATGTCTCATTTGAACTGGAAATCGAATGCGCCGGGGCTCCATCCACGGGTGCCGCCGGTCGGTGGTGTGCGATTGGTGGATTCGCGCAGGCGTCCCAGTCCGCGGCCGGAATCTGGCCGACCGAGTCGATAGCTTCGAGCGATATGTCGGATGACGTCATCGAGGAGTTGAGCCTGCGATCAGCCATTGCACGTGGAGATGTCCGCTATGTGGCGGTTTCATTTGAACCACGCAGAGATTGGGCACGGCGCCGGGGCCGTCAAGTCGCGGGGGTTATAGCGTTTTCCCGCGAAGTGGGTACCGGTTCGCGTAAAGAAAACGCGTCAGAACAAAAAGCGGGGGCCCAGCTTTGATTCCATCAAAAGCCGGAGCTAGCCGTCCGGGTGGAAACCCTCGAAGATCATCTGGTCGGCGTATCTGTCGGCGCGGGTGCGTTGGCCCGCGGTTCGCACCGTCCATGTCAGCAGGGAACATCCAAAAATGTTTCTTGCAATCCAGGGTGCTATGTCTGGAAGTTCGTCCACCCAATAAGCGACAAAATGTGGCTGGGTGCGGAAGGCGTGACGCAGATAGGTCATGCCCGCGCGCTGTTCAGGCGTCGTGCCGGGCCATTCGGCCGCGGTATAGGTCCGCTGTGCCACGATGCCGCGCGGACGCGCCGGGATCAGTTCGCGCAGAGCCAGCACCTGATCCGGATCGAACGACATGCCGGCCGCAGGTCCGTCGTAGGAGGACAGCACGTCGGCCATGCGTTGCACGAGCCGGCGATCGCCGTCGAATTGGCTTTTGACCTCGATCATCAATGGCACGCGGCCGGCGACCAGGCCGCAGAGATCCGCAAGCGACATCATCCGCTCAGACGTGTTCCTGAAGACAACCTGCCTCAGTTCGGCGGCGGTTCTGGCCCGCAGGGGGCCTGAACCTTCGGTCAGGCGGCCGAGGTCGTCGTCATGATGAACCATGGCCTCGCCGTCGGCGGTGAGCTGGATATCGAGTTCGATGCTGAAGTTTCCGGCCATCGCCGCTCTGGCCGCCGCCGGCATGTTCTCGACGATGCCACGGTCGTCGTCATGCAGGCCGCGGTGGGCGACCGGGCGGGCCGTCAGCCAGTCGGGCGCGCGCATCGGCGTCAGGCGACTTCGAACAGACCTTCCACTTCGACCGCCGCATCGGCGGGAAGGGAGGCAACGCCGACGGTCGAACGGGAATGGCGGCCTTTGTCGCCGAACGCCTCAACCATCAGATCGGATGCGCCGTTCATCACCTTGGGTCCGTCGAGGAAATCGGGCGCGGAGTTGATAAAGCCGCCCAGCCTGACGACGCGGACCACCTTGTCGAGGTCCCCGAGCGCGGCCTTCACCTGCGCCAGCAGGTTGAGGGCGCAGCCGCGCGCCGCGGCGCTGCCCTGTTCGACGGTGACGCCGGCGCCGAGCTTGCCCTTGGCGATCAACGCGCCGTCCGCATTGAAGCAGAGCTGCCCGGATACGAACAGCAGATTGCCGGAGCGGACGAAACCGACATAATTCGCCACAGGCGATGCCGGGTCATGCAGGGTGATGCCTTGCGCCGCCAGCTTCTGCTCGATCGTTCCTGCCATGTCTGCCCCCGTGATGCATTGTTGTTCCGCCCGAAACCGGCTCAGGGTTCTATCTCGCGCATCGTCATGTCACATGCAAGTGATGGCGAACCGGACCAGATGTTGCGAAATGCCTCGGTGAACGAGACCAAATCATGGACTATCAATCGCGACGTGCCGCCGCAGCGCCCTGGTTGCGGTGCAACAGGCCGGTGACTATGTTCGGCTTCGGCCGCATCGAGAGGTGATATGCGCGACCATTTCGATTGCTTGAGCTTGCGATTCCGGTCGGGGTGTCTGACGCTGGTTGTGGCTGCGGCATGGTCGCTGCCGCTCGCGAGCGTCGCGCGCGCCACGGCCGTTGTTCCGTTTCTTCCCCATGAGGCGCGGTACGATCTGAGCCTCCTGAAGTCGCGCGGCGGCACGTCGCTGGACAGTGCCCGCGGACGAATTGTGTACAAGTTTTCCGGAAACGCCTGCGAGGGTTACACCTCGGATTTCAGGCAAATTTCGGAGATGGACAGCGGGGAAGGAAAGAGCACGCTGAGCGATATGCAAGCCGTGAACTGGGAGGATGCGGAGGGCAGGAGTTTCCGGTTCAAGGTCGTGACCCGCCTCAACGACAGCGATCAGAGCGAGGTTGACGGCGTCGCTGAACGGACCGGTGACAGGATCACGGTGAAGCTGAAGCAACCGGTCGCCAAGACGTTCACCATCGACGGCAAGGCCGTGTTTCCGACCGAACAGATCCAGCGCATCATCGCGGCCGCGAAACAGGGCAAATCGCTGCTTGAACTGACCGTGTATGACGGTTCCGACAACGGCGAGAAGATATATGATACGTTTTCGGTGATCGGGAAACCGATGCGGGGCGATAAGCCGGGATCGACGCCGGATCCGTCGACCACCAACGATCAGACGAAGACGTTGACCCGGTGGCCGGTCACCGTCAGCTACTACGATCGCGATGCCAAGGCAAAAAGCGGCGAGCAGACCCCGGTTTACACCATGTCGTTCGAGCTGTTCGAGGATGGCGTGTCGCGGGCCCTGGTGCTCGACTACAACGACTTCGTGATTTCCGGGACGCTGGGCAAATTCGACGTCGGCGACGTCAAAAAAGCCGAGCCTTGCAACGCCGAAAAAAAGTAAGCCTGGCCAATCATCTGCCTGGCTTTATTGACGCGGTTTCCCGGGACCGTCATAGGCTATGCCCCGGATGACGGCCGCGCTTCCGTACTTCCTGCGCAGATCGTCAACCGCCCGCTCGGCGTGAGCGGCGCGGCGATCCAGCATGTCGGTATCGCCGGCCTGTGACCCTGGCCGCAGCGCGCTGACGCCGGCTCCCATCAGGCGAAAGGCGGTGCCGTCGATTTCCTTCGCCAGCATGTCGCGGCAGGTTACAAAAATCTTCGACGCGAGCTGGGTCGGAATGGCAACCGATCGCGAGCGGGTCCGCTGCCGGAAGTCGGCGGTCTTGAGCTTCAAGGTGATGGTCGATCCGGCGAGGCCGCCCGTCTTCAGCCGCGACGATACCTTCTCCGACAATTGCCACAGGATTCGTTCGAGCGTGGCGAAGTCGCGGATATCGGTTTCGAACGTCGTTTCGCTGGAGATGGTCTTGGCGCCGCGATCCGCGATGACCCGCCGCTCGTCGATGCCGCGCGCCAGCCGCCACAATCGGCGGCCCTCGGTCGGAAATTGCTTCATCATGTCGATCTCGTCGGCGCGCTGCAGATCGCCGATGGTTCGAAAGCCGCGCTGCGCCAGCCGTTCCCGGGTGGCCGGGCCGACGCCGAAAATGAAGCCGACCGGCTTGTCGGCGAGCATGACGCGCGCCTCATCCTGGTCCAGCACCGCGAAACCGCGCGGCTTGTCGAGGTCGGAGGCGATCTTGGCGAGGAACTTGTTGCAGGACAGTCCGATCGACACCGTGATGCCGATGTTGCGTTCGACCTCGCCCGCGAACATTGCCAGCACCTTGGCCGGAATCATGCCGTGGAGACGCCGGGTGCCGCCGAGATCGAGGAAGGCCTCGTCGATCGACAGCGGCTCCACCAGCGGCGTCAGCGCCTGCATGGCGTGGCGCACCTCGCGGCCGACCCGGATATATTTCGCCATATCCGGCGGAACGACGGCAGCTGAGGGACAGAGCGCGCGCGCCTTGAACATCGGCATGGCGGAGCGCACGCCATACGTCCGGGCGATGTAGCAGGCGGTCAACACCACGCCGCGCCGGCCGCCGCCGACGATGACGGGTTTGTCCGCCAGCGCCGGATTGTCGCGCTTCTCGACCGTGGCGTAGAACGCGTCGCAATCAATATGGGCGAGCGTGAGCGCGGGCAGGGTGTGGTGGCGCACCAGGCGGGGCGAGCCGCATGCGCTGCAACGGATCGCGGGAAAGTTGAGATCGCCAAAACAATCCCGGCAGAAGCACGATGGACCATCCGGCGGTCCCCCGGTCACGGGGTTTCGCGCTCCGGGAGAGAATCGCCGAGCGCCATCCGGGCGGCGGCGATGGTGGTGGGATGATGACCGGAGGATTCCGAAAAAGCGCTGACGGTCGCGTCATCGCGCAGCACGAAATCGAGCACGCCGGCAAGAAAGTGGGGATCGGAGGCGGAGGCGCGCAGGGTCTCCGGGCCGATCCCGGTTTCCGCCAGGAACCGGCCAAGCCTTTCACCGTCGGCCGCAATAAAGGAAAGCGCCTGAATCGCCACGATTTCAGCGACTTCTCGCGGTTTATGCACACGCTTTGTCATCGCGGGTGTTTGCCTTTCCGTAATATATCGCCTCTACTTTGGGATTATCATGCCCGAGTCCGGGAAACGTGTTCAAGCAAGTGCTAATCCGCTCGCAAAAAGACGGGCCTGCGCCTTAACGGCTTTGGAGCGAATTCTAGTGCAAATCTAAATCCAGTTTACGGACAAGTTTTGTGATGCTTGTGCATGTTTCACTCACCAAGGTGGGTGGGTGTATCGACTGGAGGTCAGGGTGGCCAAGACGGTCCTGATCGTGGAAGACAACGAGCTTAACATGAAGCTCTTCCGCGATCTGTTGGAGGCTCACGGTTACCAGACGTCTGGGACCAGCAACGGCTTCGAGGCGCTCGATCTGGTCCGCAGGCTTCGCCCCGACCTCGTTCTCATGGATATTCAATTGCCGCAGGTTTCCGGCCTCGATGTCACGCGCTGGATCAAGGACGATCCCGAACTGCGTGCGATTCCCGTGGTTGCGGTGACGGCATTCGCGATGAAGGGCGACGAAGAGCGCATCCGTGAGGGTGGTTGCGAAGCCTATTTGTCCAAGCCGATTTCGGTCGGCAAGTTTATCGAGACCGTCCGACGGTTTGTGGGTTGAGGAGATAGCGGTGTCTGCGCGTGTTTTGGTCGTCGATGATGTTCCCGCCAACGTCAAATTGCTGGAAGCGCGATTATCGGCGGAGTATTTCGACGTCGTGACCGCCTCCAGCGGTGCGCAGGCGCTGGAGATCTGCGCGCGCGCCAGGTGCGATATCGTCCTGCTCGACGTCATGATGCCGGACATGGATGGCTTTGAGGTCTGCCGCCGGCTGAAGACCAGCCCGGCCACCCACTTCGTTCCCGTGGTGATGATCACGGCGCTGGACAGTCCGTCCGATCGCGTGCGCGGGCTTGAGGCCGGCGCCGATGACTTCCTGACCAAGCCGGTGTCGGACGTGGTGCTGATCGCGCGGGTGCGCTCGCTGACGCGCCTGAAAATGATGACTGACGAACTGCGCCTGCGCGCCGCCACCTCGCTCGAAATCGGCATGCAGGCTCCGGAGCGCGACGCGGTTGCCGACGCCGGGAAGGGCGGTCGCATCCTGCTGGTGGACGACCGCGCCTCGTCGTATGAGAGGCTGGCGGCGGTGCTGAGCGCCGAACACGCCGTCGATGTCGAAACCGATCCGTCCGAGGCGCTGTTTCATGCCGCCGAGAACAATTACGATCTTCTCATCGTGTCGCTCGGGCTGGAAAATTTCGACGGCTTGCGGCTGTGCAGCCAGACGCGCTCGCTGGAGCGCACGCGGCACGTTCCGATCCTTGCCATCGCCGATGCCAACAGCAATACGCGATTGCTTCGTGGTCTGGAGATCGGCGTCACCGATTACCTGCTGCGACCGGTCGATAAAAACGAGTTGCTCGCCCGTGTCCGCACGCAGGTTCGCCGCCGCCGTTATACCGATCACCTGCGCGACAACGTGCAGAACTCGATCGAAATGGCGGTGACCGACGGGCTGACCGGCTTGCACAACCGCCGCTACATGGAAAGCCATCTGGTCACGCTGGCCGAGCAGGCCTCGATGCGCGGCAAGCCGCTGGCGTTGATGATGCTCGATATCGACTATTTCAAGTCGATCAACGACGGCTACGGCCACGACGCCGGCGACGATGTCCTGCGCGAATTCGCGGTGCGGGTACGCAAATCCATCCGCGGCATCGATCTCGCCTGCCGCTATGGCGGCGAGGAGTTCGTGATCGTGATGCCGGAAACCGACCTGAAAGTCGCCGGCATCGTCGCCGAGCGGCTGCGCCGTTCAATCGCCGGCGAACCGTTCGCCGTTCACAACGGCGCGAAGCGGATCGAGGTGACGATCTCGATCGGACTGTCGATGCTGGAGCGCAAGGGCGAACCGGTCGCCAACGTGCTCAAGCGCGCCGATCTGGCGCTCTACCGCGCCAAGCACGACGGCCGAAATCGCGTCGTCGCGGAGGCGGCGTAGTAATTTTCTAATGCGATGATCCCGCATGTGCTGCCGTCGTCGCACCAACGATCGGCAATCGTAGCGTTTCTTCTTTATTATAAATGTGTCCTGGCCGTCGGGCGCGACCAGCGTGACGGTGGCGAGACGCGATGAACGCGCGTGTCGTATGTTTGCGAAACCGGCTGCGCCGAACAATTAGCGGGCTGGTTCATGCGCGCACGCATGAAAGAATCTGCTTCGGTGGAAGCGAGGTTCCCGTCCGTTCTGAAGGTGTCGAGCGTACAGGCGAGGGCGCTGGCGCTCGGCTGAGACCCGGTGGCGTCACAACTCCAGCCCGTCAAATAGACGGCAGGATTATCGAAGCGCGATTGAAATGCGAGGCATTGTTTCCAGAGCCCGTCTGCGTCAATCCGCATCTCCATTGCGCGCACCGGGCCAAAGCGGGTTTCGAGGTCGTAAAAATTCGGCAACATGACGGAGCGTATGTTGCCCAGCAGGCCGGTTCCCCGCAGGCTCACGCCAAGCTGAGATTCGGCCACGACGCCGATTGGCGGAAGAACCATGGCGATGGTCAGATCGGTGGAACGATTATGTGGTGTTCCGTAGTGAATCATCTCCACGCGGCCGACTGTGCCGCCGGTGAAGATCTGACTGCTGACGGGCAGTTTTGCGATACTGCTGTCAGCGAGATGAAAAGCCGGTTTGCCGTCGACGGTTTTGACGCGAGTGTTCAATATCCAGATCAACACGAGGCCGATCATGCCGAGAACGACTGCGGCTACGAAGTAAAATCCGTAACGGATAAACGTCCCTACAAATAAGAGGACGGACGAGAACTGGTTGGTCGTCGCCGTGTCGATGTCGCCGCGAATAGGCAGGGAACTCTCCTGAGGATGAATATTAGGTGCGAGCTTTTTGCACGAAATCCATCCAGTTCCAGTTAAACCTACCTGCGGTGTCCGCCCGAAATTGTTCCGAGCGTGAATAAGCACTTACCCTGATCGTAAAAATCCAGCCGTGATGCCGAAGGCGGCATCGGACCAATGCAAAACGGGGCCACAAGGCCCCGTTCAATTCACCGCCGACGAAGCGCGGTTACTTGATGGTCACTTGATCTTGGCCTCGCGGAATTCGACGTGCTTGCGCGCCACCGGATCATACTTCTTCTTGACCATCTTGTCGGTCATGGTGCGCGAATTCTTCTTAGCGACGTAGTAGAAGCCGGTGTCGGCGCTGGAAACCAGCTTGACCTTGATGGTGACCGCCTTGGCCATGTGCAATCCTTCGATGTCAGGAATCTGGAAAGCCGGCCCAGCGTCAGGCCCGCGTTGGCCGGCAAACTAGCCGTGAAACGCTCAAAGTCAAGGATTTCGAGGCTGTCGAGGGCTTGAAATCGGTGTTTGGTGCAAAATGGCCATTTTCTCGGCCGGCTGCCGCAAGGAGCGGTCGCGCGCCGCCGGCATTGCGGAAATGATGATTCAAGCCGTGCCCGGCAAAATATCTCTTTGCATCCTGCCGCCGCAGAAATGGAAAAACGGCACGTCGGCATCATGTCGCAGCGGACCGGCGGCAAGACGTCTTTCGAGTTCGCCGAGCACGCTCCGGGTGATGGAATGAAGCTCGGCGAGAGGTTTCGCATCCATCTCGACCCAGACAAGTTCGACCAGTTCGGCGTCGGCGTGGACCACGCCCTCGACGCGGTGGGCGATGGCGGATGCATCCGCGCTGAAGAAACGGGTATCGAAACGGCGCACGCAACCGGGCGGGGTGATGGCGCGCGCGATCAGGTAAAGACTCGAGGGATCCGGCAGCAATCCGGCATCGCTGAACGGTTGCCACGCTCCGGTCAGTCTTGCGGGGGCGTCCGCGGTCTTGCGTCCCAGGCAAAGCCCGGTTTCCTCGCAAACCTCGCGGATCGCGGCGAGCGCCAGCGAGCGGGCGCGCGACGATTGAATTTTCGGACTGCCCTTGAGCAGGTTGGCTTCGAGCTCTTTCGGGATCGGCGCGGCGACGGGCACCCTGTTGTCGGTCTTTTCGACGCTGCCGCCGGGAAAGACGAACTTGCCCGGCATGAAGACCACATTGTCGTGGCGCTTGCCGAGCAGCACCCTCGGCGTGGCTGCGCTGCGGTCGATCAGGATCAGCGTGGCGGCGTCCTTCGGCCGGCGATAGGGGTGACGGCTCGTGGAGGCGGTCTCGCGCATGTCGGTACGGACGACTCGATGATCCGGCCGAACCGCCGGATCAGACGTGGTCGTCGACGAAATTCTCGTCAAAACCATGCATGCGGAGAGCCCACTGGAGACCGACAACCCCGCCCTTGATCGGCTGAATCAGCCATAGCGCCAGGAGCAGCGTCATCGGCAGATAAATCGCCCACTGCAGCATGAGCGGCGGTGCGAACTCTTTCTCGATCATCAGGGCCAGCGGGACCACGATGTGGCCGACGACGACGATGACGAGATAGGCCGGAAGGTCATCGGCGCGGTGCGGCGTAAAATCGAGTCCGCATTCGGAACACTTGTCAGCGGTTTTCAGGAAGGCGCGAAACAGCTTGCCTTCGCCGCATCTCGGGCAGCGGCAGAAAAGGCCGCGTCTCACCGCGGCCCAGGCGTTGCGTTTCCCGCCCATTGCGGATTCGCGGGTCCAGACTTCGGTGGCCGCGGGATCGGGCCGAGGTGCCGTCATGATTTGCCCTTCTTCGGTTTGCCGGCCTTGCTCCTGCCCGGCTTGCGTGACGTCTTGCGCGATTTGCGGCCCGGATGGGCTTTCGAATGGACTTTGGGACGCCGCGCTCCCTGCGGTCCGCGCGTCCCCTTCCTGTTTCGTCCCTCGCGCGGGCGAGGGTCGCGTGACCCGGAATTCCCTCCCGATAGGAGTTCGAAACGGAGAGCGCCTGCCAAGGGTATCGCTTCTACCAGACGAACCTCCACCACGTCACCCAGCTTGTGCATGGAACCGGTTCGTGAACCGACCAGCGCATGGCGGCTCTCGTCATAGCTGAAATATTCCGTGCCCAGGGTCCTGATCGGGATCAGCCCGTCGGCGCCGGTATCGGTCAGCTTCACGAACAGGCCGGCGCGGGTTACCCCCGAAATCCGGCCCTCGAAGATATTTCCGATACGGTCGGCGAGAAAATGCGCGATCAGGCGGTCGGAGGTCTCGCGTTCCGCCTTCATGGCGCGGCGTTCGGTGACGGAAATCTGCGCGGCGACCTCCGCCAGCGTCTCGGCGGTCTCGGTCGCAGGCAGGGCGCCGTCGCCAAGGCCGAGCGCCCGGATCAGGGCGCGGTGCACAATTAGGTCCGCGTATCGCCGGATCGGGGAGGTGAAATGCGCGTAGCGGCGCAGGTTGAGGCCGAAGTGGCCGTAGTTCTCGGCGGAATATTCGGCCTGCGCCTGCGAGCGAAGCACCACCTCGTTCACCAGCGATTCGGAGTCGTGGCCTTTGACATGATCGAGCACGCGGTTGAACAATTCGGGTCTCAGCGCGCCGCTTTTGGCAAACGATATGTCCAGCGTCCTCAGGAATTCGCGAAGGTTGTGAACCTTCTCCACCGTCGGCTCGTCATGGACGCGATAGATCAGCGGCAGGTCTTTCTTCTCCAGCGTCTCGGCGGCGGCGACGTTGGCGAGGATCATGAATTCCTCGATCAGCCGGTGCGCGTCGAGCCGCTCCGGCACGATGACGCGCTCAACCGTGCCGTCCTGGTTCAGCAGGATCTTGCGCTCCGGCAGTTCGAGATCGAGGGGATCGCGCTCGTCGCGCGCGCGTTTCACCAGCGCGTAGGCCGCATAAAGCGGCTTCAGGACCGGCGCGAGCAGGGGGCTTGTTAGGTCGTCGGGATTGCCGTCGATCGCGGCCTGCGCCTGCGCGTAGTTCAGCTTCGCGGCCGAGCGCATCAGGATGCGATGAAACGTATGCGAGCGCTTGCGGCCGTCGGGACCGATCACCAGCCGCACGGCGAGCGCGCCTCGCGCCTGCCCCGGCACCAGCGAGCAGAGATCGTTGGAGATGCGCTCCGGCAGCATCGGCACCACGCGATCGGGGAAATAGACCGAATTGCCGCGCTTCAGCGCGTCATGATCCAGCGCCGATTCAGGCCGTACGTAATAGGCGACGTCGGCGATGGCGACAGTGACGACAGCGCCGCCCTCGTTGTTCGGATCGTCGTCGGGCGCGGCGTGAACCGCATCGTCGTGATCCTTGGCGTCGGGCGGATCGATGGTCACGAGCGGCAGCGCGCGCCAGTCCTCGCGGCCCCGAAGGGCCGCGGGCTTCGCCGCCTCCGCTTCGCGCAAGGCGGCCGGCGCAAAGACTTGCGGAATGTCATGGGCGTGGATCGCGATCAGGCTGATGGCCTTTTCGGTCGCGAGCGAACCGAGCCGCTCCTTCACCCTGCCTGACGCAAGACCGAAACCGCGGGTGCGCACAAGCTCGGCGCTGACCAGATCGCCGTCCTCCGCGCCGGCGCTGTCGGCCTTCGCGATGTTCAATTCACGGCCGGCCTGCTTCTTGTCGACCGGCACGAGGCGACCGCCGCCCTGCGGCAGGACGCGGTAGATGCCGAGGATGCGCGAGCGGGTGTGATCGATCACCTTGATGACGCGGGCGCGATAAGGCGCGGAGTCGTCGGGCTCCGTCGCCTCGATGCGAAGCAGCGCGCGGTCGCCGATGCCGGCAGTGGTGCCGGGCTTCGCGCGCCGCGGGACGTGAATGCGGATTTTCGGCGGAGTGCCTGCTTCCTCGTCCCACTCGGTCGGCGTCGCGAGCAGTTCGCCGTCGCTGTCGCGGCCGGTGATGTCGGCCATCAGCGTCGGCGGCAGCGTTTCCTCCGCCTGACGCATCTTGCGGCCTCGCTTGACGATCGTGCCGTCATTCGCGAGATCGCGCAGGATTTTCTTGAGTTCGACGCGATCGGCGTTTTTCAAGTTGAACGCGCGGGCGATCTCGCGCGTGCCGGCTTGTCCGGGATGCGTGCGAATGAAGGCGACGATGGTCTCGCGATCCGGGAAACGCCTGTCGCGCGGTTTGTCCACGTTAGCCGTTGCCGGCGCTCTTCTTGGCAGGCGGCTTCGCGGTCGTGGCGGGTGGTTTGGCCGCCGCGACAGGGCCTCGCGCCTTGCTCACCGCGTCGGACTTCGGCTTGGCGGAGGCCGGTTTCGCGGCCGCCTTCTTGGCTGGCTTTTTGGCCGGCTTCCTCGCCGCGGCATCCCCATCAGCAGCCTTTTCAGTTTTGGCGGGCTTGGCCTTCTTCGCCGCGCGTTTGGTCTTGCCGCCGCCCTTGGCTGCGCGTTCGTCGATCAGCGCGATGGCTTCGGGGAGGGTGATGGTATCCGGCGTCTTGTCGCTCGGAAGGGTGGCGTTGACGCCGCCCGCGGTCACATAGGCGCCGTATCGCCCGCTCTTGACCGCCACCGCGCCGAGCGTCGGGTGGTCTCCGAGCGGCTTGCCGGGATCGGCGCCAAAGCGCCGGCTCGGCCCTTTCGCGATTTTTTCCGCGATCAGCGTCACCGCGCGGTTGAGACCGATGTCGAACACCTCGTCGCCGGCTTCAAGACTCGCGTAGGTTTTCTCGTGCCGGACGAACGGACCGAAGCGGCCGATGCCTGCGGTAATCGGCTCGCCGGTCTCCGGATGCTTGCCGATCTCGCGCGGCAACGAAAGGAGCTTCACCGCGAGGTCCAGTTCCATGTCGGCGGGCGAGGTGTTTTTCGGAATGCCCGCGCGTTTCGGCTTTTCGCCCTCGGCATAATCGCTGGGCTCGCCGAGCTGGATGTAGGGGCCGAAGCGGCCGGACTTCACCGCCACGTCGAGACCGCTCTGCGGATCCTTGCCGAGAACGCGGTCGCCGCCCGCATCGCCGTCGGCGGCCAGCGGCCGGGTATAGCGGCACTCCGGGTAGTTGGAGCAGCCGACGAATGCGCCGAATTTTCCGGCCTTGAGGTTCAGCTTACCGGTGCCGCAGGTCGGGCACTGGCGCGGGTCGCCGCCGTCCTCGCGCGGCGCATAGATGTGCGGCCCGAGCATGTTGTCGAGCACGTCGAGCACTTCGGAAACGCGCACGTCCTTGATGTCATTGACCACGCCGATGAAGTCGTCCCAGAAATCCTTCAGGACCTGCTGCCACGACACCTCGTTGTTCGAGATGCGATCGAGCTGCTCCTCGAGGTTGGCGGTGAAGTCGTATTCGACATAGCGCGCGAAGAAGTTTTCCAGGAACGCGACGACGACGCGGCCCTTGTCTTCGCCGTAGAGCCGCTTCTTCTCGAGCTTGACGTAACCGCGATCCTTGAGCACCTGCAGGATCGAGGCGTAGGTCGAGGGCCGGCCGATGCCGAGTTCCTCCATGCGCTTGACCAGCGAGGCTTCCGAGAAGCGCGGCGGCGGCTCGGTGAAATGCTGGGTGACGCTGAGGTTCTCGCGCTTGAGTGATTCGCCTTCGCTCATGGCGGGAAGGCGGCGGCTGTCGTCGTCTTCCTCATCGTCGCGGCCTTCCTGATAGAGCGCCAGGAAGCCGTCGAACTTGATGACCTGGCCGCTGGCGCGCAGCTCCAGCATGCGCGATCCAGCCTTGGCCGCGATGTCGACGGTCGTACGCTCCAGTTCGGCCGATTCCATCTGGCTGGCGATGGTGCGGGTCCAGATCAGCTCATAGAGCCTTGCCTGATCGGAATCGAGACGCCGCTTCATGTCCGCGGGGCGACGCGACAGGTCGGTCGGGCGGATCGCCTCATGGGCCTCCTGCGCGTTCTTGGCCTTGGTCTGGTACTGGCGCGGCGCGTCCGGCACGTAGGCATTGCCGTAATCCTCGCCGATTACCTTGCGCGCCTGCGTGATCGCCGACGGATCGATCTGCACGCCGTCGGTTCGCATGTAAGTAATGAGGCCGGTGGTCTCGCCGCCGATGTCGATGCCTTCATAGAGCCGTTGCGCGATCGGCATCGTGTGCGCGGGCGCGAAGCCGAGCTTGCGGCTCGCCTCCTGCTGCAGCGTCGAGGTGGTGAACGGCGCATGCGGATTGCGGCGCGCCGGCTTGGCCTCGACGGTCGAGACGGTGAAGCGGGCGGCCTCGATCGCCTTCCTGAAGTCCTCGGCCTCAGTGCCGCTGCCGATGTCGAGCCGCTGGATTTTCCTGCCGTCGGCGCCGACGAGGCGCGCCTCGAAGGTTTCGCCGCGCGGCGTCGCCAGCGTCGCGATCAGCGACCAGTATTCGCGGGGCACGAATTTCTCGATCTCGAGTTCGCGGTCGCAGACCAGCCGCAGGGCGACCGACTGCACCCGGCCGGCCGAGCGCGCGCCGGGCAGTTTGCGCCATAGCACCGGGGAGAGGGTGAAGCCGACCAGATAGTCGAGCGCGCGGCGCGCCATGTAGGCGTCGACCAGCGCGCCGTCGATCTGGCGCGGGTTTTTCATCGCGTCGGTGACCGCCTGCTTGGTGATGGCGTTGAAGACGACGCGCTCGATCTTCTGGTCCTTGAGCGCGCGCTTCTGTTTCATCACCTCCAGCACATGCCAGGAGATCGCCTCGCCCTCGCGATCAGGGTCGGTGGCGAGGATGAGCTTGTCGGCGCCCTTGAGCGATTTGGCGATGTCGTTGAGTCGGCTGACGGCCTTCGGATCGACCTCCCAGATCATCTGGAAATTGGCGTCCGGATCGACTGATCCGTTCTTGGCAGGGAGGTCGCGAACGTGGCCGAACGAGGCCAATACCTCATATGACGCGCCGAGATACTTGTTGATCGTCTTGGCCTTGGCGGGCGACTCGACAATGACGATATTCATGTTATTCCAATAGTTTACGTAAAAGCCCGAAGCTGGTTCCCGCAGGAACGCCCCGGCTGTTTCGGGGCGAACATGGGTGCAGCGCGCCCTTAAGTCAAATAGACTTGTGTGAGAGGCGGGGATTCCATGACCTCATAATGATTGTATTTATCGTGTTGCATAACCTATAGTTGTGCACTCATGAAGGGTAGTGTAGCAAAACACAGCTTTCACTCTGGCATGATGGGGCTGGTCATGATGAGAGGAGCGGCCGGGATGAGAGGGAGACCGGACCGGAACGTGGAGTCTCGTGGTCCCGATACCGGCGCGGACGAACCCGCTGGCGACGGCGGGCCGGATGAGGCAGTGCGCTACCTGGCGACAGCGGTCGCCGATCTCGGATTGATTGCCCGGCGCCACGGCCTGGAAACTCTCGGCTACCTGCTCGACATGGCGCAGCTGGAAGCCGAAGAAATCGTCCGGCTCCGCGCTACGCGCGACCGGCACTGATGGACGAACCAGGCTCAGCAGGCCGCTTGATGAAGGGCTTTCACAACTTTGCAGGGCCTGCTTCTGATCCCGTCGGAGGCGGAAAGCTGGTTACAACGCTTCAAGCGAACCTGTATCCACTTCGCTCGAAAACGCTCCAGCTCTAATGAAAACCGGGTCGCAGCACCAGCGGGCTTCCGGGAATGGTGCGTTTCGCCGCGCTCGCATCGACGGAAATCGATTGTACGTTATCATCGACCTCGTTGGTGTGGCGACTTGCCCTGACGATTGGCTTGGCGTGGCGCTGCAGGGGAACGACGACCTTGAGCGGCACGGCGGATTTTTCCTGGACCGCGAATACAGTCGGTGCCGGCACGGGAAACGTGTCGGCGCTGTTGCCGATCGCCACCGCGGATTGGCGCGGCCAGGGTGATTCGTCCGGCAGCGGTACGGCGCCATGCACGAAACGGCGCGAACCGCTGAACGCCTCCGGCAACAGAAGCAGCTTGCCGTCGCGCAAGCCGGAATCCGATACCGCCGGAGCGGGGAAGGTTTTGGTGTTTGCAAATCTGAAACGCGGCACTTTGGGCCAACGCGCCGAAGCGACCGCGCCAGACGCCGGATGCACCTGCCAGTCCCGCGGCGATGTCGGGGTCGCTGGCCGATCGGGCGTGGCCGCCACCACATGGACGATGCGATAGCCGCGCTCCTTCAGCGTGCGGAGAATCCTTGGCAGCGCGGCGACCGTCCTTGCCTGGATGTCGTGCAGCAGCAGGATGCCTTTGCCCTTGGCCTCGATCCGGCTGATCGCGAGCTGGTAGACACGATCGGCCGAGATGTGACGCCAGTCGTCCGCCGGGAAATCGGCGCTCCAGACCTGAATGCCTTTCGACGCGAGGTAATCCTCGACCTCTTTCGCCCGCAGCAGACCGGGAATGCGCATGAAGGGCGCCACAGCCGCAGGATCGCCCAATGCCGCCGTCGCGGAAGCGATGCCGTCGTCGATTTCCTTTCGCGCCCGTTCGATCGGCATCCGGTTCATGCTGAGCGGATGGGTTTGCGAATGGGTGCCGATGGAATGACCCGCCGCCAGCACGCGGCGCAGGTCTTGCGGATAGGCGTGCGCCATGCTGCCGATGGTAAAGAAGGTCGCCTTCACGCATTCCCGCGCGAGGATATCGAGCACCTGGAGGCTGTGCGGCGGCAGGGGACCGTCGTCGAAGGTCAACACCACCTCGTGATCCCTAAGGGGCAATGTTTCCGGGTATTGCATGCCGCCGATACGGGGGTGTTCGCGCGGGTCCACGACCAGCGTCCGCGAGGTTCCGAGCGCATCCGGATTGCCGGGGCAATCGCCGGCCAAGACGGGAGATGCCGTCAGTTCCAGGACGGCGGCGAACAGGCCGACGCAAAGAATCCGTTGTGGCCTCAGCCAGGCTCCATTGAATATCTTTGCCATTCGAAAACACCTTCGCGCCGCCAGTTTCGGTCCGAAACTACTCGCCGGGCTATGAATGCCGCCTTAACTTGTCGGCTGGAGCGGCAGGAGAAAAAACGTCTAGCGGTTTCCCGCCCGCCCGCTCCGGACCATCGAAATCGATCATTCACGATTTTTGATCGATTTGGTCCAAAATCATCGTGATCTGGCGGAATGGTTCGGGCTGCCATCGGCGTTCGCATGCTTGTCGGCGCTTTTTGGCTTGGGGACGACATGCACCACACGGTAGCCGTTGACCCGCATGTATTTGAGAAAATCGGGCAGCATGGCAGCGGTTTGCGCGCGAATGTCGTGAAACAGGATGATGCCCTTCCGCGCGGCCTTGAGCCGTCCGGTGACCAGTTTCAATTCATCCTGCGGGGTCATCGGCAGCCAGTCGCTGGCCCAGAAATCGGCTCCGAACACGACGATTCCCCTCGCTTGAAGCATTGCGAGAAGTTCAGGCGTGGACTCGAAGTATGGAAAGCGAAAAAACGGCGTGCCCGGGATAGTGGTCGCCTTCCCGTTGAGGGCGGCCTCGTCCGCCGCGATGCCGCGATCGATATTGTCCTTGGCGGCTTCAAAGCTCAGCGCGTTGAGGTGCGGGTGCGACCAGGAGTGGTGCCCCAGCGTATGGCCGAGCGCCGCGGCTTTTCTGACCATGCCCGGCAACGCCTGCGAATTCCTGCCGACCTGGAAAAACGTCGCAAGCACGCATTCGCGCGCGAGCGCGGCCAGAATGCGCGGCGTTGGCGCCGCTGGACCATCATCGAAAGTGAGGACCACTTCCTTGTCGTCGAGCGGGAGCGTCTGGGGAAAGCTCTTGAGGCCGACACGCGGATACCTGGCGGCATCGACCTCAAGGATGCGCGATGTACCGAGCGTTCCGGGGCGCGGGCAGTCGCCGGCCCATGCCGGGACGGTCCATGCAACAAGAACGAGAAGCGCGACCTTCAACTTGCCCATCATGCGACGGCTCATCACGTGTGTATCCGTGTCGAGTATAGCTTATTCGCAGCCACACGCTCCAACTGTTCACCGGGCCTTAACGCGCATCATCGACCATCGTCCGAATCGTGGGGTGGTCATGCAGCGGTTGCGACTGAAGGCGGACGGACGGATCGTGGAGATCCGCGACGGGCGGGAGTTTCCGCTGGCGCCGTCGATATCCGTCGCGACTGCGAGTTCCGCTTCGGCCCCTCTCGTTGCCGGGTCTGCGGTGGCAGGAATACCTCCCGATGCAGAACCCGAGGTCAGAAGCCTGCGTCGGCGGGCGGGTCTGACCCAGGTCGAATTCGCGGCGCGGCTGGGCGTCCCCGTTGAAACCATCCGGAACTGGGAGCAGGGCAAGCGGATGCCGCGCGGGCCTGCGCGCGCCCTCCTTGCCGTCATTGCGCACGCGCCCGAAACCGTGTTCGCTGCTCTCGACGGACGCCCGGGCGGCTAGGCATTCGGCCGCGCCTGGCGGCTCCAGCGGCATAATGTTTGCGCAAAGATCGGCTTACCCTCGGTGACATCGCCGCAGGAGATTTGCGATGCAGTACGTTGAAGCCAATGGCGCGCGCATTCCGGCCATCGGACTCGGCACGTGGGAGCTTCGCGGCCGCGCCTGCGCGCGTCTCGTCGAGCAGGCGCTCCGGCTCGGCTACCGCCATATCGATACCGCGCAGATGTATGAGAACGAACGCGAAGTCGGCGACGGCCTGCGCGCATCCGGCATCGATCGCGACGCTGTTTTCGTCACCACCAAGGTCTGGACCACGCATTTCGCGCCTAACGATCTCGAACGCTCGGTGAAGGAAAGTCTCAGGCAACTGCGGCTCGCCCAGGTCGATCTCGTATTGCTGCACTGGCCCAATCCGCGCATTCCGCTGTCCGAGACGTTGGGTGCGCTTGCCAACGTCAGGCGGCTCGGCATGGCGCGCCACATCGGCGTGTCGAATTTCACCGTCGCGTTGATCGAGGAGGCGGTCGCACTCTGTCCGGAGCCGCTGGTTTGCGATCAGGTCGAATATCATCCCTATCTCGATCAGGCCAAAGTGCTGGAAGCGTGCCGACGCCACGACATGGCGCTGGTGGCCTACAGTCCCATCGCCAAGGGGCGCATCAAGACCGATGACGTGCTGAGCCGGATAGGGGCCGCTCACGGCAAGACCGCGGCACAGGTTTGCCTGCGCTGGCTGGTCCAGCAAAACGTTGCGGCGATCCCGCGCACCTCGCGGATAGAACGACTGTCGGAGAACATCGATATTTTCGACTTCACGCTGGGCGATGCCGAGATGGCGCGGATCTCGGCGATGGGCAGCGCCGGGGGTCGGCTGACGGATTTCGGCTTCGCTCCGAAATGGGATTAGCTCACAGCGATGAACCGCGGTGGTTGATTTCGGCGCGCCGCTCGCTCATGGATGTCGCCCTTCCGCTTGCCGGATGATCCCATGTTCTTCCTGCTCTCCAAAATCTTCGGATTTGTCGCGCTGCCGTCGAACGCGATCGCGATCGTCTGCGGTCTGGGCCTGTGCCTGCTGTTACTCAAACGTCGCCGCGCCGGCGCAAGCCTGCTGACGGTCGGCATCGTCTCGCTGTTGGTGTTCGGATATTCACCGGCCGGGAATGTGCTGCTGCTGACATTGTCGGATCGCTTCCCCGCATGGCAGTACGGCGGCCGCGATCCGGACGGGATTATCATCCTCGGCGGCGCTATCGATGCCGGGATATCGGCCGCTCGCGGCGCCGTGGAGACCAATGGCTCCGCGGAACGGCTGATCGCGGCGCTCGAATTGGCGCGGCGGTTTCCCAAGGCACGTATCGTCTACAGCGGCGGAACCGGAAATCTGGTCGCGGACCTTGTTCCCGAGGCGCCGATCGCCGGTCGGCTCATGGAGACACTTGGGATATCGCCCGAGCGCATCATCCTGGAAAGCGACTCCCGCACCACCGACGAGAACGCGCGTTTCACCCGCAAGATGGTTTCGCCGAAACCCGGCGAACGCTGGCTGCTGGTGACGTCGGCGTATCACATGCCGCGATCGATCGGCGTGTTCCGCAAGGCGGGGTTCGACGTCGAAGCCTATCCGGTTGATTGGCGCACGCGCGGTTGGGTCGATGCCTGGGTGCCGTTCGACAGGCTGAGCGCGGGCCTCGCCTCCAGCGACACCGCCGTGCATGAATGGGCTGGTCTGGTCGCTTATTGGCTGACCGGGCGCAGCGATGCGTTGTTGCCGTCGCCGCGCCCCGATTAGGCGGTTCGCGTGCTCAATCCTGCCGCGGCAAGCCCAACCGGTAGACGCCGCGGAAGTCCAGCGGATCGGCCGGCTTGCCTTTGCGATAGATCACGAGGCGCCCGGATTGCGCCAAAGCCACGGCCGCGCGCCGGATTGGCATCAGCAGAGCGTGCCAGTCGGATCCGGCGGCAATCGCCTGCGCGATCTCCGGCGCGCTCAGCGTTCTGGTGACATCGCGCGTCAGGACCTTGAGAATGCTGTCTTCGAGGGAGAGCGCCGGCTGCGAATCTTGTGCGGTCATGGGCTGATGCCATGACGCAATGAGAATTGCTCTGCAAGAGCAAGTGTCCAATACGTGAGCTTCTGCCTGCGGCGCGAGAATGAAACCGGCATGAGAGCGAAACGACATGAAAGTGAAAGGGCATGGGAGTGAAACGATATAGGAGTGAACCGGGATGACGCTGACGCTGGTGATCGGGAACAAGAATTATTCGTCATGGTCGATGCGGCCCTGGCTGGCGCTCAAGGCTGGCGGCATAGCATTCGAAGAGAGGTCAATTCCGCTTTACACCGGCGCGGCTGACAAAAAGCGCATTCTGGACGTGAGTCCGTCCGGCAAGGTTCCGGCGCTGATCGATGGCGACGTGACGGTCTGGGATTCGCTCGCGATCATCGAATACATCGCTGAACGGTTTCCGGAGGCGGGTCTGTGGCCGGCGGACCCGGCCGAGCGCGCGCATGCGCGCTCGATCTCGGCGGAAATGCATTCAGGCTTCGCGGCGCTGCGAAGCGAATGCGGGATGAACCTGCATCGACCGGTCGGCGCGAAAGTGCTTTCCGACAATGCGCGGGCCGACATCGCCCGCATCGGGGAGATCTGGACCGATTGCCGTCAGCGGTTTGCGAAGGGCGGGCCGTTCCTGTTCGGTGCCTTCAGCGCGGCCGACGCCATGTACGGCCCGGTGGTCTATCGCTTCCGCACCTATGCGGTCGATGTGACGCCACTGATGCGGGCGTACATGGAGGCCATGATGTCGCTGCCGGCGTTTCAGCAGTGGACCGAACAGGGGCTCGCGGAAACCGGCGTGATCGAGAGGTTGGAGGGCGGTTGAACGCCGCCGTTCGTATTCCGCCGGGCAGGGCGAGCGGTGGCCAAGCTGATTTCGGGGGCCACGGGATCGCCCACAACCAAAACTCGCAGTGTCTTGTTTCTGGCAACCCGGAAACGAGTTACATCACTGGAAAATCTGCAAAATCCGCAGTTCGGTCATGTCGTTTATGGCTGGCCAAAGGTCCCGACCGCATGCTATACCTAGCAAAATCTTGGCATCTTGACTGGCCGCAAAGCCGCACGGAACGCGGGCAGGCGAGTATTGGCGTTGTGTGATGGAGAAGGCGTTGAAGCATAAATTTCTCGTTGGAGAAACGGTCTATTTCACCGCGAGCAACGTGGCGCGGCCGGCTGCGAGCGGCACTTATGAGGTGATCCGTTTACTTCCTACCGACGGCGACGACTGTCAGTATCGTATCAAGAATTCGGCCGAAGCTTTCGAGCGCGTCGCGAAGGAAAGTCAACTCGCTGCCGGCTAGATTTTCGCCGTTTCCGGGAAACGGTGACAAACTCTAAATTCTTGATGTGACGCGTCTTCTTCACGCAAACCGGATCCCATCCTCAGGTCAAGCCCGAGGACATGCTTCGCTCGAAGACACCGGTGTGGGGCGAATTGACATTCGCTTCCCGCACCCGCTTCCCACATCGCAGCCTGATCCGGAAAGCGAATGTCAAAGCTGCAGAACGTTGCTGGTGGTTCTTTGATTCCAGCGTTTGCGCGGGCATCTGCCGGACCGGATGCAAATGTAGAATCGGACCACTCTCCGCCGTGATTTTGCCAGGCTCTCTCTGAGCAAGGGGACTCAACCCTTCGGTGCGGGCTGATTTTGCCGCATTCCCCGGTCAGTGAATAACAGGGGAATCTGCATTGGCATTCGTCGATTGCGTTTTATGCTGCTCCCACTCGGCATGAGGAACAATCGCGCATGAGCTGGACGCCGGTAACAACGCTCGATGGAGTCTGGAGTTCGTCGCCGTTCCCGATGTGGCTGACGCTGGCGCTGGCGTCACTTCTCGCGGTCCTCGTGTTTCTGACGCTGGTTCGCGCCGACAAGTCGGTTGCGAACGTCGTCCTGACCGTCATCGCGTTGCTCGCGATCGGAATAGCGGCGGCCGTCACCATCAGTCCTGGCGGCGGTCGGGCGTTCGAGTCGAAAAACCCGGCTGTTCCGCTCAATGTTGCGATGCCGGCGTTGGCCTGCATCGACGGCCTTGCCGGCGATGTGGTCGAGGTCGCTTGCGAGAAGGCGTTGTTCGCGACGCCGGATGCGGCGGCCGCCGCCGTTTCCTACGCCGCGTCGAAGCTCAGCCGGCTGAGGTCGTTCGGCGAGGTCGCCGGCGCCGACGGCGCCATGTCGCCGGAGTTGCAGGCGCTGCGGCGGGCGATCGAGCGTGACCGCTATGGCCTGGTCGCCCACGTGCTGGCGGTCCGCGACCATTGCCGGCCATCGGATTGCGCCGCGTTTCAGGTGCTGACCGATCGCAGCCGGATCGCGGCGAACATGGAGGCGGGGACCTACGAGAAACTGGTGGCGCGTTACGCGCCGTCGTGGAACGCGCATGCGGAAATGGCCGATACCCAGAGGCCCGGCATGCCGCTGATGCCGGCGCTTGGATCGGAGCCGACGGGCAAGCCGACGACAGCCGAGTTTCCGTCGGCCGCATCCATTCCGCCGGTCAGCATCATGACGCCCGAGCCGCCGACCGGAGCCGCCGCGCCGTCACCGGCTTCCCCTTTGGCAGCCACGCAACAAGCGGTCCCGAAGCCCCGTCCGGCGCCGGTGAAAAAGCCGGCGGCCCCCAAGGCGCACGCGGTGGCGCCGGTTCGCCTGACGCCTGAACCGCCCTCGGCGAACCCCCAGCAGGATTAGCGGACTGTTCGAAGGCTTTGCTGACATGCACCTTAATCTCGTCAAGCTGGCGGTCGGTTGCGACTCCGTGAAAGATCTCAGGGACTGGATCGCTGATCGCATGAAGCAGGCCAGGCGAAAGGGCCTGCCGCGTCACCACATCCACGTCACCCGGATGACACCCAAGCGCAACGACGAGCTGCTCGCGGGCGGCTCGCTCTATTGGGTTATCAGGGGTGAAGTCGCTGCCCGTGAGAAGCTGATCGGCATCGAGCCCTTCCGCGATTCCGACGGGATCGGCCGGTGCCGCATTGTCATGCAACCGCGGGTGATCGCCGTCAGGCCGCGCCCGATGCGCCCGTTTCAGGGTTGGCGCTATCTGTCTGCCGCCGATGCGCCTCCGGACCTCGGCGGCAATGCGGCGAGCGTTGCCGCGATGCCCGAGCAGCTGCGACGCGAGTTGCGCGATCTGGGATTGCTGTAAGGGTAACAGGCAGGCCGGGCGTACCCGGCTCGATGAAGCAGTTGTCGAGCGCGGTCGGGTCAGGCTCTCTGGTTTCGGGTTTAATCCCGACCACAGTTGTACTTGATGTCTCTCTGGGCAGCTTTGCATGAAGCGATGAGACGGTTGATCGCGGCGCCTGAACCATCGAGCGGAAATGTCCGGAAGCGAAGCTTCTGGCGGACCTCGTCCACCGAATGGAGTTCGGTCTTGCGGCCGTCTTGAACAACGGTGATCGCGTTGTTGCCGTTTGTATAATCAAATCCACCGTACGTCCCGTCAACGACGAGCAGGGACCTGGATCGCTTGAAATCGTCCAGAAAGACCGAGCAGGTGTCGTCGGGATGTTCGAGATATGCTCCCTTGGACTGCAAGGTGACTCCTCCTGAGCGGAACGTCGGATCGAACACCACAGCCAATTGGTTGTCGTGTGCAAGGCCGGGGGTTACCCGCAGAGCCAGAACATGCGTCATCGCTACGCTGTCGCCAAAATAGGCGCAGGCCAGTCCAATCGCTCCGTCCGATGTTTCGATGTGCGCGGAACGGCCCAGAACGGGGTGGTCACCGAATATCCAGCCTGGTGCGCCCGGTTGAGCCGATGGCTTCGTCGAACTGACAGGTGCGGGCTTCTTGTCGGTCGGCGCGTCGTTGCATTCACGAAGAATGCATTGGTCATAGCCCGGGTTCTTCCTGCCGGTCTCATGGCCGCAACGCCAGATGCAGCGCTGGACTTCCATGGCGTCCTCCGGGATGCCTTGGGCGATGGCCGTAACTGCTGGAAGGGTAAGGGCAACAAGGACTATGAACAGGGCGCGCATCCCGCTCTCCAAAAACATCTGTTTCAAACTTGATTGTCACATCCGAACCGCTACGCTGCTCGCTGCTCCAGCGAGAGGCAAGGGTAGGGGGTAATGCGGATTTTCATTGTTCTACTATTGATTTTTATAAACCCGGCGTTCGCCAAGGACGTCTATTTCTCCGAATTGGTAAAAAGTCCGGGGTTCAAAGAAAGCTGGTCGAAGCTTGTCAGCGATCACACATTTGGGCCTTACGATAAATGGATTCCACGATTGAGCGGCCTTCGGTCTGCGGTCAAGTTCGTGAGCATAGATGGACAAGATCTTATAAAAGACAGGTCGTGCGAACCGCACAACTGTCAGGACAACAGCATCAGTATTCTGGCAGATCCAAAGACATACGACATCTGGATGGCCCAGCGCACGATCGCGTTTCCATCCAGAAAGGTGGGTTACAATTTCTTTGGTAATCCGGACGACAAAATCAGGAAGGCCCTGCTGAGCAATTTTGATTGACCCTAGACGCGTTTTCTTCACGCGAACCGGTATCCACTTCGCTCGAAAACGCTATAGGGTCTCTCGCTTCTGATGGAATCAGAAGCGAGCTCGCCTTACGCGCGGCCGATGATCACGCCGAGCACGTCCGCGCCCGGCACCGGCCGGTCAAACGGTAGCGCCCCGAAATCGCCGACGCCTTCCAGCGCGGCATCCAGCAGCGCCCGGTAACGCCTGCGCGGGATTTCGATCGCGCCGAACCCGCGCAGGTGATCGGTCACGAATTGCGTATCGAGCAGCACGAAGCCGCCTGCGATCAATCGGGCGACCAGATGCACAAGCGCGACCTTCGACGCGTCCCGCACGACATGAAACATGCTCTCGCCGAAAAACGCGCGGCCGAGCCTGACGCCGTAAAGGCCGCCCGCGAGTTGATTGTCCTGCCAGACCTCGATGCTGTGGCAATGGCCGAGTTCGTGCAGGGCGATATAGAGTTCGCGGATGCGGCGGTTGATCCAGGTATTGTCACGGCCAGGCTGTGGTGCGGCGCAGCCGTCGATAACCGCCTTGAATGCGGTATCGACCGTTACGGTGAAACTGTCCGATCGCACCGTGCGCGCGAGCCGCGAGGGGATTCGAAAACCTTCGAGCGGAATCACGCCGCGCAACTTCGGCTCGACCCAGAACAGCGTCGGATCGTCGACGCTCTCCGCCATCGGGAAGATGCCGCAGGCATAGGCGCGCAGCAGCAACTCGGGCGTGATCTCGGAAGCTGCGGTCTCGCGTGACATCGTGCGTCTTATAGCAGAACCGAAGCGCAGCCGCGCCGATAATCTGCCGGAGTGCACGGCGCGCCGTCACCGTCGATCGACAGCCGATGTCGCAGCCGTCGGTCGCGAGTTCTCCACGGATACGGACCGGCGGAGGGCGGATTCAAGTTCCCGTCATGTCGCCGCTGGCGAGGTACTGCTCCAGCCAGTGGATGTGGTAGTCGCCGTCGATAATGCCGGACTCGCGGACCAGAGCCCGGAACAGCGGCAGGGTGGTCTCGACGCCGTCCACCACCATCTCGTCCAGCGCCCGCCGCAGCCTCATCAGGCATTCGGCGCGAGTCTTGCCGTGGACGATCAGCTTGCCGACCAGCGAGTCGTAATAGGGCGGGATGACATAACCCTGATAAACGGCGGAATCGATCCGCACGCCGAGCCCGCCGGGCGGATGAAATCGCACGATCTTGCCAGGCGAGGGGCGGAAGGTGACGGGATTCTCCGCGTTGATCCGGCATTCGATCGCATGGCCGTTCACGACGACTTCCTTCTGCGTCGCGGGAAGGTCGCCGCCGGCGGCGATGCGGATCTGCTCCAGCACCAGATCGATGTCGGTAATCATCTCGGTGACGGGATGCTCGACCTGGATGCGGGTGTTCATTTCGATGAAATAGAACTTGCCGTCCTCGTAAAGGAATTCGACGGTGCCGACGCCGAGATATTTGATCTCGCGCATCGCCTTGGCGACGGTTTCGCCGATCTTGTTGCGGGCGGCGGCTGTCAGGGCGGGCGAGGGGCCTTCTTCCCAGACCTTCTGGTGGCGGCGTTGCAGCGAGCAGTCGCGTTCTCCGAGATGGATGGCGCCGCCGCGGCCGTCGCCGAGCACCTGGATTTCGATGTGGCGCGGCTTCTGCAGGTATTTCTCCAGATAGACGGACGCATCGCCGAACGCCGCCCTGGCCTCGTTGCCCGCGGTCGAGATTGCCATCATCAGGTCGTCGGGCGTTTTTACGATTTTCATGCCGCGTCCGCCGCCGCCGGCGGCCGCCTTCACCAGCACGGGAAATCCGATCGCCTTGGCGATCGCCATGGCGTCGTCGTCCGGACCGATGCCGCCGTCGGAGCCCGGAACCACCGGGATGCCGAGCCGCTTCGCGGTTTTCTTGGCCTCGATCTTGTCGCCCATCAGGCGGATGTGTTCGGCCTTGGGACCGATGAAATGCAGGCGGTGGTCGGCGAGGATTTCGGCGAAGCGGGCGTTCTCGGAGAGAAAGCCGTAGCCGGGATGCACGGCGTCGGCGCCGGTGATCTCGCAGGCCGCCAGCAGCGCCGGAATGTTGAGGTAGCTGTCCTTCGCCGGCGGCGGTCCGATGCAGACGCTTTCGTCCGCAAGCCGCACATGCATGGCGTCGGCGTCGGCGGTGGAATGCACCGCGACGGTCTCGATGCCAAGCTCCTTGCAGGCGCGCAGGATGCGAAGGGCGATCTCGCCGCGATTGGCTATCAGGATCTTATCGAACATCTTTGACCCGTATCCCGGATGCGGTGCAGCGCGCAGCGCAGCGGAGCGGTGCGCCGCCAGGCCGGGAGTCGCGCCCGGGACGCTTGAAAACGTCTGGCGATGCGGCCTGCATCATTCGATGATGACCAGCGGCTCGCCGAACTCGACCGGCTGGCCATCCTCGACGAGAATCTGCGTGACCGTGCCGGCCCGCGGCGACGGAATCTGGTTCATCGTCTTCATGGCCTCAACGATCAGCAGTGTCTGGCCCACGGTGACCTTGGAGCCGACCTCGATGAAAGGCTTGGCGCCGGGCTCCGAGGCCCAATAGGCGGTGCCGACCATCGGCGAGGGAACCATGCCCGGATGCTTGCTGACATCGGCGGCGCCGGACGCCGGCGCTGCGGCAGGGATGGGCGCTGCGGCCTGATAGTTCGCGGGCATTGCCGTGCCCACGTTGCGGGCGACCCGCACCCGGAGTCCGTCGCGTTCGATCTCGATTTCGGTGAGCTTGGTCTCGTCCAGCAGTGCGGCGAGTTCGCGGATCACCTCGCTTTCCTCGCGTCGTTCATCACCGGTTGTGGTCTTTGCTGCGTCTCCAGGCTGCGGGGCCATGTTCTCGATCCGAAACTTTCTCTGTGGGATGACGCTGCTACGTCAGGGTTTGACTTTTTCGCCGGACTTCACCGCGCCGATCCTGGCGGCAAGACCGTCGATGGCGAGCCGGTAGCCGTCGATTCCGAAGCCGCAAAGGCTCGCAAAAGCGGCGCTTGCCGTGAAGGAATGGTGACGGAAGCTCTCGCGCGCATGGATGTTGCTGATGTGAACCTCGACGGTGGGGATATTCGCGGCGACCAGCGCATCGTGAAGCGCAATTGAGGTATGAGAATAGCCGCCGGCATTGATGACAATGCCGGCCGCCCGCTTCGCATGTGCGTCATGGATGAAGTCGATCAGCTCGCCCTCGCCATTGGACTGGCGGCAATCCGCGGTCAGTCCGAAGCCCGCAGCCGTGGCGGCGCAGAGCTTTTCGACATCGGCAAGGGTGGCGCGGCCATAGATTTCCGGCTCACGGGTCCCGAGCATGTTGAGGTTCGGGCCGTTGAGCACGTAAATAGTCCTGGCCATCTGAAATCCCGAAAGCGGTCGTTCCGGCGCCATGCACCGAGGTTTCGGGTCGTTATATGTAACAAGAGAGCCAAGGGGAAGCCTGAACGCTCTGGCATTCGGCTTCAAAAACCTCGCTTTTTCCACGAAATGCGAGGCAGAACATACGGAAATTGCTTGTTAACCAAAGGCCGGAACCCGCGACCGGGGGCGGAAGACGGCGGCCTGCCGCGCGATTCGGCCGGTCGCGCCAGGCGCCGCGGGGCCAGGACCGGCCCCGCTTATGCGCTGTTATGAAGGATTCCAGATCAGGCCGGAAGGACCGCGACGATCTCAAGGGTCCTTGGATCGACGACAACAATCTCATTACGGACCAGGAAGAATTCATACCCGCGCCAGCTCGGGTAGATGTCGACGATCTGGGACGGCAACGGATGGAAACTCACCGTGCGCGGCACCCGCGTCCCGACAGCGACCGAGAAATTGACGTTCGTCATCGGCTGCACATGCTGGTCCCTGATGACGGTCGTGATCCTGGTGCGCTGTTCCGTCGAAAGCTTGGCGCCGGAACCTGCCTGACCCGTCGTCGTGGTCGATGATCTGTTGGTGTCGACCGCGTTCCGCGAGGAATCGGACTTCATTCCGTTGCGCTCTTCGGCGTTGCGGTGATGATCCATGGTCTTTTCATTGCGGTCCTCGGTTCGCTGGTGCCGCTCCTCGGTCCGCTTGCCCGATTCGTTGCGCTCCGAGCGCATGCCCTTGGAGTGGTCGTTGCCCGCGCCGCCTTTTCCGTGATCTTCGGCGGATCTTTCGTTCTTCATCTTGCCGGGATGGGTGTCATGCGCACGCTGTCCGGACGCGCTTCCGCGGCCCGTGCCCTCATTCGACATGCCGCTGGAAGCGTCGTTGCGCATCGGAGCGGTCGCGGAGCCGCGGCCCTGTTCCGTCGATGGCGCGTTTTGCTGCATGGTCGATCCGCCACTGCCGCCGCCCTCTCGGCCCATGCCGGTTCCTTGCGCATAGGCGAATCCCGTTCCCGCGATCAGCACCGCAGTCGCTGTCGAAAGAAGAAAGTGTTTGGTCATCGATGTCTCCTCACTTGTTGCATGCCCGCCCGACAACGGTGCAGTAAGGAGCTATGTTCCGATGCGATCCGGGTTCCGCCGGATTTGTTTTCTGAACGCGGGATTAACGGCTGTTGCCCGAACCCATGGCAGTCCTGCAAAGTATCTCAAGCCGTCCAACGAAAAAGGCCCCGCTGCGAGCGGGGCCTTTCGTTCGACAGCAGAGCGATCAGCAGGACGCCTTGCCGCAGCGCGCCGTGTTGATCTTCTCCTTGAGTGTCGAAAGACCGACCGCGCCGACAACGACCTGTTTGCCGATCACGTAGCTCGGCGTTCCGTTCATGCCCATCGCTTCGGCAAGTTTGAAATTCTCCTCCAGCGTCGCCCGGACTTCGGGACTGTTCATGTCCTTCTCGATGCGCGCTATGTCGAGACCGGCTTCCTTGGCGGCGGCGAGGGCGCGCGCCTTGTCGGCCTGGCCGCGTCCGCCGAGCAACCGTTGATGAAAGTCGAGATATTTCTTGCCGCCGGGATCCTGCATGCGCACGGCCACCGCGACCTGTGCGGCTTCGACCGAACCGGGGCCGAGTACCGGAAATTCCTTCAGGACGACCTTGAGCTTTGGATCCGCCTTCAGGAGATCGAGCATGTCGGCCATCGCGCGTTTGCAGTAACCGCAATTGTAATCGAAGAATTCGACGAGGGTGACGTCGCCGTCCTTGTTGCCGAGGGTGACGCCGCGCGGCGAATTGAAGATGGCGTCGGCGTTCTCGGTGACCGCGGCCTCGTGCTTGAGTGCGTCGGCCGTCGCCTGGCGCTTGCTGAGTTCGACCGAGACCTCCTCGAGAACCTCGGGATGGGCGAGCAGATAGCTTTTGACGATCTGTTCGATCTCGCCGCGCTGGCTGTCGGAGAAACCCTGCGCCGAAGCCGAAACGGGTGCAGCTCCGAGCGCAAGCGCAAAGAGGGCAGAAGCGAGAAACCGATGCGGTTGCATTGTCAAAATCCTTTGGTCAATTCAAGTCTCGTTGCGTTGTTCGAAGGCGCCGGCTTGGCGCCGCCTGTTGGTCTGGTCGTGACATTTGCGTCGCGAGGCTCGCGGCAGGCGGGTCGCGAATGTCAAATCCACTTCGCTAGTGTCCCCATTCCGAAGTTCGTATACCCTTGCAGCAACCACTGATGCGAACTTCGGAATCAAAGGGACACTAGCAACTTTATGATTCTAGTGTGGTTTAGGTTCAGAAGTTCGCTTGACGGACTTGATTGAGCACTGAAGCGAACTTCTGAACCACCACACTAGTCTTTCTTGTCGGGCATTTTAGCTGAAACGATGTCGTCGGCCTTGACCCAGCCGGGCGTGCCGATGGCGAAACGGGTCTTTGCGCGCGATGCCAGCTCGCGCGCAGTCTTGTTGTCGCCGCGCAGGAATGCAGCCTGCGCCGACGCGAGGTCGGCTTGGGCGTAATCGCCCTTGCGGCCGTAGGCCATTGCAAGCTGCATATATCCGAGCGGCGCTTCAGGCTCGCGAGCCAGCGCAGCGCGCAGGATTGCGATGGCTTCATCGGTGTTGGCCGTATTGTTCGAGGCCACGAGCGCCTGCCCGAGCAGCATCTCGATGAGCGGGGCGTTGTGGGACAACTGGACCGCCCGCCGCAGCGGCGCAATCGCTTCCGCCGGGCGGCCTCCCTCAAGCAGCGCCTGGCCGCGCACCTCGTGGAAATAGGGATTTTGCGGCTGCAGCTTGATCAGCGCGTCGATCTGTTCGATGGCCACGCGAAGATCGCCGTGCAGGTAGGTGCTGATGGCGTGGGCGTAGCGCGCGGGCAGGCTGGTGTCCGACAGCGGATAGCGGCGGTATACGGTGTCCTGCCGTTCCATGAATGCCGATATCTTGGCGCGCACCATGTCGTGGCGCATTTGCAGGGCCGGATCGTCCTTCTTGTCCCAATTGGGACTCGTCCTGGCGAGTTCGGCGAGCGCGGCGACGCGGTCAGCCGGCATCGGATGCGATTGCACATAGGGATCGGCGCCGCGCGCGGCGAACAGGCTTTCGTCGGTGAAGCGCTTGAAGGTCTCGTACATGCCGCGCGCGGATTGACCGGTGGCGGTCAGGAATTTCACGCCGGCGCGGTCGGCGTTCTCCTCCTGCTGGCGCTGGTAGGACAACAGGCTGCGGCGCGCGATCTCCTGCGGCGCGCTGATCGCGGCTGCGCCGATATTGCTGGCGGCGCTGTTGCTGCCCCCGTTGGCGGCTCCCGCGGCGAGGGCGCCGGCGCCGAGCAACATGGCGATGATCAGTTGGGTCTGGGTTCGGGCGAGTTGCTCGCGGAACTTGGACAGATGCCCGCCGGCGAGATGCCCGGTCTCATGTGCGAGCACGCCGATCAACTGGTTCGGCGTCGTCGATTGCATGATCGCGCCGTAGTTCACGAAGATGCGGCGGCCGTCGGCGACGAAGGCGTTGAACGTCTTGTCGTTGATGATGACCATCTGGATATTCCGCTTCTCCAGTCCCGCCGCGCGCAGGATCGGGCGCGTATAGTCGCGCAGCAGTTGCTCGGTCTCGGTATCGCGCAGCACCGGCGGTCCCTTGGCCTGCTGGGCGCGAACCGGCAGCGAGGCGCTCACGAGCGCGCAGGCGGTGACCAGCGCAGTGAGCTTTGACAAGACGCGACGCGCGGGGGCAGGGGGCCGCCGGGTCGTCGTTTCTTTGGTAACCGCTTTTGGAATCATTGGACCTGGTTCGAATACGGTATATGTCCTAACAACCCGCCGAATACGGCGGTAACGCGGCTTCAGTGACGTGGGCGCAGCGAGAGCGCATTAACAGATTTCCATGCTCGATGCGACATTGAGAGACCAGGCCAAAGGCTTGCTGGCGGCATCTGGCCGCAGCCGGGTTCCGCCGTTCATGGTCATGGACGTGATGGCGGCGGCGGCGCGGATCGAGGCCGCGGGTGGCAATGTCATCCACATGGAGGTCGGCCAGCCCTCGGCGCCGGCGCCCCGTACCGCGCTGGATGCGGCCCGCGCCGCGCTCGATCGCGGCCGGATCGATTACACCTCCGCGCTCGGCATTGCCTCGCTGCGGACGCGGATCGCGCAACACTACCGCGACGCCTATGGCTGCACGGTCGATCCTGAACGCATTGTCGTGACCACGGGGTCGTCGGGCGGCTTCATCCTGGCGTTCCTGGCGATGTTCGAGCCGGGCGACCGGGTCGCGGTGACGGTGCCCGGCTATCCGCCGTATCGGCATATCCTGACCGCGCTCGGCTGCGAGCCGGTGCCGATCGAGACGTCGAGCGAGAACCGTCACGCCCTGACCGGAGAGGCATTGCTGGACGCTCATCGCAGGACGCCGCTGAAGGGCGTGCTGGTCGCAAGTCCGGCCAACCCGACCGGCACGATGATATCACGCGAGGCGTTGGCGCATCTGATGGCGGCCGCCGAAAGCGAAGGCATCCGTTTTATTTCCGACGAGATCTATCACGGCCTCGACTATGCGTTTCCCGCGGTGACCGCCGTCGAGCTTTCGCCGCACGCGGTGGTGATCAATTCGTTCTCGAAATATTTCTGCATGACCGGCTGGCGGGTGGGCTGGATGGTGGTGCCCGAGCAACTGGTGCGGCCGATCGAGCGGCTGCAGCAGAACCTGTCGATTTCGGTGCCGACGCTGTCGCAGATCGCAGCCGAGGCGGCATTTTCGGGTCGCCAGGAGATGGAGATCGTCAAGCACGGCTATGAGGCGAACCGAAACCTCCTGATCGCGGGTTTACCTCAGGCCGGATTGAGCGAATTCCTGCCGGCGGACGGCGCCTTCTACCTCTACGCCGACGTCTCGAAGTTTACCTCCGACAGCCACGAGTTTGCCCGGAAGATGCTGGAGGAGGCGCATGTCGCCGCGACCCCCGGCATCGATTTCGATCCGGTGCGCGGCCGCTCCTTTGTGCGCTTTTCCTATGCCCGCTCGGCAGCCGAGATGCGCGAGGCGGTGGCGCGGATTGCGCGGTGGCTGGCCTGAGGCTCTGCGGTCCTCCGCAAGCGCCAGCATTTTATTGCAATTCCTTACGGAATTCGGCGGTTTAGCCGCAAGGCGGCGTTGCGCCGGAGGTTCGATTTTGGCATGGTCCCGCCCGATTTAAGGTCGCCTTGCAACGAGGCGAACTTCGTTTTCCGGTATGTCCGTTCGCGGGCTCGCGGCTTTGTCGGGGCAACTTCAGGGATTCCGAGGCAAATTCAATGACAGCACTAGTAGTGATCGTGCTCTGCGGAGCGCTTTCGATCGTTTATGCCATCTGGGCGACCTCGTCCGTATTGGGGGCCGATGCGGGAAATCCGCGGATGCAGGAAATCGCCGCCGCGGTGCGCGAGGGCGCGCAGGCCTATCTGCGCCGGCAGTACACCACGATCGGAATGGTCGGCATCGTGATCTTCGGACTGCTCGCCTATTTCCTCGGCGTGCTGGTGGCCGTCGGCTTCGCCATCGGTGCGATCCTGTCGGGAGCGGCCGGCTTCATCGGCATGAACGTTTCGGTTCGCGCCAACGTGCGCACCGCGCAGGCCGCGACCAAATCGCTGGCGGGCGGGCTTGAGCTTGCCTTCAAGGCCGGCGCGATCACGGGCATGCTGGTCGCTGGCCTCGCGCTGCTCGGCGTGACGATCTATTTCGCCTATCTGACTCACTTCGCCGGCTACGCCGCGAACAGCCGCACGGTTGTCGATGCGATGGTCGCGCTCGGCTTCGGCGCGTCGCTGATCTCGATCTTCGCCCGTCTCGGCGGCGGAATCTTCACCAAGGGCGCCGACGTCGGCGGCGACCTCGTCGGCAAGGTGGAAGCCGGCATTCCGGAAGACGATCCGCGCAACCCGGCGACGATTGCCGACAACGTCGGCGACAACGTCGGCGACTGCGCCGGCATGGCCGCGGACCTGTTCGAAACCTACGCGGTGACGGCGGTCGCCACCATGGTGCTGGCCGCGATCTTCTTCGCGACGTCGCCGCTGCTCGTGAACATGATGACGCTGCCGCTCGCCATCGGCGGCATCTGCATCATCACCTCGATCATCGGGACGTTCTTCGTCAAGCTCGGCGCCAGCGAATCGATCATGGGTGCGCTCTACAAGGGCCTGATCGCCACCGGCATCCTGTCGTTGATCGGGGTCGGCGCCGCCATCTATTGGCTGGTCGGCTTCGGCCCGCTGGACGGCGTCAGCTATACCGGCCTCGAACTGTTCGCCTGCGGCGTCGCCGGCCTGGTCGTCACGGGGCTGATCATCTGGATCACCGAATACTATACCGGCACCGACTATCGGCCGGTGAAGTCCATCGCGCAGGCCTCGGTGACCGGACACGGCACCAACGTCATTCAGGGCCTTGCGATCTCGATGGAAGCCACGGCGCTTCCGGCGATCGTCATCATCGCCGGCATCCTCGTCACCCACAGCCTCGCGGGCCTGTTCGGCATCGCGATTGCCACCACAACGATGCTGGCGCTGGCCGGCATGGTCGTGGCGCTGGACGCCTTCGGTCCGGTCACAGACAATGCCGGCGGCATTGCCGAAATGGCCGGCCTGCCGAAGGAAGTGCGCAAGGCGACCGATGCGCTCGACGCGGTCGGCAATACCACGAAGGCCGTCACCAAGGGCTACGCGATCGGCTCCGCCGGCCTCGGCGCGCTGGTGCTGTTCGCGGCCTATAATCAGGACCTCAAGTTCTTCATCGGCGACGCCGCAAATCACGCCTACTTCCAGGGCGTCAATCCGGATTTCTCCCTGAATAATCCCTACGTCGTGGTCGGCCTGCTGTTCGGCGGTTTGCTGCCTTATCTGTTCGGCGCGATGGGCATGACCGCGGTGGGACGCGCGGCGGGCGCGATCGTCGAGGAGGTGCGCCGCCAGTTTCGTGAGAAGCCCGGCATCATGCGAGGCACCGACAAGCCCGACTACGGCAAGGCCGTGGACCTGCTGACGAAGGCCGCGATCAAGGAGATGATCATCCCGTCGCTGTTGCCGGTGCTGTCGCCGATCGTTGTCTACTTCGCGATCTACGCGATCGCCGGCGGCGGTGCTGCCGGCAAGTCCGCTGCGTTCTCGGCGGTGGGCGCCATGCTGCTCGGCGTGATCGTGACGGGTCTGTTCGTCGCCATCTCGATGACCTCCGGCGGCGGCGCCTGGGACAATGCCAAGAAGTATATCGAGGACGGCCACCACGGCGGGAAGGGCTCCGACGCGCACAAGGCGGCGGTGACCGGCGACACCGTGGGCGATCCCTACAAGGATACGGCGGGCCCTGCGGTCAATCCCATGATCAAGATCACCAATATCGTGGCGCTATTGTTGCTGGCGGTTCTGGCGCACTAGTGGTCCAATTCTAACATTTGCATCCCGTTGCGGCAGGGAGTTCCTGCAAATGTTAGAATCAAAGGACCACTAGCAACTATCAGGTTTCTAGTGGAGTTTTGAATTTGACATTCGCCTGACGGGTTTGCTGCAAAGTGGGTAGCAAATGTCAAATTCACTCCACTAGCATCCGATTTGAGGACTCGTGAAACGGGTCTGATCAAGAAGCTGGAGACTTGTACTGTTTCCGTGGAACGGGGAAGTCTCCAAGACGCTGCGACCGGACGAACCTCGTGGCGGGTAAACGACTGAATCAAAAGGGCGGGATTGATCCCGCCCTTTTGATTCAACGCGAACGCGGGTCCCTGTCCGGAGGTTCGCCAGCAGGAGCGGACAGCCCGGGCGGGACACCTGATGAGTGCCAGCGCCTGGCGCTGGACGCAAAGATCAATGTTCGCTCGCGCCTTCGCTTCCAGCGAATCCTTTCGGACGTTCGTCTGACAGCCCCTCCATCACACGTTTACTCCGCGCGCAAATCGATGGCGTCGCTCCGGTTAAACCGTGTGAATCCGTTCACATGAGTCTGATGCCGGCCATTTTGGGCAGTCGGGGTATCTTTCCGCGGGAACCTAGCGATCCTACATTGGCCTGACCCAGCAAACGGAGCGAATGATGACATTTCAAGGTCAGACTGAATACAGGCACCGTAGGACCTGGACCCCCTGGGTCTTCGCCATTCTGGCGGTCGCTGTGCTCGCCGGAACTCATGCCCATGCGGCGGAAGAACCCGATTTGATCTTTCGCCGCTCGACGGTATTCAATCTCCTGACCCCGAATGACAAGCTTGCGACCTATGGCGTCGATGACCCGGAGGTCGAGGGCGTCGCGTGTCATTTTACCGTGCCGGAGAAGGGTGGCATCAAGGGCTGGCTGGGAGTGGCGGAGCAGGTTTCGGACATTTCGCTGTCATGCCGTCAGATCGGGCCGATCCATTTCAAGGGAAAGATGAAACAGGGCGAGGACATGTTCCAGCAGCGGCGCTCGTTGTTCTTCAAGAAGATGCAGATCGTGCGCGGCTGCGACGCAAAACGAAACACACTGGTCTACATGGTTTATTCGGACCGGCTGATCGAGGGCTCACCGCAGAATTCGACCTCCTCGGTGCCGATCATGCCATGGGGCGCCGCGGATACGAACGTGCAGAAATGCGCGGACTTCATTTCCAAATAGGCTTGTCCAAACAGGCTTGGTCAGAACTTGCGAGCGGTGATTGCGATCGGCATTCACCGCTTCGGGCCGGTGCGTGATATGCACTTGCGCGCGGGAATGACACCGGTCGGCGCGAGCTTTGCGCCCGAGATTTCCTTGATCTGTCCAGCCGGGCACGACCCGTCGTCGACAAGGATGCGTTCGCCCAGCCGCAGATTGACGATGTCGGCTTCGCGCGACACTTGCGCGGCATTTGCTGCGGACGCTGCAACAATCAGCACGCCGATCGCGAGAAGCAGCGTGTCGCGGATATCCGGCAATCCAGGCCTCCCATCATGTCTCGACCGGGCAGGTGCAGGATCCGGATCAGACTCGTTTATCGTTGCCGAATCTGCGGACCATGCGGCGCTCGACCACGACCGAGCGCAACGCGCCTTGCTCGCCGGCGATCACGCGTGTCGTAGGCGATCGCGCGACGGTCCGGGCGGTTTTCTTGACCTCGGCGTGAACGATATGAAGCGGCATTCCGATCAGCGATGCCGCGATCTCGGCCTGCGAGTCGAGATCATCGGTGATCCCGGTGGCCGCGAAGATAGCTTCCTCCAGCGTGGGAGGATCGCGGCGAACCCGCCGGATGCCATATTTCGTCTGCCAGCCTTCACTCATCATGTGCCTCTATTCACCTCAATGACATTGACAGCATCGCGCTTCAGCGCGTGCCTGACTTTTCAAAGAACGCCGCTTCTTCCGCTTGTTCCGTACACAACGTCGTTGATTCGATTCAAAATCGGAACCTACGCATAAAGCGGCGCGAACCGTTCAATCTAACGCCATCGCTTGAGTCCGATTCACCTGCGTTAAATCAGCCTCTTCGGTTTCCACTTTGCGTGAGCGCGACTCTTCGAGTCGAAATCATGCCCCAGGAAATCCTAAGCTGCATCTCAATACGGGATTTGCCGTAGCAATACAGCTATGCATTTTGACGCGCCGGTGGGCTTTTCCCGCCGGATTCGGTTGTGCATTTCGACGTCCCGGCGCCGGGAGCAGGTGCCTTCATCCGCCGCTCATCGTCAGCCGGGACTGGTGCCGCTTCGGGAAAATGCTGCGGCCATCGTTTCAGCGCGGCATGGCCCGCGTCGGTCAGGGCATAGATTCCGCGGTCGACGCGGTCGAACCATCCGTAGACGTTGTGGAGAAGGATTTTTCCGGCATCCGGATTTTCCGGCCTCAGCTCCCGCACGCGGCGCGGACCCACGGCCATTGCGGCCGCACAGCTCAACGCCTGCTGGCGGTAGGCCGTCATGATCGGCATCCGTGAGGTGCCACCGGCAACCGGATCGCCCTTGCGGCGCTGGTGTTCCGTGACCAGCCGGGAACGTTTTTTGGGATTCCGGCGCGGGTTGACGGTGGCCGGCGCGACCAGCACTTCGACGCCGCCATGGTCAGTTACGCCGAGCATCCCGAAGCCGAGCCGCCGGCACAGGTTGCGATAGCGAGCATCGCTCTCGCGGCCTTTGCCGCGCGCTGACAGCCTGGCGGCAAGCCAGACCTCATCACAGGCGCCGGCGCGTTCGACGCCTTGAAGGATCAATTCGAGATTGAAGCTGAGCTTCAATTCGCCGATCACCACAAGAGGCGGATCGTCGCCGCTCAGCGCCACCAGATCGCAGCCGCCGACTTCGCCCTTGACCGTGAAACCAAGGCTTTCAAGATGACGTTTAACCGGAAGATAAAGAGCGGTTTCCACGTTGCGGCACTCCGGACGACTCACGACTTGAAGTTATCAGACAGTCGTTTCAACTGACGAGTCGGGAAGGTGCTTAAACAGGCCCATCCTGAGACCGCTGGCGCGATAGATCACCTCGCCATCGGCGCAGACTGTGCCGTCGGCAATCGCCATCACCAGTTTCGAACGCAGGACGCGCTTGATGTCCACGGTGTAGGAAACCGTGCTGACGTCCGGCTGGATCTGGCCCGTGAACTTCAGGTTGCCGACGCCAAGGGCACGAGCCCGCACGTTCCGGTCGCGGCCGAGCCAGACCAGATAAAATCCCACCATCTGCCAGAGTCCGTCGAGGCCAAGGCAGCCGGGCATCACCGGATCGTTGTGAAAGTGGCAGCGGAAAAACCAAAGGTCCGGTTTGATATCGAGTTCCGTGCGCACCAGTCCGCGGCCGTACCGCCCGCCGTTTTCCGTGATCTCCGTGATGCGGTCGAACATCAGCATCGGCGGCAGCGGGAGTTTCGGTTCCGCTGCGCCGAACATTTCGCCCCGGCCGCAGGCCAGCAGATCCTCGTAGTCGTAGCTGCTGCGGAGATTTAACATGCGTTGCTGATCCTGCAGGAAACACTGAGGAAAAGGAAACGGTCAACAGCAAGATTGGTCGATTTCTAAGTTGCCGGCCGGGATATTAAGGTACCCGCGACGGTGCCGCTCGATTGAAGGACGGGAGCCTTAACATCGGGTTACTACGGCGATGTTGTATTCAATATGATATAACGTGTAGTCAAGTTCTAAATACGTCCACGCACGGGAACCAGTGCTCCGGTCACCGCACTTGCCGCATCACTTGCCAGAAACAGGATGACGTTCGCCAGTTCATCCGCCGTTACCCAGGTCGCGAAGTCTGCTTTGGGCATGTCCTTGCGATTGGCGGGCGTGTCGATGATGGTGGGCAGCACGGCATTGACGGTGACCTTGCCCTTCAGTTCCGCGGCGAGTGCTTCGGTCAGACGATGCACCCCGGCTTTCGAGGCGGCATAGGCGCCCATGCCGGCGCCAGCCTGCAATGCCGCCATCGCGCCGATGTTGATGATGCGCCCCGCGCCGGATGCAAGCAGATGCGGGATCGCGGCCCGCGAGGCGTTGAGCGCCGTGGCCACGTTGATCGCGTAGAGGCGCTGCCAGGTGCTTGGGTCGCCATCAGCGACGGTTTCGAATGCGAACGCGCCGGCGATATTGATGAGGACGTCGAGCCGGCCGAAATGTGAAGCCGCCGCATCGATAGCCTTCATGGCCAGCGCCGCATCGGACAGATCGACGCCGCCGAGGTGGATCCGGCTGGTCGTGGCGTCGCCGTCCGCCGCCGTCCGGTCGATGCAGGCCACGCGCGCGCCGCACGCGATGGCGGCATCCGCGACGACCTTGCCGAGCGCGCCAGAGGCTCCGGTGATGACGACGACTTTTCCGTGCATGAAGGAGTCTCCCAGGTCGGTAACGACGGCAGATGATGCGGGCGCGTCAGGCCGGCTTCGCCAGTTTGTCCTGCGTTCGCGTCTCGAAATCGGAGGCGTCGTGGCGCTCGTGGAGTTGGCTCGCAGGATCGCCGGAGGAACGGTTGACCATGCGGCCACGTTTCACCGCGGGCCGCGCGCCGATCTGCCGGGTCCAGCGCTGCACGTTTCTGTAGCTCTGGACGTCGAGAAAGGTGGCGCTGTCGCCGTAGAGCAGGCCCTGGGCGAGGCCGCCGTACCATGGCCATACCGCGATATCCGCGATCGTGTATTCGGGGCCGGCAAGGTATTCGTTGTCCTTGAGCCGGCGGTCCAGCACGTCCATCTGCCGCTTGGTCTCCATGGCGAAGCGGTTGATGGCGTATTCGATCTTCTCCGGCGCATAGTTGTAGAAATGGCCGAAGCCGCCGCCGAGATAGGGCGCGCTGCCCATCTGCCAGAACAGCCACGACAGGCATTCGGCACGCGCCGCCGGGGTCTTCGGAATGAAGGCGTCGAATTTCTCCGCAAGATGCAGAAGGATCGCGCCGGATTCAAACACGCGGAACGGCTCAGGTCCGGAGCGGTCCATGAGCGCCGGAATCTTCGAGTTCGGGTTGATCTCGACAAAACCCGAGCCGAACTGCTCGCCGTCGATCCGGATCATCCAGGCGTCATACTCCGCGCCGGTGTGGCCAAGCGCGAGCAACTCCTCGAACATGATCGTGACCTTCTGGCCGTTCGGCGTTCCCCGCGAATAAAGCTGGAAGGGGTGCTTGCCGACGGGCAGCGCCTTTTCGTGGGTCGTTCCCGCGGTGGGGCGGTTGACGGACGCAAATCTGCCGCCGTTCTCCTTATCAAACGTCCAGACTTTGGGCGGCGTATAAGGTGCATCGGTCATCAAGGAAGCTCCGGAAAAAAGCGCGATTTTTGAGGGGTCAGTTAGACCTGAATGGCCAAACGTGCAAGCACACGGGCGCGAGACGGAACGAATGAAGAAGGTCGCACGTTGACGGAAAAGCCAAGATGAAAACACGCCGTACCTCAAAATCCGCCCGGACCATTCTCGCGATCGATGTCGGCGGGTCTCACGTCAAGGTGATGACCAGCAAGGATCGGGTCAAACGCGCGTTCGAATCCGGACCCGACCTCACCGCGAAAGAAATGGTGCGCAAGGTCAAGGCGCTGACGAAGGACTGGTCCTGCGACGTCATCTCCATTGGCTATCCCGGTCCTGTCGCCGGCAATCGCCCGCTGCGCGATCCCTTCAACCTAGGCAAGGGATGGAGGGGTTTTGACTTCCAGAAGGCGTTCGGCAAACCGACCAGGGTCGTCAACGATGCGCTGATGCAGGCGCTCGGTGGTTACCGGGGAGGGCGGATGCTGTTTCTCGGGCTCGGCACCGGCCTTGGCTCCGCGATAATCGCCGATGGCGAACTGGAGCCGATGGAGTTGGGCCACCTGCCGTATCGGAAGGGCAAGACTTACGAGGACTATGCCGGAGAGGCCGGGCGCGAGCGTCGCGGCGACAAAAAATGGCGCAAGCATGTGACCGATATCGTCAGGCAACTTACCGCCGCGCTGGAGCCCGACGAGGTGCTGATCGGCGGCGGTAATGTCGAACATCTCGACACGCTGCCGGCGAAATCGCGCCGCGGTGACAACGCCGATGCGTTCGAGGGCGGATTCCGGCTGTGGAAGGGCAAGTGGTGTTAAGCGTGGGCCGCAATAGCGGAGCGCGTTCTTCCTTCATTTGCGGGAGGCGGATGAGCTTGCGCCATCGACCCTACGAGGTCTGAGCGTGAAAAAGCGCGATGACGATGACAAATAGATTCAGGGACGGCGCGCCGGTTCGGCGCGCGCGTTCGTCGGAATTTGAATGGCCCTGCGGTCGTCGACCGTTTATGGTCAGCCCATGTCGCGACTTCTGTGCCTATCGATCGCCATCGTCCTGTCGCTCTCGTCTGTTGCGGCGGAAGCTGCGCCGCGTCACAAAAAGCAGGTGCAGCGCCAGCACAATTATGGCTTTCTGCCGGGCTATCGCCAGCCGTTGAACAACGCCGCGCCGCTGTTCAAGCAGGAGCCGGTCGTGCTGCGCAACGCACGCCGCGAGCGGCGCCATTGGTTCATCGGTCCGACCCCGTATTACTACTGGTATGACGGCACGCCGTATTACTTCGGCCGCCCCGGCTTTTACCGCGGCCGCTATAACGGCGGCAGCATCGGCCCGTGCTGGACGCAAACGCCGATCGGACCGGTGTGGACGTGCGGGTGATGATAGCAAGATGAAACCGCGGACAATCACCGCGTCTTCGCCAACACTCATACATATAACACTCATACATATACAGGTCGGCGGCTTTAACAGGATCGACCCACGGGCAAGTTTCTTTGCCTTTCTCAAGATGCAATGCAGATGCCTTTACCTCTGCGACCAGGAAGACATCACCTCACCGACACCATTTGACGTGCGCGTCGGACGCCAACCAGCCTTCGACTACGTGTTCAGCCTGACGCAACCGCGCAGTGCGCCGCCTTCGCGCAACTCGCGCATCCTGTGAAAGTTCGTAAGTCCACATCGTATCGCTTCGTCTCTGCAGCCTAAGCAGAAGCGCTGGCGGCGGTTTCGTGCGCGGGCAGGCGGCCTCAACGACAAATGGCTTGTTTAGGAAACCTTTACGAAACGGAGTCACGTAGTCCGCCCATGACAATGCGCGCGCTGCAAACTTAGTCATCTAGTTATCACATAAGATGCTGCTGCGCTTTCCGTCAGCAGAAGTCGTCAGCCTCGTCAGCGCTCGCAGCAAACTCCATCCTGTTTTTTGTGTTGGGATTTGCCCGCTAATAATAGCGTTTATGCTTAAACAAGACGACTGTTTGAATTGCTAAGACGACGAAGTGCCTCTGTGCGCAATCGACATCGGCATCACCGATCGCGCGTGCTCAATGTTGTGTAGTTGATCGACCGGTCGCGATTACCGCAGAGGAGGTCGTCGCATCGCGCATGGGTTGCGCCGTTGCAAAAACCAAAAACTCCGGTCTATGTTAAAACATCATCTGGGATAGATTCCACCCAACTGCCGCAAGGCTGATGACTTCCACTGCGGTCTTGACCGCGGTGGAAGTGTTCACCTCTAACACCACCCGAGTGGTGGATTTCGTTTGCCTGCAAATGAGCGGGCGGACTCTCGCCGCGACTGATCCTGCGCGCGACGAACGACGGGAGGAATAACACCTCCCGGCGAAGGATAGTCTGTTGGAGAAGGTAGAGGCGCGATGAGCGGTGTCGATATAGCGGCCAGGCGAGAACCAGAGACTGGACGAAGTACGGCTCCGTACGACGGCGGTTGGTTTACGGATGAGTACGCCAACGGCCGGATGGGCAAGATAAAAGAATCTAAGTGACAGAATGTGAGTGACGGCCGCGCGGCCGGACGAACACACCGAGGAGACGCTTATGAGCTGGATATTGGATCTCGTTAACCCACGGGAGCGCAAGTGGGAAGAGTTCTATCGCAACCGCTGGTCCCACGATAACGTCTTCCGCAGCACGCATGGCGTGAACTGCACCGGCGGCTGCTCCTGGGCGATCTACGTCAAGGACGGAATCATCACCTGGGAAATGCAGCAGACGGACTATCCGCTGCTTGAGCGCAGCCTGCCACCTTACGAGCCTCGTGGCTGCCAGCGCGGCATCTCCGCCTCCTGGTACGTCTACAGCCCGATCCGGATCAAGTATCCCTACGTCCGCGGTCCGCTCTACGACATGTGGAAGGAAGCGAAGGCCTCGTTCCCGGATCCGGTGCAGGCCTGGGCCTCGCTGGTCGGAGACGACCAGAAGCGCCTGCGCATGCAGAAGGCGCGCGGCAAGGGTGGTTTTCGCCGCGCCAAGTGGGAAGAATTGAGTGAGATGATTGCGGCGGCTTGTTTGTACACCGCGCGCAAGCATGGGCCGGACCGGGTGATGGGCTTCTCGCCGATCCCTGCGATGTCGATGTTGTCGTTCGCGGCCGGCACGCGCTTCCTGTCGCTTTTCGGCGGCTGTTCGATGAGCTTCTACGACTGGTACGCCGATCTGCCGACATCGTTCCCGGAAATCTGGGGCGACCAGACCGACGTGTGCGAAAGCGCCGACTGGTACAATTCGAAGTTCATCGTCTCGATGGCATCGAACCTGAACATGACGCGCACCCCGGACGTGCACTTCATCTCCGAAGCGCGCACCGAGGGAACCAAGTTCGTGGTTCTATCGCCGGACTTCAGCATGGTCGCCAAGTATTGCGACGAATGGATTCCGGTCCAGGCGGGGCAGGACACGGCGCTGTGGATGGCGGCCAACCACGTCATCCTCAAGGAGTACTACATCGACCGCCAGGTCCCGTACTTCATCGATTACGTCAAGCGCTACACCGACCTTCCGTTCCTTGTCGAACTGGAGCCCAACGGGAATACCTACAAGACCGGACGCTTGCTGCGGTCGAAGCGCATTGCGCGTTATCAGGACGTCGAGAACGCCGACTGGAAGATGCTCGTCATCGACGAGAAGAGCGGCGAGCCCCGGGCGCTCAAGGGTCAGGTCGGCGATCGCTGGGGATCCACGCACGGCAAGTGGAACCTGTCGGCGGAGGATACGCTGGACAACAGCCCGATCGATCCGGTGCTGAGCTTCATCGATAAATCTGACGGAGTGGTTCAGGTTGGCTTCGACGACTTTGCGAACGGTCGTGTTGTTTCGCGCGGCGTTCCGGTGAAGCGGATCGCGACGGACAAGGGCGATGTGCTGGTCGCCACCGGCTTCGACATCATGATGTCGCAGTTCGGTCACAGCCGCGGGCTGGAAGGCTCGTTTGCGACCAGCTACGACGACGAGGATGCACCTTACACGCCGGCCTGGCAGGAGCGTCACACCGGTATCGGCCGTGAAACTGCGATCCGGTTTGCGCGTGAGTTTGCGACCAACGCGGAACTCACCAATGGCAAGTCCATGGTAATCGTGGGCGCCAGCGCCAACCACTTCTATTACAATAACCTCTGTTACCGCTCGGCGACGGTTGCCCTGATCCTGTGCGGCTGCTGCGGCGTCAACGGCGGCGGCATCAACCACTACGTCGGCCAGGAAAAGCTTGCGCCGGTTGCGCCGTGGGCCACGGTTGCTTTGGCTCTCGACTGGGCCAAGCCGCCTCGGCTTGTGCAGTCGTCGACCTGGCACTATGCCCATAGCTGCCAGTGGCGTTATGAGCAGGAGTTCACCGAATATGGCCTGACGGCGCCGAACCCGCGCTGGGCCAAGGGTCACGCGATCGACCTCCAGGCGAAGGCGATCCGTTGTGGCTGGATGCCGTTCACCCCGCACTTCAACCGCAATCCGATCGAGGTTGTGGCGGACGCTGAGCGTGGTGGGGCGAAGACCACGGAAGATATTGCGACTTACGTCGTCGACCAGGTTGCCAGCAAGAAGGTCAATTTGGCGATCGACGATCCCGACGCAGCGGAGAACTGGCCACGCGTGTGGTTCATCTGGCGCGGCAACGCGATCCAGTCGAGCGCCAAGGGGCACGAGTTCTTCCTGCGTCACTATCTCGGTGCGCATGACAACGTGGTCGCGGAAGATCGTGCGAAGGGCAAGTCGACGAGCGTCAAGTACCACGAGACCGCTCCGCGCGGAAAGTACGACCTGGTTGTCGACATCAACTTCCGGATGAACACGACAGGACTATACTCCGACATCATCTTGCCGACGGCGTTCTGGTACGAGAAGAACGACCTGAACACGACGGACCTGCACTCGTTCCTGCACGTGCTGGGGCAGGCGGTTCCGCCGGTGTGGGAATCGAAGACCGACTGGGAGATCTTCAAGCTGATCGCCAAGAAGGTCAGCGAGATGGCGCCGCTGGCGTTCTCCAAGCCGGTACGTGACGTGGTTCTTCAACCGCTGATGCACGATACTCCCGACGAGATGTCGCAGCCGGAGATCCTGGACTGGGCCGAGGGCGAGTGCAAACCGGTGCCGGGCAAATCCTTTCCGCACGTGCGGGTGGTCGAGCGTGACTACGCGAACTTGTACAACAAGTTCATCTCGTTCGGCCCCAAGGCGCGGGAGGAAGGTGTCTCTGCGGTTGGCGTGCAAATTCCGATCAGGAAACAGTACGACCAGATGCTCGAGAATCCGGTCATGCCGATGCCGGATCCGAGACACATGCGGTGCGTGGAATGGGGTGGCAAGCGTTACCCGAGCCTTGAAGACGTTCTCGATGCCTGCAACACCGTGCTGTTGTGCGCGCCGGAAGCGAACGGCGAGGTGAGCTATCAGGGCTTCTTGAACGAGGAGCAACACATCGGTCTGCCGCTCGCTGATCTGGCCGAACCCACCCGAAGCGTCTCGTCGACGTTCTACGACCTGACGCGTCAGCCGAGACGGATTCTCACGAGCCCGTGCTGGACAGGTTTGGTCAACGATGGCCGTGCTTACTCCGCCTGGTGCATGAACGTCGAACGGCTGGTGCCGTGGCGGACATTGACCGGCCGGCAATCGTTGTACCTCGATCACCAGTGGTACCTCGACTTCGGCGAGCACATCCCGACCTACAAGCCGCGGCTCAACCCGCGCAAGACCGGCGATATCGTGAAGAGCCTGGTGGATGACCGCTCGCTGGTGCTGAACTACATCACGCCGCATGGTAAGTGGAACATTCACTCCACCTACAAGGACAACCACCGCATGTTGATGCTGTCTCGTGGCATGGATCCAGTGTGGATCAATGACCGGGATGCGGAGAAGGTGGGTATCGAGGATAACGACTGGGTCGAGGTCTACAACGACAACGGTGTGGTCGTCACCCGTGCCAACGTCAGCCGGCGAATTCAGCCGGGCATCTGCATGTACTACCACGCGGTTGAGCGTACGGTGTACATTCCGAAGTCGCAGGAGCGTCAGTGGCGCGGCGGCGGTCACAACAGTCTGACGCGCATTCGCATCAACCCGCTGTTCCTGGCGGGTGGATATGCCCAGTTCACGTATGGCTGGAACTACTGGGGTCCGACAGGCATCTTCACGCGCGACACGCACGTTGTCGTGCGCAAGATGGAGAAGCTGGAATGGTAGCGCGACATCGCGACGCATAACCAGCCATAAGAGTACGAACTCGCGCCCCGCGCAGAATTGCGCGGGGCGCGCGCGCTTGTACCAGACAGCCTTCCATGCGCTCACGCGCTTGCCTCGAACCCACCAGTTTGGTGGGTTTTTTTGTTTGCTGCATGTGCATGTGGAGGAGGCGGTTCTCGACGCGATCCTGCGCGCGCAAAGACGAACCAACGGAGAAAATAACTCTCTCGGCGAAAGAGAGCCCTCGGAGATGGAGCGTGTAGCCGGACAAGACCTGCGATTGAATTCCTTGACCGGGAGACCGGGCTGGAGGTTATCGGGTTCGCGCCTTTCGATCCCGCAAACTTCGACGCGCGGTTCCCGTCAAGATCAGCAGCAATCGTATCTGCAGTCGTTTTTTGTAGGCTGCCACGCCGCTAATTCGGCCCCGGTTCCCGCTTGTCGAAAAAGTGATCGTCTTCCATGGAATAGGAGGAACTGAGCGGGCACGTTGATGTTGAGGCCAAAGAACGCACGGTCGTATTGGAGGAGCTCATATATGTGCGACTACAGTCTGCATCACGTTGCTTCTCGGCCTGCCAAGGTCGCCGATAAGCTGGTCACGATGGAACTTGGAAAATCAAACGTGCACGGCTTCGTTGCCGTGGGGGAACTCGGTCCCAAGCTTGTCATTCATGACAGTCCGCCCGAACTGGCAGTCTGCCTGTTGCCGGGAACGGAACTTGCCTTCGACGAAAATGTTCGGTTCAGGCGCCAGCTCCGTTTTTTTGGCATGAGATTCTGGGGCAAGGCGCGGGTGGATCATAAGGTGGCGAGCTTCCGAAAGATTGACGAGGACAATCTGCACGTTCAGCACGACGCTCTGGAATTTCCGGACGGACAAATCCTCAAAGTCGCGCAGCTCGTTCCCGGCCAGACCGCGACGGTGCTGCAGTTGCCGATCAATGCACAGCGCGACGACCACGATCATGCGCACGTCGGGCATGGTGAGCGCGCGCGCCATTCTCGGGTCGCCCTGGATCGGGCTTCGGCCAGACCGGGAATGTGGGTGCCGAGCCTGGAAACGATGATGCTGTGGGATGCGGTTCGCGGCAAGACCGCTGATCTTTCGTTTGCGTTGACCCAGTCATTCCGGCGTTTGGCGGCTCACAAGCAGCGATCGCTTTCCGAAGCGACGACGCCTGCGGATTCTGGAGCATTCCAGATCAATTTCCGGAATGGCGTATCGACGACGGCTTTGCCGAGGAACTCCGCGGATCAGACTCGGGAGGAGAAGGTCAAGTCTGCTGTTTAGTTAGTGGACACGCTGTCTGGCCGAACCTGCTTAGTCCGCGTCAAGAAGTTCGATAGGTGGGCGCCGGTGTAGCGACGCCGCCACTGGAAACGCTCACGTCGAGAGCGTGACAAGTCGCGGCATCGACGGATCGACGGTCCGGGGGCCGTCCGCGCGGCACAGCGCCAATGCTGGACGGGCCAGCCTTGGCTTTGGTGAATTCGCTACCGCTCGCACAGTACGGCCGACGGCAGCGCAGTCGCATAAGCGCAATAAGCGCACGTGCATGAGGCATAAAAAAATCAATCAGAGACCGAAATCAGAAACCAAAAATCAGATGCCATAGCAACGAGCTATAGGAACGAAGGAGCACCGCACATGGACATTCGAGCTCAAGTTTCGATGGTCTTTCACCTGGACAAGTGCATCGGCTGCCACACCTGCACCATTGCGTGCAAGAACATCTGGACCGATCGCAAGGGCACCGAGTACATGTACTGGAACAACGTGGAGACCAAGCCGGGCACCGGCTATCCGACA
>NZ_MKSM01000135.1 GCF_001897285.1 Nitrobacter sp. 62-23
CCTCGGACCGGGGAGATGGCGGCATGATCACCACCATCCTCAACGGGGTAAAATTTCAAAAAAGGGCTAGACTGTCAGGATATATCGCCGAGATCAACGCCGCATTTTGCTGTACCTCGCTCGGCATTGTCCCGACCGTGCGTCACGCCGATTATATCGCTTCGTGGTTGGAGGTTCTGCGCGAGGACAATCGTGCCATCGTGCGCGCGGCATCAAAAGCCAGCAAGGCCGCGGATTTCATCCTCAGTTTCCTCCCGGATGAGAACATTTCCTCGGCGATGCCTGCACAGGTCGTTGAAGGGAGGGCGGCATGATCCTCCTGACACCTAACTTGCGCGAGCGCCTGCTCGCCAATGGCCGTTGTCGTGGGCTCGATCATGTGCCGGTGGTGAAGTTCTTCAATCCGCTCGGCATCGACACCTGGCTCGCGACCGAGATGGACGAGGATAATGACACGATGTTCGGTCTTGCTGACCTCGGCGATCCCGAGGCCGGATCGTTCAGCCTCGCTGAAATGCAGGAGGTCGAATTGCCGTTCGGGATGGGCATCGAGCGCGACATCCTGTTCGACGGCGAATATCCGCTGTCGGTCTACATCGAGGCGGCGCGCGTAGCCGGACGGATCGTCGTCGACGACCGCTCGCTGCGGGCCGCGGCTGCGACCCTTGCACGGCAGAGGTAGCAATGCAGCTTCGTCGCGGACATACGCCCGCGACGAACTCTTGGCATCGCAGATAGCAGCCAATTTCACGATGTGCGGCCATCACGGGCCATAGTCTCACGTGGCGCAACTAATTTCCTAGTGATATATTACGATATTGGCGCACGATCTCTGCGTGACCGCGGTCAGCTTCCGCCCAGGTCGAGTAACGCACTCGCCGCGCATCAACCGACGATGTGCCGGCTTCCATAACCTCGGTTTCAAAAAGAAGCGGCGTATCGGGATCGCATCCCATATCGAGACCGACGAATACGGTCGAAACTAAGGTATCCGGATTGATCTATGCCGCGATGGGTCTTGATGGCGAGGTCTTTCAGGAACAGGGCGTTCATGGTGCCCTTGAGGCCGACATGAAGCTCGCTGATCTCGCCTTCGGACAGGGTGACGATCGTAACGCCGGCAAAGCGCAGACGCTTGAACACGCCCGCCACGTCCTCCTGATCGCAGCTGATGCGGTCCAGCGCCTCGGATAGCACCATGTCGAAGCGGCCCGCTTGAGCATTGGCCAGCAGCGACTGGATGCCGGAACGGATAAGGGATGCGCCCGAGATAGCCCTGTCGGAATAGCTCTCCACGACCAGTCCAGCCTTCGCGAGCGGCCCTTCCGCGGCACTGGCGCAACTGATCCTCGATCGAAGCATCACGCTGGTTGTCAGACGAATAGCGCGCATAAAGTGCAACACGGGTCATTCTTGCTGTTGCTTCTTCTTGCGCGTTGCGGAGCGCGCCGGGCTTCTGCCCTGCGCTATTTCCAGGGCGTCAACGATGGCCTTGAACGGCAGGATCAGGCTGAGCGGGTTGCTGTCGAGCAATGGCATTGCACCGAAGCGTTCGTACCAGTGCGCTGCCTTCTTATCCTTGGCGTCGATCGCCAGCGCCACGCCGCCGACCTGAGCCGCCACAGCGAGCGCCCTTGCGCCCGCTGCCAGCAGAAGGTCGCCTCCTAGCCCTTGGCCCTGCATCGGAAGCGCCACGGCCAGACGGGCGAGCCGGAATACGGCGACCTCGTAGCGCCCCAGTCCCTTGGTCAGGGCGGCGGGGACTTTCGTGAAAGCAATCGAGGCGGGACTGATGGAGGAATAGCCGAGGATGCTTTTGGGCGCAGCTGCGGCCACCGCCACGAACGTCTTCGAACCTCCGCCCTCATGATTCTGACGGGCATGTCGGCGCAGATAGTCGTTCAGTTCCGGGGAGCCGCAATCGAACGCCTTGCGGTCATGGTCGCGTCCGATAGGCTCTTCCCGCCAATCAAGCACTCTTGCGGCCTCTGGCGACACGGCGGCGCGCTGCGGCAAGCAAGGCCGGCGTCGGGGGTGTCGGATTTTCCAGAAGGTCGAGCACCCGCAGCGAATCCCGCTTCGACAGCGAGAGTCGCTCCGCCCGCTCGACCACATCGCGCGCTGCCGGCAGAACGGCGCGCATGATGAAGCTGGTCACGTCGAGCCGTTCATGGGCGGCGGCAGCGGTGAGAAGCCGCTTCTCGTCGCGTGTGGTGCGCAACTCGATGCGATCGTCACGATTGGATTGCATCTGGGCCATCGTCGTCTCCTTGCTCATGTACGGATAATAGCCGTACCTACGAAAAAATCAAGACGACGATCATTTACCCGGCTGTTTCGGCGCATTGTCGTTGGCGGTTTGAGCCATACGCGCGGCAAAATCCTCACGCGCCATGCGGCGACCGATGATGCGGGCAAGCCGAAGGGCGACCTCATCGACCTTGCGCAGCGCCTCGGGATCGGGGCCGTCCGCGTGGGCGTTATCGTTGGCTGCGGCCGGATACCCCTCGCGATCGGGAGGGGCAGCCGGCAGCATGGTTGACCGCCTTTCCGCCGGGTTCATCGTTGTCATTGGCGGCGCGCCATCCGGCAGGATCGGCAACCCATCGGTTGATGTTGGACTCGCGCCAGCCTGCGCCATTGGTGCTGATCTTGATCCGGGCCGGAAACGTGCCCTCGGCGATCTTGCGGTAGATGGTGGACCGGGACAGGCTGGTTCCGGGTCTCCGGCGATCTCTCGGTCGGGCGCTGAGGAATTGCGCCGCGCCGCCACACCCGCGCTTCCCCTTTCCGGTCGCCGCACGGCGTCTGAACCGGGCGCAGCGCCGCGGGCAGGCGCAGCCCGTCGAACATGCTGCGCACCTTCTCCGGCACGACCTTGCGCACGATCTCGGCGACGCGCTCGCGCTCCAGCGCGACCAGGCGGCGCACAACCGGAACCGGGCGGCTCGCGTTCGGCATGACATTGCGCACTAGGCAAGGCGAGCGCCGCAAGCGCACGCGGCATCTGATCGAACTCGGCGGCCTCGTCGTCAAGGCCGGAATGATCGTGGATCTGACCGGCGACGACCGTGCCATGATTTACGGCGTGCTGCTCTGGGTGGCCGATAAGCTCCGAAACGATCAGGGCGGCGCGTCGGAGAGACGGACGGTTGCTTTGACATGTATCGTCTGTGCTCCGCTCATTCGGACGGCGACAAGAACTCCTTGACCTCGTCGTCAGACAAATCGATGCGATAAAAATCCTTGTAGAAGGCGCGCGTTTCTACGACCATGTCGATATCGGCGAAAACGTCGGGATAAAGCAACTTTGCAACCCAAAGGAACTGCAACGCTTCCTCCGACGTCTCGCGGCACCACCAGAACATGCCGCGCGGATTGGCATAGACGCGCCCGTTGCGCACGGCCTTGATCATGCTCCATTGGGCGCTGTTGCGAATCGCCTCGACATCGCTCGCGCGCAAAGTGATGATGACATCCGGATCGCTCGCCACGACATTTTCCAGGAGCGCCGTGCCGGACGCATTCGGCCGATCATGAAACCAGTTCTCGGCGACATTTATCGCGCCGCCAAGATCCATCCAGTCCTGATTGAGGGATGGACGGCCGGAGGTGGACAGCGGCGCGCCGGAGGCGAGATATACTTTCAGCCGCGCTGCTTGAGGGATTTTCTCCAATCGCTCACGTACACGGCGACGGTTGTTCTCGAAATAGGCGGCATAACGCTTGGCAATATCAGGCGCCTTGCCACCCAAAATCTCGCCGGTGATCAGCGTGCGCTCGATGATGGCGTCGATCGAATTGGCGCGGAAGGCAGCAACTGCGATTCCCGCCTGCGACAGCTGCTCCCTTTTCGCCGGAGGAAGCATGTCCGTCACGAACAGGACATCCGGCCGCAGCGCCAGCATTTCCTCGACGTTGACGCCCGCAGAGCCTCCCGTTCTCGCCAGCGAGGCATTGACGATGCTCGGCACGAACTTGCGGAACACCGGCATCGACCTCGCGATGCGCGTGGTGGCAACGATCCGGTCGCCATATCCCAGCATGGCAATCACCGCATTCTGCGCCTCCCAGGTCGTCGCAACCCGCGTCACCGTCTGCGGCAGGCTGAGGTGGCGGTCTCCATAGTAAACGACGTCGCGCCGGGGCGCGTTCTGGTCCGCCGTCGCGGGGGCGACAACCACACAGAAGCCAAACAGGGCGGCCAGCAATGTCCGGATACGCATGGATCGTTCTCCGCTACGAAAGAGTGCTCATCGCGCGGATGGGCCGGCGTCCGGCAGGCGGGGGTCTTTTTTCCACCAGACGACAACCGTGCGCGTCTCCATCCGCAGGTGAAGCCCGCTCGCATCCTGCGTCAGATACGGGTTGATGTTCTTGCGGAAGCGATCGACGCGATTCGGCGGAATGTCGAGCCAGGCGAAGTGAGCAAGCAGTGCGTCCCAGTCACGCCAGCTTGCCGAGAAGCCGTCCGGCAGATAGCCGACATTGGCTTCGATACCCATGTCGATCAGACGATTGAAGACAAGCGCGTGACCTGCCATCGCCGGACGATAGCCGTTGCCGCGCGGCGGCTTTGGCTCGATACCGGCAACCAGTGCATCGTGAAAGCTTTTGAGGCTCGGCCCGCAGAATGTCATCACGAACACATATTTACGGGCGAGCGCATCGAGCTTCCTCAAGTCGCGCATCGCCGGCGAACGTGATGCAACTACGGTATCGTGCAAGGGGATATTATCTCCCGGCACGACGTCATCCCACGACAGATGAACCGTATGCACGTTGCGGAGGCCGCGCGCCACGACATTGGCCTCGAGATGACTGAGCATCTCGCGCGAGACGTCGATTGCCGTCACTGCACCCGCCCTTTGCGCAGCCTGCAACGTGATCCGCCCCGGTCCGGCGCCGACGTCGGCGACGCTATCGCCGGGACCGATCTTCATCGCATCGACCTGCAGGCGGGTGTAGTCCTCCTGAAACGCGGCGTAACCGTTGTATCGTGCGGCGAACGCGTCCCACATCGCCGGCTGCGACATCGCAGGCGATGTCGAGAGCGCGTCGAGCAGATCCCAGTCGATCAGGCCATTCGCCATAGCGGCCCGCTCAGAACGTCACCGAAGCCGAAACTTTCACTTCGCGTGGCGCGCCGAGAAACGCGGTGTTCGACCCCACCACGCCATTGATGCTGCCCGGAAAGATCGAGAGCCAGTAGTGCTCATTGGTGATGTTGTTAGCAAATATGCGGAACGTCGCGGTGTTCTGATCCGGCAAAACCATGCTGTAGCGCGCACCAAGATCGAGGGTAGTGAAGCCCTTGACCATGAACGAGTTGATGTTGTTACCCGCGCGCTCGCCAGTGTAGTGCACGTTGGCGCTGAAAACGAGGCCGGGAAACCGTTCGATGAAATACTCCATCAAAAGGTTCGCCTGCGTATCGGGGACGCCGACCACCTTGGTGTTGCTGGTCGCCGGAACCCCCGTATCCTTCAGCCGCGGGTCGAGCAGCGTCAAGCCGCCATAGACGTTGAAGTTACGAAACACCTCGCCGTGAATGCCGAACTCCAGCCCCTTGTTCTCCTGCATACCCTGGATTTTGTAGACGTTGTCGGTGCCAGCGAACGCAAACGGGCGCTCGATCTGGAATGCCGCGAAGGTGGCGTTGACCTTGCCGAAATTCGCCTTGATGCCGGCCTCAAACTGCTTGCTGCGATAAGGCGCGAGAGTCTCGCCCTCATTGACAGTACCGATTGGCGCGGAGCCGCCCTGTTCGAGGCTGTTCGCATAGGCGACGTAGGTCGTGACGTTCGACACCGGCTTGAACATGATCGCGATTGTCGGGCTGAAGCCCTCTGCGTCGTAAGTGCCGGTGACCGCACCGAGCCTGTTGTAGTTCTTCGTATCGATCCAGTTGTAGCTGCCGACCAGCATCGCCGACCAATAGGAATTGAAGGTGATGGTGTCGCCAACGATCGCGACCTGCTGGCTATTGCTCGACCCCAGGTAGCGCAGACCGTCCTGGATGAGTCCAACCGGAGCCGGCCATTGCACGGGGTTGGCGATATTGGCGGTACCGAAATTGATGGTCGGCGACGAGTTCAGTGCCGAATAGATATCCCAGGTATAGCCGGTGGTTCCGATCACCAGTTCATGTTTGATGCCGCCGGTGAACACGGTCCCGTTCAGGTTCGCCGTGTTGCTGAGCACCTCGAACCGGCCCGCCGCAGTCGAAGGCGACATGGACGTCCTGTAGTTTCCGGCGTTGTCGAGCATGGTATTGGAGACCGACGTAAACAAGCGGTCCGCGGTCTGATGGAGCATGCCGCCGGTGAAGCTCCAGTTCTCGTTGAACTCGTGCTTTATCCGCCCGCCGTAGGTCGTGGTCTCCAGTTCCGACCCGCCAAACGACTGACCGTAACCGACGCGAGTCGGATCCGGCGCGTCCGGCAGGCGAATCGTATTGCCATAACCGAATCCCGCCGGATAACCGAACGTCTTGAAGTTATAGCGGCTGGCATTAAGTTCAATCACGGTCTTGTCGGTGAGGTGCAGATCGAATGCGCCGGAAACCAGTTCGCGATCGAGGTTGCTGTCCTTGACGTAGCCGTCGCCCCTCTCCTTGAGCAGATTGATGCGATAGCCGAATGCCTTGTCGGCGCCGACGCGGCCGCCGAAGTCCCCGTGAACAAGCCCAATTGAATCCGTGGAATACCCGCCAGTGATGCGATTGAAGAAGCTGTCGGTCGGCCGCTTCTGAATAAAGTTGAACATGCCCGCGGGGCTGGCGGGGCCATAGAAGGCGCCGGTCAGTCCGCTGATGACCTCAAGACGCTCAATCATTTCGATCGGTTGAGCAGTCGTGGCCACGATATTCATCCCGTCGAGATGACTGTTGGAGACGACGTTGCCTTGCATGCCGCGGGTTTGCGGTCGGCCGACGTCCGGGCCGCCCCGCGCTTCCATCTGTGCTGACGGTATGTATTTCAGAAGATCCGGCAGACTGGTGGCGCCCCGGTTCTCGATGAAGGTCTTGTCCAGAACAGTGATAGCCAGGGGCGTATCGAGTAGCGCGCGCCGCTTCAGCGGGCCAACCTCGGCGCTCTTAGGAGTAAATCCGCTGGGGCCGGAATCGTCGCCGTAAGGCGACGCCAGGGGCTGCGGAGGCAAGTTCTGCGGCGGCGCAGCCTGACGCGCAGTCCGCGTCGCGCGCCGCGGTCCGCGTGCATTCTGTGTCGTGTTTCGCTGCTGATTGGCTTTCGGCTTTTCTGCGGTAATGGTGATCGTGGGAAGCTGTCCTGCATCCTGCGCCAGCGCCAACGTACCATACGAAGTGCTGCCGAGCAGGACACCAACAAGCAGAGTGCTCTTCACGATTGGACCTCCAGGACACGCCGCCGAAACGCCTCACTCTGGCGACGCGACCAACTTGAGTCGTAATATATATTCTGATATCACGGCCTCATATGGAGGGATTTCCGCTGTGTCAAGCATCGCTGCGAAATGCGTGCTCAACTGACGAGGACTTTAGTCGCTTGTAGGTTGCGACAATTTATTCGCTCAAACGAGAAATGCCGGCGAGAACATCTCGCACTTCCGATTAGCATCAAGACACCATTGATGAACGATCGAGGCTGCGTCGGTGCCTATAAAATGCAGCTATTTTGAGTTTCGGTCGCTGTCGTTTCACAGTGCACGACGAAGGATCGATAGGGCACGTTGCGGCCCAACCTTCCCGCGCGGCGGCGTGCTCCAAGCATTGCGGATAAAACCTCCGGTTGAGAAATGCCGTCTGTTTTTACAGTGCTGCGCGCGCTTGCGTGCGGTGCGACAAATGCGCCCATTGTTGCAGACGGCAGAGTTTCCATCGCGCCACGATCACCGCCCTCTTTCCAGCGCGAGTTTCAGATCGCCTTCGATTTCGACAATGCCGTCGCGGTCGACGTTATGTTTATGTTGTGATAACGGTCGATTCAGTATCGAAGGCAACCCTGCCGGCCTGTTCAGCCCGGCGGATCGACGGAAAAGTATGTACGTATGGCGCGTCTGATCTTTTTGTCTCTGTTGTTGGTCGGCGCGATCCTGTTTGCCCTCACAATCGGTCGCTACCCGCTTGGGATTGGCGACATCGCTGCGTTCTTTCAAGCCATGGCCGGCATGAGGCTGATGGCGCCGGATCGCTATCAGCTGCTTCACAATATCATCGTGGAAATCCGCCTGCCGCGGATTCTCGGCGCCGCGCTGGTTGGGGCCGCTCTCGCGTCATCCGGTGCTGCATTTCAAGCAGTGTTTCGCAATCCGCTGGTCTCGCCTGGGATTCTCGGCGTTCTCGGGGGCGCGAGTTTTGGCGCGGCTTTGGGGATCCTGCTGTTCGGCACCTGGGCGTTGATCCAGCTCTCGGCCTTCACCATGGGGCTGGTCGCGGTCGGCGTCGGACTTTTGATCGCCAACATGTTCGGCCAGGGCTCGATGATCATGCTGGTGCTCGGCGGCATGATTTCGGCCGCGCTGTTCACCTCGGCGCTATCGATTGTCAAATACACCGCCGACCCCTATGAGCAGTTGCCGGCCATCGTGTACTGGCTGATGGGTAGTCTGGGCGGCCTGGACATGACCCAGATCCGCTGGGCTGCGATTCCGATCGCCGGTGGGCTCGTGGTGCTGGCACTGTTCGGCCGCGCGCTCGATGCGCTGTCGATGGGTGACGACGAGGCGCGCGCGCTCGGCGTGCCGGCGCAGCAGGTGCGTTACGGCGTGATCGGCGCCGCGACGCTGGTCTCCGCCCTATCGGTGTCGCTCGCCGGCATGATCGGATGGGTCGGCCTCGTGGTTCCGCATGTGGTGCGCCTCGCGCTCGGGCCGGGCAATGCACGGCTGCTTCCCGCCAGCGCATTCGCAGGTGCGATCTTTCTGGTCGCCGCCGATTGCGTTTCGCGCAGCATCATGCGATCCGAAATTCCCATCGGGATTCTCACTGAACTGATCGGCATCCCGGCCTTCATCATCGTCCTGCATCGGGCCCGGCAAGGCTGGACATGATGACGGCTGTCGTCGCCAGCGAATGTCTCGAGGCGCGGGGTGTGCATTTTCCGCGCGGCTCGCGCATTATTCTGAACGACATCACCATCCGCCTCCGTTCGGGCGAGATCGTTGCGTTGCTCGGAGCAAACGGCGCCGGCAAGAGCACGTTGTTTCGTATCATGCTGGGCTTTCTCAAACCCGAGCGCGGGGAAGTCCGGCTCAACGACAGGCCGCTTTCGGAGTTCTCTCGCCGGACGCTGGCACAGCGCATCGCCTATGTGCCGCAAGCGCACGTCGCGCCGTTTCCCTACAAAGTGCACGACGTGGTGTTGCTCGGCCGCCTTGCCGAGACGGGCATCTTCCGCGCCCCGCAGGCCGCCGATCGCCGGGTGGTGGGGGAAGTGCTGGAGCGGCTGGCGATCACGCATCTTGCCGCGCGCCCCTATACCGAAATTTCAGGCGGCGAGCGGCAACTGACCCTGATCGCCCGCGCGCTCGCGCAAGGCGCCGGCATCCTCGTCATGGACGAGCCGATGACGGGACTCGATTACGGCTATCAGGTCCGGCTGCTGCAGCATCTGGTCGATCTGGCTGGCAGCGGCCGCACAATCCTGATGAGCACCCACAATCCGGAACACGCGGTGCAGGCCGCGACGCGCATTGCCGTGCTGCGCGACGGCTCGATCGTGGCCGATGGCCCGCCGGCACAGATTATCACGCCATCGCTCATCCGCGCGCTCTACGGCGTGGCGGTCTCGACTTCGACGAACGCTGAAGGACGTATAATGCTATTGCCGACGATAGTTCACGCACAGGATTCCATAAGGCTCGCGTCAAAAGCGGCAATATTCCCACGAAGACCAGAATAAACATCTACTGGCCGAATTTGAGAGGCGAGCGGTTCCTTGTCACCGTTCGTAATCTCGGTCTCGATATCCGCGTGGTCCTGCTCCGACACCTGAATCGCGCCATTGGATCATCCCGTGATCGTCAGTTACCGTCTCAGCTGCGAGAGCCTCCTGAGCGAGAGGTGGCAGAGGGTTAGGGCGTCGCGCTGCAATGTGAATCCAAGGTCGGCCTTCCTGCCTCGGTGTCGTGTTCCGGCCGGCATCCCGGCATCGGCGTGACCGGGTTGCCGTTCCTATCCAGACCGCATAGGACGGCTTCAAATCTCCACGGTCAGTAGGTGTCGGCTTCGGTTGGAACCTGCCCGTTCAAAACGTAGTGGGTCATGACGGATAGCTTAGACTCCCTTTAAGTCAGCACCAGCCGGTTCAAACGCTCGATTGGCGCGATACGCGGCTCCAGCCTGGGCGGTCCCCAGGCTCTATGTTCATCGCTGAGAAAAAAGAGTGAGAGGGCTGCGCAGGGCTTCGCGGCGGGTTGGAGGCCGAGAGAGAGGCTCCCGGCCGCCCGTCGTGGAAAACTCACATGGCTAAGGCCGTTCAGAAGATCACGCTGTCACGCTCGCGCGACATTCCCTTCAACAAGCTGGTGCTCAGCCAGTCGAACGTCCGGCGCGTCAAGGCCGGCATCTCGATCGAGCAACTGGCCGAGAGCATCGCCCAGCGCACCTTGCTGCAAAGCCTCAATGTCCGCGCCGTCCACGATGGCGACGGCAACGAGACCGGCATGTTCGAGGTGCCGGCCGGCAGCCGACGCTACCGCGCGCTTGAACTGCTGGTGAAGCAGAAGCGCATGGCGAAGACGCAAGCCGTTCCATGCGTCGTGCGCGAGGGCGGCATCGCCGAAGACGACTCGATTGCCGAGAATAATGAGCGCGTCGGTCTGCATCCGCTCGATCAATTCCGCGCCTTCCAGACCCTGCTCAACCTCGGCATGAGCGAGGAAGACATCGCCGCGCGGCACTTCGTGTCGCCGGCGATCGTCAAACAGCGTCTGCGGCTCGCGTCGGTCGCCCCCAGCCTGCTCGACGTTTATGCCGACGACGGCATGACGCTGGAGCAGTTGATGGCATTCACCGTCAGCAACGATCACGTTCGGCAAGAGCAGGTCTGGGAGAACGTCAGCCACTCCGGCTACGACCAGCCGTGTCAGATCCGGCGGATGCTTACGGAAAGCACGGTCCGCGCCTCCGACAAACGGGCGCAGTACGTTGGCGTCGACGCCTACGAGGCCGCTGGCGGCACGTTGCTGCGCGACCTGTTCGAGCGTGACGATGGCGGCTGGTTGCAGGACGTGCCGTTGCTCGATCGCCTTGTCACCGAGAAGCTGAAGGCGGAGGCCGAGACCATTGCCGCTGAAGGCTGGAAGTGGATCGAGGTCGCTGTCAGCTTCCCCTACGGCCATGACAACGGGCTGCGGGAGCTCGATGGCATCCCCGCGGAGATCACCGCCAAAGAACAGGCGGCGATTGAGGCCCTTCAGGCCGAGCAGGACAAGCTTGAGGCGGAATATCAGGATGCCGACGAGTTGCCGGATGAGGTCGACGCCCGCCTCGGTCAGATCGAGGAGGCCTTGGCTGCTCTTGAGGACCGGCCGTACATCTACGATCCTGCCGATATCGCCCGCGCCGGCGCTTTCGTCAGCATCGACAGCGACGGTGCGCTGCTGGTCGATCGTGGCTACGTCCGCCCCGAGGACGAGGTCCCGGTCGAACAGTCCAACGGCAGTGACGAGGGCAATCCGGATACGTCCGCCACGCCCCGGACCACGATCACGGTCGCGGGCGCGGGCGAGCCTGAGGCCGACGAAGAGGAGGACGACGGCATCAAACCGCTGCCCGACCGTCTGGTGATGGAGCTGACCGCCCATCGCACGCTCGCCTTGCGTGATGCGGTCGCCAACAATCCGCGTGTCGCCATGACGGCACTCCTGCACAAGCTCTGCCTCGACACGTTCGTCTGACGCCAACTCCTTGCCTGCAAGTGTCGGTTCGGGAAGTCCACTTCTCTGCACAGGAGGGCGGGCTGAAGGAGTCGGCCTCGGCAAAAGCGATCGAGGAACGTGAAGCGTCATGGGCCGCCGACGTGCCGAAGGACGAAAGCGGCCTTTGGGACTGGCTCGCCGGTCTCGATGGCGCCAACCGATCATCGTTGTTGGCCCATTGCGTCTCCTATGGCGTGAATGCGCTGCACGAGAAGGTCGATCGCTATGGCGGCACCGGAGTGTCCGCCCACGGTCTGCGCCAGCGGCTCGCGCAGGCCGATCGGTTGGCGCGTGCGGTCAATCTCGACATGGTGGAAGCGGGCTGGCGGCCGACGGTCGACAATTATCTCGGCCGTGTGACCAAGGCTCGCATCCTTGAGGCGGTCCGCGAAGCCAAAGGGGAATCGTCGGCGCAGCTCATCGATCACATGAAAAAGACCGATATGACGAAAGAGGCCGAGCGTCTCCTTGACGGCACGGGCTGGCTGCCCGAACCGCTGCGCCTCGCCGAGCCGACGGTTGAATCGGCCGACGGCGAAAACCCGGCTGAGCCGCTCCCGGACTTCCTCGCCGATGACGAGGACGAAGCCGGCGACACCAGCGACGACGAACAGCCGCACACGGTCGCGGCCGAATGACCTGATCCCGCGGGGCGGCTCCCGCCGTCCCGCATCCTCTTCTCACATCTTCTTCTCACACCTTCAACCCATAGCCCGGCCCCTCTGCCGGGCTTCATCATTTTTGGAGCACGATCATGACTGATTCCACGCCTTCGACACCTGCGGTGCGGCATCACGCCGAGGGCATCTTTATGGCCGAGACCATTTTTCGGTCCAACCATCACGCTGTCGTCTGGCCGCGTGATCCCGACCCGATGGATCGGCGAGCAGCACGTCATCGAGGATCTGGGCTTCATTCCGTCATTCGCGGATTGGGTGAAAGCAATTCGGCCCGAACCCTGGATGGGCCGCACGCGGCGGATTGAACGCGAACTCGAAGGCCCGCTCGCGGTGAAACCGACGGAGGTTGCATGATGTATGGCACCTATCTGCGGCTCGACGTTACCGTGCATGACGATTGGCGCGCGGTCGTGCGCGCAGTGTCGCGTAAGTTGAATCGACGCGCATTGCGCGATCCGAAGCGCCGGGCAGCGCGGAAGCAATTCTATCGCGAGATGCTCGCCTATCACCGTCAGGCGCAGGAAATGGTCGCGCACTGGGCGGCTCTGATCCGCCCTCAATCCGTCCACCTCTCGCAGCCCGGCCCTCCCGCAAGGAGCGCCGGGCGCTTTGCATTTTCAGGAGGCTCAAATGGCTGATTATTTCACCCCGACGGTTATCCAGCAGACGATCCTTGATGCCGATATGACACCACTGGAACGTTTGCTTCTGTCGCACATCTTCGAGTCCGAGCGCGACAACGATAGCTGGTATTTCTTCTCCGAGCGGGGACCGAGCGATATCCTCTATGTGGGGCGTGCAGAGCTGGAGGCGGCGCTCGACGCATCCAGCTACGCCGGGGACAGCAGCGCCAACAGCTTCGTCGCGGAGTATCTATCCGACATGAAAGCAGACGGGCCGTTGCCGACATATATCGACCTCGATCTCAGCACGACGTCCTGGGAGTTCATCATGCAGGATATCGTGATGCGATCGTCGACACTGTCTTATGTCACGGCTGTGTCGTCCTTCACCTGTTCACGGATGCGCCCGGACGGTTTCGGAGGAGCCGTTGTTCTGATCTCGGCTGATCAGATCATGGGTAAATCCACCAATGAAATCCTGGAGGATCATCGAGCAGGTTGCCCCCTGATCCACGTTCGAGGGGTGGCGACGAAATGCTCAAACGTCCTGTATGTCATGTCGGCGTCGCGGCATGGACGGGTCAGGCGTCCCGCGCGTTCTCATAGCCGGCGGCCCTCGCGGCCTTCACCAGCCGGCGATCGAATGAGGCAAAGCCGTCGCAATGGGCCGACTTGGCCAGATGGAGGGCGTCGGCGAAGTCCACACCCTTCTCGGCAAGGTCGAGGGCGGTCGCCACGGCCGGTGCATCTTCGATCGTGACGGTTGGCAGGCCGGCAAACGCGCGCAGTGCCCGGGCAACGTCTGCGGCCCCGTATCCGTAGGCGCTGCGCAACACCCACTCGACTTCGAGAATGACGGTGACGGCCGCAAAGACCGGATGGCCGTCGATCAGCTTGCGCGCACGCTGCGATTGCTGGGGATGATCGCCGGTGAGGTAGCGGACGATCAGGTTGGTATCAATCCCGAGCATGGCGTCGCCTTGCTTCCGCGAGCACGCCCGCCTCCATCTCCTCCAGCGTCTTCGGCCGACCTCGATGGGGAAGTGAGGCGAACACGTCCTTCGGCCGCGTCTCGGCGAAGGCCGGAGCCGGCCTTAACAGGACGCCTTCCGCCGTTTCCTCAACCACGAGGCGTGTCCCCGCGCGCCAGTCCCGCCGCTGACGGACGGCGCTGGGCAAAATGACCTGTCCCTTGGTGGAGACAGTCGTCGTGAGTTTTGCGGCACGGGCCATCGCTCGGACTCCCTCAATGTAAGACGAACGTAAGATATGCCGATCCGGCCGAGCGTTCAAGGCCCGTCCGGAAAGGGAGAGGGCGGCGGGGAAAGAGCAAGCCCGGCGCGTGCGGAGAGCGAGCCGCCGGGATGGTTTCGCCCGCTCTCGGAGTCCTTCCCGATGCCCAGAACCTCCCGTTCTTTCGATTTTCGCAAGCCTGTGGCCTACGACGATGCCGCCAAACGGCGCTTCCATGGCCGTGCGCGGTCGCAGCTCCGCCAGCTCGCCGCGGCGCTCCGCCTCGCAGTCGGATCGTACGACCTGCGCTCCAATTGGGGCGGCATCGCCGTGTCCGGCGAAGTCATTCTGCACAGCGATCGGCTCTATGTGCAGGCGTCGCAACCGGTCATGGGCCACGATACCGGCATCCTCTTCCGCGTCTGTAAGGGCCGGAAAGACTATATTGGCGGACCGAACAATTTTGCGTCCCTCGATCTCCTCAACCGGCCCGAGGACCTGGCGGCCCGTATCCGGGAGCGGTGCGATGCGTGACCTTGTTCATCTCCCGCTTCGCTCGCTGGCATCGTGGATGCAGCACCGCCGTTTTCGCACCGTACGGCGCGTCGCGCGGTGGCGGCGTGCTTGGTGCTACGGGATGGATCGCCTTTCGGCAGACGACGCCCAGCGCGTCATGCTCGACTGCCGGTATCCGGCCGGATGGCATCCGCTGCTCATGCTCACGGTCGAGGACACCCTCGAACAGGCGCGTGAAGACATCGCCGACCATCCCGAGTTACCGCGCCTGATCGCGGACGGATGTGCTTGCGTGGGTGACAAGTGGGAATCCTAACGACGAGCTTTGGGAGGCTCGCCGCTGGGCGATTGAGCTCGCCAAACAATACGCCGCCGCCGAGGGGATCTCGCTCGTTGCGCGCGATGACGGCTGAGCAGTCGCGTCCGTCGTTTGCCCATCACGCTTCAACAAATGCCCGGCCTCGCGCCGGGCATTTCGCATTCAACGCATTGATCGAAAGGAGACCCATCATGGGATGGCTCTATATGCAATCGCTCGACGGACATTCGGGGCCGCGCCAGTACCTCGATGCGCAGTTCACCTGTCAGCGTGGCGATGCGACGATGAAAGTGTTACGCTCCGCGCTGGTGCGAATGCGCACCTATTATGCCGCCCTCGAATATGCGCGTGCGACAACCGGCGAGCACTCCGTCGTCGGGATCGTCTGCCTCGTTCGCTACAACCCGCGAGACTCCGAGGGTTACATCTTCAGCTACAAGGACATGGAGGAATCTATGGGGCCATGCGAATCCGAATGCCCCGAATCGACCCTCGATCTTCTGACGCCGACGGATAAGCCATACGCCATCGAATGGCGCGCACGGTGCCGGGAGGACGCGGCGGCGCGGCGCGCGATCGCGCGGAAGCCGTCGCCGCGCCCAGGACAAACCATCATTCTCGAACAACCCCTGTTGTTCGGTAATGGACGCACGCTCGATCGTTTCGAGGTGATCGCCAATCCGCGCAGCCATCGCACCGTACTGTATCGCTCGCCGAAGACGGGGGACTCTACCGCATCACAAGCGTCAAGCGCCGGGCATATCAATTGATCGATCCCGCGCAGTCGTGATCGCAAAGCGATGACATGCATTGCAAAGGGCTGGCGCTGACGCGCCGGCCCTTTTTGCATGTGGGCCTGAGAGGGAGAGGCGGGCCGGGACGGAGGTGAGCCGCGCGGGTCGAGAGAGCGTCCGGGCGGCCGATCCGTCCCCGCTCTCCCGAGGCTTCCTTCATGTCCCTTCCATTGACGTCCGCGGCGGCCGCCGCGGCTTTCCCTGCTGCTGTTGAACCGGCTCCCGCCATTGTCGCGGCCGCGCGGCTTCTTCTTCCCCACCTCGAACGCGGCCAGCGCATCGACGCCGCGATGCTGCGCGCCGCGATGGAAACGGCGTTCGGTGCGTCCGACGCCGACGGCGGGTGGAACTGGAAGACCGCTTACGACGCCTGCGAGGCGGCGACGATCCTGTTTCTGCGCAAATACGGTCCTGCGATGCGCGCGAAGGCGGCGTCATCGGCCGTGATGCTGCCGATGCTCGCGAAGGTCGCGACGCTGCTGCCGACTCATACCCGCCGCTCCGAGGAAAGCGAGGCGCTTCAGCAATTCTCGACGCCGATCCCGCTCGGATACGCGGCAAGCCTCGCGGCCGCGATCACGCCGGCCGACGTGGTGCTGGAGCCGTCCGCCGGCACCGGCCTGCTGGCGATCCTTGCCGAACTTGCGGGCGCGACGCTCGTGCTCAATGAACTGTCCGACACCCGCGCCGGCATCCTCGACCGGCTGTTTGAATACAGCCCAGCGACGCGGTTCGATGCGGCAAACATCGACGACCATCTCGACACTCGCATCGTGCCGAGCGTCGTTCTGATGAACCCGCCGTTCTCCGCGATTGCGCATGTCGATCGCCGTATGACGGATGCGACCCTGCGGCATGTCGCGTCGGCGCTGGCGCGGCTGCCCGATGGCGGACGGCTCGTTGCCATCACCGGCTCGAGCTTCGCGCCGGACAGTGCGGCCTGGCGCGATGCGTTCGTGCATTTGCAGGAACGCGGCCGCGTCGTGTTTTCCGCCGCGGTCGACGGCGCAGTCTACGCCAAGCACGGCACCACGATCGACACGCGGCTGACCGTCATCGATCGAAAGCCTGCGGATGATCCGACGGCATTCCCCGATTGTCCCGGCATGGCGTCTGACGTCGCTACCTTGATGGATTGGATCGCCGCGCGCGTGCCGTCACGGTTGCCGATCGACGGCGTTGTTGCGGCACCAGCACTGACCCGGTCGGCAGCACCCCGGACCGTCCGGGCCTACCTCGCGCGTCATGCGTCCGCGCGAGCCGCAGCGACGACCGCACCCGAGGCAATCGAACTCGCTTATGAGCCGGTTGTCCGGCAGGCGGCGGAAGATCGTAAACTCACGGATGCGCTTTATGAGGAATACGGATTGCAGTCGATCCGCATTCCCGATGCGCGACCGCATCCGACCAAGCTGGTGCAGTCGGCGGCGATGGCGTCGGTCGCGCCTCCGCTGCCGAGCTATCGCCCGCATCTGCCGGCGAGCGTCGTGTCGGGCGGCTTGCTGTCGGACGCCCAGCTTGAATCCGTCATCTTTGCCGGCGAGGCGCACTCGGAGTTTCTTGATGGAGCATGGAGCGTCGACGAGACCTTCGATGTCGTCACCGCGGCGCGCGAGGACGCAAAGAACGCTGTCCGATTCCGCCGGGGCTGGTTCCTCGGCGACGGCACCGGCGCGGGCAAGGGCCGGCAGGTTGCCGGCGTCGTTAGCGGGATCAATTCGCCGGGCGCTAGCGGGGCGCTGACGCCCGCAGTCGCGCTGAACCGGCTGTTGGCCGGTACTGGACTGACCTATCGCTTCACCAATGCAAGCACTGTCGCGATTGAACGTCTCGGCACGGCCGCTTCTGGCGGCGGATTGCCGGCGGGCGCTATCCCGCTCGAAACTATTGACGTGCAAGGCGAAACCGCGTGGGGGCCGGTGCAGGGTTTTGTCGCGAGCCGCAGTTCCACCGCCACCAAAACTGACACGCCAGTCGTTGAGGTCCCGCAGTCGATCTCGGTAGTAACGCGCGATCAGATGGAAACGCGGAGAACCCAGACCCTGACTCAAACGCTGGCATATACGCCGGGTGTTCACGCTGAGCAGTTCGGCCCTCATATGAGTTCAATAGGATTCTCGATGCGCGGATTTCAGGCTGACGGGATCTATTTGAACGGGCTGCGCTCCATCAGCAACAACGACGTTGATCCATATGGTCTGGAGCGCGTCGAGGCGATGCGCGGACCGGCCTCGGTTCTCTACGGACAGAACGCCCCCGGCGGCGTGATCGGTCTTGTCACCAAGCGTCCCACCGAGAAGCCTGTCCACGAAGTGCAACTCCAGGGCGGCAACTTCGATCGGAAGGGCGGCGCCTTCGACTTCGGCGGCCCGGTGACGGAAGACAAGACTCTGCTTTATCGCTTCACTGGTCTGTTGCGTGACGGCTACACCAGCATCGACTTCTCAAAGGAGAGGCGCGCGTTCCTGTCCGGCGCACTGACGTGGCGTCCGACGGCCGCGACAGAAATCACGGCTTTCAGCATCTATCAAAAAGATAATTTTGTAGCCAACTACGGACTTCCGGCACAGGGGACGGTTTTGCCGAATCCCAACGGGCGAATCCCGTACACGCGCTTCCTCGGCGAACCCAACTTCAGTCATCGAAGTAGAGAGTTGGCCGCTGTCGGATACAATCTCGAACATCGCGCCACTGACAACCTAACCTTCAGGCAGAACTTGCAGTATGTTCATGATGGTTACACAACAGACGATATCGCGCCATCGGGCCTTCGAGCAGACCTTCGCACGCTCGACCGTGAAGCGTATCGCAGCCGCTTTACTTGGGACACGTTTGCGATCGACAATCAGGCCGAACTCAAAGCCACGACGGGTGCGCTACAACACACAGTGCTATTCGGCGTAGACTATCGATGGCGAAAAAGCGCCGAGACAGGTACATACGACGGCGTTGTTGGTCCACTCGATGTTTTTGCGCCGGTCTATGGTTCGCCCGTTTTTATCCCGGCTGACAATTACGGACCCCGGCAGACTCAAAATTTCACCGGTATCTACCTTCAAGACCAGATCAAGCTCGACCGCTGGATTCTAACTCTCGGTGGCCGTTACGATTGGTCGGACCCCAAGACGACAGACATTTTCGACCTCAGCGGCAGGGTTACAACTCAAGACGATCGCGCCTTCACCAAGCGGGCCGGGCTCGGCTATGAATTCGACAATGGAGTGGTTCCCTATATCAGCTATTCGGAATCGTTCGTGCCCACGTCTGGAACGGCGTTTGACGGGTCGCCGTTCAAGCCGACGACCGGAACGCAATATGAGGCGGGCATCAAGTACCAGCCGAAGGACATGAATTTGCGGATGACGGCCGCGATCTACGATCTGCGGCAGCAGAACGTTCTGACTGCCGATCCGGACCATCCCGGAAGGTCCATCCAGACTGGTGAGATCGCATCGCGTGGCTTCGAGTTCGAGGCGGTCGCCAGCCTGACCAGCAACTTCAATCTCACCGCTGCCTACACTTATAACGACACCAAGGTGACGAAAAGCAACACGGCTAACCTGGGCAAGCGGCCTGTCACAAGACCTCCGCATCTCGTGGCGCTGTGGGGCGACTACACCATTCGCGAGGGTGCGCTGAACGGCCTCGGTTTCGGTGCCGGCGTGCGTTACGTCGCTGCCAGTGCCGGCGACACTCTCAACACGTTCGATGCGCCGGCCTACACGCTGGTGGACGCCATGATTCGCTACGAAATCGACAACTGGCGCTTCTCAGTCAACGCTACCAACCTGTTCGACAAGCAGTATATCGCAGGGTGTTTCTCTCTCACTCAATGCAACGTCGGACGTGGGCGCACAGTCATCGGCACGGCGAGCTATCGCTGGTAGCCAATCTCGACCGGAGTGCCCGCTGCCGCGGGCGGGCGTGCCGGGCGAATCGTCGATTTTCTTTGCGACGCGGGGTTCAAAAAGCGAGCGCTCAGTCGCCTTCAATAAATAGGGGCACCGCAATTCGACTCCAGCGGCTACCCCTTAGGCGAGAGTCAGTGCGGGAGGCGAGGAACGACAGGACGTGAGTGGAACCACTGTATCGCGCAGATCTTCAGGTGCCCGGCTGTGGTTTGTTGTTCACGGCTGGCTGGCGCTACCGATCTGGGCGTTTCTGTTCTTTGTTTGCCTGACCGGGTCGATCGCAACGGTGAGCCAGGAGATCGTCTGGCTGGCCAGCCCGGCGGTCCGGGCCAACGCGCCCGGGCCGGACGCGACCCTGCGCGGCTACGACGAGGTGCTGGCGGCGGTAGAGCAACAACAGCCCGGAGCGCGGGTGCGCTTTATCTCACGGCCGGTGAAATCAATCTTTGCGCTGAATGTGCGGGTGACCCGGCCGGACGGCACTTCAGGCGCACTGTTCGTCAATCCCTATACCGCGGTCATTCAGGGAGAACAGGGCGCGTTCGACTTCCAGCAATTCGTGCGTGCGCTGCACGGCTGGCTGCTGCTATCCGGCGACAATTCCCGGATTGGCTGGTATCTCGTATCGGCGCTGTCGAT
>NZ_MKSM01000136.1 GCF_001897285.1 Nitrobacter sp. 62-23
GCCATCCAAGCCCCCAGATCATGGAAAGCTTGAATCACATAGCCCCGCTCGTGGGAATCCTTATTGAGTACGGACCCTAGTGGCGGACTTAAGGGGCGTCGTCGATACAACAGCCTCTGCTTGGGCGGCTGGCTCCACTTTGAACAACGATCGTCAGTTGCCAAACGCATTGAGCGGTGTGAGAAATGGACACTTACGATTCAGCTCGGAAACTTAAATTGGATTTCCCTGTTTTGTGAAAAATTTCCGTGCGCCGGGCTTCAGCTGATCGGAAAATGATCCAATGTCGGCAATCGGGAGTTGACCCCGGCAGGAAGGTGCGACGCGAAAAGCCCGCCGAGCATGGCGGGCTGAACGCAAGTATGCTTTCGGGATCACAACGTGATCAGTTAAGCGTCAGGTTCATGAACGCACCCTGAATGGCCGAGGTCCAGCAATGCGCGGGAGCGGGAGGGGTTCCGGAGTGAACGCGGGGTGGTGGCGCGGGTGCTCTTGAAGCACGATATTAGCAATTCATCGACGAAAAGCGCAACCACTCCGCTCCGACGGAGTATTCACACGCCAGCATCAACATCTCCAAGGCCACCACAATTTAAAATGCATTCCGGGGTTGCAAGGGAAGCGCGCCCCAAGGCGCGCTTTATATCATGTGGCTGGGATTGCAGCGTTATCGTGAGGGCCGTCCGCCGCCGCCACCACCACCAGGCCGTCCACCAGCACTCCCACCGGGGCGACCACCTCCGGGTCGATTGGCTCCCGGTCGCCCGCCACCGGGTCTGCTCGCGCCTGGTCGAGTGCCTCCCGGTCTGCCCGCTTCCGGCCGGTTTCCAGGACGGTGCACTCCTGAAGGTGGCCGTCCGGGCCGATGAACCCCATGCCGGGGATGCGGCGGGCGGTGCCAACCCCGCCAACCGGAAGGCCCGCCCCAACCGAAGCCTCGTCGCCATTCATAGCCGCACCAGTACCAGCCGGGTCCGCGCCAGCCATCCCAATACCAGCAGTAGCGGTGTCCGCCCCAAAAGAACTGAGCTTCTTCGACGGGAGGCCTAACATCCATGTTGAGCCCGAGCCCCAGAGGTGGGCCGATCATGGAAGCACGAGCGGGGCCGTTTGTTATTGCGGCCACGGCAGTGAGAGCCATAGCGGTTGCCAATATTCGGAGTCGTTTTTGCAATTTGGCCTCCTGATGCTGTGTTTGTCGGACCCTAGTCAGAAGCAACGGAACCCGCCAAAGCAAGTTCATTCACGGTTTGTCACAGGGGAATGGTTCGGTGAGCTCTCTATTTCCGGCCTCGCGCGAGCGTCTTGTCCACCAGCGCCAGAATCACTTTCATGTGCGACGAAGCACAGCGGCATCGTCATTGTCCTGCGCAGCGCGCGCCGGGCGCGCATGACCGCGCGTTCTGAGCAGGTCGTCCTCTTCTGGATCGAGCTTGGGGAGGGTGCTATCATGTCAGGGAATATTCCAGATATCCTCGGCATATTCCCGGATGGTGCGGTCGGACGAGAACCATGACATACGCGCGACATTAAGAATGCTTGAGCGTGTCCACTCCGGACTATGCCATTTCGTGTCGACGGCGCGTTGCGTCCGGTAGTAATCCTCGAAATCCGCCGACACCATGTAGTGGTCGAGAAACCGCAGCGCGTGTGCGATGGGCGCGAAACGCGAAACGTCATCCGGCGAAAACACGCCGCGTTCGATGGCTTCGATCACGCCGGCCAGCCTCGGCGACGACGAGATGACGTCGGTGGCGTCCAGTCCCGCGGCGCGACGCCGGACAACCTCTTCCGCCTTCATGCCGAAAATGAAAATATTGTCCTCGCCGACATGCTCTAGAATTTCGATATTGGCACCGTCCAGCGTTCCGATCGTGATCGCGCCGTTCAGTGCGAGCTTCATGTTGCCGGTTCCAGAAGCTTCCATACCGGCGGTGGAAATCTGTTCGGACAGATCGCTCGCCGGGACGATGATCTCGGCGGCGCTGACGTTATAGTTCGGCAGGAAGACGACCTTGAGGAGGCCTCTGATCGCGGGATCGTTGTTGATCACATTGCCGATGTCGTTGATGAACTTGATGATCAGCTTGGCCTGCCGGTAGCTCGCAGCCGCTTTTCCGGCGAAGATCTTGATGCGCGGCGTCCAGTTTCCGTCCGGGTTGGCGAGGATATCCTGATAGAGCGCCACCGCCTCGATCGCGTTGAGAAGCTGACGCTTGTATTCGTGAATACGCTTGATCTGAACGTCGAACAGTGCCGACGGATCGACGGCGATACCAAGCCGGCTGGCAATGATCTGGGCGAGTGCAATCTTGTTGGCCCGCTTGACGGCCTGGAAGCGTTGCTGGAACGAGCGGTCATCCGATAATCGCTCCAGCATTCGCAACCGCTCGGGTTCATCAAGAACCGCAGCGCCGCATGCATCCCGCAGCAGCGATGTAAGTTTCGGATTGCATTGATGCAGCCAGCGGCGGAAGGTGATGCCGTTGGTCTTGTTGGTGATGCGGCCCGGATAAAGGCTGTTCAGGTCGGCGAACACCGTCTCGCGCATGAGCTCGCTGTGCATCGCTGAGACGCCATTGATGCGATGGGAGCCGACGAAAGCCAGATGGCCCATGCGAACGCGGCGGCCGCCGGTTTCGTCAATCAACGATATTGACGCTCTAAATCGACTGTCGGCTCCCGAATGCTTTTCCGCCGCTGCAAGATGGTCTGCGTTGATCCGGTACACGATGTCGAGATGGCGCGGCAGCATCCGCTGAAACAGTTCGGCCGGCCAGGTTTCAAGCGCTTCCGGCAACAGGGTGTGGTTGGTGTAGGAGATTGTCCTGGTGGTGATGTCCCAGGCATCGTCCCAACCGATTTGATATTTATCGACCAGCAGCCGCATCAGTTCAGGAACGGCGAGGCTGGGATGGGTATCGTTGAGTTGAATCGCCGCATGGGACGGCAGCGATCGGATATCGCCCTCGGTATGCAAATGGCGGTCGAGGATATCCTGCAGGGAGGCCGAAACGAAAAAGTATTCCTGACGCAGCCGTAATTCGCGGCCGGCCGGCGTTTCGTCACTTGGGTAGAGAAATTTCGAGATCGCTTCGGCGCGCGCCATCTCCGACATCGCGCCAAGATGATCGCCACTGTTGAAGGTGTCGAGACGCATCGAATCGACCGCGCGTGCGGACCACAGCCTGAGCGCATTGACGTGACGACCGCGCCAGCCGACGATCGGCGTGTCGTAGGCAACCGCCTGAATGATCTCATCCGGTATCCAAAGCGTGCGGGTCGATTTGCCGGGCTGCTCGATGCGGTCCAGACGTCCGCCATACTGGATGTCGAAGATCACGTCGCTGCGTTCGAATTCCCAGGGGTTTCCGGAGAGAAGCCACTGTTCGGGAAACTCCTCCTGCCATCCGTTTGAAACGATCTGACGAAACAGTCCGTGCTCATAACGAATGCCGTAGCCTTGCGCTGGGATCGCAAGCGTTGCCATGCTTTCCATGAAACACGCAGCCAGTCGGCCCAGGCCGCCATTACCGAGCGCAGCGTCAGGCTCCACGTCGCGCAGTTCGTCGAAATTGATGCCGAGATCCTCGATCGCCGTGCGAAACGGCTCCATCAGCGACATGTTGGTCAGGGCATCGGTCAGCAGCCGTCCGATCAGGAATTCGAGCGACAGATAATAGACACGCTTGTCACCATTGCTTCGAGCGGACCGATCGGATTGAAGCCATTGATAGACGATGCGGTCGCGTAGCGTCAGCGCCGTCGCAATATACCAGTCGTGAATATTGGCGTGTTTCACATCCTTTCCGGCGACCAGAATGATCTTGGACAGGATCGCGCTTTTGATCTCTGCAACGATTCCATCGTCATCGGATCTGGCCCGCATCGACGAATCGTCGTCAAGGTTGCGATCCTGCTTAGGGAAAAGTTTGAAGACCATCCTGTCATCCAGATCTGTTTTGCGCCGATAGGGCACGGTCAACCGCGAATTGCTAGATTTCGCAAAGTTTAATGCTCAATTTCGTACGCGATCAATTGGCGGTCTTGTGGCTCTTGAGCTCGACCGTATCGCGGTTATTTCGCTTTTGGAACTTTTGTTTTAACCGCGCCGCGCGACCAATTTCGGACCTTGTCGAAACTCGTGCTGCCAGAACGGTGACCGGAAGATGGTCGAGCAGTCGCTTGAGGTCGAGTTTCTGGTCCATCACCGCCGGATGGATCAGCGTCAGATTGCCGAGATCCACACACGCGTCGAGCTTGTCAAAGCTCGGCCACATCATGCCGGAATCGGTAAAAGGCGCAAAATGTCGCAACGCGACGACGACGATGGCCTCGCTGCGATGAGTGCGGGCAAATGCGATGACGTGGCGACGATGCGTGCCTTCGACGGTCAATGGCCTGAAATCTCCGTCAGCGAAGACTTTCGCATGGCGCGCGCGCATGTCGAGCAAGTGATGTATCCATGCGAGCTTGATGCGGCCATCGGTCCAGCTCTCGGTGAGAGCTGACATGTCAGCGAATCCCGCGTCGAGAATGGCTTCGCGCGCCGTAAAGTCCACCGGCCGGCGGTTATCCGGATCCACCAGCGAGAAATCCCACAGTTCGGTGCCTTGGTAGAAATCCGGAACTCCGGGAATCGTCGCCTTCAGGGTGATCTGGCTCAGCGAATTCAGCGCGCCGATCAGTGATGTACGGCGTGCAAACGTTTTCAGGGATTGAATGAAGTCGGACGACTGGTGTTTGTCCAGAATGCCCGCCAGAAATTGCCTGACGCCGGCTTCGTAGGCCGCGTCAGGATTGAGCCAACTCGTCTGCAGCTTGGCCTCGCGGCAGGCCTTCTCGGCATAGGACTGCATTCGCGCAACAAATGTGTGATCGATATCATCGAAGGGCAGGGCGCCGATCAGCGCCTGATAAAGCATGTATTCGTCCGCGACGGACGGGCTGCGGATGCCGTTGTTCGTAGATACCAAACCCGCATTGAAGGTCTTCCATCGCCCGACCATGCTCGCCCATTCGCTCGATAGCTCGGTCAGTGCGAGAATCCGCGTGCGCGCATCCTCGCCGCGCTTGGTGTCATGGGTAGCCGTGGCGATCAGTCCGTGGGTCCGGCGCCCGGCGCGATCGAGCATCTTTCGATGAAAGCCGGCGACATCGAGAGCTGGCGCAGCGGGATTCCCGCCGACCTCGTTGAAGGTAAGAAGGCGGTGATAACGATAGAAGGCGGTATCTTCGAGCGACTTGGCCATCGTCGGCCCGGTGAACTGCTGGACTTTGAGCGCGAACCGGCGAACTCGCTGACGGCTATGCGGCGGTCTCCCGGGAGCAAGCAGATCGAGCGTCAACGCATCCTGCAGGAAATCAAAAATCCCGTCGTCGGCCGCGAACCACTCCTGCCGCGCTTTGGCGATCGTCTCGGAGATGAGTTTCCGCTCGCTCTCGCTCGGCCCGGCCTGGGTGATGTAGGTGCGGTAAACCGGAAAATGCAGGACAAACAACTCGAAAGCCTGGCGAAGACTATCGGCGGAATAGTCGCGTGTGGAATAATGACCCGCGGCGATGCGGGTCAGCAAACGTGTGAGCACGGTGAATTCGCTTGCGAGCAATGTCTCGATCACGCGTCGTTTCGAAGCTCGTAATACCGGATCGAAGGCCGGCGCGGTATCGCTGGCCTGACGCCAGACTTCGTCGAGGGTCTCCAGGCCATTTTCGTCGGCGAGAACCCGGGAAATGGCGTTCAGGCACTCGTAACCCGTGGTGCCGTCGACGCCGGCGAATTGCGGCGGCGCCTCGTGATCTCCGAGGATCTTTTCGATCAGCAGATAGAACGGTCGGCGATCTGCGCCTTGCGCGTCGCGGATCAGCCGCCCCAGACGCCTGCAATATTGCGCAGGATCGTACAATCCGTCGATATGATCGAGCCGCAAGCCCTGTATTTTTTTCTCGGCGATCAGCCGGCGGACGAGACCATGAATGCGGTCGAACGTGTCGCGATTCTCGACGCGAAGTCCGGCCAGCGAGTTTACGTCGAAAAATCGCCGGTAGTTGATTTCGCTGGTTGCAAGCTTCCAGTGGGCGAGCCTGTAGTGCTGCCGTTCCAGCAGGTGGTGAAGGGCCTTGGTCTGCGCTGGGTTGTCGGAGCCGGCCCGGTAGGCCTTGAGGCCTTGATTGATGGCAGCCGCGCCTCCAGCAATAGCAGCGATGTCGCGCTTGAGCGCGGATGCCCGGCTGCGCCCGGGATTATCCCGGCCGCCGTAACGCTCGGCGATGGCAAGCAGATCGTCGCGGGGCCGCCCCGGCGGAAGCTCGCTGGTGATAGCCTTGAGGATGTCGCTATAATGTTCCGGCGCAATCGGCAGCCGGTGTTCGAAATACCACGCCGAGAAACTTCCGTCTCGCGGATCATACTTCAACTCGATCTCGCCTTGCGTGAGCGAAACGCCGTAGGATGTCCCCAATATCGGAAGCAGCAGTCCCGGCCTGGCGCGGAAGGGAAGAACGTCCCAATCGATATCGAAGGACTCGGCGAACGCCGACTTCGGCCCCCATTCGAGCACGTCCAGCCACCAGTCGTTGTCGGCATAGTGCACGCCCATGTGGTTTGGAACGAAATCGAGAATCAGCCCCATTCCGTGAGATGTCAAAGCGGTGCTCAGCCGGTTGAAGCCGTCCTCGCCGCCGAGTTCGGGATTGATGACATTGTGATCGACGATGTCGTAGCCGTGATTGCTGCCGCGGCGCGCCTTCATGAAAGGAGATGCATAGAGGTGCGTGATACCCAGCCTCTTGAGGTATGGAACGATCGCCGCAGCGTCGTCGAAAGTAAAATGCGACGTAAATTGTAGGCGATAGGTCGCACGCGGAACGGCGCTGTCCATCAGACCGCTCCGATCGACCAGAAAACGGACCAGGCTGGCAAACGCGCGGGCGGCTCTTCACCCCAGATCATCCGGCCCCGCATCGGCGAAGCATCGTTGGTGACGTTGTGATCGGAGATGTTGGCGCGAAGATGCAGGAGTGAACCATTGCCGAGGCGCCAGTATGCCAAGAGCAGGCGATCGTTCTGGCGGAGTTCGGCGGAGGCGAACGCTGTGTTGCCAAGATGCGGCATGAGTTCGTCATGGCGAACGCGCAATAATTTCTTGATGAATGCATATCGCGGCGGATATTGACCGTCCTTCGGCCATGCCAGGACCGCTGACTCGAACGTTGACCGCGCAAGGGGATCAGGCACGTTGTCCCCGAACATCTCATAAGCCTCGGCGAATTCCCTGCGCCGTCCGGATCGCACCGCTTCGGCAAGGTCGCCTTTGAAGTCGCAAAAAAACGGAAAGGGCGTGGTCGCTCCCCATTCCTCGCCCATGAACATCAACGGCGGCATCGGCGCGAGCAGGGTGATTGCGAGCGCGGCCTCGATAGCTTTCGCGTCCGCGCTCCATTCGAGTCGGTCGCCCAATGCGCGGTTGCCGATCTGGTCGTGGTTCTGAAGGAAGTTCACGAAGGCGGCGGGCGGGAGTGCACCGATCTGCTCGCCGCGAGGGCGGCCGCCGCGATGGGCGGAAGGCTCTCCCTGATAGGCGAAGCCGCTGCACAGCGTTCGCGCGAGCAGGTGGCGAGGTTGCGTGGCGTAGTCGCCGTAATAGCCGAGCGTCTCCTGGGTGAGAATGACATGCCACAGATGGTGGTAATCGTCATTCCACTGTGCGCGATACTTTCCATCCGGGATGGTGGACAATGGATCGAGCAGCACCGCGCGGTTATCGTCGTTCTCCAGTACAAGGTGGATATGCCGTCCGCTCTGCCGCGCCAGAACGCCGGCGGCGCGGCTGATATCGTTCAGAACCGTCGGTTCACCCATCTCGGCGAGGGCATGCACGGCGTCGAGCCGCAGCCCATCGAACCGGTAGTTGCCGAGCCAATGCAGCGCATTGTCGGCAGCGAAGGCACGCACTTCGGCCACCCGATAGTCGATCGCAGATCCCCACGGCGTTTCCGCGCAGAAGAACTGCGGTGCGTAAAGCCCGAGATAATTACCCTCCGGTCCGAAGTGATTATAGACGACATCGAGAAAGACCATCAGTCCGCGGAGATGGGCTTGATCGATCAACTCCCTGAGATCGTCCGGTGTGCCGTAAACGTGATCGGGCGCATACCACAGCACGCCGTCATAGCCCCAATTCCGAGTGCCGGCGAAGTCGGCCAGCGGCATCAATTCGAGAACTGTGATCCCGGTCGCAACGAGATGATCGAGCTTGCCGATCATTGCGCGATAAGTGCCCTCCGGCGTGAAGGTGCCGACATGGCATTCGAGAATGACCGCTTCGTGCCAGAGCCGGCCGCGCCAGTCGGTCGCCTTCCACGGGAAGCGGTCGTGATTGACCAACACACTCGGACCGGACACATCATCGGGTTGATACGACGATGCCGGATCCGGCACGTTGAGGTCGCGATCAATTCGAAAATGATAGCGCGTGCCGTGCCGGGCCGCGGCCACGTCGGCCATGAACCAGCCGCCGCCGTCTTTTGTCATCGGATACGCAGCGTCGGTTATGACTTCCACTTCGGCAGCCGCCGGAGCCCAAAGCCGGAACGTCGCGCCGTCCGGCCGGAGAATGGGGCCGAAGCGGCCGGCTGTCATGGCCGGCCCGCGAACGCGATGACGCTGCGAGGCGGCGCTTGCATCGTCGCGTTGGGTTGGTGCGTGCTGCCTTCAGCTTCGTCGTCGGAGGTATGGAGCACGACCGACCATGTCTTGTGCTCTTCTATGCCCGGGATTCTGAATTCGATCGGCTCCGGCGCGGCGTTGAGCACGACGTAAAGGGCTTCGCCGTCGCGCTCCATCGGTCCAAGCACGTAGGACAGGAATCGACCCTCCGGGAAATTCCAGTCGGCGTCCGTCATCTCGTTGCCCTCCGGCGTCAACCACAGCACGCCGTAGGATCCGTCAGCCGTCTTGCGAACGACCCAATGCCGCGCCCTGATCTGCGCAAACCGCTTTCGGATTGCGGTCAGGCGTCCGACGAAATTGGTCATGTCGTCGCCCTCGTGGCCAAGACCGCTCCACTCGATCCATCCGATCTCGTTGTCCTGACAATAGGCGTTGTTGTTGCCGTTCTGGCTGTTGCCGATCTCATCGCCTGCGAGGAGAAGCGGGGCGCCCTGGGCAAGCAGCAGGCATGCAAGCTGATTCTTGCGAAGCTGACGGCGGAGCGCAACGATCGCGGGATCGTCCGTCGGTCCCTCGTGACCGCAGTTGTTGCTGTGATTGTCGTTGGAGCCGTCCCGATTGTCTTCACCGTTGGCGTCGTTATGTTTCTCGTTATAGGAAAACAGATCGGCGAGCGTGAATCCGTCATGGACGGTGACGTGATTGATGCCCGCGCGGGGTGAACGATCGTCATGATTGAAGAGGTCGGACGATCCCGTCATGCGGCCGCCGACATCGCCGATCAGGTTTCCTTCGCCAGCCCAGTATCGCCGCAACGTGCTGCGATATCGGTCGTTCCACTCTGACCATTGCGAAGGGAAGCCTCCGACCTGGTAGCCGCCAGCGCCCACGTCCCAGGGCTCCGCGACAAGCTTGACGGCGGCAAGGGACGGATCTTGCCGGATCGCATTGAAGAAGGAGCTGTTGCGGTCGAATCCATGGGGACCGCGTGCCAGCGTGCTGGCAAGATCGAAACGGAAGCCGTCGATGTGGCAGACCTCGACCCAATACCGCAGCGAGTCCATCACCATCTGCAGCACGCGCGGGTGAGTCAGGTTCAACGAATTGCCGGTGCCTGTGAAGTCGTCGTAATAACGCGGATTATCCGGCATCAACCAGTAGTAGGATGCATTGTCGATGCCGCGGAACGACAACGTCGGTCCGAGGTGATTGCCTTCAGCAGTGTGGTTGTAGACGACGTCGAGCATGACCTCGAAGCCGGCGTCGTGAAGGCGGGCAACCGACATGCGGAATTCATTGAGCGCATCGTTCTTCGCGAAACGCTGTTCCGGCGCGAGGAACGAGATGGAATTATACCCCCAATAGTTGCTCAGCTTACGCTCGACGAGATGCCGATCGTCGACGAAGCCGTGAATCGGCAGCAGTTCGATCGTCGTGACGCCGAGCCGGCGCAGATGATTGATCATGGCAGGGGCCGCGAGTGCGCGGTAGCTGCCGCGCAAATCGGGAGATATATCCGGATGCGTCTTGGTCAGGCCTTTGACGTGCGCTTCATAGATAATCGTGTCTTCCCAGGGAATGCTGGGGCGCGGCTCGCGTCGGCCCCAGTTGAACGTCTCGTCGGTGACGGTGGCTTTCGGCATGGCGCGCGCATTGTCGCGCCGGTCGAAGGACAGATCCTCGCGCGGGCTGCCGGTGCGGTAGGCGAAATGCGCATCGCTCCAGACGAGCCGTCCGCTGATCTTCTTCGCGTAAGGATCGAGCAGCAGCTTGTGCGGATTGAAGCGGTGCCCGTGCGGGGGATCGTAGGGTCCGTACACGCGATAGCCGTAGAGTTGACCGGGCGCGACGTCGCTCAGGTAGCCATGCCAGACATCCTCATTGTGCTCGGGCAGGGCTATGCGCTCGATCTCCCGCCGTCCCTGGCTGTCAAACAGGCAAAGTTCGACTTTTTCCGCATGTGCCGAAAAAAGCGCGAAGTTCGTGCCGCGCCCATCCCAGTTCGAACCGAGGCCGACATGTGTGCCTTCCGAGATTTTCATCATGCAGATTCCGGCACCAGAAAGATCACCGCGAGCGGCGGGAGCGTCAGGCTGAGTTCGGGGATGACGCCGCCCAGCGTCTCGACCATACCGTCGTTGCCGAGGTTGCTACCGCCGTAATGCGCGGAATCGGTATTGAGCGTTTCGCGCCACTTGCCTGCGAAGGGCACGCGCACGCGGTACCCGCGATGGACCGTAGGCGTAAAATTGGCGACCACGAGACAGCGTGACCGTCCGTTGTCGCCCTTACGCATCCAAGCGAAGACGCTGCGATCAGCATCGTTCGCGACGATCCATTCGAATCCGGCCGGATCGCAATCCAGTTCGTGCAGCGCCGGCAGAGTGCGATAGAGCGCGTTGAGGTCGCGAACGAGATTCTGTATGCCCCAGTGCCGGGTCTGATCGAGAAGATGCCAGTCGAGCGCGTGATCGTGGTTCCACTCGCGTTCCTGGCCGAACTCCGCGCCCATGAACATCAGCTTCTTACCGGGGTGGCCGAACATGAACGCGTAATAGGCGCGCAAGTTTGCAAAACGCTGCCAGTCATCGCCCGGCATGCGGCCCAGGATCGATCGTTTGCCATGCACCACTTCGTCATGGGACAGCGGCAGGATGAAGTTTTCCGAGAACGCATAATGCAGCCCGAACAGGATCTGGCCGTGATGGTGCTTGCGATAGATCGGGTCCTTGCCGATGTAGTTCAGCGTGTCGTGCATCCAGCCCATGTTCCATTTGTAGCCGAAGCCCAGGCCGCCAAACTCGGTCGGGCGCGAGACTTGCGGCCATGCCGTCGATTCCTCTGCCACCGTCGTGGCGTGAGGGAATTGTCCGAATACTTCTCGATTGAACCGGCGCAGAAATTCGATGGCTTCGAGATTTTCCCGGCCGCCGTGCTTGTTGGGAATCCAGCCGCCTTCGGGACGGCTGTAATCGAGATAGAGCATGGAGGCGACGGCATCGACGCGAAGGCCGTCCACACCGTAACGATCGAGCCAGAACAAGGCGTTGGCGACGAGAAAATTGACGACTTCAGTGCGGCCATAGTTGTAGATCAGGGTGTCCCAGTCGAGGTGGCGGCCCTGCAAGGGATTGGCATGTTCGTAAAGCGACGTGCCATCGAAACGGCCGAGCCCGTGGGGATCGTCGGGAAAGTGGCCGGGCACCCAGTCCAGCAAAACCCCAAGTCCCGCGCGATGGCAGGCATCGATCAGATGCGCGAAATCCTCAGGCGGACCGAAACGGCTGGTCGGTGCATAAAGACCGGTGGGCTGGTAGCCCCAGGAGCCGTCGAACGGATGCTCGTTCACCGGCATCAATTCGACATGCGTGAAGCCGAGGTCGTTGGCATAGGGCGGCAGCGTTTCCGCGAGTTCGTGGTACGATAGCCAGCGGTTGCCGTCGCCACGCCGCCACGATCCGAGATGGACCTCGTAGATCGAGATCGGCATGTTGCGCGCATTGATCGTGGCGGCGGCCGGCGTGGGGTGAGGAAGCGCGGTCTCGTCGAATACGATTGAGGCGGTGTTCGGCCGCACTTCTGCGGCAAAAGCCATCGGATCGGATTTCAACGGCAGCGGGCCACCGCTCTGGTCTGTGATCGCGAATTTGTAGCGGTCGCCTGTCCGCGCGCCCGGAATAAACAATTCCCAAAATCCGTTGGCCCGCACGCGCATCGGATGTCGGCGTCGGTCCCAGAAATTGAAATCTCCGACGACGGCGACGGCCCGCGCGTTGGGCGCAAGCACGACGAATCCCGTGCCGTCGACGCCATCCATTGTCATCGGATGGGCGCCGAGTTTGTCATAGAGCCTCTGATGCGTGCCCTCGCCAAGCAGATAGAGATCGAAATCGCTGAGGATCGGCAAAAAGCGGTAAGGGTCCTCGAGTTCGACCATGTCGGCGCCATAGCGCGCGCGGAGACGGTAGCGTTCGGCGCCGTTCGGCAGGTCGCCCAGGAAAAGCCCGGCGTCATGAATGCGCATTAGCGCAGTCTCTTCGCCGTGCTCGTCGACGACGCGCACCTCGGAGGCCTCGGGCAGATAGGCGCGGACCACCCTGCGGTCATTCTCGCGATGACAGCCAAGATAGTGGAAGGGATCGGAATGCCGTCCTTCGACGATGGCGCGGGCTTCGGAAGACAGTTCGGTCATGCGCGATCTCGCTTCCTATTGGCGCAGCACGCGCAGCGCGCCGCTCAAAGCAACGCGAAGCCAGTCGGGACGATGCGCGAGTTCATAGTCGATTTCATAAAAGGCCTTCTCGAGCAGGAAGAATCGCAGCGTGCTGTCGGCTTGGTCCTCATCCTGGGGCCATAGCCGGAGATCGGACATCGCTTCGCGGTAGGCCGTCAGGAAGTTTTGCGTCGCCTCATCGCGCCATGCCGACAAGGCCGAGGCCAGCCGGCCGTCGTCGTCCGTTCCAGTCTTGAGGGCGCGCTCTTGCGCTGAAGTCACGGAATAGTCGATGGACCGGATCAAGCCGGCGACGTCGCGGGCTGCCGGCGCCTTCATTCGCCGTTCGGAAAGAACTCGGCGGGGTTCGCCTTCGAAGTCGATGATAAAGATATCGTCGCGGACGACGAGGATCTGCCCGAGATGAAAATCGCCATGGTGCCGGATGTTGTGCATCTGAATAGAAGGCGGCAGCAGTTCCGTGAGCTGGTCATGCAGCGACCGACGGATGTTCAGAAGTTGGCCGGCAAGACGTTGATCCGACTCGGAAAGCTTGGCTTGGGCGAGGCGGTCGAATGTTCTCTCGGCGCGCGCCATCAGCCGATCGACAAGTTGCGCGATGCCCGAAGCAGTCAGGGGTTCTGGCCGGAAGTCCGCGATGTCGTCGTGGCCGGCCAGCGCGACGTGCATTTCGGCGACCCGTTTGCCGGTTTGCATCATATAGCGCTGGTATGCCGCCTTCTCCTCCAGCGCCGGAACCGAATCGCTCGCCCCGACCAGCCGCTGCTCGTCGATAAAGCGATCCAGCGCGGCGCTGCTGACGGTCCATGCGTCGCCCTGGTTGCCGACAAAGGCATGAACGATGGCGACGGCAGCCTGAACATCGGGTCCCGTCAATTCCACGCTGCCGAGCAGAGCAGGCGTATTGGCGAACCCGGCGACGTCGGTCAGGAAGCGGCCCACTTCCGCTTCCGGGTTGATGCCGTTTTCCAGCTTGCGATAGATCTTGACGACAAACTTGTTATCCACCAGTGCGGTGCTGTTCGACTGTTCGGTCTGCACCGCGCGCACATTGGAGATCGGCTCCTCCGCAATCGAGGCGAGCCGTTCCGTGGGCCTGTAGGAAAGCAGCAATTCGCCTTCCTCGAAGCTTGCTCGCTGGCGCAGGCCATCGATAATGCCAGCGATCAAGTCGCTCTCATGAGCGGTGTCGATCAGCGTTCCTTCGCGCGATCCCTGCCGCACCGCGGCGATGTTTCGGGAATCGAAATTGCGACGGTCAAGCCGGTCCCATCGGATCCTGATCGGCATCGCGTATCGTCCCGACTGGCCGCGATGGGTAACATCGAAGATCATCAGCCATGGCCGGGAAATCTGATCTTTCATGAGCGGTATCGCCGCCGGGACGCGCGCGGTGATGGCGCTGGCCGATCGCTCCGGGAACCAGCGGGCGCGGGCGAGATGCGAGGGCAGGACGTCGCGCTCGAAGATCGAGCGGGTCCGCGCCAGCGACATCCAGGTCGAGCCCAGGGGAACCACGAGGGTCTCATAGTCCGGCACCATCACCGTCGCGACGTTCGGGGAGGGGGGCTTTTCAGTCAGTTGAAACCAGTAGAATCCATAGGGGGCAAGCGTGATCAGATAGGCCAGCTCGCCGATATCGGGAAATGTCGTTCGCCCCAGCATTTCGACTGGCGAGCGACCCTTCCAGTTTGACAGATCGAGTTCGGAGGCTTGTGCCGACCGGGACAGATTGGCGACGCAGAGCAGAACCTCGTCGCCGTGCTGCCGCATGTAAGCGAGCACACTGCGATTCGATGAGCGTACGAAGGACATGGTGCCGCGGCCGAAAGCGTAGCTGGATTTGCGAACCGAAATCAGCTTCTTCATCCAGTTCAACAAGGACGATAGGCTTCGCGACTGAGCCTCGACGTTGACGGACTCGTAGCCGTAGACGGCATCCATGACTGGTGGCGCGTAGAGGCGAGCCGGATCGCAACGCGAAAAGCCGCCGTTGCGGTCTGGCGTCCACTGCATGGGGGTACGAACGCCGTTGCGATCGCCGAGATAGATATTGTCACCCATGCCGATTTCGTCGCCGTAATAGATGATCGGCGTGCCCGGAAACGACATCAGCAACGAATTCATCAGCTCGATCTTGCGCCGGTCGTTGTCCATCAAGGGCGCCAGGCGGCGACGAATACCGAGATTGATGCGAGCGCGGGGATCGGCGGCATAGGTCGACCAGAGATAGTCGCGCTCGATATCTGTCACCATTTCGAGCGTCAGCTCGTCATGGTTGCGCAGGAACATCGCCCATTGGCAATTTGCGGGAATATCGGGCGTTTGCCGCAGGATGTCCGTGATTGGAAACCGGTCTTCCTGCGCGATCGCCATATAAATGCGCGGCATCAGCGGGAAATGATAGGCCATGTGGCACTCGTCGCCGTCGCCGAAATAGGACTGCACATCTTCCGGCCATTGATTGGCTTCGGCGAGGAGAACCTTTCCCTTGGCGTAGGAATCGAGCTCAGCGCGAATGTGTTTGATCACCGCATGTGTTTCGGGAAGGTTTTCGTTGTTGGTGCCGTCGCGCTCGCACAGATATGGAATGGCATCCAACCGAAATCCGTCGACGCCCGCGTCGAGCCATCGCTTCATGACCTGAACGACGGCTCTGACCACGCGCGGGTTGTCGAAATTAAGATCGGGCTGGTGTGTGAAGAAGCGGTGCCAGTAATAGGCGTTGGCCTCGGCATCCCACGCCCAGTTCGACTTCTCCGTGTCGGTGAAAATGATCCGCGTGCCCTGGTACTTCTTGTCGGTATCGCTCCAGACGTACCAGTTTCGCGCGCTCGATCCGGGCGGACTGCGCTGCGCGCGCTTGAACCATCTGTGCTGATCAGAGGTGTGGTTGATGACGAGTTCGGTAATCACCCGAAGTCCACGGCGCTTCGCCTCGGAGATGAAGCGGCGAAAATCCTTCATCGTGCCGAAATCCGGATTGACGGAACCGTAGTCGGCGATGTCATAGCCATCGTCGTGCCCTGGAGACGGATAGAACGGCAGAAGCCAAAGCGTGGTGACGCCCAATTCCTGAAGATAATCGAGTTTGCTTGTCAGGCCGACGAAGTCGCCGATACCATCGTTGTTGCTGTCGGCGAAGGCCTTGACGTGAAGCTGATAGATGATGGTGTCCTTGTACCAGAGATCGCTGGTCTGTACGGATCTGTCGGCACGGATTTGGGTCATTTCGTTCATGACAAGCCTCACGCCAGACAACGAAATAAAAGCGCGGGATCGCGAAGCGGATCGATCCTCAAACGCACGCCACCCCACTCGATCGCGTGACGCTCTTCAGTAATGATGTTCTCCAATGCGACAGGAGGCGTCAGGTCGTCTGCGACCCGGATACGGATGGAATCGAGCGGCAGCCAGAATTCGGAAGCATCACGCGACAGCGCGATGGCGCCGACGATGGTGTTGCTGGCGTCGGTTGTTTGCTTGACGAAGGCGATGATCTGGTCGTTATCAATCGGAAGAAATCTCAGATTGCGGGTCTGCAAAAGCGCTGGATTGCCGCGACGCGCGCGATTGAGCGCGGCGATGTAAGGCTTGATGTTGCCAGGCGCATTCCAGTCGCGGACCTTGATCTCGTACTTTTCCGAGTTGAGATATTCTTCCCGTCCTGCAATGGCTTCATGCTCCAGAAGCTCGAAACCATTGTAGATTCCGTAGCTGCTCGATAGCGTTGCCGCCAACGCCACGCGCGACTTGAACATCCACGCTTCGCCGCTCTGCAGGTGGTAGGGCAGAATGTCGGGCGTGTTGACGAAAAAATTCGGTCGGTAATAGTCGCGTTCAGGATGCCCTGTCAGTTCGGTAAGGTAGGATTCGATTTCCCATTTTCGGGTGCGCCAGGTGAAGTAGGTGTACGACTGTGTGAAGCCGAGCTTCGCCAGTCCCTTCATGACCTTCGGCCGCGTGAACGCCTCGGCGAGGAAAATGACGCCCGGGTCTTTCGTCTGGACCTCGCGGATCAGCCATTCCCAGAAGTTGAACGGCTTGGTGTGCGGGTTGTCGATCCGGAAGATGCGCACGCCCTGGTTCACCCAGAACAGGATAACGTCGCGTAGCGCATTCCACAGCGAGCCAGCATCGTCGCAACTGAAATCAGGATTGACGATGTCTTCGTATTTTTTTGGAGGATTTTCCGCATAGCGCATCGTGCCGTCAGGGCGCCGCTTGAACCAGTCGGGGTGCTGTGTCAGCCAGGGATGATCGGGCGAACACTGTACTGCGATGTCGAGTGCGATCTCCATCCCTTGAGCCTTGCAGGCGGAGACCAGATCACGAAAGTCATTGAAGGTACCAAGCTCGGGATGGATCGCATCGTGCCCGCCCTCGCGTCCGCCGATGGCGTAGGGACTGCCGAAGTCATTTTCGGCGGCGGTCAGCGCATTGTTGCGGCCCTTGCGATTGGTTCTGCCGATCGGATGAATCGGCGTAAGGTAGAGAACGTCGAACCCCATTGCGGCGATATCGGGCAGGCGCGCGATGCAATCGCGGAAGGTGCCGTGCTGCCCCGGAACAGGGCTCTGGCTGCGGGGCACCATCTCGTACCAAGCTCCCGCCACGGCCAGATTGCGGTCGATCGTCAACGGGTAAAGCTGGGACCGCGTGAGGTCTCCGCGTTCGAGGCTCTCCGCCATGGCGCTCGCCAGTTCCGGCACAAGCAGGCACGCGGGATCGCCGCTTTTCAGATAGTTCTCGCATTGGCGGACGATGACGGTGGTGGCTTCCTCGCCGCCGTACTCCGCGCGCGTCAGAAGCGCGGCTCCCTCGAGCGCATCGAGGGAAACGTCCTGACCGGCCTTCTGCTTCAGCTCGAAGCCGTGCTTCCATGTGGCGAATTCATCGGTCCAGGCCTCGATGGCGTAGACGAAGCGCCCGGGATCGCGAGGCGTGAAGCTGCCGAACCAGCGATCGTTGTCATGCAGCGTCATCGGCGATTTTCGCCAATCCCTATCCGCCTCTCGCCGCCAGATCAGCTGCGCGGCAATGATATCGTGACCGCTTCTGAAAATATCTGCCCAGACGTCAACGACGTCGCCTGCAACGCGCTTGACCGAAAATCGTCCGCTGTCCACGCAGGGATATACATCCTCGATGTGGAAACTGCCTGTGGCTGCACCGCGTTCGCCTACCCGTAACGGCACGTTCTTCTGCGTTGATACGAACATCACGCGCTGCCGATCTGCTTGTGAATGAAGGACCCGGGCGCTAACTCATGCGGCGTCGCAAAGTTCCCGGTGGAACTGCGATCCCGCCATGGTGTTAACTCTTCCCGTGACGTCGTTCCGACGAAATCACGGACAATCGAAATCCCGGATTGTGATGCCTTCGGCTCGGGGCTGGGGAATGGATGTTTATTCAAAAGCGCGAGAGTATGGCATCGAGCTGGAATTTATCGACGGGCAGGGCCACCGTCATGTGGTGAGCGGCGAACGGCTGCGCGCCGTGATTGACGGTCTGCCGCCTCCTTCGCGGCATCCGTTCCTGAAGCAACCCGTCGTTGTCGTCGCCGACGCCGACAGTCGGCTAGTGCCGGTGCGTGCCGAAGCGGACGGTCTTGGCTGGCGGCTTGTTGAATCCAACCAGATACTCGCGCGAGGGTGTGTGGCTGGCGAAACGATCGATTTGCCGCCTGCGATCCCTATCGGAACATACCGGTTGGAGATCGAGAGAGAGCACGGACATAAGATCGATTCGATTCCGTTGCTGGTGACGCCTGCGGGAGCTTATCAGGGATGGTCGTTCGACAGAGCCTGGGTTCTTTCGGTTCAACTCTACGGGTTGGCGTCGTCGCGCAATTGGGGAATCGGCGATTTCACGGACCTTGCCACGCTGATCGAACTGACTGCGGGCTGGGGGTGCGCGGGGATCGGGCTCAACCCGCTTCATGCGCTGTTCGTTGACCGGCCGCTCGAATGCAGTCCCTATGCGCCAAACAGCCGGCTGTTCCTCAATCCGCTTTACGTTGATCCCGAAAGGCTGCCGCATTTTCCGGGTTCGTGGCTGACGCGGCATCGCGAACAGTTCGATCGCGCCCGCTCCGGCGACCTGATCGACTACGCGGCTGTTGCGGAATTGAAGTTGGCAGCGCTTCGGCACGCGTTCGAGATCTTCCAGACCATAGATAGGGGCAATACTGCCCATGCGGCCGATCTCGTTGCGTTCGAGTCGTTCAAGCAGGAGCGCGGGGTATCGTTGCGGCGTTTTGCGTGTTTCGAGGTGCTGCGACGGCAATTCGATCTGCTGCCGTGGTGGCAATGGCCGGAGGAGTGGCGGCGGCCTGATGATGCTCGAATTCAAGCCTTTCGAAATGGTCCGCAGCGTACCGAGATCGAATTCGTGGAGTTCGTGCAATGGTGCGCGGCGGCTCAGTTACAGTCATGCGCAGATCTCGCCGCCAAACGCGGAATGGCGGTCGGGCTTTATCTCGATGTCGCTGTCGGCGTGCAGGCCGGCGGGTTCGACGCCTGGAGCGAGCAGGTTGCCATCTCGCGCGCACTTTCAGTCGGCGCGCCGCCAGATCAACTCAATACAGCCGGGCAGGACTGGGGACTGGCGGGATTCAACGCCGCCGGACTCGAGGCGAACGGCTTCGCACCATTTCGCGAGATGCTGCGCGCGTCGATGCGCTACGCCGGAGCGATACGGCTGGATCATGTCCTCGGTCTCAACCGGCTTTACCTGATACCGTCGGGAACGTCGCCGCGGGACGGCGTCTATGTTGAAATGCCACTGGAGGCGCTGCTCGCGGTCATCGCGCAGGAGAGCGTCGATCAGCGCTGCATCACGATCGGTGAGGACCTGGGAACGGTGCCGGACGGCTTTCGCGACATCCTCGCGACATGGGGCGTATGGTCATACAAGGTGATGATGTTCGAGCGCAGTCATGACGGCGCGTTTTTCGGGTCGTCTCGTTATGCCGTAAACGCGCTTGTGACCTTCAACACGCATGACCTTGCCTCATTCGCAGGCTGGCAATCGCATTCCGATCTCAAGCTCAAGCGTGGCCTTGGCCTCGATCCCGGCGAGACAGACGAGATGCGGACGCATGCACGCCGCGCGTTGGAATGGAAGCTAGGCGAAGAATATATCGTATCGAAGAGCTTTTTTGGAGCCATTGAATTTCTCGCGCGCACACCCTCGCGCATACTCGCGATTGCCCTCGACGACCTGATCGGGTTGAAGGATCAGCCGAACATTCCGGGCACGCTGAATGAGCATCCCAATTGGCGCAGGCGGTTGCCAGTTGAATTAAAGGATATCGGCCATTGGATCGATCTCGACGCACTTCGCCACGCGCTCCGCGATCGGTGTGATATGACACGACCTCCTTGACCATGGTCAGGCTTTCGCGGCCGAGCGGATCGACGAGTGCGACATGAAGGCCCCCTCTGAAGTCGGACATGAAGGCTGGCGTGCAGCCCAACCGTATGCAGGAACAAGGCCCGGAATAGCGGCTATCGTCGCTCGCCGCTGGGATTGCGGTAGATGGAATGCAAAAATAGCACCTAGTGGAGTGAATTTGACATTCGCTACCCACTTTGCAGCGAACGTGTCAGGCGAATGTCAAATTCAAAACTCCACTAGAAACCTGATAGTTGCTAGTGGTCCTTTGATTCTAACATTTGCAAGAACTCCCTGCGGCAACGGGATGCAAATGTTAGAATTGGACCACTAGTTGTCGTGCTCCGCGATCAGCGCGTCGATATCCTCTTCGGTGAGCGCGGCACGGCTCAGCAGGGCCGCAGCGACGCGCTGGATCGCAGGCCAGTTTTCCCGGACCAGATCGGCAGTCTTTTGGGTCGTACGGCTGAATAGGCGGCCGAACTCCTCTGTCTCGGGGCCGTCCAACTCGACGTAGCTGCCCGGCATCGCAGGCTTGCCGTGCTGCCGCAAAACCAGCATCGCCAGAAGGCTGGTCGCGTTGGCGCGATCCACGCGCCAGCTACCGTCGCACGCGCGATCCTGGGCCGCGAGGGACATGGGACGATAGTGATGCTGGGCCTGCGGGCCGGCCAGCGCCACCATGGCGTACTTCTCCGGCGCCTCGAGGTCGTCGAAGGCGAGGTGTGTCGCCCTTGACCTCGTCACCACGGCGCTGGCGCCGTCGAGTTCATCGAGGGTCGCGTAGCTTACCGGGATGTCCAGCACGCGCGCGATCACGGCGTGTCCAGCCTCGTGATGCGCGATGGTCTCTTTCTTCCCCACGACGACAGGCTCCATAATCTACTGACAAAGCGGCCGACTTGGTGCGAACGCCGGATCGGACTGACTTGACCTAGGAGGTTGCTCGATGGTCAAGCCGAAGAAAGGTAGCAAGGTAGTGCCGAAGGACAAGGCGCCGCTCCGGGAGTTGCCCTTGCCCTACGAGGTCCTGGCTGGGAAGTTTCAACTCTCGCCTGCGGATGTCGGCGCTTCCGGCCCAGGCAGCAGCTTCAGGATCACTCATACCCGATCGATCGGGAGATGGGCGGGAGCCAGATCGGAGGTCCGAGGTCAACGAAGAGTTCGACGAGGCCCATGGCATCAAACTTGCTGCAACAGGATATCCAGATCGATTGATGATTGCTTGCCAAGGTTTTTGCTGTCCGCCATCAGGAAGGCCTCGGCGGCACGGCGGCCCTCCTCGCGCAACATGCAAAGGAAGTCCCATTCTGCGTTGAATTTCGACGATGCTCCGAGTTCGGCAAGAACCTTGCTCGCGATGAGATGAATGCGCATTTCGGCCCATTTGCGTCCTTCGGAGTTCCCCGCGTCCGCGACCTGTCGCAACAGCGCGATCATACGCAGCTCCTTAAGTAGCGTGGCATTGAACGAGACTTCGTTCAGTCGGTCGAGTATTTCACGCGCGGAGCGTGGTGTCCCGGCTCGTTCAACCGGATTGACGGCCACGAGAAGTGTATCCTGCGACTTGCACTCGCGTACGAGTGGCGTGATCGTCGGATTGCCGGAGTAGCCGCCATCCCAGTAAGGCTCGCCCTCGATCTCGATGGCTTGAAAGAGAGTCGGGAGGCACGCGGACGCAAGCAGAACCTCGGGTGTAAGCTCGGCGTTGCGAAAAACGCGCCCGCGGCCGGTGTGAACATTCGTTGCCGTGACGAACAACTGAATTGGAGAATCCGCAACCTGCGCGAAATCGACGGATTCGGCAAGCACCTGGCGCAGAGGGTTGGCGCCGGCTAAATTCAGGTCATAAGGCGAAAAAACCCGGCTCGCCAGATCGAAAGCGAGATAGAAAGGGGACGTGTCGAGGGTCCAGCGGCCCAGGAAAACGTCCAGAGGGCTTCGCCGGATGGGGCTGAACCGCGCCGAATCTGCGACCCGCCGCCAGAACGCGTTCAACGCGGACTTAGCGCCGGCGGACCCATCGATCGCAAAACCACTGGCCAGCACGACAGCGTTCATTGCGCCGGCCGACGTACCCGATATCCCGTCGATGCGTAGCCATGGCTCATCCAGGAGCCGATCAAGCACCCCCCAGGTAAATGCACCATGCGATCCGCCGCCCTGCAGCGCGAGATCGATCAGCACGGGATCGCGCGCCTCGCTGACATGTCGCTCTTGCGCTTGCTTCACGGACTTGGTCTCCATAGCGGGCTCCAGCAACCCGCTTTCATTCTGAAGAATGCTCTGCTGTTCCTGGAAGTATGCGGACACGCGAAGAATGCGTCGATGACGTTTAAGAAGATATAGGCTGGGAGCGAGTGCCAACTGCACCCGATCTGTAAACTATCGCCCGAAATTGCATCGAACAATCAACTTTATGTTAGTTTTAAAGCGGCGATACGGATAGTGATCGGAAGTGGGCGGAAGTACGCATTCGTCAGATCCAGGCGCCGCGCACGCGCACATGGCCGTAGGTATCCTCGACGGATTCCGGCGCGTTCGGCAATAGTTGTGCAGGGCCTGCGGGCATCTGGCTCCCTTCTGTTGCGCCTCCGTTATCGGCAGTCGTTCATGAATATTCTCCTGCTCGGTTCCTGCGGCCGCGAACATGCGCTGGCCTGGAAAATCGCCGACTCCGTGCTGCTGACGAAAGCGCCGGGCAATGCAGGTATCCCCGGCGACTATGCAAAGGGGACGCCCATTGAAGGGCTCGACGCCGCGGCCGAGGTCGAGGGCGTGGAGATTTTCCAGGCCGGAACGAAGGAGGAGGGCGGTCGCATCCTCGCCAATGGCGGGCGCGTGCTGAATGTCTGCGCCTCGGGCAAGACGGTTGCGGAGGCGCAGGCGCGCGCCTACGAGGCGGTGGATCGCATCATATGGCCCGACGGCTTCTGCCGCCGCGACATCGGCTTCCAAGCGGTTGAGCGGGAGAGCGGCGTATAGTTTCATCCCGCGCGGGTGTTGCGACGGGTTGCATTGGCGGCCGCAATCGTCTCGAATCCGGTGTCAGGTGCATTCCGGACCGGATCGTGCCACTCGGATACCGGAGATGAAAGGGATCAGCCATGCCCGACCTTGCCGATCTGTTTCCCGGTTATGCCTCCGAATGGATCAACACAACGTCGGGCCGCATCTTCGCGCGCGTCGGAGGCGAGGGACCGCCGCTGTTGCTGTTGCACGGTTTTCCGCAGACGCATGTGATGTGGCACAAGGTTGCCCCGCAACTCGCCGACGCCTTCACCGTCATCATTCCCGATCTGCCCGGCTACGGCTGGTCCGACATGCCTGAGAGCGATGCGGACCACACGCCCTATACCAAGCGCGCGATGGCTGAAACCTTGATCGAGGCCATGGAGAAGCTCGGTCACGTGTATTTCGCGCTGGCGGGGCACGACCGCGGCGGCCGCGTCGCCTATCGGCTCGCGCTCGATCATCCCGGACGGCTGTCGAAACTCGCCGTGCTCGATATCCTGCCAACTTACGATTACTGGTCGCGCATCAACCGGCTGTCGGCGCTGAAAATCTATCACTGGGCGTTTCTCGCGCAGCCCGATCCGCTGCCGGAGAAGCTCATCACCGGGCAACCGGATTTTTTCCTGAAGCAGACGATGGCGCGCAAGACCGGATCCGGCACGCTCGATGCCATCGATCCGCGCGCGCTCGAGCATTATCTCGCGCCGTGCCGCGATCCTTCGCGGGTCCATGCGATGTGCGAGGACTATCGCGCCGGCGCCCATGCCGATTTCGAGATCGACAAGGTCGATCTCGAAGCGGGCAAAAAGATCACCATTCCGATGCTGGCGCTGTGGGGCGATGCGGGCATCGCCGCCGCGGCCTCGGCAAGGCCGCTCGATGCATGGCGGGTCTGGGCAACCAACGTGACGGGCGGCGCGGTGAATTCAGGCCACTACCTGCCGGAAGAAGCGCCGGACGAGACCGCGAGGGCACTGAGGCAGTTCTTCACCGCCGCGCCTTGAAGAAATCGCGCAGCAGCGTCGCCGCTTGGTTTTCGCCGACCGCTGGATACACCTCCGGCCGGTGATGGCAGGTTGGCGCGGCGAAGAAGCGGACGCCGGAATCCACCGCGCCACCTTTCGGGTCCGCCGCTCCGTAATAGAGCCGCCGGATCCGCGCGAACGAGATCGCAGCCGCACACATGGTGCAGGGTTCCAGCGTCACATAGAGATCGCAGCCGGTCAGCCTCTCGCTGCCGATGGCGTGCGCGGCGGCCCGCAGGGCCAGGATTTCGGCATGCGCCGTGGGATCGCGGTCGGTCAGCGTGCGGTTTCCGGCCGCCGCGATGACCTCGCCGTTCCGCACGATGACGCAGCCGATCGGCACTTCGCCCGACTTTCCCGTCGTTTCGGCGGCTTCAAGCGCCAAATCCATGAAACTTGTTGCGGTCATGTCTGGTTTCCCGGGGCGCATCCGCTTTTGCTGATCGCGCTCCGGCGAGAACCCTGTTAAGAGGCGCGCTCAAAACTTGAATTGGTTTTTCGCAAGACGGTGCTTCGGACAAGAACCGCGCGCGAGACCGTTATGCTCATCCTCGGGGTCGGCGTCGCCGCCGGCCGGTTGCTTTTGCGAGAACATTCATGCCCCGCGATACCGATAAAGACAATGCACGTGGCCGGCGTGATCGTCCCCCAGGCGGCAAGCGCCGATCCGGTGCGGCGCGCGGGCCGGAAAAGAAGCTCGCCAAGCGCGGCCTTCCGGCGCGGGACGAAGGCGGCAAGCGGTCCTCAACCGGCAAGGCTGCTGGTGCGAAACCCTATGCCCGGACGTCACCGGCGGGTGCGAGGAAACCCTATGCGGGCAAACGCGATGGCGGTGACGCCGCGCGGCCTCGCTTCAAACGCGACGACGGCGGCGACAAGCGTGCCTACGCGCCGCGCGGGGATTCACCCCGCGGTGAGCGGCCGGCCTTCAAACGTGACGATCGCGCGCCGCGCGCTGACCGTGACGAGGCGCGCCCTGCAAGGCGCTTTGCCGATAAGAAATTCGGGGAGAAACCTCCCTACACCCCGCGAGGCGAAGGTTTCCGGAAAGACGGCGACCGCCCGCAGCGTGCGCGGCCGCAAGGCGATCGGCCTTATGGCGCGCGTCCGCCGCGCCAGGGCGGTGGCGAGAAGCGCGCTTATGAGCCGCGCGGGGATCGCCCTGCCGGTGACAGAAAGTTTTCACGCGGTGCGGCGGATCGTGGTTCGCGCGGGACGCGCAAGGAGTTCGGCGACCGTCCGGAACGTGGCGAATCCAAGCCTTGGGAGAAGCGCGATGCCCGCCCGCGCGATGATCGCGGCGGCGCAGGGCGTCCACGGTTCTCGAAATCGCGGGATGAACGTGCTGCGGGCGGCGAGCGTGGCCCGCGCACGTTTGATCGTCCGCAAAGCGAGCGTCCGCGCTTCGATCGCCCGCGACAGGATCGTTCTGCAGGTGACCGTCCTCGCAACGAACGCAATGCGTGGCAGGAACGCCCGCGCCGGGAGGATCGCGACGATCGCCCGCGCCGTGACAATGAGGACGACAGCAAGGTCTTCGCGAAACGCCCGGCGTTCGGTGGGCGCGGCGCCTATCGGGAGCGCAGGCCTGACGACGACCGCCGCGGCGCGCGGCCGGAGCCGAAGCCGAAGAAGGCCGGCGAGCGCATCGCGAAAGTGATGTCGCGCGCGGGTCTCGCCTCGCGCCGCGACGCCGAGGAATGGGTCACGCAGGGCCGCGTCGCCGTCAACGGCCGCGTCATCAACTCGCCGGCGCTCGACGTCACCTCGCGCGACGTCATTACCGTGGATGGTCAGCCGTTGCCCGAGCGCGAGCGTACCCGGCTGTTTCTCTATCACAAGCCGCGCGGATTGATGACGACCCACGCCGATCCCGAAGGACGGCCGACCGTGTTCGACAATCTGCCGGCAGGTCTGCCGCGGCTGATCAGCGTCGGCCGGCTCGACTTCAACACCGAAGGATTGCTGCTGCTGACCAATGACGGCGGTCTGGCGCGCGCGCTGGAACTGCCGGACACCGGCTGGCTCAGGCGTTACCGCGTCCGCGCCCACGGCGAGGTGACGCAGGCGCAACTCGATGCGCTGAAGCATGGCGTCGAGGTCGACGGCGTCAAATACGGCTCGATCGACGCCACGCTCGAGCGTGATCAGGGCGCGAATGTGTGGCTGACGTTCGCGATCCGCGAGGGCAAGAACCGCGAGGTGCGCAACGTGATGGCGCATCTCGGACTGGAGGTGAACCGGCTGATCCGTATTTCCTACGGTCCGTTTCAACTGGCCGAGATCGCGGAAGGTGAGGTCGAGGAAGTCAAGACCCGCGTGCTGCGCGAGCAACTCGGCGACAAGATCGCAGCGCTCGCCAACGCGAATTTCGCCGGCGCCGCCGCCGAAGCCGATGCTCCCAAGCTCGGCCGCGACGGCACGCCGCTGCGCTCTAAGAAGGACAACAAGGAGAGAACGAAACGTTCGTTGATCGAGGATCGCAAGGGCCGCAGCGTCGTGGTGCAGCGGACCGGCAGCGACGAGGCGCGGGCGCGCAACGAGGCCGAGGCCAACGGTTACGGTCCGCCGCGCCGGCCGAAACGCGGCTATCATGGCAAGCGCGATCTGACTCCGCGAGACTGACGATGCGCGTTGTCGGCGGGCGGCTGAAGGGCCGCAACATCGCGTCGCCTGCGTCAAATGCGATTCGGCCGACCCAGGATCGCCTGCGCGAGTCGCTGTTCAATATCCTCGTTCACGCCTACGCGAATCCCATGGACGGTGCGCGCGTGCTCGATCTGTTTGCTGGGACCGGCGCGCTCGGCATCGAGGCGGTGTCGCGCGGGGCGAAGTTTGCGCTGTTCGTGGACAACGGCGCCGAGGCGCGCGCATTGTTGCGCAATAATGTCGAGGCGCTCGGGCTCGGCGGCGTCACCAAAGTCTATCGCCGCGATGCGACCCATCTTGGCCCGGCGCATCCGATGGAGCCGTTCTCGCTGGTGTTCCTGGATCCGCCCTATGGCAAAGGTCTGGCCGACCAGGCGCTGACCTCGCTGCGCGAGGGCGGGTGGCTTGTGCCGGACGCGCTGGTCGTTGTCGAGGAAGCAACCGCGGCTGCGTTTGCCGCGCCGGACTGTTATGACGAACTCGAACGCCGCGCCTATGACGACACCGAGTTCGTGTTCCTGCGGAGTGCGTGAACTCGGAGCGACGTGGAATTGACCTGCAAATCGACGCAGGGGCGCGCGGCGTCCGGTTGAGTCACGGCCGTGCCTGTCGCAGGCATTGATGTCTCGGGAAGACAGGGATGGCCGGAATACATAGAGCCTCGCTTCTGATGGAATCAAAAGCGGGGCTCTATAATTTTAGCGTCAGCGAGCGGCTTCGAGTGCGGCTTGCTCCTGCCGTGCGATCGCGGCTTTCACCGCCGATTGTACCTTCTCGAAGGCGCGAACCTCGATCTGGCGCACGCGTTCGCGGGATACGTTGAATTCGGCGGCGAGATCCTCCAGCGTCATCGGTTCATCGGCGAGGCGCCGTGCCTCGAAGATGCGACGTTCACGCGGATTGAGCACGTCCATGGCGCCGCTCAACGCCTGACGACGATGATCGAACTCCTCGTACTCGGCCATGACGGCTTCCTGGGTGGGCGAG
>NZ_MKSM01000137.1 GCF_001897285.1 Nitrobacter sp. 62-23
CCACAGGATTTTCATGAGCAAGAAGGTGAAGAAGGTGGTGCTCGCCTATTCGGGCGGGCTCGACACCTCGATTATCTTGAAATGGTTGCAGACCACCTATGGCGCCGAGGTCGTGACCTTCACGGCCGATCTCGGTCAGGGCGAGGAACTTGAGCCGGCGCGCAAGAAGGCGCAGTTGCTCGGTATCAAGGACGAGAACATTTTCATCGAGGATTTGCGCGAGGAATTCGTCCGCGACTACGTGTTCCCGATGTTTCGCGCCAACGCGGTCTATGAGGGCCAGTATCTGCTGGGCACCTCGATCGCGCGACCGCTGATTGCGAAAAAGCAGATCGAGATCGCCGAGAAAGTCGGGGCCGATGCGGTCGCGCACGGCGCGACAGGCAAGGGAAACGATCAGGTCCGCTTCGAACTCGGCTATTACGCGCTGAAGCCCGACATCACCATCATCGCGCCGTGGCGCGAGTGGGACCTCCGTTCACGTGAGCAATTGATCGCGTTCGCCGAGCAGTATCAGATCCCGATCGCCAAGGACAAGCGCGGCGAAGCGCCGTTCTCGGTCGACGCCAACCTTTTGCACGCCTCCAGCGAGGGCAAGGTGCTGGAAGACCCGGCGCAGGAAGTGCCGGACTACGTGTATTCGCGCACCATCGATCCGCAGGCCGCGCCGGATCAGCCGACCTATATCACGATCGATTTCGAGCAGGGCGATGCGGTCGCCATTGACGGCAACAGGATGTCTCCCGCGGCCTTGCTTGCGAAGCTGAACGAACTCGGCCGCGCCAACGGCATCGGCAGGCTCGACCTGGTCGAGAACCGGTTCGTCGGCATGAAGTCACGCGGCATGTACGAGACGCCCGGCGGCACCATTCTTCTCGTCGCTCATCGCGGCATCGAGCAGATCACGCTCGATCGCGGCGCTGCGCATCTGAAGGATGAGCTGATGCCGAAATATGCCGAGCTGATCTATAACGGCTTCTGGTTCTCCCCGGAGCGCGAAATGCTGCAGGCCGCGATCGATCACAGCCAGCAATATGTCACCGGGCAGGTGCGGCTCAAGCTCTACAAGGGCAACGTCATCCTCGCCGGTCGCGATAGCAAATACTCGCTGTACGATCAGGACCTCGTCACCTTCGAGGAAGGGGCGGTGGCCTATGATCATCGCGACGCGGCCGGTTTCATCAAGCTCAACGCGCTGCGGCTGCGCACGCTCGGCCAGCGCAGGAAGAAGCTGGGGTTGTAGGGTTCGCGCCTGTGCCTGCGTATGACAGCGAACAATAACAAAAATGGCCGGGATCGCTCCCGGCCATTCGCATGTGTTGAACCGCGTATCAGCGCGGCGGGGGTGGCGCGGCGGAGGCCGATCCGCCGTCCAGCAGCGGCGTAATGCGGCGCACGGTGACGCGCCGGTTCTCCCGCGAGGGACCGTCGGTCTGCACCTTCAGGCTCTGCTCGCCGTAGCCCTGCGTCACCAGGTTTTCGGGCGGCACCTGGAATCGCTGGGTCAGCAACTCGGCGGCAGATTGCGCGCGGCGGTCCGATAGCGACAGGTTGTCGACGTCGTTGCCAACCGCATCGGTATGACCCTCGATCAGGAACACCTCGCTTGGGTTGCGGGTGATCGCGCGATTGATGCCGTCGCCGATCACCTGCAGTTTCGATGCCTGATCGGAAGAGATGTCCCACGATCCGGTCTCGAAGTTGATGGTGTCGAGATCGATGCTCGGCATCCGCGCGCGCACCATCGGGCTGTAGCGGACTTCATCGAGCGTATAGGCGCGCTCGATCGGCTCCACTGGCGGCGCCAGCAGCGTATCATAGATCACCTCCGGCGGCGCATCTTCGGCCTCGACGATGTAGCGGTCGCGCGGAATTGCGATGCGCGGTGGCGGCAGCGAGACGAAGTAACCGCCGATCGCGCCGGCCACCGCGCCGGCGGCGAAGCCGGCCGCCCCGCCGTAGCCGCGGCGGTTGTCGATGATGATCACTTCGTGACCGCGCTGATCGCGGCGGATTCGCCGCAGCATCCGCCCGTCGCGGTCGTTGATCGTGATGATCTGCGTGCCGTCCGGCCGCGTCACCACGTTGCGGGTGTCGTTGCCGACCCGCTCCTGGCGGACATCGCGCGCGCCATAGCGGAAGCGATCTTCCTCGTTGTGCCGAATGAAAGACTGCCCGCTCGGGTCGCGCACGATGACACGGCCCGGTTCGGTGATGATGGTGCGGCCGCCCTGTTCGGTCTGCCGCCGCTCGGAGCGGAACGCGTCGATGTTGTGCGGTCCCTGCCGTGCTGTGCCGGGCGCGATCGGTACCAATTCCTGCACCCCTGACGGTGGCGGCGGCAGCGGGGCCGTGACGGTAGGCGGTCCGTGACGGGAGACGGGCGTGCCGGGCGGCAGCGCCGTTCGGTTGCCAGGAGCGGAAGGCTGGTAGTCCGCCTTCGTTCCGTTCGGGGCTCCGGCCGGCGGCGTGGCGGCGGGCGGAGCCGGAGGGGCGGATGTCGCGCGGGGCGACGTCGGAGCCGCTGTCGGTGCTGCAGTCGGTGCTGCCGGCGTCGTGCCGGGCGCCGGGGCCGTTTGCGCGGGCGTTGCGCCGCCCGGTTGGCCTCCGCGGCCAGCCGGCGGGCCCCCGCGTCCACCGGGTCCGGTATGCTCGCGTCCAGGTCCACCACGGCCTCCCTCGCCGCGTCGCGCCGGGCTCGGCTCAGCGTTGGCAGGCGGCGCAGTTTGTGGTTGCGCGGTCGGAGCAGGCGTCGGCGCCGGTCTTGCTGCGGCCGGCGGCGGTGGCGCGTTTTTCGATGGAGACGGCGGCGCGGCGGCGGCTGGCGGCGCGGGAGACTTCGGGGCTGCTGGAGGCGTCGCAGGTGCGGCTCGCGGCTCGGCTGGAGGCGTTGCGTGTGACGGTGGTGTCGCCGGCCTTGGCCGCTCGGCTGTCGGCGGGGCAGGCCGTGCTGCAGCAGGCGGCGGCGCCGCCGTTCTCGGCGGTTCTGCATGAGGCGGAGCGGGCCGCGCCGGCGCGCCGGGAGGGGCTTGATGATTCGGCGCGGCGTTCGGTGACTGACCTCTCCGCCTTCGCTCGCCCTCGCTCTGTTCGGCCGGCGCGGAAGCCTGCGCGAGTTGGACCGGCGCGGATTGCGCGTGTGACGGCGGCGGCGTCAACGACGCGACAGTGAGAGCCGACGTGGCCAGCAGCAGCAGGCGAAAGTTCGTCATGACAATCTTTCTTTATCCCAACAAAAATTTCGGCAACGAGCGCGAGCTTGCTGGCCGATGGTGACGGTGGCGTGATCAACGGATAGCGATACGGCTGTAATGTGGCGGCGGTCGGCGGCGAAGGACGATTTATTTGTGGGCGCGCCTGATGAAAAGCGTCCGGAATTCATGTCGCATTCAGCTGCTACGCCAGCGGCCTCGCGCGTTGCTACCTGAGCACATCGGTTGCAGGTGGTTGGGCGGGCGGAGCCGGGGGAGCCGGTGTCGGCAATTCCTCCGGCGTCTGGCCCGGCATTTCTCGCGGAGGCGGGGGTGGCGCGTCCGGCTCGTGCACTGGCGGGGGAATGTCGGGACCAGGCTGCGGACTTCCAGGCGGTGCTTCGCGCGGTGGCTCCGTCGGACGGCCCGGCTTGACGGGCGGCACTTCCGTCGGTTGAATATCCATCGCGTGTCTCCACCGAAGTTAACGTGTGGCAATAAGCCGATCCGCAATTTCCATGACCTTGGAGGATCGGGAATCTCATGACCTTGGAGGATCGGGAATCTCTTGCGGACCTAACGGTTCATGCAGCGCGATGTTCCCTTAGCCGCTGTCTCGTCGCGGAGCGGGACGTCGTGGAACTTGAGGTGAGGGGCTTCGCATGAAATTCATTTCACCGGCTGCGGTCGCGGTGTTGGCCATGGTCGCGAACAGCGTGGCTCATGCGGGCGGCTGCGCATCCGAGATCAGCGCCTATCGCCGCGCCCATGGACTGACAGCCGTTCGCGCCGATGCAGCACTCGATCGGATCGCGCGACAACAAGCCGCGGCGATGGCGCGGGCGGAAACGATCAGCCACGACGTGAATGGCAATTTCTTCGTCCGGATCGCGCCGGTCCATCGACGGCTGGCGGCCGAGAATGTCGCGGCCGGTTTTCTCACTTGCGCCGAAACGATCAGGCAATGGGCCGAGAGCAGCGGACATCGCGCCAATCTTCAGATGCCGGGCGCGCGGCGTGTCGGCGTCGCATCGGTTGCAAAGCCGTCATCGCCCTATCGGCGCTTCTGGGCCATGGTGATCACGGATTGAGGTGATGCGCGCGGCTCGTTATCGCGCTGCCTATCACATCTGCCGCTCGACCAGCTTCAGCTTCAGCATGGCGATGGCCTCCGCCGGGTTCAGGTTCTTCGGACAGGCCTTGGTGCAATTCAGGATGGTGTGGCAACGATAGAGCCGGAACGGATCCTCGAGGTAGTCGAGGCGCTCGCCGGTGGCTTCGTCGCGCGAATCGCTAACCCATCGCGCCGCCTGCAGCAGCGCGGCGGGGCCGAGAAAGCGGTCGCTGTTCCACCAGTAGCTCGGACAAGCCGTCGAACAGCAGGCGCACAGGATGCACTCGTAGAGGCCGTCGAGCTTTTCGCGGTCGTCGCGGCTCTGCCGCCATTCCTTCTGCGGCGTCGGCGTCGTGGTCTTCAGCCATGGTTCGATTGAGGCGTATTGCGCGTAAAAATTCGTCAAGTCCGGCACGAGGTCCTTCACCACGGGCTGGTGCGGCAGCGGACTAACCTTCACCGCGTCGGCGGCGACGTCGTGCATCGATTTGGTGCAGGCCAGCGTATTCTGGCCGTTGATGTTCATGGCGCAGGAGCCGCACACGCCCTCGCGGCAGGAGCGGCGGAAGGTCAGGGTCGGATCGATATGGTCCTTGATCCAGATCAGGCCGTCGAGCACCCTCGGGCCGCACTCGTTGACGTCGACGTAAAAGGTGTCGATGCTGGGATTGCTGTCATCGTCTGGATTCCAGCGGTAGACCTTGAATTCGCGCGTTTCGGTCGCGCCTTCCGGCTTCGGCCAGGTCTTGCCGCCGGTCACCTTTGAGTTTCTCGGAAGCGCGAATTTAACCATCGGTCTGGTCCCACCTTTTCGTCATTCCGGAATGCGTTCGGGGCGGCGATAGCCGGCCGGATGCAGGTCCGAAACCCATACTCTACTCTTCACCCGGTCCACGGATTCCGGGTTCGCTCGCTTTTGCTCGCGTCCCGGAAGTCCGGCCTGTGAAAGTTCTGTCTCAAATTTTTGTCTCTCAATATACCCGCGCTTTCGGCGGGATATACTGAACGTCGTTGGTCATCGTGAAATCGTGCACCGGGCGATAATCGATCGTGGTGATGCCGCGATCGCCCAGTCGCGCCAGCGAATGCTTCATCCAGTTCTGATCGTCGCGGTTGGGGTAATCCTCGCGCGCATGGGCGCCGCGGCTTTCGGTCCGGTTGGCGGCGCATTCCATCGTCACCACCGCCTGGGAGATGAGATTGTCGTATTCCATCGTCTCCACCAGGTCCGTGTTCCACACCAGCGAGCGATCGAACACGGCGATGTCGGCGATCCCGTCATAAACCTTGTGAATCAGTTTCTGACCTTCGGTCAGGACGTCACGGGTACGGAAAACCGCGCAGTTGGCCTGCATCACCCGCTGCATGCTCTCGCGCAGCCTCGCGGTCGGCGTGCCGCCGGACGCGTAACGGAATTTGTCGAGGCGGCCGAGCGCCATCTCGCTGGAGTTTGCGGGAAGATCCGGCTGCTCGGCGCCGGCGGTGAGCTTCTCGGCGCAGCGCTGGGCGGCGGCGCGGCCGAACACCACGAGGTCGATCAGCGAATTGGAGCCGAGGCGGTTGGCGCCATGCACGGAGACGCAGGCGGCTTCGCCCACCGCCATTAGCCCCGGCACGACCGCATTGTCGTCGCCGGTCTTCTTTGTGACGACTTCGCCATGAAAGTTGGTGGGGATGCCGCCCATGTTGTAGTGCACGGTCGGCAGGATCGGTATCGGCTCCCGGGTGACGTCGACGCCGGCGAATATCTTTACCGACTCCGAGATGCCGGGCAGCCGCTCGTGCAACACCTTGGGGTCGAGATGGTCGAGATGCAGGAAGATATGGTCTTTCTTCTTGCCGACGCCGCGGCCTTCGCGAAGTTCGATCGTCATCGCGCGCGAGACCACGTCGCGCGAGGCGAGGTCCTTGGCGGAGGGCGCATAGCGTTCCATGAAACGCTCGCCCTCGGCGTTGACGAGATAGCCGCCTTCGCCGCGCGCGCCTTCCGTGACGAGGCAGCCCGAACCGTAGATGCCGGTCGGGTGGAACTGGACGAACTCCATATCCTGGAGCGGCAGCCCTGCGCGCAGCGCCATGCCGCCGCCGTCGCCGGTACAGATGTGCGCCGAGGTGCAGGAGGCGTAGGCGCGTCCGTAGCCGCCGGTGGCGAGGATGGTGGTTTGGGCGCGGAAGCGGTGCAGGGTGCCATCGTCGAGCTTCAGCGCGATCACGCCGCGGCAGACGCCCTGATCGTCCATGATGAGGTCGATGGCGAAGAACTCGATGAAGAATTCCGCGGCGTGGCGTAGCGCCTGGCCATACATCGTGTGCAGCATCGCATGGCCGGTGCGGTCGGCAGCAGCGCAGGTGCGCTGGGCCTGGCTCTTGCCGTAATCGATGGTCATGCCGCCGAACGAGCGCTGGTATATTTTACCGTCTTCGGTGCGCGAGAACGGCACGCCCCAATGCTCGAGTTCGTAGACCGCCTCCGGCGCGTTGCGCACCATGTATTCGATGCAGTCCTGATCGCCGAGCCAGTCCGATCCCTTGACGGTATCGTACATGTGCCAGCGCCAGTCGTCCTTGTGCATGTTGCCGAGCGAGGCGGAGATGCCGCCCTGCGCCGCAACGGTGTGCGAACGGGTGGGAAATACCTTGGTGATGCAGGCGGTGCGCAGGCCGGCCTCGCCGCAACCCACGACGGCCCGCAGGCCGGCTCCGCCGGCGCCGACGACGACGACGTCATAAGTGTGGTCTTCGATGGGATAGGCCTTGCCGTTGGCGGCCGCCGCGCTGCCGTTTCCGGCCATGCACTACACTCCGGATGACAGTTTGAAGATGGCATAAGTGGCGGCGAGCGCCAGTGTGACGGAGAAGAAATTGTTGGCCATGATCGACATCAGCTTGATCTTCTCGTCGTGCACGTAATCTTCGATGATCACCTGCATTCCGATCTTCATGTGCCAGATGCTGGCGATGACGAACAGCAGCATGATGATGGCGATCGGCGGCGAGCCGAGAATCTGCGCCGCGCCGGCCTGGTTGCGGCCGAGCAGGATCATCATGACCACGACCATCGGCACGATCAGCAGGACCATGGCGACCGCGGTCACGCGCTGCCGCCAGAAGTCCTTGGTTCCGGAATGGGCGGCGCCGAGGTTGCGAACCCGTCCCAGCGGCGTCCGCATCGACTTCGGACGGGAAAGCGGCTGCATGGTCATCGTCCGCCTCCGATCGCATAGGCCACGATCCACAGCAGCACCGTGAGCAGGATGCCGCCGATCAGCGTTGCCCGGGTGAGCCATTCCCGCTCAGCGGGCTTGAATCCATAACCGAGATCCCAGACCAGGTGCCGAACGCCGCTCAGCATGTGGTGCATCAGCGCCCATGTGTATCCGAATGCGATCAGCTGGCCGATCCAACTCGCGGTGAACGACTGGACCGCAGCGTAGGCGCCGGGCCCGGATGACACCGCAAACAGCCACCAGACCAGGAGCAGGGTTCCGAAATAGAGCGCCATGCCGGTCGCGCGGTGGACGATGGACAATGTCATCGTCAGGGTCCAGCGGTAAATTTGTATGTGCGGCGAAAGCGGACGTTCGATTCTGATAGTCATCGATGCCTTCGCTGGTTGCGGGCGCGCGGCGCCACCCGGTTGGGATTCCGCGACAAGCAATTCTGCACATATACTTATGGAGTCAAAACAGCCTGCGCAACGCTCAAATCGCTATTTGCGAATGGCAGTTCAGGGCTAGCGCATTCACTTTTCCTTAACATACCCCGCAGTGGACCGGATCCTGAAGCGCGATTCATGGCTGCTCCGGGCTAACTTCACTCATAGAGATCAGCATAGGTGTCGCGCAGGATATTCTTCTGCACCTTGCCCATGGCGTTGCGGGGCAGCTCGTCAATGAAGATCACGCGCTTCGGCATCTTGAATTTGGCCACCCGCTGCTCAAGCGCGCCAAGCACCCCGGCCTCGGTCACCTCGATGCCCTTGTCGCGGACCACGAGAGCGGTGACGCCCTCGCCGAAGTCCGGGTGCGGCACGCCGATGACGGCGGTCTCGACCACGCCCGGCAGCGCGTCGATCTCGCTCTCGATTTCCTTCGGGTAGACGTTGAGGCCGCCCGATATCACGAGGTCGGTGCCGCGGCCGAGAATGTGTACGTAATCCTGCTCGTCCATTTTGCCGAGGTCGCCGGTGATGAAGAAGCCGTCGGGGCGAAACTCCGCCGTGGTCTTCTCCGGCATCCGCCAATAGCCCTTGAACACATTTGGGCCCTTGACCTCAATCATGCCGATAGCCTCGCGCGGCAGTTCCCTGCCGGTTTCGGGATCGGCGATGCGGACGCAGACGCCGGGCAGGGGAAGCCCCACAGCGCCGGGAACGCGATCGCCGTCATAGGGGTTCGACGTGTTCATGCCGGTCTCGGTCATGCCATAGCGTTCCAGCACGGCGTGACCGGTACGGGCCGACCATTCGCGGTTCGTGTCGGCGAGCAGCGGCGCCGAGCCGGAGATGAACAGCCGCATGTGGCTGGTCGATTCATGCGTCAGTGCCGGATTTTGCAGCAGGCGTGTGTAGAACGTCGGCACGCCCATCAGCACCGTGGCGCGCGCCATCAGTTCGATGACGAGGCCGGGCTCGAACTTCGGCAGGAAGATCATCGAGGCGCGCGCCAGCAGCGTGACATTGCTCGCCACGAACAGTCCGTGTGTGTGATAGATCGGCAGCGCGTGGATCAGCACGTCCTGGTCGGTGAAGCGCCAGCAGTCGACGAGGCTGGAGCGTTCGATGCCAGATTGTCGTGGGTCAGCATCGCGCCTTTGGAGCGTCCGGTGGTGCCGGAGGTGTAGAGAATCGCCGCAAGGTCATCTCGGGCCCGCGCGACCGTGATGTATTCGGGCCGTGCCGCCATTGCGGCTTCCGTCAGCGATCCTTTTCCATTGGCGTCAAGCGTTTCGACCCTGGCGCCGACCTTCGCCGTGATCGCCGCGAGGTCTTCCGCTTTCGACGGATCGCAGACCACTAGCGACGGCTCGGCGTCGGTGATGAAATAGTCGAGTTCGTTGAGGGTGTAGGCCGGGTTGAGCGGCAAATAGACCGCCCCGGCGCGCAACGCCGCAAGATAGAGCGCGAGATTCGGTACCGACTTTTCGACCTGAACGGCGACGCGGTCGCCCGGATTGAGGCCGCGCGCCGCCAGCACGTTGGCCAGCCGCCCCGAAAACGCGATCAGATCGCCATAGGTGATGCGGCGGCCGTCCGGCGTTTCGATCGCGAGCCGGTCTGCGTCGTCGAGATCGTCGAACAGGCGCGAAAACAGGTTGGCGGTCATGGCGGAGTTCCTGCTGGCTTTGATCCCGTCGGCCTGATCGCTAAGTTGTGACGCGTTGGTGTCTCGATCCGGTGATATTCGGCGATGCCGCAACCAATACCGGCATACAATATCTATACATCTTCCTCATGCGCCACTGACGGCCGACGGACGTGGATTTTCTCATGACAAGCATATCAGCCAGCGACGGCCGCACCGCCTCTCCTCCCGTCAAGGTTATTCAGCCGGCGTGGGTGCGCGTCGTTCACTGGATCAATGCGGCGGCGATGATCGTCATGATCATGTCGGGCTGGCAGATCTACAATGCCTCGCCGCTGTTCGACTTCACCTTCTCGCGTTCGATCACGCTCGGCGGCTGGCTCGCCGGCGGGTTGCTGTGGCATTTCGCGGCGATGTGGCTGTTGGTGGTCAACGGTCTCGTCTATCTTGGTCTCGGGCTCGCCACCGGGCGCTTCCGCCGGAAGCTATGGCCGATCACGCCATCGGGCGTTGCGGCCGATACCAAAGCGGCGCTGACCGGCAAGCTGTCCCATGCCGACCTGTCGAGATACAATCAGGTGCAGAAGCTGTTGTACGCCGCCATCATCCTTGTCGGGATCGTGGTGGTGCTGTCGGGCCTCTCGATCTGGAAACCGGTCCAGTTTCAGTGGCTGACGGCGGTGTTCGGCGGCTATGATTTCGCGCGCTATGTGCATTTCGCCTGCATGGCGCTGATCGTCGCGTTTCTGGTCGTGCATGTCGCGCTCGCGCTGCTGGTGCCAAAAAGCCTGCGCGCGATGGTTACAGGTCGCTAGGTCTGATCGGACCTGGCCTGATTCTTTTGATTGAGCATGAGCTTATCTGAAAACCGGTTTCCACTTTCGGGATCATGCTCTGGGAGAGCTAGTCATGCGCCGTCTCCGTTCGCTTCTGATCCCGGGCGTCGACAAAAAGCTGCTTGTCAGGGACGCGGCGAAATTGCTGCCCGATCCGGCGCGCCGCCGTTTCATCGCCGGGGGCGCCAGCCTCGGCGCATTGACCTTGCTGACCGGGTGCGACGTATCGGACAGCTTCTCGGCGGAGAAGCTGCTCACTCAGGTTTCAAAGTTCAACGACAAGGTGCAGGCCGCGATCTTCAATCCGAACACGCTGGCGCCGACCTATACGGAAGCCGACATCACTCGGCCGTTTCCCTTCAACGGCTACTATTCCGAGGATGAAGCGCCGGACATCGACCGCGAGGATTACACGTTCGAGGTGCGAGGGCTTGTCGACAACGTCAAATCATGGACGCTCGACGAACTTTACAAGCTGCCCGAGGTCACGCAGATCACCCGGCACGTCTGCGTCGAGGGATGGAGCGCAATCGGAAGCTGGAGCGGAACGCCGTTGCGCGATTTTCTCAAACTGGTCGGCGCAGACACCCGTGCGAAATATTGCTGGTTCCAGTGCGCGGATGTCGACGGCTACAACAGTCCGCTGGACATGGCGAGCGCGCTGCATCCGCAGACCCAGATGACGTTCAAGTTCGACGGCGAAATCCTGCCGCGCAAGTACGGCTATCCGATGAAGATCCGGGTTCCGACCAAGCTCGGCTTTAAAAACCCGAAATACGTGGTCTCGATGGAGGTCACCAACGACTACAAGGGCGGCTACTGGGAGGACCAAGGTTATAATTCCTTTAGCGGCATCTGACGCGACTGGCCGCTGCCATTTCCGGCTGCTATAGGTGGGCCGCACCGATATCCGAAGCCCTGATTCCCCAGCCGGAGGTTTTCCATGATCGCTCGTACCCTGTTCGCGGCGGCGACTCTCGTGACCATGACCGCGACCGCGGCTTCGGCCAATTCCGCCAAGGCTTCTCTGAAAAACGCCCAGGGCGCCGACGTCGGCACCGTCGAACTGACGCAGGTCGATGACGGGGTTCTGCTCAAGGCTGCCCTCAAAGGCCTGCCGCCCGGCGATCATGCTTTTCACATTCACGCGGTCGGCAAATGCGAGCCGCCGTTTACGTCGGCTGGCGGTCATTTCAATCCCGCCAACAAGAAGCACGGCATGATGGCGGCCGATGGTCACCACGCCGGCGACATGCCGAACCTCGTCGTGCCCGCCTCGGGCGAATTAAAATTCGAAGTGGTCAACACGGCCGTCACGCTCGACAAGGACAAGCCGAATTCGGTCCTGAAGCCGGACGGCACCGCCATCGTCATCCACGCGGCGGCGGACGACTACAAGACCGACCCGACCGGCGAGGCTGGCGGCCGCATCGCCTGTGGCGTCATCCAGTAGAGTCCATCACTGTCAGGTGGATCGGGATGGCGGTCTCCTTACCTCTCCCCGCCGGGGGAGAGGTCGGAGCCGAAGGCTCCGGGTGAGGGGCGTTTCACGCCTCACTCCAAATGACTCAGGATGTTGGATCGCGCCGTAGTCGCCGCTGGAACGCAGACAGGATCGCGCCGGCCGCGAGCATCGCCGCCGAGACGTTGAGCGCGTAGGACAGGCTGCCCATGGCGTCGGTGATCGCGCCGACCATGACAGGTCCGACCGTCTGTCCGATGCCGAAGGATATGGTCATTGCCGCGATTGCCGTGGGCCATGCCGCGGGCGGATAGTTGAAGCGCACGAACGCGGTGGTCGATGTCACCACCGCGAAAAACGACACGCCGAACACCAGCGCCGACAATCCGAGCAAGAGCGGCGTATGGCCCAGCAGCGGCAGCGCCGCGCCGATGGTGTTGACGCCGAGGACGATGGCCATGCTGAGACCGCCGCGGTCGAGGCCGAAGGTGCGCCGCCAGATCCACGGCGTAGCAAGCGTGCTCAGGCCGATCAGGCTCCAGAACGCGCTTTGCGCCAGCGCGCCGCCGCCCCCGTCGCGGACATAGGCGATCATGAACGTCATGTAGGCGATATAGCCGGCGCCGAACAGGAAGTAGCCTGCGAGGAAGATGATGGCGGGGCCAACCGCGAAGCGCCCCCGTGCGGTCTGCGGACCGCCCGCAGCGACGTCGAAGCGTGCGAGGAACATCGGCACCGTCATCACAAAAGCGAGCGCGGCCATCACCCACCACACGATCCACCATGATCCGGGCCCGAAATATTGCAGCACGAACGGCGCGACGAGACCCGATGAGAGAATGCCGATGCCGGGGCCGATGTAGAACAGGCTGATCAGGAAGTTCGATCGTGCCGGCTGCGACTGCGCGATCGTCGTGGCCAATGTTCCGCCGGCGACGAATCCGATCGCCGCGGCGATTCCGACGATCAAGCGGGCGAAGCTGAGAACGATGAAGTTTCCCGTCAGCGCGCAGAGCGCCAATGAGACGGCTGCGGCCGCCGTTGACCAGCGCGTGCTCGCCACGGTTCCGAAGCGCTTTGCGACCGAGGCCGCGATCAGCGCGCCGGCGAGGTAGCCGGCCGCATTGATCGTATTCATGAAGCCGGCAGCCGAATAGGACCAGCCGAGACTGTCGCGCATGTCCGGCAGCACCAGCGAATAGGCGAATCGGCCCAAGCCGAGGCCGACGGTGGCCGCAAGCGACAGGATCAGAATCAGCCGCGCGGGGCTCGCAGGCGCGTTTTGTGGGTCTAGTGCGCTCAACTCGAACCTCCGGCAGCGCATTGTGGCAGCTTCGGAAGGCGAGGCAATTGGCGCAAAGGCGTCTTGCCAACGGCGCAACGCCGTCCTAGCAATCGGCATTTCCGTCATTCCGAAGCGTGCCGAGCGCGAACCCGGAATCCATATCTGACATCTGGCTCCCGTATCGCCGGCGTTTGCACTCGGCGTCCGGAAGAACGCAATCCATCTCGCAAGGACTTCGTCATGGCGACTTACAAGCTGCTTCTCCTGCCCGGCGACGGCATCGGCCCGGAGGTGATGGCGGAGGTGAAGCGGCTGATCGGGTGGCTGGACGCGCAAGGCATCGTCAAATTCGAAACCGAGGACGGGCTCGTCGGCGGTGCGTCCTATGACGCCGACAAGGTCAGTGTCACCGACGCCACCATGGCGAGGGCGCTCGCCGCCGACGCCGTGCTGTTCGGCGCGGTCGGCGGCCCGAAGTGGGACCCGGTGCCCTACGAGGTGCGGCCGGAAGCCGGCCTGTTGCGGTTGCGCAAGGACCTCGCGCTCTACGCCAACCTGCGCCCGGCGATCTGCTATCCGGCGCTCGCGGAATCCTCCAGCCTCAAGCGGGATCTGGTCGAGGGGCTCGACATCATGATCGTGCGCGAACTGACCGGCGGGGTCTATTTCGGCGAGCCGAAAACCATCACCGATCTCGGCAACGGCCAGAAGCGCGCCGTCGACACCCAGGTCTACGACACCTACGAGATCGAGCGCATCGCGCGCGTCGCCTTCGATCTCGCCCGCAAGCGCCGCAACAAGCTGACGTCGATGGAGAAGAACAACGTCATGAAGTCGGGCGTATTGTGGAAGGAGGTCGTCGGCGCGGTTCACAAGCGCGAATACCCCGACGTCACGCTCGAGCATCAGCTCGCGGATTCTGGCGGCATGCAACTCGTGCGCCGTCCCAAGCAGTTCGACGTAATCGTCACCGACAACCTGTTTGGCGACATGCTTTCCGACATCGCGGCGATGCTGACGGGTTCGCTTGGCATGCTGCCGTCGGCCTCGCTCGGTGACGTCGATGCGAGCACCAAAAAGCGTCGTGCGCTCTACGAGCCTGTGCACGGCTCAGCGCCCGATATCGCGGGGCAGGGCGCGGCCAATCCGATCGCGATGCTGGCGTCGTTCGGGATGGCGCTGCGCTATTCTTTCGACATGGGCGAACTCGCCGACAAGCTCGATGCGGCGATCGCGGCGGTGCTCGCCAAGGGCCTGCGCACGGCCGACCTGAAATCCGAGGGTTCGACCGTTGTCAGCACCTCGCAGATGGGCGAGGCGGTGCTGAAGGAACTTCAGGCGCTGCACGCCTGAGTTCGAACGGCGTCGCCCCTGCCTGCGCGGACGACCATCGAATGCGGCACTTAACAAAAATGCCCGGTCGTGCCGGGCATTTTTCTTAAATTACTTAAAAAACGCCGAGGTTTGGTTCAGTACAACGGAAATGCCGTCGGATATCCGCCGAGATCGGACGGCGGGCTGAGCGGCTGCCGGTCGATCGGCCGGTTCAGGTTTTCGCGGGCGAACGAGGGATAACCGATGGCCGGCGGGAAGGCATAGTCGGTGAATTTGCGCTCGCCGGGCAGCACTTCGGTGCCGGCATCCAGCCACGAGCGCTTGGAGATATAGACACGGGTGCGCGGGCCGGACTGGTAGGACACATTCGGTCCGCTCGAACCATAAGCGCCGCTGCGATCATAGACTTTGCGTTTTGCCGCGCTCGCGTCGGTGGCGCCGAAGCCGACCGCGACGAAGGCCGCCGCCGCAAGCAACAGCGCGACGTTTTTCGCAGGCCCGGTCGCGGCGGAGAATTTCACAGTCATCGTGTCCTCATCGATCCGATTGACCACCTTTTTATCGTCCGGGGGGCTCGCGCCACAAGGCCAATCGGGCCACACCTTGGGAGAATAATGCAGCCGGGCCGGAAACGTTGCCTCGATCCGACGCGCATCGGCGCTAATGTGAGCGCATGTCCGGCATGGCGTGCTGAAACAGATGTGCCTTTCTTTTCAGTTAGATATAAGCCGCTGTCGGCATGGCCGCGCCCATGCGCGGGTTGGCATGGGGCGCGGTGCCGCGAACCATTCGGACCAGCAGTTTCATCTTCTCGCGCCAGCCCCGGCGAAGCGGGCAAAACCCAAGGGAGCGTTGGCGGACTGCTCGGACCGAATCGGTGATGTCAGGAACCAGGTCCGGCGTTGTCTTGAGGGCGTTTCTCGCATAGAAGCGCAGCGTCTTTCCGCGTTTCGCGCGCAGGCGACCCGGGAAGGCGATTTCTTCGGAGAGTGAACGATGGGTTACAAAGTCGCGCTGGTCGGAGCGACCGGCAATGTCGGGCGTGAAATGCTCAACATTCTGGACGAGCGGAAATTCCCCGCTGACGAGGTGGTGGCGCTGGCTTCGCGCCGCAGCGTCGGCACCGAAGTGTCCTACGGCGACAAAACCCTCAAAGTCAAAGCGCTGGAAAATCACGACTTCAGCGACGTCGATATTTGCCTGATGTCGGCCGGCGGCGCCGTCTCGAAGGAATGGTCGCCGAGGATCGGCGCGGCCGGCGCGGTCGTGATCGACAACTCGTCGACCTGGCGGATGGACCCGGACGTTCCGCTGATCGTGCCCGAGGTCAACGCGGACGCGGTCGCGGGTTTCACCAGGAAGAACATCATCGCCAATCCGAACTGCTCGACCGCGCAGCTTGTGGTGGCGTTGAAGCCGCTGCACGACAAGGCTGCCATCAAGCGCGTCGTGGTTTCGACCTACCAGTCGGTGTCCGGAGCTGGCAAGGAGGGGATGGACGAGTTGTTCGCGCAAACCAAGTCTGTCTACACCGCGAGCGAACTGGTTAACAAAAAGTTTCCAAAGCGTATCGCCTTCAACGTCATCCCCGAGATCGACGTGTTCATGGAGGACGGCTACACCAAGGAAGAATGGAAGATGATGGCGGAGACCAAGAAGATTCTTGATCCCAAAATCAGGCTGACCGCGACCTGCGTACGCGTGCCGGTGTTCATCGGCCATTCGGAGGCCGTCAGCATCGAGTTCGAAAAGCCGATCACGCCGGACGAGGCGCGCAGCATCCTGCGCAACGCGCCGGGTTGTCTCGTGATCGACAAGCACGAGCCGGGCGGCTACGTCACGCCGTACGAATCGGCCGGCGAGGACGCTACCTACATCAGCCGCATCCGCGAGGATGCGACGGTGGAGAATGGCCTGTCGATGTGGGTCGTCTCCGATAATCTTCGCAAGGGCGCGGCATTGAACGCGGTGCAGATCGCCGAGTGCCTGATCAACCGCAAGCTGATCAGCGCCAAGCAGAAGGCTGCCTGACGGTTACTGCGCTTTGCGAGCAATCTCCGCCTCGTTCGAGCGTCCCCATAGGTGGCGACCTATGCCGTCGGGCGGCGACAGTGGTCAGGCCCAGGCGCGTTCGCGCCTCGCCTTGTCCTCAAAGCTGTCGATCGCCGCCTTCTTTTCCATCGTCAGGCCGATGTCGTCGAGTCCGTTCAGCAGGCAGTGCTTGCGGAACGGATCGATGTCGAATGTCACCTTGCCCCCATCGGGACCGCGGATTTCCTGATTGGCGAGATCGATGGTCAGCGTCGCGTTGGCGCCGCGCTCGGCGTCGTCGAACAGCTTGTCGAGGTCGACCTGCGTCACGCGGATCGGCAGAATGCCGTTCTTGAAGCAGTTGTTGTAGAAGATGTCGCCGAACGAAGTCGAGATCACGCAGCGGATGCCGAAATCGAGCAGCGCCCACGGCGCGTGCTCGCGCGACGAACCGCAGCCAAAATTGTCGCCGGCGACCAGGATTTTGGCGTTGCGATAGGCCGGCCTGTTGAGAACGAAATCCGGATTTTCCGAGCCGTCTTCCCTGTAGCGCTGTTCCGAGAAAAGTCCCCTGCCAAGGCCGGTGCGCTTGATGGTCTTCAGATACTGCTTCGGAATGATCATGTCGGTGTCGACATTGATGATCTTCAGCGGCGCCGCGACGCCTTCCAGCGTTGTGAACTTGTCCATGGCAGTGTCCTCGTGAGCAGCAATTCTATCCCGATCCCGGCCTTGATCCAAGGTCCATCGGTGATTTTGCATTGACCGGTTTTCTTCACGCGAACCGGTGCCCATCCTCTGGTCAAGCCCGAGGACATGCTTCGCTTGAAAACGCTCTAACCCGCCTGCGCCTCGATCGCCTCGATGTCGGCATCGGAGAGCCCGAAGTGGTGGCCGATTTCGTGGACCAGCACATGGCTGATGATACCAGCGAGCGTTTCATCATGCTCGGCCCAGTAGTCGATGATGGGACGGCGGTAGAGCCAGATCAGATTGGGCAGCCTGGCAATATCGTCGTTGCTCTGGAACGGCAGGCCCGTGCCCTGAAAGAGTCCGAGCAGATCATATTCGCTGCCGGCCTCCATTTCGTCCAGCACCTCGTCGGTGGGGAAATCCTCGACGCGGATGATGAGACCCTCGCACAGCCGGCGGAAACGCTCGGGCAGGCGCGCAAACGCCTCGTGCGCCATGGCTTCCATGTCAGCCAGCGAGGGGGCTTTGGCGGACGTCCACATGAGTCTGTTTAACCCGTGTTTCGTCGTCATCGCACCGGTTTTTTGCGATCGGGGCGCTCTCTTGCGGTTGACGCGGGCGCGGCAATCGGAGACCGTTCGCTGCAGGGGCAATCGGGGCACGGTCATGAACGTCAGGATGACGGCGGCGGGGCTTGCGGCGGGGGCAGCAATGTTGCTGCTGTTACTGTTGTTGCTGGTGCCGGGTACGCTGCTGTTTGTCTACGGTGCGCAGGCGCAGACCGCGGCGCGTAGCGCGGATCGCGCCGCGCCCTCGGACCTGTCGGCCCAGACGCGGCGGCCGCGCGTGCGCATCTATCGCGAGGACGATCGCGGAGTTTATCCGAGCTACAATCCCGGTCCCGACGCCGTGCGCGACTGCACCGCTCACTATGTGCAGGAGTTTCGCCCGAGCGGTACGGTGATTGTCCCGCGGATGACCTGTTACTGGCGCCACGGCTGACGATCCGCGGGCGGGCCGGCTTCATAAATTCGTTTTCAACGTGCGTGGGGCTGCGGGTGCGTGCGGCGCATTGTCGCCTCGCATAATTACGACGGTGTATTCACATCGTATTCAGATCGTTGCTCCTAGCCTGCGTCGCACGTAGCGCGGCGGAAACGGAACCATCTGCTGTCGGTCGTGGTTATCGATGTTCTTCCATGGAGGTCCCATAATGCATCTGAAGAAAATTTTAGGGTTTGCCGCTCTTGGCGCGCTTTTGGTTGCGGCGACTCCCGCGCAGCAGGCGCAGGCGGCAACGCCGGTCAGTCCGGGTATCGCCGCGGCCGAGCAGGGCGACGCCGGCAAGCTGACCACACAGGTGCAGTGGGGGCATCATCCCCATTCCCATTGGCGGCATCATCGCCATTGGCATCAGCCCCGCCATTGGCACCATCCCCGACATCACCACCACTGGCATCATCGACATCATCACCACCATCGACATCATCGTCACTGGCGCTGATCTGATCAGGCTGGAGAATCTCGTTTCAGGAAGTCGAACAGGCCCGCATCGCGGGCCTGTTTTTTGAGACAGCGCGCTGTGATCAACCGTAAGGTCGGACGGACCGTGCGCGAAGAAGCGATGGCCCATGATCTTGAATTGACGCGTTTCTTCACGCGAACCGGTATAAGACCAAGGACATGCTTCGCTCGAAAAACGTTACAGGCATGATTTTCGAAAAGTGGAAACCGGTCTTGGACAAGATCATGCTCAATCAGAGGGTAGATTTCAGAAAGGTTAGATGGGACCCTGCTTCAATCCGGTTGGATCAGGTTCTATCGTGTGAATTCTATAGGGAGTTGCCATGAAGACATATCTCGGCATGAGCCTGGCGGTGGTGATCATGACGTTGTCGGGCGCGGCATCTGTCCACAGTGCGGAGGCGACCGTGCGCGCGCGAGCCGTTGCCGCGCAGTCCGCGGCGGTGACCGACGTGAGTGCGGTCCATCGCTCCGGCCGGAGTTATCGCCATCGGCACCATCGCCCGCGCGTTTACGTGCACGGCCGGCGTTATTACGAAAGGCCGGCTTTCTACGTGCCGCGGGGGCCGGCGCCGTTTTTCCCGTTCGGCTTCGGTTACGGCCTCGATCCATCCTGGTGAGGACCACGGGTCGAAGCTCCGGAAGACCATCGGCTTCAGACGAGAGCTTCGCTTCTGTTCAGTCAGAGGGCGAAGCTCTGAATTATTGTTTGGCGCGTTTTCTTCACGCGAACCGGTGTCCATGCCCGGCTCGCGCCCGAGGACATTTCGCTCGAAAACGCCATAAGGCGTCGCTGTGCCTTGAAGCGGCGTTTGAAATACGCTCGCCGCATCATGCGTCACGATGCGCTTACAATGCCCGCGCGCCGGCTCAGTGATGCGCTCAGACAGAAGCGATGTCGCTCAGACAGGCAACCGTGTCTTGGTCGCTGCGTCGTAGATCGCAATTCGCAGCATCGGAAAACGCGATTTCAAGTCGGTGGCGGCGTGCTTCGCCTGGGCCAGCGTCTCGAACTGATTTTTGAAATGCCCGTCGACCAATAGCGTAAAGCCGGTTTGTGGCGGCACGTCGGCGCGCGGCGGACCACCTACCGGTTTGGGCGGCACAGCCGGCGGCGACGCGGCCGTGGACGCTGGAATCGGCGCGGTGACGGGGGCTGGCTTCGGCGGGAGGGTGAGAGCCTCGCGCGGCGCGGTCGATGACGGCTTTTCAGCCGTACGCGGTGCGGTCTTGCCGCTGCTTTTCGCGACCGACGTCGACCTTGCGACTTTGCCCTTTGCGGTCGCCGGCTTTGTGGGTGTCTTGGGAAGCATTCTTGTGGTCGCCTTTACCGATGCCTTCGCTTTGGTGGATGGGCGCGCCGTTTTCGCTGCCTTACGGGCAGGGGCTTTGGTCTTGGTTTTTTTCATTACGTCGTTACGAGTGACGGAATTCTCCGGCAAAGGCAACCCGCCAGTCGAGTCAGAATGGATTCTCCATCGCATCCATGTTGACGACGCTTTCGATCGGCGGATCCGCGCATTGCGTGCCGCCGCGAATGGCGTACGTCACGCGGGGTCTCAATGCCAATCGCGCACGTCGACGAAATGTCCGGCGATCGCAGCCGCAGCCGCCATCGCCGGCGATACCAGATGCGTGCGGCCCTTGAAACCTTGCCGTCCCTCAAAATTGCGATTGGAGGTCGAGGCGCAACGCTCCTCCGGTTTCAGCTTGTCGGGGTTCATCGCAAGGCACATCGAGCAGCCCGGCTCGCGCCATTCGAATCCGGCCTTGGTGAAGATCCTGTCGAGGCCTTCGGCTTCCGCCTGTTCCTTGACGATGCCGGAGCCCGGCACGACCATGGCGTTGACATTGCCGTTCACGGTTCTGCCGTCGGCGATCTTCGCCGCCGCGCGCAGATCCTCGATGCGGCCGTTGGTGCATGAGCCGATGAACACGCGGTCGACGCTGATGTCGGTGATCTTCGTGCCCGCGGTCAGCCCCATGTAATGCAGCGCACGCTCCTTGGAGAGGCGCTTGGCCTCGTCCTCGATCTTGCGGGGATCCGGAACCACGCCGGTAATCGACGCCACGTCCTCGGGGCTCGTGCCCCAGGTGACGATCGGCGGCAGCTTCGCGGCGTCGAGCCGAATCTCATGATCGAAGTGGGCACCGTCGTCACTGCGCAACGTCTCCCAGTACCGCATCGCGGCATCCCAGTCGGCGCCGTTCGGTGCCTTGGGGCGGCCTTTGAGGAACGCGTAGGCCTTCTCGTCCGGCGCGACGAGGCCGGCGCGCGCGCCACCCTCGATCGACATATTGCAGACGGTCATGCGGCCTTCCATGCTCAGCGCGCGGATCGCATCGCCGGCGTATTCCAGCACGTAGCCGGTGCCGCCCGCGGTGCCTATTTCTCCGATAATGGCGAGGATGATGTCCTTGGCGGTGACGCCGTCGGGCAAGCGGCCGTCGACGACGGCGCGCATGTTCTTTGCTTTCTTCTGGATCAGCGTCTGCGTCGCCAGCACATGCTCCACCTCGGAGGTGCCGATGCCGTGCGCCAGCGCGCCGAACGCACCGTGGGTCGAGGTGTGGCTGTCGCCGCAAACGATGGTGGTGCCGGGCAGGGTGAAGCCCTGCTCGGGGCCGATGACGTGGACGATGCCCTGACGCTTGTCGAACTCGTTGTAATATTCGATGCCGAAATCTCGGGCGTTCTGCGCCAAGGCCGCGATCTGCTCGGCGCTCTCCGCGTCAGGATTGGGCTTGGTGCGATCGGTCGTCGGCACGTTGTGATCGACCACGGCGAGCGTTTTCTGCGGCGCATGGACCTTGCGGCCGGCAACGCGCAGGCCCTCGAACGCCTGAGGCGACGTCACCTCATGCACGAGATGGCGGTCGATGTAGAGCAGGCAGGTGCCGTCCTCGGCTTCGTGGACCAGATGATCGTTCCAGATCTTGTCGTACAGGGTGGTCGGTTTGGACATGGACGTGAGCCTATTGGAAGTCTTCGAGCAGTCGCAGCGGGCGCGCGGGACAATCGTCGGCGAGGACGCAGCGTCAGGACGCCGATGTCGCGAACCGTCCGAAGAAGCGCCCCGGCAAACGGCTGCGGTCGTCGATCACGATGCGCGCCATGTATCGGCCGATGTCGCTACTGATATGATCCGTTACCATGTTCGTCTTTTACCACGACCGCGTCCGCCGCGACAATCTATAGCGTTTTCGAACGAAGCATGTCCTCGGACTTGACCCGAGGATGGGTACCGGTTCGCGTGACGAAAACGCGTCAAAACAAAATCGTGGAGCCTTGCTGTTTTCATCAGAAGCGACGCTCTGACGATCGGCGAAGCCTGCATTCCGGATAGATAGGCGCGAGCGAAGCAATAAAAAAGCGCGGCCGCGGCCGCGCTTTCAAAAATGTTGCAGGCGGAGCGGGAGGGCGCTCAACTCGTTGCGGCCTGCTTATCTTGCTTGTCCTGCTTCTCGACGATGCGGGCCGATTTGCCGCGCAGGTTGCGCAGGTAATAAAGCTTGGCGCGGCGCACCTTGCCGCGGCGCACCACCTTGATCGAATCGATCATCGGGGAGAGCAGCGGAAACACGCGCTCGACGCCCTCGCCGTAGGAAATCTTGCGGACCGTGAAGCTCTCGTTGAGCCCACCGCCGGAGCGGCCGATGCAGACGCCTTCATAGGCCTGCACGCGGGTCCGTTCGCCTTCCACCACCTTGACGTTGACGATCACGGTGTCGCCGGGGCCGAACTCGGGAATCGCCTTGGTCGCCGACAGTTTGTCAAACTGCTCTTTTTCGAGCTGCTGAATGATGTTCATTGCAAATCTCCATCGGCGGCGCGCCCGGCCGTATCAGCGGGCTGCGCGGAATTCATCTATCCCGTGGCGCGTATTTCGCAAAAGTGGATACCGGTTTTGCGAACAGAATACGCGCAACTCAACGAGTGAGAGCATTTTCGACCGGCAAACCGGATTCCACTTTGCCTGAAAACGCTCGCTGCGCGGATTTCGGGCTCCCTATAGAGCAAAGCCGGGGCTTTGTCACCCGCCTGTCTTGCTTTTTGGCGGAATTTGACGGCTCCTCGCGGCCCAGAGATCAGGTCTCCGAGCCCGTGTGAGGGCCTCGGCCTCCGCCTGCCGCCAGGCGTCGACCCTGGCGTGGTCGCCCGACAGAAGAACGTCCGGAACCGGACGACCCTCGAACTCCTGCGGGCGGGTGTACTGGGGATATTCGAGCAGTCCGTGCGAAAAACTCTCGTCCGCGCCGGATTTTGCCTTGCCCATCACCCCCGGCAGAAGCCGGACGCAGGCGTCGATCAGCGTCATCGCAGGGAGTTCGCCTCCTGACAGCACATAATCTCCAATGGACACCTCCTCGAGCCCGCGCGCCTCGATGACCCGCTGGTCGACGCCCTCGAACCGCCCGCAAACGATCAGCGGTCCGGTTCCCCCGGCGAGTTCCGCCACGCGCGACTGGGTCAATGGCCGACCTCGCGGGCTCATCAGCAGGCGCGGCCTGTCCGGCGAAACCTCCGCCGCGTCGATGGCCCTGGCCAGCACATCGGCGCGCAGCACCATACCGGGGCCGCCGCCGGCTGGCGTGTCGTCGACGCTGCGGTGACGATCGGTGGCGGAGTTCCGGATATCACGGACCTCCAGCGCCCACAGGCCGCCAGCCAGCGCCCTTCCGGCGAGGCTGACGCCGAGGGGGCCGGGAAACATCTCGGGAAACAGCGTCAGGACGGTCGCGCGCCAGGTCATTGATCTGCGGATCGCATCAGAGGAATTGTCCTAGCTATCTGACTGTCTGAAGCGGACCTCGCTCCGCCTCCAATCCGAGATGTCTCCTTGATTTTCGATCTTCTTGGCGTCGATCAAAGCAACAATTTTCTTCACGATCTCTTGCTCGTCCATTTTGATTTGGCGATCCTCGCACCAGTGCAAAACACTTCCAACAACAAGTGCAACTTTCCGCCAATCGCTTCTGACGAAAGAGAGAATTATGTGATTGAGATCGTCTGGGGGCTCGGGCTGCATAATTGCCTCCGCTATCGAACGCCTGGAGGGTCGAAATCCGGCTCCTCGCCCTCGATCTCGCCAGGCATCTCGATCACCACGCGTCCGCCGGCGAGGTCCACGACCGGCACCACGGCGTCTGTGAACGGCAGCATCAACGTCGGCCCATGTGCGGGCGCGATCTCGATGATGTCGCCTGCGCCGAAGTTATGGATGGCGGCCACCGTCCCGAGCGGCGTGCCGGCCGCATCGACCGCGGCGAGGCCGATCAGGTCGGCGTGATAGTATTCGCCTTCGTCCGTCGCGGGCAGCCTGTCGCGCGCGATGTAGAGCTCGATGCCGTTGAGCCGCTCGGCGTCCTCGCGCGTGGTCACGCCTGTGAACGTTGCGACGAGGTGGTCCCTGGCGGTCCGCGCGTGCGCGACCTCAAGCTGCCGCGCGCCATCCTTTGTCGAGAGCGGGCCGTATCGCGTCACCGACATCGGGTCTTCGGTGAAGGTCCACAGCCGCACCTCGCCGCGCAGGCCGTGCGCGGCGCCGATCCGGGCCACGCAGACGCGCGCCGTCATGCCGGTTCAGCCTCAGGCCTTCGCGGCGGCTTCGGCCTGCGCCTTGCGCTCCTTGCGCGGCACGGCCTTCTCCGGATTGTTGCGCGCCGCGCGCTTCTTGACGCCGGCGGCATCGAGGAAACGCGCCACGCGGTCGGACGGCTGCGCGCCCTTGGCGAGCCAGGCCTTGACCTTGTCGAGGTCGAGCTTGAGGCGGTCGGCATTATCCTTCGGCATCAGCGGATTGAAGTGGCCAAGCCGCTCGATGAAGCGGCCGTCGCGCGGATAGCGCGAGTCGGCGACGACGACATGATAGACCGGCCGCTTCTTGGTGCCGGCGCGAGCGAGGCGGATGACGACGGACATTTGGTTCTCCTTGTGAAGTCTGTCTGATGAGTTGCTTGTGTTGTTAAAGCGAGGGGAGGTCGTCATGCCGGCGACGGCGGACATCCAGTAGTTGAAGACGTTCGTTTGAAAGCGAAGCGTTGCGGAATACTGGATCGTCCGCTTGCGCGGACGATACGGCAGCGAAATCTGTGAGACCGTTCCGCTCATTTCTTCTTCCGGGGAAAGCCGAGACCCGGCAGCGGCGGCTTGCCGCCAAGTCCGGTGAGGCCAGGAAGGTTGGGCAGGCCGCCGCGCAGTCCCGCCGCCAGATCCTTCGGCAATTGCGGCTGGCCGTCGGCGCCTTTCGGCATTTTTTCCGCGAGCGCTTTCATCTGTTCGGGCGTCGGCATCGGCATGCCGCCGCCGAACCCCATGGCCTGCGCGATGCCGGCGAGGGGCCCGCGTTTGCCGGTCCCCATCATCTTCATCATGTCGGCCATGCTGCGATGCATCTTGAGCAGCTTGTTGACCTCCTCGACCTTCTGGCCGGCACCGGCGGCGATACGACGCTTGCGGCTGGCCTTGAGAATATCGGGATGCTTGCGCTCCTGCCGCGTCATCGAATCGATCACCGCGACCTGGCGCTTGATGATCCTGTCGTCGAGACCGGCCGCTGCGATCTGGTTCTTCATCTTGGCGATGCCGGGCATCATGCCCATCAACCCGGAGACGCCGCCCATGTTCGCCATCTGCAACAACTGCTCGCGCATGTCGTTGAGGTCGAACTGGCCCTTGCGCAGCCTTTCGGTTGTGCGCGCGGCCTTCTCGGCGTCGATATTGGCGGCGGCTTTTTCGACCAGCGTGACCACGTCGCCCATGCCGAGGATGCGGCCGGCGATGCGGGAGGGGTGGAAATCCTCCAGCGCGTCGGTCTTTTCGCCGGTGCCGATCAGCTTGATCGGCTTGCCGGTGACCTGACGCATCGACAGCGCCGCGCCGCCGCGGCCGTCGCCGTCCACTCGTGTCAGCACGATGCCGGTGAGGCCGACGCGCTCATCGAAGGACCGCGCGAGGTTCACCGCGTCCTGGCCGGTCAGCGAATCCGCCACCAGCAGCACTTCGTGCGGATGCGCGGCGGCTTTGATGTTCGCCGCCTCGGACATCATGTCTTCGTCGAGCGTGGTGCGGCCGGCGGTGTCGAGCAGCACCACGTCGTAGCCGCCGAGCTTGCCGGCCTCCAGCGCGCGCCGCGCGATCTGTTCGGGCTTCTGGCCCGCGACGATCGGCAGCGTCTGGATGTCGAGGTCGCGACCGAGCACCGCGAGCTGCTCCATCGCCGCCGGGCGGTAGATGTCGAGCGAGGCCATCAGGACCCTGCGTTTGTCGCGCTCGGTCAGCCGTCGCGCCAGTTTGGCTGTCGTGGTGGTCTTGCCGGAACCTTGCAGGCCGACCATCATGATGATGATCGGCGGCACTGCATGGAGGTCGATGGTCTGGCCGTCGGCGCCGAGCGTGGCGATCAGTTCGTCATGGACGATCTTCACCACCATCTGTCCGGGCGTCACCGATTTGACCACGGTGGCGCCGATCGCCTGCTTGCGGACCTTGTCGGTGAAGCTGCGCACCACGTCGAGCGAGACGTCGGCCTCCAGGAGCGCCCGGCGCACCTCGCGCATGGCGGCGTCGACATCGGCTTCCGTCAGCGCGCCGCGCCGCGTCAGCCGATCGAGAATGCCGCCAAGCCTTTCCGACAGATTGTCGAACATGAGCTGTTCCCGTCTTCTCTTCGTCGTGGCCGGGCATAGTCGTTCGAAGAACGGCGTTGCCTTGCTCGCCTATGCCGGCCACCCACGTCTCGTCCCGTTTGAAGACAATTTAAGTCGTGGATGCCCGGAATTAAGTCCGGGCATGACGACCGAGGGTCTGTGAGACGCAAACCCAAAACACGTTTGCGCCCGAGGGCGCACAGCGCTGTCGGGCGTTGACCTCCGGCCCCTGCGGCCGGTCGGCGGGTCGAAAAGAAGAGTCTTTCCGAGAATTCCGGCGGATTTACAGGCGGCGACCCGCCAAAGTCAAGCCGATTGGCGGAAAACGAGATGCCGGACCGCCGGCGGACCCTGTTTTGACCGGGACCGCTGGTTATGGCGTCGCCTTGATCTCCCAGGATATGCCGACCGTCACGCGCAATGTTTCCTCGCCGGGTGCGATCGGGGCCTCCGCGGCCATCGGCGCCGCGGCGCGGCGATACAAAACCGGCATCGCTGCGCCGTGCTCGGAAATGCTGACGGGTGCGCCGAGCGTGACGCCCGCGGCCTTGGCATAGATCTCGGCCTTGCGCCGCGCATCAGTGACCGCCTCGGCGCGTGCGTTATCGAGCAGCTTCGAAGCATTGGAGACCATGAAGTTGATGCCGCCGATATCGTTGGCGCCGGCCGCGGTCACCGCGTCGATCACGCTGCCGATCCTGGTGACATCACGCAGCCTGATGGTGACGTGGTTGGTGGCGCGAAAACCCGAGAGGGTACTGGGTCCCGGGCGGTTCTGATTGGCATATTGCGGCTGCAGCGACAGTCGCGAGGTCTGGTAGTCCTTTTCGGAAAGACCTGCGCTTTTCAGCGCCAGCAGCACCTTGCCCATGGCGTCATTATTGGCGCTGGCAGCTTCGCGCGCGGTCTTGGCGTCGGTCGAGACGCCCGCTTCGATCTGCGCGAGATCCGGGGGAGCCGAGATCGTGGCCTCGCCGGTCACCGAGATGGTCGGCGGCGGCGTACCATCGGCTTGCGCCGGCATCGCGGCCAGAGCGGCGACGGTGGCAACGGCCATCGTGAGCGGAATCCGGTTCTGCATGACGGTCCTCATTTCAGCGGCACATAGACGTTGATGACCAGATTGTCTTCCTCGGTCTTCAGCGGATCGGTCATGTACTCCTCGATAAATGTATCCTTGGCCTCGAGCTTCTTGTCGTCAAGGTGGTTGGTGATCGCCTCATAGGTGTTGTCCATGTTGTCGTAGGAGCCGCGATGCACGAATTTCAGCGCCTTGCCCTCCGGTGATTTTCCCATGCTCATGTTCTTGGGCAGGTCCTTCAGCTCCTGGTCGACCGGGACTTCCGCCAGGAACGAGAAGCCGTTGTCGTCGGTCGAGGTATAGACGATCATCATGTTGCCGGCGGCCTTGACGCCCCGCTTGTCGAGAACGGCCGCAAGCGACTTGAAGGAATCGATCAGCGTCTCGAACGCGGTGTCCCAGGTGGCGGTGTTTCGCAAGGTCAGGACTGTCTTCGGTGTCAGCGTGAATTCCTCGCCGAAGGGATCGGCGGTTTGTGCCGGCGCGGTGACCGCCGGCTTCGGCGCCTCTGCGGTCGGGTTCGCCGGCGTCTGGACTTCGGCCGGCGGCGGAGCCGGCGTCGTCGGTGTCGCCGTTCCGGGCGGGGCGGGCGCAGCCGGAGGGGCCGGAGTCGCTGGCGGCGCCGTCGCGCCTGGGGGCGTCGCGGGCGGGGTCTGGGCGAGCACGGTGGAAAGCCCCAGGGACATGGCCACCGGGATCATTGCGATCGCGAGGTGACGAAAAAGGCGGGGGCGGTTCATTGACGGGTCTCCCTGGTGCTGGCCGACGTCTCGCGCTGACCGATATCCGCAAGACCTGACCCTTGGCCGCCGTTGCGGCGGAATTATGCGATGCCTGGCAGGCTGCTCTGATATCCGACTCGCGACGGAGTATGTCATGAGAAAATATGTCATGCCGCATCGTGGCGGGCGTGGGGCGCGGACTGGATATCGCATTGACCGTGCGGATGCCGGGCGCTGGCCAATCACCGGATATTCGCCATATAAAGCGGAGGACGGATGGCGGAAAATGGATGCCGGAGATGGGCGCGCTCGCTAACCACGCTTTCAGCAAGATGAATGGCATCGGCAACGAGATCGTCGTGGTCGATCTGCGCGACAGTGCCGCCGCGGTGACCTCCGAGGAGGCGCGCGCCGTCGCTTCGCCGGCCGGCGTTCCCTATGATCAGTTGATGGTGCTGCAATCCCCGCGGTTACCCGGCACGGAAGCCTTCGTCCGCATCTACAACAATGACGGGTCGGAAGCGAACGCCTGCGGCAACGGCATGCGCTGTGTGGCGCGGCAGGTGTTCGAGGCCACCGGCAAGGCTGCGTTGACCTTCGAGACCCGCGCCGGGCTGTTGAACTGCTGGCAGGGGCCCGCGGCCGGTCTCTACACCGTCGACATGGGGCCACCGAAATTTGGCTGGCGGGACATTCCGCTCGCCGAGGAATTCCGCGATACCCGCTACATCGAACTGCAGGTCGGGCCGATCGATGCGCCCGTGCTGCATTCGCCCTCGGTCGTCAGCATGGGCAATCCGCACGCGATTTTCTGGGTCGATGACGTGAACGCCTATGACCTCGAACGCTTCGGGCCGCTATTGGAGAATCATCCGATCTTTCCCGAGCGCGCCAATATCACGCTGGCGCATATCGAGGATCGCGATCACATCGTGATGCGGACCTGGGAGCGCGGCGTGGGACTGACCAGGGCCTGCGGCTCGGCGGCCTGTGCGACCGCGGTAGCGGCGGCGCGGCTCAAGCGGACCAACCGCGCGGTCGAGATGACGCTGCCTGGCGGCGGCTTGGCCATCGAGTGGCGCGAGCGCGACGATCACGTGCTGATGACCGGTCCGGCCGTGTTCGAGTATGCCGGCAGGTTCGATCCGGCATTGTTCGCGTCTGTTGCGTGATGCCGGTCGATGTCGTCACCTTTGGCTGCCGGCTCAATGCCTTCGAATCCGAAGTCATCCGCCGCAACGCGAGCGAGGCCGGCCTCGATGACGTCGTCATCGTCAACAGTTGCGCGGTCACCAACGAGGCGGTAGCGCAGGCGCGCCAATCGATCCGCAGGCTGAGGCGCGAGCGGCCGTCGGCGCGCATCGTGGTTACCGGCTGCGCGGCGCAGATCCAGCCGGCGATGTTCGCGGGGATGGCGGAAGTCGATCGCGTGGTCGGCAACGATGACAAGATGCGGGGTGATGCCTGGCGCGAGGCACGGACCGCATTCGCGGCCGCATCCGGTTTCGGGATCGCCAACGAAGAAAAAGTCGCGGTCGCCGACATCATGGCGGTGAGGGAGATGGCGCCACACCTCGTCGAGGGCTTTCAATCCGGCCTGCCACGCGCCTTCGTGCAGGTGCAGAACGGCTGCGATCATCGCTGCACCTTCTGCGTCATCCCGTTCGGGCGCGGCAATTCGCGCTCGGTGCCGATGGGCGCGGTGGTCGATCAGGTGCGCGCGCTCACTGATGCCGGTCATGCCGAGATCGTGCTGACCGGCGTCGACCTCACGAGCTACGGAGCCGATCTGCCCGGTGCGCCTCGGCTGGGCGGACTGGTCAAGCGGATCCTCCGCCACGTGCCCGAGGTGAGGCGGCTGCGAATCTCGTCGATCGATTCGATCGAGGCCGACCGGGACCTGCTCGATGCGGTCGCCGACGAGGAGCGGCTGATGCCGCATCTGCATCTGTCGCTGCAATCCGGCGACGATATGATCCTGAAGCGGATGAAGCGGCGGCATTCGCGCCGGGACGCCATCGACTTCTGCGCGCAGGTGCGGCGGCTGAGGCCGGGCATCGCCTTTGGCGCGGACATCATCGCCGGTTTTCCCACCGAGACCGAGGCGATGTTCGCGCGCTCGCTGGATCTCGTCGCGGCGTGCGATCTGGCTTTCCTGCATGTGTTTCCCTATTCGCCGCGCCCGGGGACGCCGGGGGCGCGGATGCCGCAGGTCGCGGGCGAGGTGATCAGGGATCGCGCGAGGCGGCTGCGCGCGGCGGCAGAAGCAGCGCTGCGTCGGCGGCTGGCCGCGGAGGTCGGGGCGACGCGTCAGGTGCTGATCGAAAGCGCCACCCAGGGCCGCACCGAGCATTTTATCCCGGTCGCGGTTGCGGGGGAAACGCCCGGCGCGGTGCGAATGCTGAGGGTTGCGGGGCACGATGGCGCCCGACTACGGCCCGCGGTTTAGCTGCGCGTAAGGTTGATTTGGCGCCTGCCGACAGGCCCGATCCCGCGCCCGACGTTTCGCCGCGACGAAGATGCGCGTCACGGAAGGTGAGTGGGCTTTCGCCATCATAAATACCCGACTCGGCCAGCCTGAGTCTGTTAACGATCGTCCCGGGTTTTGCCCGGTAGGACGGAACCAGGCTGGCGCGGGGCGATTGACGTGGTGCATCCTCAGGGCGGGGGCGCTGCTGCTAAACTGCAAAGGCCGGCCGATGGTGCGAGCGGCTTCATTCTCCTGATTTTCCGGGTAGGCGTGTGGTTCGGCTGGGATTTGTCATCGGATTTGTCGCGGTTATCGGGGTTCTTCTCTCCGGCCTTGCGGCCTGGCGCGCTCATGATCAGGAGCTGACGATCGACAGGATCGCGCTGTCGCGCGCGATCGACGTTCATGCCAGCCTGGTGCAGGAGCGCTTGATCGAGCGAGAGCTGCTGGCGCGGGTCGCCTCGGGATTGTTCGGATCACCCGCCGCCGTGCGGGCCAACATGCTTCACCCGTTGAGGGCCTCGATCTATGCCTTCAAGACCGATTTCGTCGTCGCCACCTGGGTTGCACGTCTTCAGCCGGATGAGTTTGCGCAGGCCGAGGCGGCGATGGCGTCGGCCGGATTTCCAAATCCGCAAATCCGCAGCTTCGACGACACGCCGCGCGATTTGCGCTCGCTCGACAAGCCGATCGACGTGGTGATGGACGTCGAACCGAAAAACGCTGAAACGGGCGCATTCGTCGGCCGCTCGCTCGACGAGCATCCCATCCTGGGACCGATGCTCGACCGTGCGATGCAGACGAAGACGTCGGTGGTGTCGGATCCGGTCAATCTGCTGCGGCCCGACGGGCCGATCGGCCTCGTGATCGCGACACCGGTCTTCCCGGACGGGAACGAGAAGGCGGCCGGCTTTATTACGTTTTCCTATCGGCTTGCGTCGCTGATGCTGACAAACGACGAACTGTCGCTGTTCTCCGTTGTCCTGAAGGATCCGCGAAACCCGGCGACCGAATGGGTCGCCGACGATAGCGGCAACGTCACCTCACGGCTCAGAAGGGCGGCTGATCCCGTTCCGTTGGTGCTCCGGACGGTGACGTTCGGCGGACGGGACTGGTCGCTTGGCTATTATCCGAAAACCAATGCGGCCCTTCGCGCGCAAAGGCTCGCCGTGGTGGTGGCCGCGATCGGTCTGGCGCTGACGACCATCATTTGCGGCCTGTTCGGATATGTCGCCTACAATAATCTGCGGCTCAGCCGGGAAATCCAGGTTCGAATCGGGTTTGAGCGGCGTTTGACCGCCGTCATCGACGAACTCAATCACCGGGTCAAAAACATTCTTGCCGTGATTCAATCGATTGTCACGCGTACGCTGCGACACGGCTCCGACATCGAAGTCGCCCGTGAGCTGCTGATTGGCCGGATCCACGCCATGTCCAATGTGGTCTCTCTGCTCAGCGAGACCCAGTGGCAGGGCGTCAAACTGAGAGGACTGTTCGAGGCGCGCGCCATCCCCAACGCCGACCGCATCGCGATCGAAGGTCCCGACATCACCGTGAGCGCGCGCGCGGCGCAGAGCCTGTCATTGCTATTCTTCGAACTTGCGTCGCATTCCGACGAAGGCCTCTCGCTGGTCGGCAAGCATCCGCACATTGCCGCGCATTGGGAGGTCGAGGGCGAGGGCAGTGAATCGATGTTTCGCTTTCGATGGGAGGAATTCAACACCAGCGCCGCCACCCGCCGCGAGGACAGCGATTTTGGGATCATCCTGCTGGACCGCGTCGCGCCGGAGGCGCTTGGTGGCTATTCCAAGCGGTATTTTACCGAGGTGAGTTATGTCTACGAACTCGCCGCTCCCATGGAAACCGTCGTGGACATGACCGAGAGAGATCGCACGCTGCAAATATCTGCGCCGATCAGGTCCGCGACCCCATCAAGCCGATAAGTTGAATGGACACGCAGGGGGCAGCCGACCCGAATTGCGCCGAAGCCTTGTGGCCGGATTATCGGCCGCTGCCGATCACCGCCCGAACGGTGTCGTCCGGGCCGAAATCCTCGGCACCCTCGACGTAAAGCAGCGCGCTCAGCTTCGATCGCGCGCGGTTGACGCGGCTCTTGATGGTGCCGACGGCGCATCCGCAGATCTTGGCGGCGTCCTCGTAGGAGAACCCCGAAGCACCGACCAGGATCAAGGCTTCGCGCTGATCCTGCGGCAGCTTGTCGAGCGCGGCCCGGAATTCCTCGAATTCCAGATGAGCGTTCTGGTTCGGCTGCGATTTCAGCGTTTTGGCGTAGCTGCCATCGGAATCCTCCACCTCGCGCCGGCGCTTGCGATAATCCGAGCGGAACAGATTGCGCAGGATCGTGAACAGCCACGCCGGAAGATTCGACCCGGGCTGAAACGAATCGATGTTGGCAAGCGCGCGGAGCAGCGTTTCCTGCACCAGGTCGTCGGCACGATCGCCGTTTCCGCTCAGCGAAATTGCGAAGGCCCGCAGGTTCGGCACGGATGCCAGGATATCCTCGCGAAGTGAATCCGTGAGAGGCATTAGTCCCTCCCGTTATCTTTTGTGTCGAAATCGCCCGCGGGGGTTACTTGTGGATGACTTGACCCCGATCCATCGAGCTTTCGGATTAATTCCGCAAACCGGTCGGGGACGCCCTGTCTCACGACGTCGTCATACATCGCGCGAAGCTGATGTCCGATTCTGGACTGAATCTCGGCGTTAAGGCCGCCCTTGCCGGGTGATGGCTTCGAATCTTTCATCATTTTGTTTCATTCCCAAAGTTCCAAGCTATTGAAAAATCGAGAATTTCTCCCGTTTTGAAGGCCGACCGTGTTTGCGGAACTCGTACGGGCTAATGCGAAGCGCAAGGGAAAGTTCCGGGGACGGGGAACTTTTGTCATGCTTGAGCGTAAACAAGCGCGGCGACGGACGGGCATCGGCTGCTGCCTTGTGCCGTGCGTCGCTCAAACAGAAGCGATGCCTGATCCCGGCATGACGGGGTCTCATAAAGGATGGACGGGATGTTTCGATCACAGGTTGTTGCCGAGCATTTGCCGCTCTTGCGACGTTACGCCCGCGCCCTGACGGGAAATCAGGCCTCCGGAGACGCTTATGTCGGAGCCATGCTGGAGGCGCTGCTTCAGGATCCAACCGTGCTCGACGAGCGGCACGGGTCGCGGGCGGGGCTGTTCCGGCTGTTCACTCAAATCTGGAATTCGGTGTCGATCAACGATGGCGTCGACGAGGCGCCGGCGCTGGCGCCGACGGAGCGGCGGCTGACAAATATTACGCCTTTGCCACGTCAGGCGTTCCTGCTCCTGTCGCTCGAAGGTTTTTCCGAGGAGGAGGCCGCGTTCGTCCTGCAGACCAGCGTGGCCGAAGTTCGCAGACTGAGCGATATGGCCGGCCGCGAGATGGCGGCGGAAATCGCAACCGACGTCCTGATCATCGAGGACGAGACGTTCATCGCGATGGATCTGGAGAGTCTCGTCAAGAATCTCGGACACCGTGTGATCGGCGTCGCCCGCACCCACAGCGACGCGGTCGCCATGGCCAAAACCCGCAAACCCGGTCTCATTCTGGCCGACATCCAACTCGCTGACGGCAGCTCCGGCCTGGATGCCGTGAACGAACTTCTGCGCGTCGTCGAGGTGCCGGTCGTCTTCATCACAGCCTATCCCGAGCGCTTTCTGACCGGGGAGCGGCCCGAGCCGGCGTTCCTCATTTCGAAGCCGTTCCAGCCGGCCATGGTCTCGGCGGTCGCCAGCCAGGCATTGTTCTTCCACCGAAACTCGCGCAACCGGGAACCCCGCGCCGCCGCATCCTGACGCACGGCTGCGGACGATCGCACCCGCGGCCGGCGATCTCCGGTCGCGCTTGCAGGAGCGCAAAGTTTGCGGGTTGCAAAAAAACGGACGCGGCTGGCATCACTATCAGCCGCGTCCTCGTCGCCGGTCGGGCGGGCAGGGGGAGGATGACCGGCTGAGCCGACAACGCGACGATGGGGGATGCGTTCCGCTTCGCTCTCTTTTTTCCGATCCATGAATGAACGATGTCTCGAGGATCGCGTTATTGCTCGCGGTTCGGCCCATACACCGTGGCGTGACTTCGTGGTGGGCCGGAACACAACGGGTGAGGCAATGATGTTTCAGGTATCGACGGGCGTCCTCGGTGCGCTGGCGGTGATCCTGCCCTTCGGCGCGATGCACCTTCCCCCGGGGCACCATCCCCCAGGTCGCGATCTCGCTACGCGTGCTGACGTAACCGCTGCTGCGGTTATCAATCGCACCGCGAAGTCCGATCGCGGTTCTGTCCGATCAACGCCGGTGGAGGGCCGGACCGTTTCCATTCGGATTGACAGTCTGCCGGATGCGTCGATCGTGATCCGGATTCCGGGCGACAACTCCCTCGTGGTGGGTGAACGCGGTACTAGCCCACGCGTCCGTCGTGCGCCCGCCTCACAGGCCCGACGGGCGATCGCGTGCGAGCCGGTGGTAAGTGTTTTGACTGATATCGCCCGGCAACTCGAGCCCGGCCGCTGCGTCACCTGAGGTTTGTCGTTATCATGACATCAGGTGCCGGCATCGTCACCACGGTCGCGCCGGCCTGCAAGTAATCCCAGCGCCAAGCCGCCGATGGCCAGGATCGGAATCAGCTTTTTGATGCCGACCGTGCGGGCCAACTGAAGTCCGGCCGCCACGACCATCGGATCAGCCAAAAAGTTTTGCGCCGTCGCTCTGGTTCTTGCGGCTGCTCTTTTTTTCATGGCGTTTCGCCGGATCGCATAGATCGCGACCGCGATCATGGTGATCAGGAAGAAGATAGCCGCGCCGGCGAGGCAAGCCTCGATCAAGCCGTAGTTCTGAAGCACGAAGACAAACCCAGCGGCACATAAAAACACGATGGTGATGGAGCCTGCGACGACCGCCACGGCGGCGACGGAGGTGAGCCGCACAGCATTGCCCGCGCTTTCCTTGAGGTCATCGATCGCCCGCTGAAACATTCAACGCCTCGCCCGGCTTGAAAATTGATTGTTGAAATGATTGGCAGAATCAGAGCCGCGGCGACAAGGTTCGCCGCAGCCCGACCAAACTGAAATTACCTGCGCCTCATCGACGCCAGGTCACGCCGATCAAAAATCCCAGGCCGATGGCAAGCCCGACCGTTGCGAGAGGGCGTTGCTGGATCGCTTCTTCCAGCGTGTCCTCGATGGAGCTTACGGCGTTCTGTGCCGCATCAAACGCCGCGTTGCCGCGCTCCGACACATCGGAGAGGACGGAATCCACATTGGCTCTGGCCTGCTTGTACCCGCGGCGAGCCTGTTTTTTAGCAGAGCCAGTGAATGTACCAAGCGCGTCGGAGACTTGATCCGCCAGGGCGGAGATATCGTTTTTCACGGCTGATAAATCCTTCTCAAGGCGGTCGTAAGTCGCTTTATCAGTCAAGTTCTTCATTGCTTCCTCGTCATCGCTTGCCATCCAACGCTCCTGAAACCGAAAGGATATGCGCAACCAACGTGCCGTTACGGCTTAAGTTCCGCGCCCTGTCCGTCAGACGGTTGGCGAGCCTGCCCCTGTTCGACGACGCCTTGGCGGCGAGCAGCAGACCGGAAAGCGATGACGGCGCCGCATCGATCTCCACGAGGTCGATAGTGCGGACAGGGTAGGATTGCCCGACGCGTCCTGCGCCGCTCGGCGGAACTTTCAGGCCCTGTCGGGATTGCCTCGCGCGCCAAATGTCGCGAGGGCGCTTTCTCCGTCTTGAAATCTTGCGATTAATTTTGGAGAGGCAACAATGCTCATCAGCGTCCTGATTACGTTCTTCGTCGTTGTTCTTGTGCTGTACTTCATCAGCGTGGCGCCGCTGGACGTCCGCGGCAAGCAGATTGCCCGCGTCGCCGTTATCGTGCTGGGTGTTGTCTCGGCGCTGAGGTATCTTCCGATATTCTGAAACCGACGTCAGCGCTCTGGATAAGAATGTCCCCGGCGGCTGCGGCGGGGACGTTTCCTTCCGGTAACAGGATCAGCCCCTCAGCCGGCGTCCTGACTGAGTCTTGCCTCTCGCCTTCAATCTACGCCTTGATTTTTGGCCTTGGCCTCGCGCCGCCGCCCGGTCAGGATGTATTCGGTGTAGCCGTTCGGTTGTTCGCGTCCCTTGAACACCAGGTCGCATGCGGCCTGGAAGGCGATCCCGTCGAATTGCGGCGCCATCGGTTTGTAGAGGGCATCCCCGGCGTTCTGCCCGTCGACGACGGCGGCCATGCGCTTCAGCGACTCCATTACCTCATCCCTGGTGACGACCCCCTGATGCAGCCAGTTCGCCAGATGCTGGCTGGAGATGCGCAGCGTGGCGCGGTCTTCCATCAGGCCGACATCGTGAATATCAGGCACTTTCGAGCAGCCGACGCCCTGATCGATCCAGCGCACCACATAGCCGAGAATGCCCTGGCAGTTGTTGTCGATCTCCTGCTTCACATCGTCGGGCGCCCCGTTCGACTGCGAGACCGGGATCGTGAGGAGGTCGGCAAGTTCTGCGCGACGGCCGCCGGCTTTCAGCTCCTGCTGGCGTTTCAGCACATCGACCTGATGATAGTGCAGTGCGTGGAGCGTCGCTGCGGTTGGCGACGGCACCCATGCGGTGGTGGCGCCGGCCTGGGGATGGCCGATCTTCTGCGCCAGCATGTCGGCCATCCTGTCGGGCGCGGCCCACATCCCCTTGCCGATCTGGGCGTGGCCGGGCAGGCCGTCGATCAGGCCGATGTCGACGTTCCAGTCTTCGTACGCCTTCATCCAGGGCTGTGCCTTCATCTCGTTTTTGCGGACCATGGGTCCCGCTTCCATCGAGGTGTGGATCTCGTCGCCGGTGCGGTCGAGGAAGCCGGTATTGATGAAGCAGACGCGTTTTGCGGCCGCCTGGATGCAGGCCTTGAGGTTGACCGTGGTGCGGCGCTCCTCGTCCATGACGCCAATTTTGAGTGTGTTCTCGGGCAGCTCCAGCATGTTCTCGACCCGGGCGAGCAGCTCGCAGGCCAGCGCGACCTCGTCCGGTCCATGCATCTTCGGCTTGACGACATAGGCCGAGCCGGTCCGGCTGTTCCTCGTTTTCGAAGCGCCGTTGAGATCATGAATCGCGAGCAGGCCGGACACCGCGGCATCGAGCATGCCTTCCGGAATGTCGGCACCGTTCCCGTCGAGCACCGCGTCGGTAAACATGTGATGGCCGACGTTGCGAATGAGAAGCAGGCTGCGGCCGTGCAGCCTGAGCTCGCCGCCGTCAGGCGCGGTGTAGACCCGATCGGCGTTAAGGGCGCGCGCAATGGTCTTGCCGCCCTTCTCGAAAGTGTCGGTGAGGGTGCCGTTCATCAGGCCGAGGACGTTGCGATAGATCAGAACCTTGTCTTCGGCATCGACGGCGGCGACGCTGTCCTCCATGTCGAGGATGGTGCTGACGGCGGCCTCAAGAATCACGTCGGCGACTCCGGCAGGATCGTCCTTGCCGATGGCGTGGCCGCGGTCGACTTGAATCTCGATGTGCAGGCCGTGGTTCACCAGCAGGATCGCGGACGGCGCGCTGGCATCGCCCCGATAGCCTGCGAACTGCGATGTCGAGGTCAGGCCGGTCTCGCCGCCGTCATGGAGTCTCGCCCTTAACGCTCCATTGGTCACGACGTATCCCACGACGTCGGCATGGCTGCCGGCCGCTAGCGGTGCGGCCTGATCGAGAAACGCCTTGGCCTTCGCGATCACTTTGTCGCCGCGCGCCTTGTCGTAACCTCTGGCCTCGCCGGCCTCATGCGGAATGGCGTCGGTGCCGTACAATGCGTCGTAAAGGCTGCCCCAGCGCGCGTTGGCGGCGTTCAGCGCGTAACGCGCGTTGGTCAGCGGCACCACCAATTGCGGGCCGCAGATCTTTCCGATCTCCTCATCGACATCGGCGGTTTCGACCGAGTGGGTCTCCGGCTCGGGCAGTAGATAGCCGATCTCTTTCAGGAACGCGGTGTAGGCTTCCATGTCGAACGGATGACTTCTGTTGGCGCGATGCCAGAAGTCGATCTTCGCTTGCAGCGCGTCGCGCACCGCCAGCAGCTCGCGGTTTTTCGGCCCAAGATCGCGGACGATGGCGGCAAGCCCGGCCCAGAAGGCATCCGGCGAAATGCCGGTCCCGGGCGTGGCCTCTTGCTCGATAAAATCGAACAGGACCGGCGCGATCTTCAGTCCGTGAGCGTCAATGCGGGTCATGTCGGAGGTCTCACGAGAAACAGCGCCGACGCTGCCTCAAGGCGGCTTGCAAAAATTCGGCGTCAATCGACTTTGAGAGCATGATCCCGACAAATGGGAACCGGCTTTCGGATATGATCATGCTCAATCAAAAGGATAAAGCTAGTGGTCCAATTCTAACATTTGCATCCCGTTGCGGCAGGGAGTTCTTGCAAATGTTAGAATCAAAGGACCACTAGCAACTATCAGGTTTCTAGTGGAGTTTTGAATTTGACATTCGCCTGACAAGTTCGCTGCAAAGTGGGTAGCGAATGTCAAATTCACTCCACTAGAGTCTGATCCAACCAAGTCGGGTCAGACTCTAGCGCCAAAGCCGGCGTCGTGCGCCCCTACAAAAGGTGAATAATCCCGCTGAAAAGCCAAACGACCGCCGCGATGCAACTCGCGGCGGTCGTCCACGTCCAGCACCTGCGGAATTCGCGGGCTCAGATGTTGGCGGCGACGTCGGTCAGTTCGTCGAACAGAATGCCGGTGCTGATCAGCATCCGCTCGATCTCGCCAGCGGCCTCAGACACGGTGCGTGATGATGTATCGATCGTCAGTTCCACCGATTCCGGTGGCTGGTAGTCGTTGCCGATGCCGGTGAATCCGTGCAGCACGCCGGCGCGCGCCTTGGCGTAATGGCCCTTCGGGTCGCGGCTCTCGCAAACATCAGCCGGCGTTGCGACATAGACCTCGCGGAAGGCGGAATCGGCGATGCGCCGCGCGGCGGCGCGATCCTCGCGCGACGGCGAGACCGCCGCCACGATCGCCACATGGCCGTTGCGCGCGAGATGGGCAGCGACTTCCGCGAGCCGACGGATGTTTTCAGTGCGGTCCTGCGGCGAGAAGCCGAGGTCGCCGTTCAGTCCGGCGCGCAGCGTGTCGCCGTCGAGCAGGATCGGCGAACCGCCGTCGCCGAACAGTTTTCGCTCCAGCGCGCGCGCCAGCGTCGATTTCCCCGAACCGGGCAGTCCCGTCAGCCAGACGACCGCGCCGTTGTGGCGATAGCGCGCGGAGCGCTCATCCGGGCGCAGCGCCGATTCCACCGGCACGATATCGACCGGCACCGCGCGCTGTCCCGCGTCGACGCTCAGCACGAGACCGCCGCCGGCGATGCGTCCCTGGACTTCGATCACGAGACGGCCGGTGCGGGGGTTGTCGACGTAAGGATCGGCGGCGAGCGGCTGCGCCAGCGAGATGTCGATTTCGCCGACATGATTGCGCGCGATCGCCTTGGCCTCGGCGCTTGCCAGTTCGCCCGGATCGACCGCCTTCTCGATGGCGACGACGACGGCGCGGGTTTCCTTGTTGCCGAGCCGCAGCAGGATGGATGCGCCGGCCGCAAGCGGGGTCTCGTGCAGCCAGAAGATGCGCGCGCGAATCCGCCGCGTATCGCGCGGCGCCGACCCGACATGGGCGATGACGTCGCCGCGCTCGACGAACAGTTCGCGATCGAGCGTGATGCCGACGGACCGTCCGGCGCTTTGCGCGCCCGCCGGACGTGCCGGCCAGCCCTCGATGCTGCGGATCTTCGCGATCTTGCCGGCCGGCATGATGACGATCTCATCGCCCGCGGCCAGGCTGCCCGACTCGATGCGGCCGGCGACGATGCGCCGATCGTCGAACTTGTAGATCGCCTGCACCGGCAGCCGCAGCGCCAGTTCGTCCAGCGGCCGCGCCGGGAGCAGCGCATCGAGAGCTTCGACGACGGTCGGCCCTTTGTACCATGCAATCTTCGCGGTGCGGTCGGCAACGCCGTCGCCGTCGCGCGCGGAGATCGGAATCACCGCCGTCGGCGCGAGGCCGAGGCCGGTCAGGTGCGCGGTAATCTCGTCGCGTATCGCGCCGAAGCGTTCCGCGCTGAAATCGACGCGGTCCATCTTGTTGACGACGACCGCGACCTGTTTGACGCCGAGCAGATGCAGCAGATAGCCGTGCCGCCGGGTCTGGTCGCGCACGCCTTCGAGCGCGTCGATGATCAGCACCGCGCCGTCGGCCTGCGCCGCGCCGGTAATCATGTTGCGGAGAAACTCGGCGTGGCCGGGCGCGTCGATCAGCACCACGTCGCGCGAACGGGTGCGGAAGCGGATTTGCGTGGTGTCGATGGTGATGCCCTGATCGCGCTCGGTCTGCAGCGCATCAAGCAGGAACGACCATTCGAACGGCATGCCGCGCCGAGCGCTGACGGCTTTCAGCATCTCCAGCTTGCCGTCGGGCAGGCTGCCGGTCTCGTGCAACAGCCGTCCGACCAGCGTCGACTTGCCGTGGTCGACGTGGCCGACGATGACGATGCGGACCTGTGGACGTGTGGTGCCGTTCGGTGTCGCGAGGATGGTATTCGGTGCGATGGTGGGGGCGATCATATTCATCGGAAAACGCTCAATTCGATTCAGGTCAGAGATAGCCGGCGACCCGAAGCCGCTCGAACGCGTCTTCGGTTTCATGATCGAGCGCGCGACCGGCGCGTTCCGGGATTTTGCTGCCTTCAAGCTCGATCAGGATCTCATCGATGGTCGAGGCGGTCGACGCGACGGGGAAAGTGATGTCGGCATCGCCGAGCGAGCGATAGCGCTTGCCGTTCTTGGCCAGATAGAGCGGAATGATCGGAATGTTCTCACGCTTGGTGTAGGCCCAGATGTCGGCCTCGGTCCAATGCAGGATCGGATGGATACGCAAGTGCGCACCTGGCGGCGGCGATGCGTTGAACTGGTCCCAGAATTCCGGCGGCTGGTCGCGCACGTCCCATCCGCCCTCAAGGCCGCGCGGCGAAAACACCCGCTCCTTGGCGCGCGTCGCTTCCTCGTCGCGGCGAATGCCGGCGATCAGGCCGTCGAAGCCGTATTTGTTCAGCGCGAGCTTCAATCCCTCGGTCTTGCGCGCCGCTGACCGCGCGGCCGGCGGCAACGTCGGGTCGACCGCGTCGATCGGCGGGCAGTAATCGACCTTGAGATCGAGATTCCATTCCTTGGAATAGCGCTCGCGGAACGCGTACATCTCGGGAAATTTCTTCTCGGTGTCGACGTGCAGCGCGGGGAACGGCACGCGGCCGAAGAAGGCCTTGCGCGCCAGCCAGATCATCACGTTGGAATCCTTGCCAAGCGACCACAAGAGCGCGAGCTTTTTCAACCGGGCGAAGGCTTCCCGGAAAATGTAGATGCTCTGCGCTTCCAGCGCATCGAGGTGGTCCATTCCAGGCTGCATGGCCTGCTCCTTGGCTTACATGCGCGATCGACGGCCGAGCCGCTGATTGTCGACGTCAGCGGTAGCCAAAATTGCGGATCCGGGGGGCTGAGAAGATGCATCTCTTCTGTGGGGTATTTGGAAGTAGGAAATTCTATACTTTTGTACCCACATAGAAGAAATAATTTTCTGTTTGATGCGCTTGCAAGATACATAAATAGAAAATAATTTCAGTCAACCCCGCTGTTGGGGAGAAGAAGAACCGAATGAAATTCCTTCCGATCTTTCTCGATTCGCGCGCCGGTCCGATCCTTCTGGTCGGAGCGGGCGATCCGGTCCGGGCCAGGCTGCGCCTGCTGCTTGCCGCGGAGGCGCAGGTGCGCTGGCATGCAACCGACGGCGACTTCGCGGTCGCCGGTCTCGATCCTGCCGCCGCATCGCGGATCGAGCGTGTAGACGACCCCGCAACGATCGGGCTGAACGAAATCATTGCGGTGTTCTGCGCAGGTGCCGGCGAAATCGGCATTGCGGTGGCGGCGCGAGCGCGGGCGGCGGGTTTGCCCGTCAATGTGATGGACGATCCCGCGCATTCGAGTTTCATCGTTCCGGCGGTCGTCGATCGCGGCGAGGTCGTGGTGGCGGTCGGCACCGGCGGTGCATCGCCTGTGGTGGCGCGCCGCGTGCGCGAGCGCATCGAGGCGCTGTTGCCGGCGCGAATCGGCGATCTCGCAGCGCTGATCGGGCGCTGGCGCAAGCCGGTTCACGATCGCATTGCTCATGCGCCGTTGCGTCGCCGCTTCTGGGAGCGTGTCGTCGATGGTCCGATCGGCGCTGCGGTTCTCGCCGGCCGCTCCAATGAGGCCGACGACGCGCTGACAGCGATCGCGGATCCGTCCGCTTACGCGGGCGAACAGGCGTCGCGACAGGCCGAAGGCCGCGTCACGCTGGTCGGCGCGGGGCCGGGCGATCCGGATCTGCTCACCGTCAAGGCGCTGCGCGCGCTGCAGGACGCCGACATCGTCTTCTATGACGAACTGGTCTCGCCGGAAATCCTCGATCGCGCGCGCCGCGACGCCGCGCGGGTCCCGGTGGGTCGCCGCGTCGGCAAGCCCGGCATCGGCCAGGACGCGATCAACCGCCTGCTGATCGATGCGGCGAAGTCGGGGCAGCGCGCCGTCCGTCTCAAGGGCGGCGATCCCTTCATTTTCGGGCGTGGCGGCGAAGAGGTCGAGGCCCTGCGCGAGGCCGGTGTCGCCTGTTCGGTGGTTCCGGGAATCACGGCCGCGCTCGGTGCGGCTGCGGAATCAGAGGTGCCGCTGACCTTCCGTCACGAGGCGCTGCGCGTCACCTTCCTCACCGCTCACAAAGCGCGGGATGCAGAGAGTGTGGACTGGTCGGCGCTGACCGACCGGAAAATGACGGTCGTCGTCTACATGGGAATCACGGCGGCCGATGCGATCTGTTCCGGGCTGCTCGCGGCCGGACGTTCGCCGGAAACCCCGGTCGGCGTGTTCGCGCGCGCCACCTGCCCCAATGCGAAAGCCGTCGTCGGCACCCTGGATCGCCTGCCGGCGCTGGTTCGCCGGATCGACGGCGGTCCCGCGATTCTTGTGATCGGCGACGTGGTTTCGCGCTCCGCGCCGTGGCGCGATTCAAACCTGACGCCACTGTTGCAGACATTCCAGATGGCCGCCGAATGACGTCTTCGCGCGATAATGAAAGCGCCGCGGCACGCGCGGCGATACGATCGGCGTCGACGGTGGCGCGGTCTGCGTTGCCGTCCGCGGCGGCGCTGAACGACGCGTTGGGCGATGCCTCGCCGGCGGAGGTGATCGGGGCGGCGCTGCGCGCGATCGGGCGCGACCGCCTGGCGCTGGTGTCGTCATTCGGCACCGAATCGGCGGCGCTTCTGAAGGTGATGGCGGAGGTCGATCCGGCCGTTCCCGTGATCTTCCTCGACACCGGATGGCTGTTCGAGGAAACGCTCGCCTATCGCGACACGTTGATCGCCGCGCTCGGGTTGAAAGACGTTCGCTCCATTCAACCGTCCGAGGATGCGTTGAAGAGCGAGGACCCCGATCGCGAGTTGTGGTTCACCGATCCGGACGCCTGCTGCCGTATCCGGAAAGTGGAGCCGCTGGCGCGCGCGCTGACCTCCTTCGACGCCTGGATCAATGGCCGCAAGCGGTTTCAGGGTGGCTTGCGCGCCGACATTCCGGTGGTCGAGGATGACGGCGCGCGGCTGAAATTCAATCCGTTCGCGAACGCCTCGCGCGAAGACATCGAGGCGATCTATGCGTCGGCGAAACTGCCGCCGCACCCGCTTGTCGCCTCGGGATTCCGTTCCGTCGGATGCATGCCATGCACCTCGCGCGCGACCACGGACGAGGAAGCGCGCGCCGGCCGCTGGCGCGGCAGAGCCAAGACGGAATGCGGCATCCACACGATGAAGACTTCGTAGTGGAATGATCCTGCGCCGCCGCAAACATTGAAATGTGGTTTCGTTGACTTGAAGCTGCCGTTTGACGAGTTTCATGGGCCCGCGGCGATGATCGCGCGAGCGGGCCTTATGGAGATGAAAATGCTTCGTCGTAGCTTTATGGTCTTGGCCGGATTGATCTGGGCTGGCTCTGCCTACGCGGCCGACGTCTCGCTGTTGAATGTGTCATACGATCCGACGCGCGAACTCTATGTCGATTTCAACAAGGCGTTTGCCGCGCACTATCAGAAGGAAACCGGCAAGAGCGTCGAGATCAAGCAGTCCCACGGCGGGTCAGGAAAGCAGGCGCGTTCGGTGATCGACGGTTTGCAGGCGGATGTGGTCACGCTGGCTCTGGCCTATGATATCGACGCGATCGCCGAGCGCGGGCTGCTGGCCAAGGACTGGCAGAAGCGGTTGCCGCAGAACTCCTCGCCCTATACGTCGACGATTGTCTTTCTGGTGCGCACGGGCAATCCCAAGGGCATCAAGGACTGGGACGATCTCATCAAGCCGGGCGTCAGCGTCATCACGCCGAATCCGAAGACCTCCGGCGGCGCGCGCTGGAATTATCTGGCGGCGTGGGGCTATGCGCTGAAGAAATTCGGTGGAGAGGACAAGGCAAGACAATTTGTCGCCGATATCTACAAGCACGTTCCGGTGCTCGATACCGGCGCGCGTGGCTCGACCGTCACCTTCGTCGAGCGCGGCGTTGGCGATGTGCTGCTCGCCTGGGAGAACGAAGCCTTTCTCGCGCTCAAGGAATTCGGAAAGGACAAGTTCGAGATCGTCGTGCCGTCGGTCTCCATTCTGGCGGAACCGCCGGTTGCTATCGTCGACAAAGTGGTGGACAGGAAAGGAACGCGCGCCGTCGCCGAGGCATATCTGAAATACTGGTATACTGCGGACGCCCAGGAGATCGCGGCGCGCAATTTCTACCGTCCGACCGATCCCGAGATCATCAAGAAGTATGCCGATGCTTTTCCCAAGGTTGAATTGTTCAAGATCGACGATGTGTTTGGCGGCTGGACCAAGGCGCAGAAGGTCCATTTCGGCGAGGGCGGCATCTTCGATCAGATCTACCAGGACTGATGCGACGGGGCGGAGCGGGGCGACGTGAAAGGAGGATCGGGACGACGACGGACCTTGCCGGGTTTCGGCCTCACCATGGGGCTGACGCTGACATGGCTTTCGATCATCATCCTGCTTCCCCTTGCGGGTCTGTTCCTCAAGTCGTTCGAATTGAGCCTCGCCCAGTTCGTTGACATCGTCACCAGCCGGCGAACGTTGAACGCGCTGAAGATTTCATTCGGGCTCGCGTTTCTCGCCGCGCTGGTCAACCTGGTGATGGGCGGCATCATCGTCTGGGCGCTGGTCCGTTACCGTTTTCCGGGGCGTCGCATCTTCGATGCGATCGTCGATGTTCCGTTCGCATTGCCGACCGCCGTTGCGGGGATCGCGCTGACGACGCTGTTCGCGCAGAACGGCTGGCTCGGCGCGCCGCTGGCCGAGCTCGGCATCAAGGTGTCGTTCACGCCGCTCGGCATCTTCGTCGCGATGGTGTTTATCGGCATTCCCTTCGTGGTTCGCACCGTGCAGCCGGTGCTGATCGATCTCGATCCGGAGATCGAGGAGGCGGCCGCGAGTCTTGGGGCCAACCGCTGGCAGACAGTGTCCCGCGTCATTCTGCCGAGCCTTTTGCCCGCGCTGCTGACGGGCTTTGCTCTCGCATTCGCGCGCGCGGTTGGTGAATACGGTTCGGTGATCTTCATCGCCGGCAACCTGCCGAACGTGTCGGAGATCGCGCCGCTGCTGATTGTGATCCGGCTGTCTGAATTCCGCTATGCCGACGCCACCGCGATCGCCGTCGTGATGCTGCTGGTGGCGTTCCTGGTCATCTTCGCCGTCAACCGGATGCAACGCTGGGCGCAACTGCGCGTTCCGGCGCATTGAGAGGCGACGTCGATGCCCAAACCCGCGATCGCGGTGCCGCTGGAGCGGACCGATGCCCGCTCCGAACCGCGCTGGGTGCGTGGTCTGCTGATCGGCTTCACGATCCTGTTTCTCACGGTATTCATCGTGCTGCCGCTGGTGATCGTGTTTGCGGAAGCGTTCGCCAGAGGGACGTACGCCTATCTCGCCGCGCTTGCCGATCCGGAAGCCCAGTCGGCGATCAAGCTGACATTGATAGTCGCCGTGATTTCGGTTGGCCTCAACCTGGTGTTCGGGCTGATCGCCGCCTGGGCCATCGCGAAATTCGAATTCCCGGGAAAGACGCTCCTGATCTCGCTGGTCGACCTGCCGTTCTCGGTGAGCCCTGTCATCTCCGGTCTGGTGTTCGTGCTGCTGTTCGGTGCGCAGGGTTTTCTCGGACCCTGGCTGCAGGATAACAACATTCAGCTTCTGTTTGCGCTGCCGGGTATCGCGCTGGCGACCACCTTCGTGACGTTTCCATTCGTGTCGCGCGCGCTGATCCCGCTGATGCAGGAGCAGGGGACGGCAGAGGAGGAAGCGGCGCTGTCGCTGGGAGCCTCAGGGCTCCAGACCTTCTTCCGGGTCACGCTGCCGAACATCAAGTGGGGCCTGCTCTACGGCGTGCTGCTGTGCAATGCGCGCGCGATGGGCGAGTTCGGCGCGGTGTCCGTCGTCTCCGGGCACATCCGCGGCGAGACCAACACCATGCCGCTGCTGGTTGAAATCCTCTACAACGAATATCAGTTCGTATCGGCGTTCGCGATCGCCTCGCTGCTGGCCCTGCTGGCGCTGGTCACGCTGGTGGCGAAGACTGTTCTCGAACGGCATCTCGACGAAGGGCAACGACCGAGTGAGCATTGAAGTCCGCAATATCGTGAAAAAGTTCGGGGACTTCGCCGCGCTGGATCACGTCGATCTCACGGTGCCGCATGGCGAGCTGATGGCGCTGCTCGGCCCGTCGGGGTCCGGCAAGACCACGCTGCTGCGTATCATCGCCGGGCTCGACTGGCCGGATTCCGGAGAGGTCGCCTTCGACGGCGAGAATGCGCTGTCGCGCGCGCCCGGCGAGCGTAGCGTCGGTTTCGTGTTCCAGCATTACGCGCTGTTCCGCCACATGACGGTGTTCGAAAATGTCGCGTTCGGCCTGCGCGTGCAGCCTCGTTCCGTTCGCAAGGACGAAGCCACCATCCGCGCGCGGGTCAAGGAGCTGCTGGACCTGGTTCAGCTCGACTGGCTGTCGAGCCGCTATCCGAGCCAGCTTTCGGGCGGCCAGCGTCAGCGCATTGCGCTTGCGCGCGCGCTGGCGATCGAGCCGCGCGTGCTGCTGCTCGACGAGCCGTTCGGCGCGCTCGACGCCAAGGTGCGCAAGGAATTGCGGACCTGGCTGCGCTCGCTGCACGAGGAAATCAACGTCACCTCCATCTTCGTGACCCACGATCAGGAGGAGGCGCTCGAAGTCGCCAACAGCGTCGTTGTGATGGACAAGGGACGCATCGAGCAGATCGGAACGCCGACGGACGTCTATGACAATCCGCAGACGGCGTTCGTCCACGGCTTCATCGGCGAGTCCATCGTGCTGCCGGTCGAGGTTGACGACGGCCGGGTACGGCTGGGCGACACGCCGCTGAATATCGCCGCCGAGCGCGGCAATATGGGACCCTCGAAGCTGTTCGTTCGCCGCCACGACATGCAGATCAGCCCGCCCGGCTGGGGTGGCCTCGAAGGGACCGTGCGGCGGGTGCGGACCTTCGGCCCAATCCAGCGGGCTGACATCGCCGTGTCAGGCAACCGGGGCGAAACCATCATTGAAATCGATGTGCCGCGCGACCGCGAGCTTCGCGATGGCGAGGTTGTCGGTTTGCAGCCGCGGCGCTATCGCATTTTCGCAGACCCGGCCTGAGATCGTTCACCTTTCAGCCACGGTTGGTATGCAACAACTCGAAGGACCGCTGGCAGATTTAAGTTGGTCGTGTCCTTTCGAATCCGAAGTTCGCTACGGAAGGCACAGCCTGGTGAGGCGAACTTCGGATTCAGGACATAAGAATGATCCGCACCTTTGCCGCGATTTTCGGCTTTCTGGTTCTCGCCGGTTGCGCCGCGGACAAGCCGCCTGCTCCGGAGCAGCCGGCGTTTTACCTCGACATGGCCCACGGCGGGGCGAAGCTGGATCCTGCTGTCGCGGCCTCCATGATTTCGGGCTACCGCGCCAATAACGGCCTTGGCCCGGTGACGGTTGATCCGGAACTGATGCAGGTTGCCGAAACGCAATCCATGGCCATGGCCAAGCGCAACAAGATGGACCACAACGTGGCCGGGACGTTGCCGAGGCGGCTGGCGGCGGCGGGCTATCCGGCGACGCTGGCGGTCGAGAATATCGGCGCGGGCTATCATACCCTCGCCGAGGCGTTCTCGGGCTGGCGCGATTCACCGCCTCACCGGGCGAACATGCTGAAGAACGGCGTCACAAAACTGGGCATTGCCGCGACCTATGCTCCGGACAGCAAATACAAGGTGTTCTGGACCCTGGTTCTCGCGTCCACCTCACCCGTCCTCGCTGCGCAATAGCCGGTGCGAGGTGATCTCCCTCTCCCGCAAGCGGAGAGGACGGGGCGAAAGGAAAGAGAAAAGAGCCCGCCGCTACGTCTTCTTCCCGAACGCCAGCACATGCAGGCCCAGTCTGCGCCGCACGATCCAGAACAGCAGCACCGTCTCGAACGCAAGCGACATCGAGGTGGCGGCGGCGGCGCCGTGGCCGCCGTAGCGTGGCACCAGCGCAAAGCACAGCACGACGTTCATGCCGAAGGCCAGCGCGTAAGCCGATGCGCAGGCGTGCTGATGGCCGAGCATGTTGAGCAGCCGCTCGACCGGGCCGATGGCGGAACGCACCACGAGTCCGATCGCGGCGACGAACATGATGCTGTAGCCGGCGACGAACTGCGGCCCGAACAGCCACAGCATCGGCCTGCCTAGCGCGAGTAGCACCAGCGTCGCGGCGAGCGATGGCCAGAACGTCCACTTGATCGCATGCGTCACATAGGCCGACAGCCGCTCCCTGTCGCCGGCGGCGTGATATTCGGTGAAGCGGTGAGCGGTCGTCGCCGACATCGCGTAGTGAATGAAGGACACCAGCGCCAGCGTCTTGACCACGGCGAAGTAGACGCCGACCTCCTCGGAGGAACGGAACTGCTGCAGCACCAGCACGTCGGTATACGACAGCAGCAGATAGAAACTTTCGACCAGGAGGATCGGCAGCGACACCGCGAGCCAGCCGCGGAAATCGTGCTGCTTCGGGCCCGCCGTGACGACAGTGCCAAGCCTGCGGTTGAGCACGATCATCTGTCCGATCATGGCGACCCACACCGCCGCCGTGCTGGCCAGCATCGCGATGGCGGCACTGAGATGGAATCCGAGGGCAAAGGCGCCGGCGGTGAAACCGATGATCAGCGACTGCCGCACGATGAATTGCGGCATCAGTCCGAGCCGCATCCAGTCGTGCGAACGCGCGATGCCGTCCTGGGTGTTGGCGACAACGAAGGCGGGCAGCGTCAGGCAGCCGATATAGAGCGGCAGGACCGTCGCTGCATCGATCCACGGCGACAACAATCTGACGAGGCCCGCGAGCAGCAGCGAGATCAGCGCGGCGACGATGAACGTCATCCAGCGGCTGCCGCTTAGGAAGCCGCGCAGCCGCGCCTCGTCGCCGCTGGCGCGATATTCCGGAATGATCTTCTGCGCCGAGGCCGAGATGCCGAAGTCCATCATGCTGCCGAGCAGCAGCACCCAGGTCCAGACATAGACATAGACGCCGTAGTCGGAGCCGCCCATCCAGCGCGCCAGAAGAATCTGCGCGACATAGGCGAGCCCGGCGCTGATGACGCGGATGATGAAGATTGTGCCGGCGAGGCGCTTTGTCAGCGAAGCCTCGTTTGATCCATTCAGCATCGCGCGCAACCGTCCGACCATGACGGGCGATCGCCTCGCGGGTGCGGATGGAGCGTCCGTTACGGCCACGGCGGAATCCTCGTGAGGCGGGAGTGCGCCACGGTCTGGAGTTAGCAAGGATTCGTTAAGATTCGGTTGGGCGGGAGATGAACGGACGCGCTGTCGGCGGGGATTCCGCACTCAGTCCAGATTGATGTTGAATTCGTAGGCCTGCTTGCCGCCCACCAGCGTCAGTTTCAGGGCGGCGCCGTCCGGTTTGGTGTCCGGCGGCAGGCCGTCGAGCTTGAACGAAAACCGTTTCACGCCGCGCGGCGCCCGATTGAGCCGCGTCGGAATCGGCAGCGCCCAGTCCGGCGTCGGGCCTTCGACGAACAGGCTGACGTCGTCCTTGGGGTCAGAGGTGGCCACATCGACGGTCACGGTGGATTGTCCCTTGCGTGTCACGTCACGGATCGTCAGCGGATTGGGATCGCCGACCCTGGCTGGCTTCGGCACCGTGTCGAGCGCGGCCGCCAGCGTGCTGTCCTCCGTGCTGGCGACGCTGACGAAAGGAAGCTCGATGTTGGCCTCGACGGGAACGCACAGCTTGGCGCACACGGCATAAGTGATGGTGGCACGGAGCGTGATCGGCTTGTCGGCGTTTTTGGCGGCGATGCGCAGCGGCAGCACGACCTGATCGTGGTAGCCGAGCGAATGCCCGCCCGCGCCGTCGGGAAATTTCGACGGCGCGGGCCACAGCACGGTCACGGCGTCGACGTTGTCCGACCTGGAAAAATCGAAATGCGGAGGCACCCCGGAATCGCCCGGCGTGCGCCAGTAGGTTTTCCAGCCCGGCTCAAGCTGAAACGCGACGCCGCCGAGCAGCACCGCTCCGCTGCGCGAGCCTGCGAGCAGGCGGACCGCGGAGTGGTTGCCCTGCTGCCAGGGCGAGGCGTCCTGAGCCGCCGCAGCAGCCGAAAGCGCGAGCGCCAGCAACCCGACCGCAACGCCGGATCTTGCATGGAGGGTAATCCTGGTGGTCATCCGACGTCCTTACAGGCTGGTGCCGCGCCAAACCATTGAAATGCTTGTGATCCGCTGCTTAGTCATGGCGGGGAGGTTGATTGACAGAATGGACGTCCAATATCAGGATGTGAGGGCAACATGAGGGTCATTTGCTGATGAATCCAGCCCGTAAGAGGCCCGGCAGGGACCGTCGTCAGGCGGACGATGCGGACGCCGACGATGCGGATCGGAGCTATCTGGACGGCCAGTTGCTGATCGCGATGCCGGTCATGGAAGATGAGCGGTTCGCGCGCTCGGTGATCTATGTTTGCGCGCATTCCTCCGAGGGCGCGATGGGAATCATCCTCAATCGGCCCGCCGGAAGCGTCGACTTCACCGATCTGCTGGTGCAACTCGACATCATCAAGAGGTCCGACCGGATCAAGCTGCCGGAAACCGCCGAGGCGATGAAGGTGATGAAGGGCGGCCCGGTCGAAACCGGCCGTGGCTTCGTCCTGCACTCAAGCGATTTCTTCATTGAGGATGCGACGCTGCCGATCGACGAGGGCATCTGCCTGACCGCGACGCTCGATATTTTGGAAGCGATCGCGAAAGGCGCCGGCCCGAAACATGCGATTCTCGCGCTTGGTTACGCCGGCTGGGCGCCGGGCCAACTCGAGACCGAAATCCAGGACAACGGATGGCTACATTGTCCGGCCGATCCGGACCTGATCTTCGGCCGCGACATCGAGGACAAATACGCCCGCGCGCTGCACAAGATCGGCATCGATCCCGGCATGTTGTCGAACGAAGCCGGCCACGCCTGAGCGGACGGTTTCTGTTTTTATGGCCGCGGCATTATGCGCTGACCTGATCCGCGATGAGCGAGTGCGGGCAAGCGCTGCGCCGCGGGAACCGGCAATGGGAGAAGGCACGGGCAAGCTGTTCGTGCACTATTATGTTGCGTGTCGCGAAAATCCCGAAGCCCGCAGCATAGCGGGGTTTTAGGAGTTACGCGACAAGATCGCTGCCTACACCCATCCCTTCGCATTGCGCAGCCTGATTCCGCTGGTGTGAAGGGTCGTTTCCCAAAGAGGTTTCAAGGGAAGCAGGCTATCGACCACCCGCAGGTCCACGCCCCGGGGGCGAAGGTTGACGGCAGGTTGAGAAGGGTGTCGCAACCTAGTGGCTTCACGGCCACCCGGCTAACCCACATGCCTGCATCGTGCAAATCCTCAAAGCTATCGGTGGGTAGATCGTAGCGGTGTATCGCGACGTTCGTGAGACCGGGAAGCTGTTCACGTTCGACGTAAGCGGCTGCGCGATACTCGCCTAGCCATTCCATCCTGTCGGCGTCGTTTGTTTGTTCGGTTGCCCATATCAGGATGCGCGGGCAGTCGCGGGGGAACAGGTACATAAAATCCATCCGCTCCTCGATGGCCCATACCAAGGGGGCATTCAGCCATTCCATGCCGGGCGCGCGTTGAGACGGCACCATCACCGAACGCGGCATGAAGGTGGCTATGGCGGAATCATCGCTGAAGTGAAACAGGCGCATGTTGGCTACTCAACCTGTCCGGCCAGAGCGGAGACGTTGATTCAGCCCCGCTTCGTCACGCTTCAGCTCGCGGCCTCGAGCCGCTCCTGGGCCAGCAGCCGCATGGTGGCATCGGCGTCCATCGGCTCGCCGAAGGCGAAGCCTTGCGCGTATTCGCAGCCCAGTTGATAGAGTTCCACCGCATCGGAATCGGTCTCGGCGCCTTCGGCGATCACATCCATGCCGAGATCGTGCGCCAGCGCGATGATCGACTTGAGAATAACCGGCCGGCTGCCGCGACTCGTGGTGCGAACGAACGACTGATCGATCTTGATGGTGTCGAACGGAAATCGCTGGAGGTAGGACAGCGAGGAATGGCCGGTGCCGAAGTCGTCCAGCGCGAGGGCGACCCCGAGTTCGCGAATCCGTTGCAGCATATGCGCGGCATGCTCCGGATTCTCCATGACAAGCGATTCGGTCAGTTCCAGCTTGAGCGTGCCGCGCGCGATCGAGGAGCGCGACAGAACGGAACGGACGTCCTGAATCAGGTCGTGGCGCAGCAATTGGCGTGACGAGACATTGACGCTGGCGAAGATCGGTGCGCGCGACCGCATGGCGCGCTGCCAGATCGCGAGCTGGCGTGCGGTCTGGTCCATCACGAATGTGCCCAAATCGACGATCAGGCCGGCTTCCTCGGCGATGGTGATGAACTCGTCCGGCGCCATCCGCCCGAGCTTGGGGTGGTCCCAGCGCGCCAGCGCTTCGAATCCGGCGATCGAGCGGTTCTCCAGGCGGACGATCGGCTGGTAGAGGAGGGTGATTTCGCGTCGTTCCAGGGCCCGCCGCAGGTCTCCTTCCAGCGTCAGCCGGTCGTTCTTCCGGGCGCGCATCGCGGGCTTGTAAATGTCGATGCGGTCGCCGCCGATGCGTTTGGAATGGTACATCGCCAGTTCAGCGTCCTTGACGATCTCCTCCGTCAACGGCGTTTGCGGGTCGCTCAGTGCGACGCCGATCGAGGCGGTCAGGAAGATCTCGCGGTCATTGAAGCCGATCGGCGCGCGGATGGTCTTGCGCATGGTTTCGGCGAACGCGGTGATGCGCGATGGGTCCTGCTCCGACATCAGGATAAGGCCGAACTGGTCGCCGGCGAGCCGGCCCAGCGTATCCTGGGGTTTAAGGATGCGCGTCAACCGCCGCGCCAGCGTCAGCAGGATCGAATCGCCGACCGCGATGCCGACGGAATCGTTGACCTGCTTGAAGCGATCGAGATCGATCACCATCAGGGTCGGCCGCAAGCCGGGCACGGTCTTGGCGAAGGTCGCCACCGCGTTGAGGCGGTCGATGAACAGCTTGCGGTTGGGCAGCCCGGTCAGATTGTCGTGCACCGAGTCGTGCAGCATGCGTTCTTCGGCTTTTCTGGTCTCGGTGACGTCGGTGAGGGTGCCGACCACACGTGAGACCTCGCCGTCAGATCCGACCACAGGACGCGCCTTCAGCGCGAACCACATGAAATGGCCGTCGGGCGTGCGCAGCCGGAAGTCCTGCACCAGACGTCCGCGGCGCTGGTCGAGCACGCTGTCCAGAGCCGCGCGGAACCGATCCTGGTCGAGGGGATGCAGCACCTCCAGCCAGGTCGCCGCCGGGCCTTCGAGCGCGCCGCGTTTCAGGCCGAGCAGGCTTTCGGTCTCGGGACTGGTGAAGACCTTGTCGGCGGAGACGTCCCAGTCCCACACCAGATCGCCCGAGCCCGTCAGCGCCAGCGCGCGGCGCTCGACGTCGGAGACCACGCCGGCGGCGGCGCCGCCACCGGCGAAAGCGTGCTGCATCACCGTGAATCCGATCAGCATCACGATCAGCACGAGGCCGCCGAGCAAGGCCGGGCCGACGATGTCGTTGGTGACGTTGCCTTCGATCGTCATGGCGGCGGCGCCAACCCACACCACCAGCAGGAACCAGGTCGGGATCAGCAGCACCGCGCGATCGAAGCCGTGAATCGCGAGATAGACGATCAGCCCGAAGCCGAACACCGCGATCAGCGCCAGCGACATCCGCGCGATGCCGGAGGCGACGGCGGGATCGAACAGAGCCAGCGCCACCAGCGAGCCGAGGAACGCCAGCCAGCCGAGCGTGATGTGCGAGTAGCGCACGTGCCAGCGATTGAGATTGAGATAGGCGAACAGGAACACCAGCAGCGTCGCGGCCAGGATCGCCTCGCCCGCGGCGCGCCAGATCCGCTCGGCGCCGGCCGACATGTCCAGCACCTTGCCCCAGAAGCCGAAATCGACGCCGATATAGACCAGCACCGCCCAGGCGAGCGCCGCGGCCGCCGGGAACATGATGCTGCCCTTGACCACGAACAGGATTGTCAGCACTAGCGCCAGCAGCCCGGAGATGCCGATGACGATACCTTGATACAGGGTGAAGGAGTTGACCTTGTCCTTGTAGGCGTCGGGTTCCCAGAGATAGAGCTGCGGCAGCTTGTCGGTGCGCAACTCCATGACGAAGGTGATGACGGCGCCGGGATCGAGCGTGATGCGGAAGACGTCGGCGGTGGCGCTCTCCTGCCGCTCGGGGCGGTCGCCGGTCGAGGGGGTGATGGTCGCGATGCGCGATTGTCCGAGGTCCGGCCACAGCAGTCCCGACGACACCAGGCGATAATGCGGCGCGACGATCAGGCGGTCGAGCTGGTCGTCGGTGTTGTTGGCAAGCGCGAACACCACCCAGTCCTGGCCGCCCTCGCGCGCGCGCACCTCGACGCGGCGGACGATGCCGTCGGTGCCCGGCGCGGTCGAAACCTGAATGCGGTCGCTGTCGCTATGCTGATGGTCGAGGATGGCGGTGAGATCGATGGCGGGCGCGTCGCTGCGGACGCTGACGGCGTCGATCGCGCGTGCCGGTGATGCCGCGATGAACATCGCGATGAACATCATGAGGGCCGGCGCGATCCGCGCAAGCCACCTGATCAGACGCAATGTCAATTCCCCACGTTCAACATACACTCCCACCGCATAGCGCGCGACACGGATCGGTCCAGACGAATCTGCGAATCTGTATGTCACAGAATCGGTATGTCACAGAATGACAGCGAATTCGCGCGAACCCGCAAAAATCAGCTTTCGCCGAACCCGGCGGCCGCGCGAGATAAATGGCATAATTGCGGACGGAATTATAGGCTTTAGAACGTTTTCGAGCGAAGCATGTCCTCGGGCTTGCCTTGAGGATGGAGTCCGGCTCGCGTGAAGAAGACGCGTCAGAATTTTCCAGAGCATGATCGATGATCCCGAAAAAGCCTGCCCCGGATTGATCCGGCGTGAAAGCCGGTTTTCGGCTAAGATTATGCTCTCTCAAAAAAGATCAGGCGCGGAGCCTGATTCAACGCGAATCTTCGCGGGCCCCTAAACCGTCAACACAATTTTGCCAATATGTGAGCCGGTTTCCATCCGCCGGTGCGCGTCCGCCGCTTTGTCGAGCGGGAAGCTGCTGTCGATCAGCGGCTTGATTCGCCCCTCGCGCATCAGCGGCAGCACCTTCGCTTCGATGGCGCTGACGATTGCGGCCTTGTCGGAGATCGAACGCGGCCGCAGCGTCGATCCGGTGTGATGCAGCCGCTTGACCATCAGCTTGCCGAAATTGACGGCCGCCTTCGCACCACTGAGGAATGCGATCTGGACGATGCGGCCCTCGATTGCGGCGGCGGCGTAGTTCCTCTCGATGTAGTCGCCGCCGACCATGTCGAGGATGACATCGGCTCCGCCGCCGCTGGTCAGCGCCTTCACCTCGGCGACGAAATCGTGGGTCCTGTAGTTGATGGCGTGATCGGCGCCGAGCGTGAGGCAGGCGTCGGCCTTGTCCTTCGACCCGACGGTCACGATCACCTTCGCGCCGAACGCCTTGGCGAGCTGGATCGCCATGGTGCCGATACCGGACGAGCCGCCATGGATCAGCAGCGTCTCGTTGGCCTTCAGGGCGCCACGCTCGAACACGTTGTGCCACACCGTCATCAGCGTTTCCGGCGTGGCGCCGGCTTCCAGCATCGACAGTCCGGGCGGGATCGCCATCGCGATCGATTCATGGGCGACGCAGAATTGTGCGTAGCCGCCGCCCGAGACCAGCGACATCACCTTGTCACCGGGCTTGTACCGGCTGACGCCCTCGCCGAGCGCGACCACCTCGCCGGCGACTTCGAGCCCGGGCAGGTCGCTGGCGCCGGGAGGCGGCGGATAGTTGCCGATCCGTTGCAGGAGGTCCGGCCGGTTCACCCCGGCGACCTCGACCCGGATCAGGATTTCGTTTGTATCGGGCACGGGAACCGGGCGGCTCTCCGGCACGAGGACCTCTGGCCCGCCGGGTTTGCTGATGCCGATGACGGTCATTTGCGCGGGCAGCTTTTCCATGGTTTGTCCCTGGAAAGCGAAAGTTAATGAGGTTTGACCAGTCTATAGCGCTTTTTAGCATTTTGCGCGAAGAGGCGCTGAGACGGGACGCGAATGATCGAGCCGGGGCAGCATCGATGGCGAGCGAGGACGACGACAACAAACCGCGGAAAAAGATCGCTCACGAGATCGGACAGGATCTGTCGCTGCTTTCGGTGGACGAACTTGGCGAGCGCATCGCGCTTTTGACCGCGGAGATTGACCGCCTGCGGGCCGCGGAGGTGAAGAAGCGCGCCTCGAAGGACGCCGCCGACAGCTTTTTCAAGTCGTGAATGCCGCCCGAAACAGGAAAGAAAAGAGCTGGACACGTCCTGCCCAAATTGCAAACGAATGCTGAAGAAATTCGTTCGTTTACGATCTGTTAAGCTTTCCCGGTTATGACTGGAATGTCCTTCATTGGACATCGAGTGGCTTCCTGTCCACTCTGTTTGACGCCTCCCTGTTATCAACTTCAAAGCCGCCGGAAACGGCGGCTCTTTTTTGCCTTGCGGCATTCCGGTTGATCTTGCGGGTTGACCCCTTGCGCGCGTCATTTGCCGCTTTACGGGTTCGAAACGGCGCGCGTTCTCGGCATCTCTTAACGCTCGTTAACCTTTGCGGATACCTCCGCTGGACTCCCGCCCTCCGGCAGGCAATGATTTGTTCATCATAAGCCGGCTCGCAAGAAAGCCCGGCAGGCGGGTTTTCCAGTTGCGTGAGGCGTGAACCATGTCCGATGCATCGACGGGCGATACCGGTCCCATCCAGTTCAGCGAACATCTCGCCGGTTCTTCGGCGTTCACCGCCCTGTTCCGGGAAGGCATGGATCTGGTCGAGGAAACCGCCGCCTATCTGGACGGCGACGGCCGGACCGAGGCGAAATCGCTGGAGCGTTCGGTCAGCCTGACCTACGCGACCGAAAGCATGCGGCTGACCACGCGGCTGATGCAGCTCGCGTCGTGGCTTCTGCTGCATCGCGCCGTGAAGGAAGGCGAGATGACGCTGGCGCAGGCCAACCGCGAAAAAACCAGGGTGAAGCTGACGGCGGCGGATCCCGGTCCCCGGGACATGGTCGGGAAACTGCCGGAGCAGTTGCAAGACCTGATCGCGCGGTCGATGAACCTGCAGGCGCGGGTGCGCCGCCTCGACACGACCATCCATGCGCCGGCCGCCCAGCGGGGGCCAACCGGCAATCCGCTGGTGCCGCACCTCAATCGTCTCAGGGAAGCCTTCGAGCGCCAGACCGGCTGAATCCTGACCGTTTCAGGGTCTGGCGTCGTTCAGAGCGAGTTCACCGCGCCGATACATCGCGCGTTAAATTTATACGGGCCCGCCGGGGCTTGGTCCCGGATACGCCCCGATGCGCGGCTGGCGAATGCGCTGCGGAAGCGAAAAGGCGCGAAAAAAGCCCCGAGCGTGCCGGGACTTTTTCGAATGTCGGGGATCGCGTCAGGCTGCAGGAATGACCTGTACCAGACCTGTACCAGCGCTCAGTCCTTCTTGAGGAAGCCGGAGAACTTCTTCTGGAACCGGGAGACGCGGCCGCCGCGGTCGAGAATCTGCTGGGAGCCGCCGGTCCAGGCCGGATGCGACTTCGAATCGATGTCGAGGTTCAGCGTATCGCCCTCCTTGCCCCAGGTGGAACGGGTCAGGTACTCCGTGCCGTCGGTCATCATGACCTTAATTGTATGATAATCCGGATGAATCTCGGCTTTCATGGCATGTCCTTGCAGCGCGGAAGGTTATGGGCGAATTTCGTCCGCTCTATATCGCACCAAGGTTTGACGGACAAGCGCGCCTTGCGCATTTGCCAGCGCGCGCGGGGAAGCCTATTACGTGCTCGGTCAGCAATATGATGGTCAGGCGGATGAGTTCGGTCGAAGTGCGTGAGAATACCTTGAAATCCCAGGCCATTGCGCTGCCGCTCAATGGCGCGCCGAAAGCCGATGGCCTCCCCAAGCAGGAATCCGGCGCCGCCGGGCCGGCGGTGACCGGTCCGGCCCCGACGTCCTCCGGTGCCCGCGGTGCGCGGTTGCGACCGCTGCTCGCGCTCATGCCTTATATCGCCCGCTACCGCGGACGGGCGCTGCTCGCGCTGGTCGCGCTGGTCGTCGCCGCGTTGACGACGCTGGTCGTGCCGCTTGCGGTGCGCCGGATCATCGATTTCGGCTTCACCTCCGAAGGCGTCGCGATGATCAACAGCTATTTCAGCATGATGATCGGCGTCGTCGCCGTCCTCGCCGGCGCCAGCGCGGCGCGGTATTTTCTTGTGACCACCACCGGCGAGCGCATCGTCGCCGATCTCCGCCGCGACGTGTTCGCCCATCTGATGTCGCTGTCGCCGGTGTTCTTCGATACCGCCCGCAGCGGCGAACTGATCTCGCGGCTGACCGCTGACACGACCCAGATCAAGTCTGCGGTCGGCTCCTCGATATCGGTCGCGTTGCGCAACGTGGTGCTGTTCGTCGGCGCCGCCTCGATGATGGTCATCACCAGTCCGCGCCTTTCTGGTCTGGTGCTGGCGGCGATTCCACTGATCGTGCTGCCGCTGGTCGCATTCGGGCGCTGGGTGCGGAGGCTGTCGCGGAGCGCGCAGGACAATCTCGCCGACGCCACGGCCTATGCCTCTGAACTGGTCGGCGCGATCAGGACGGTGCAGGCCTACACCAACGAGCGGCTGGCCGACACTCGTTTCGGGACTGAGGTCGAGCAGGCCTACACCGCGGCGCGCAGTTCGGCGCGCGCCCGCGCCGTGCTCACCGCGATCATCATCTTCATCGTCTTCACCAGCGTGGTGCTGATCCTGTGGATCGGTTCGCGTGACGTGCTGAGCGGCGACATGACGCCGGGCCGGCTCGGCCAGTTCGTGCTCTATGCCGCATTCGCCGCGACCGGCCTCGGCCAGTTGAGCGAAGTCTGGGGCGAGGTCGCCGCGGCATCGGGCGCGGCCGAACGGTTGTTCGAACTGCTTCGCGTCAAGCCGGTGATCGCTGCTCCCCCGTCGCCGCGCGCGCTGCCGGTACCGTCGCGCGGCGACGTCGCGCTGGACAATGTCAGCTTCGCCTATCCGTCGCGGCCGCAGGTCAAGGCGCTCGACGGCGTCTCGCTGGCCGTGAAGCCAGGCGAGAAGGTTGCCATCGTCGGCCCGTCCGGCGCGGGCAAGAGCACGCTGTTTCACCTGCTGCTGCGGTTCTATGATCCGGCCTCGGGCACCATCTCCTTCGACGGCGTACCGCTGCGCTCTGCCGATCCGCGCGAGGTTCGCGCGCATATTGCGCTGGTGCCGCAGGATTCGGTGGTGTTCGCAGCTTCCGCGCGCGAGAACATTCGCTTCGGCCGGCCGGATGCGTCCGACGCCGATGTCGAACGCGCGGCCGAACTTGCGCACGCGACCGAGTTCATCCGCCGGTTGCCCGGCGGTTTCGATGCGCTGCTTGGCGAGCGCGGCGTAACGCTGTCCGGCGGACAGCGCCAGCGCATCGCCATCGCCCGCGCGATTCTGCGCGACGCGCCGCTGCTGCTGCTCGACGAGGCGACATCGTCGCTCGATGCCGAATCCGAGACGCTGGTGCAGACCGCGCTGGAAGAACTGATGAAGCACCGCACCACGCTGGTGATAGCGCACCGGCTCGCAACCGTGCTCTCCTGCGACCGCATCATGGTCATGGACCAGGGCCGGATCGTGGAGCACGGCACCCACGCCTCGCTGGTCGCCGCCAACGGACTCTATGCGCGGCTGGCGCGGCTGCAGTTCGAGGGGGTCTAGCACTTCCGCCCTCTCTCCTTTCGTGGGAAAGGGGGGAAACAATGAGCCAAACGCATCCGCGCCTGGTGAGGGTGAAGCTGAGGGGTGAAGCAGTGTCGGAACCCCCCCCCATCCGCCCCTCACTCCGTTCGGGCACACTCTCCCGCAAGGGGAGAGGGAAGACAGATCAAGGCTCCCACGCCATCTTCTTGACCGGCCGCCCCGACGTCGGATTGACGTCGTCGCCCGCGTGCGCGAACCCGTTGCGCGCATAGAATCGGATAGCGCGCGCGTTGTCGGTGTTGACCAACAGCGTGATGCCCCCAGGCGACAGCCGCTTCGCCTCGTTCATCAGCGCGTTTGCGATATCGCCGCCCCAATGCGCGGGGCCGACCACGAGCTGGTCGAGATAGCCTCCCGTGTCGATGGTGACGAAGCCGACAAGCTCGCCGGATTGCTCGGCGACGACGATCGCGGCATTCCGCGTCAGTTCGTTGCGCCAGCGCTCGCGCCACCACGGCACGCGCGCGGCGAAATCGATCGCGGGATAGGCCCGCTGCCACGTCGCCTGCCAGAGCGCGATGGCGGCGTCTTCGTCGGCGGGCGCATAGGGGCGGAGTTCGAACGCCTCAGTCGCTTGGTTGGGCATGATCTTACCCAAAAACCGGAAATCCACTTTTTGGGATCATGTCCTCACCGCTCCGTCAGCTTCAGCTCGATGCGGCGGTTGCGCTTGTAGGCGTCTTCCGTCGTGCCATCGTCGAGCGGCTGGAATTCGCCGAAGCCTGCGGCGACCAGGCGCTGCGGCGGCACGCCGCGCGACACCAGATACTGCACCACCGAGATCGCGCGCGCTGACGACAGGTCCCAGTTCGACTTGAAGACAGGACTGTTGATCGGCCGCACGTCGGTGTGGCCGTCAACCCGCAACACCCATGGGATGTCGCCCGGAATCTGCTTGTCGAGATCGCTCAGCGCGCCGGCCACCTTGTCAAGTTCGGCTTTGCCTTCCGGCAGCAGCACCGCCTGCCCGGTATCGAAGAAAACCTCGGACTGGAAGACGAAGCGGTCGCCGACGACCCGGATATCCGGCCGGTTGCCGAGGATGGCGCGAAGCCGTCCGAAGAATTCCGAGCGATAGCGCGACAGCTCCTGTACCCGCTTCGCCAGTGCGACGTTCAACCGCTGCCCGAGATCGGCGATGCGATTCTGCGACTCCTTGTCCTTCTTTTCGGATGCGTCGAGCGCGTCTTCCAGCGCCGCAAGCTGCCGGCGCATCGCGCTGATCTGCTGGTTCAGCACTTCGACCTGCGCCAGCGCGCGGGCTGAAATCTGCTTCTCCGATTCCAGCGCCTTGTTCAGTTGGACATTGCGGCCGGCGGCGTTGTTGCCGGCGCCGGCGAGGCCGTCATAGAGACCCTTGATGCGGTCGCGCTCGGCCTCCGCCGATGCAAGGCCCGCGCGCAACTGGCCGACCTCCTCGCTGAGGCTGAGCTTGCCCGATTTTTCCAGCGACAGCAGATCGGTCAACTCCGCGATCTTGGAATTGAGCTGGCCGAGCGCCTTGTCCTTGCCGGACACTTCCTGTGACAGGAAGAACTGCACGACCAGAAACACCGACAGCAGGAACACGATCGAGAGCACCAGCGTCGACAGCGCGTCGACGAATCCCGGCCAGTAGTTGAAGCCGCTTTCGTTTCGGCGGGTGCGTGCCAGGGCCATCGTTCCAGATTCTCAGGCCTCTCCCCCGGCCGCGGGCGATGCCGGGCGTGAAGCGGCCGCCGGGGGCAGGGATACCGTCAGTTCCTCTCCTGTCTGCTGTGCGAGAAGCTCCAGCAGTTTCCTGATCTCGCGGTTCTGCTCGCCCTGTTCGTCGGCCCATTCGCGGATCATCTGCTGTTCGGTCCGCATGTGGCTGACGAGCCCCTGAATGGCTTCCGCCAGGCTCGCCATCGCGGAGGTCGTATCCTGGTTGGGTCGCGCCTGTTCGAGGCTGGCGCGAAGTCCCTCGATCGCGGTCTTTATTCCGGCCGACGGGTCGGCGCGGGTCTCGCCGCCATATTCGCGAACAGTGGTGGCGAGCCAGTCCTCGAGGTCGGTATAGAAGCGGTTCTGCGCCTGGCTTGATTGGAGATCGAGAAAACCTAGGATTAACGATCCGGCGAGGCCGAACAGCGACGAGGAAAACGAAATGCCCATGCCGCCGAGCGGCGCTGCGAGACCCTCCTTCAGCGTATCGAACAGCGAGCCGGCGTCGCCGCCGACCTTCAGGCCGTCGATCACCTTGCCGACCGAGCCGACGGTCTCAATCAGGCCCCAGAAGGTGCCGAGCAGGCCGAGGAACACCAGAAGGCCGGTCATGTAGCGCGAGATGTCGCGGGCTTCATCGAGCCGGGTGGCGATGGAATCGAGCAGATGCCGCATGGTCTGCTGCGAGATCGCCATCCGCCCGGTGCGCTCGCCTCCGAGAATCGCGGCCATCGGCGCCAGCAGCCGCGGCCGCCGGTCGGGGCCTGGCCGGCCCGGACTGGCGATGCGGAAACTGTTGACCCAGGCGATCTCCGGATAAAGCCGCACCACCTGCCGGAATGCAAAAATGATTCCGACCGCGAGCACGCCGGCGATCAGCGCGTTGAGGCCCGGATTGGCGAAGAAGGCCAGAACGATCTGCTTGTAAAGGATCACTGCCACCAGGGCGCACAGCACGATGAAAACCAACATGCGCACCAAGAATATTTGGGGCTGCGACAGTTTGGTCGGTTCGATCGCTGGAGCGGAGCCGGGGGCCGTGCCTTGCGCCATGAGTGACCGCTTATCCGTCAGGTGAAGCAGAGAGTCGCGACAGGCGCATTATGCCACGGTGCTGCCGGCAAAAAATAGCTGTCCACCGGTTTTGTCGTGCTTGGAGCTAAATGCATCGCGAAGCGTCGTATCCTTTTCTCTCGATAGAGTGAGGAGGAGCGCGCGCGGGCCTTCACGCCGGGCCGCATCTGCTCGCAGGTTGCCAATTCCCTTTGATTGGGATGGAACCCGGTTCACGACTGTGTGAATCTGAAAAACATAATTTCTATCAAGTCGATAGCACTTATGTGACATTGCGCCGCCGCGAGAGGTTATTGCGTCGCAGCCGGTGTCGTTTAATCTGCTCCTATCGGACATCGCATGGATTCGCGCATGATTCTGCGAGCATCGCGCTTCGCGGAATGCGGGTTCGTGCTTCCGCATCACGGGGTCTCCAGGTTCCAATGCCAAGAATAAATTCACGACTGACGTCCGTCGCCCTTTTGATCGCCGGATTGTCGCCGCTCCTCGGCGGCTGCAACGAGCCGGTCACGGCGGAAGCGTCGATCAGCGCGGTGATCCCCGAAGTCAGCGTCGTCACCGTGGTTCCCAAGCCGCACGCGATGGTGCACGAACTGCCCGGCCGCATCGCGCCGTTGCGCGTTGCCGAAGTGCGTCCGCGCGTCTCCGGGATCATCACCGAGCGCCTGTTCAAGCAGGGCAGCGAGGTCAAGGCCGGCGATCCGCTATATCAGATCGATCCGAAGCCGTTCGAAGTCGAATTGCGGGCTGCCGAGGCGGCGCTCGCGAAGGCGAACGCGATATTCGAGCAGGCGTCGCTGCAGGCCAAGCGTATCCAGCAACTGACGGCGCGTCACGCGACTTCCGAGGTCGAGAACGAGAAAGCGATCGCCGCCCTGCGCCAGGCCGAGGCCGATGTCGCCGGCCGCAAGGCCGACGTCGCACGGGCGCGACTCCATCTCGATTACACCACCATCCGCGCCCCGATCGACGGCGTGGTCGGCGCGGCCCAGGTCACCGAAGGTGCGCTCGTCGTCCAGAACGACGCGGCGAGCCTGGCGACGGTGCAGCAGCTCGACACGATCTACGCCGATTTCACCCAGTCGGTGAGCCAGCTCAACGGCCTGCGCCGTGCGTTCGAGAGCGGTGACCTGGAGCGCATCGCGCCGGGCGCGGCGAAAGTCCGCCTCGTGCTCGATGACGAGGCGCTCTACCCGCTGCCTGGAAAATTCCTGTTTTCCGAAGCCAAGGTCGATGCCTCGACCGGGCAGGTGACGCTGCGCGGCGAATTTCCAAATCCGAAGCGCGAGCTTTTGCCGGGCATGTATGTCCGCGTGCTGCTGGAGCAGGGCGTCGACAGCGACGCGATCGCCGTTCCGCAGCAGGCGGTGCAGCGCGACGCCGGCGGCGGCAGCGAGGTCTTCGTCGTCAAGGACGACGGCCGCGTGATCGTGCGTCCGGTCCGGACCGCTTCGGTCCAGGACGGCCAGTCGATGGTCAGCCACGGCCTCAAGGCGGGCGACCGCGTTGTGGTCGAAGGCTTCCAGAAATTCACCGCCGGCGACAAGGTCCGCGCGGTGATGTGGGCGGAAGCCGATGCTTCGGGGGCGGCGGGAGCGCTGCCGGGCGAGACCGCGTCCGTCCGGCGGTAATCGCTCATGCCGGCATTCTTCATCGACCGGCCGGTTTTTGCATGGGTGATCGCGCTCTTCATCTGCCTGATCGGCGCGATCTCGATTCCATTCCTGGGCGTTGCGCAATATCCGATCATTGCGCCGCCCTCGATCTCGGTCGCGACCGCCTATCCCGGCGCCTCGCCGCAGAACCTTTACAACAGCGTTACGCGTTTGATCGAGGAACAGCTCAACGGCGCCTCGGGCATTCTCAATTTCGAATCGACCAGCGACTCCCTCGGCCAGGTCGAGATCACGGCGTACTTCGTTCCCGGCACATCGACCGATCTCGCCTCGGTCGACGTGCAGAACCGCATCAAGCGCATCGAATCGCGATTGCCGGCCGCCGTGCTGAAGGAAGGCATCCTGGTCGAGGAAGCCTCGAGCGCGGTGCTGCAGATCATCACGCTGCGCTCGCTCGACGGCAGCCTCGACGAGGTCGGCCTCGGCGATTTCATGGTGCGCAACATCATCGGCGAGATCCGGCGTCTTCCCGGCGTCGGCCGCGCCACGCTGTTCTCCACCGAGCGCTCGCTGCGCGTATGGGTCGATCCCGACAAGCTGGTCGGCTATGACCTGACGTCGGACGACGTCACCAAGGCGATTGCGGCGCAGAATGCGCAGGTCGCTTCGGGCAGCATCGGCGCGCCGCCGAGCCGGACCGGGCAGAAAACCGCGGCGCTGGTGTTGGTGAGGGGGCAGCTCACCACGCCCGAGGAATTCGGCTCCATCGTGCTGCGCGCCAACCGCGACGGCTCCACAGTGCGGCTGCGCGATGTGGCGCGGGTCGAGGTCGGCGGCATGGACTATCGGTTCACCACCCGCCTCAACGGCAAGCCGACCGCCGGTCTTTCGGTGATGCTCGCGCCGGGCGCCAATGCGCTCGCGACCGCAAGCGCGGTGGAAGTCAAGATGAAGGAGTTGTCGAAGTTCTTCCCCGCGACCATCGCCTACGACATTCCCTACAACATCACGCCGGTGGTGAAAGCCTCGATCGAAAAGGTCGTGCATACGCTGATCGAGGCGGTGGTGCTGGTGTTCCTGGTGATGTTCCTGTTCCTGCAGAACATCCGCTACACCCTCATTCCGACCATCGTGGTGCCGGTGGCGCTGCTCGGCACCTGTGCGGTGCTGCTGCTCGCGGGCTATTCGGTCAACATGCTGACGATGTTCGGCATGGTGCTGGCGATCGGCATTCTGGTCGACGACGCCATCGTCGTGGTCGAGAACGTCGAGCGCATCATGGCCGAGGAGGGGCTGCCGCCGAAGGAGGCGGCGCGCAAGGCGATGTCGCAGATCACCGGCGCAATCGTCGGCATCACGCTGGTGCTGATGGCGGTGTTCGTGCCGATGGCGTTCTTTCCGGGTTCCGTCGGCATCATCTACCGGCAGTTCTCGGTCACCGTGGTCGCCGCGATCGGCTTCTCCGCGCTGATGGCGCTGTCGCTGACGCCGGCGCTTTGCGCCACGCTGCTGAAACCCGTGCAGGCCGGGCACGGCCACGCGCGCAAGGGGCTGTTCGGCTGGTTCAACCGTGGGCTCGACGGCGTGCGCCGCCGCTATGTCTCCACCGTCGGCTGGTCGGTGAAACGAACCGGCCGGCTGATGCTGATCTACGCCGTGCTGGTCGGCGGCCTTGTCGTCGCGTTCGTTCGCCTGCCCGCGGGCTTTCTGCCGGTGGACGATCAGGGCTTCATCACGACGGACGTGCAGACGCCGTCGGATTCCTCCCACGGCCGCACCGAGGCAGCGGTGTCGGCGGTCGAGCGATATCTCGCGAACCGGCCGGGCGTTGCGGATGTCACGTTTCTCACCGGCTTCAGCTATTCCGGCCAGGGCATGAACACCGCGCAGGCCTTCATCAGCCTGAAGGACTGGTCGGAACGTCCCGGGAAAGAGTCCGCCGCCAACATCGTAGCCGACATCAATCGCGATCTGGCCTCGCTGCGCGACGCCAAGATCGCCGCGCTGCAGCCGCCGCCGATCGACAACCTCGGCAACTCCTCCGGATTCAGCTTCCGCCTGCAGGATCGCGGCCAGAAGGGCTACGCGGCGCTGATTCAGGCGAGCGATCAGTTGATCGCCGAGGCCAATGCCAGCCCGATCCTGCGCAACGTCTATGTCGAGGGCTTGCCGCCGGCGCCTCAGGTCAATCTGGTGATCGATCGCGAGAAGGCGAGCGCGCTCGGCGTCGCCTTCCAGGACATCAACGATACCATGTCCACCAATCTCGGCTCGACCTATGTCAACGACTTTCCCAATCGCGGCCGGATGCAGCGTGTGATCGTGCAGGCGGACCGCGACGGCCGCACCACCGCGGACGAGATCCTGAGCTACAACGTCAAGAACAGCAGCGGGCAACTGGTTCCGTTCTCGTCATTCGCCTCGATCGACTGGTCCAAAGGGCCGACCCAGGTCGTCGGCTTCAACTACTATCCGTCGGTGCGCATCAGCGGCGAGGCGCGGCCGGGCTTCACGTCCGGCGACGCCATCGCCGAAATGGAGCGGCTTGCGGGCCGGTTGCCGCGCGGTTTCGGCTACGAGTGGACCGGCCAGTCGCTGCAGGAAAAGCTGTCGGGATCGCAGGCGCCGTTCCTGCTCGGGCTCTCGGCGCTGGTGGTGTTTCTCTGCCTTGCCGCGCTCTATGAGAGCTGGACCATTCCGTTGGCCGTGCTGCTGACGGTGCCGCTCGGCATCAGCGGCGCGGTCATCGCCGCAAGCGCGCGCGGGCTTGCCAACGATGTCTATTTCACCGTCGGCCTCATCACCATCATCGGCCTCGCCGCGAAGGACGGCATCCTCATCATCGAATTCGCCAAGGATCTGCGCGCGCAGGGCAAGTCGCTGATCGACGCCACGATCGAGGCATGTGCGCTACGCTTCCGCCCCATCCTTATGACCGGTCTCGCCTTCGTCTGCGGCGTGCTGCCGATGGTGGTCGCACGGGGAGCGGGCGGAGCGAGCCAGCAGGCGCTCGGCACCAGCGTCATGGGCGGCATGATCGCGGTGGTGGTGCTGGCGCTGTTGATGGTGCCGGTGTTCTTTGTTGCCGTGATGCGCGTGCTCGGACGCGACAAAAGCGGCCTGGAGCCGGCGGGCGAGCCTGAAATTCACGGGCCGCCGGCGCCGCTGCATCCGGCGGAGTGAACGAGATTATTGTTTTGACGCGGGTTTCTTCGCGCGAGCCAGCATCCATCCTCGGGTCAGTCCCGAGGGCATAGGTTCACAGCGGCCTGATGATCCTCACCAGTTCACCATGGACGAACTCGTTGCCGCAAATCACGTCGCCGGTCACAAGCGGATCGTCGTCGCCCTGGATGCCGCTGACGATGCCGCCGGCCTCGCGCACGATGATCTGTCCGCCTGCGATATCCCAGGGCTGCAGGTTGCGTTCCCAGTAGCCGTCGAGGCGTCCGGCCGCGACGTAAACCAGATCGAGCGAGGCCGCGCCGAAGCGGCGCAGACCGGCCACCTTGGGCTGAAGGGCCGCCATTTCCCGCCGCGACAGTTCGTGGTCGCCGCGTCCGATGTGCGGCAGGCCGCAGGCGATGACGCAATCGTTCATCTGGCGCCGCCCGGCCACGCGCAGCCGCTGGTCGTTGAGAAAT
>NZ_MKSM01000138.1 GCF_001897285.1 Nitrobacter sp. 62-23
TAAACCTGCTTCGCCATCCAAGCCCCCAGATCATGGAAAGCTTGAATCACATAGCCCCGCTCGTGGGAATCCTTATTGAGTACGGACCCTAGTGGTCCTTTGATTCTAACATTTGCAGGAACTCCCTGCCGCAACGGGATGCAAATGTTAGAATCGGACCACTAGATCAACCGTATCCGCTGCAATTCGGTGACCTCGGCGCGCTCGGCCGCCGCGCCGTCGGCAAAACCGCGCACCCGCTGCTCGCAGCGCCAGGCGTCGTCTTCGCGGCAGATCGAAAACAGGTTGTAGGCGGCGGCCGGATAGTGCCGGTATGCCGTTGCGGACGCCGACGGCACGCCGATAGCGGGCACGCGGCCGTGCGGTCCCTCGAACCACATGGTGGAATGAATATGATCGTGTCCGTGCAGGACCAGATCGACGCGATGCCGCTTGATGAGCGCCAGCAGCGCGTCCGCATCGGTCAGCCGCTTGTACGAGGCTTTTGAAGACAGCGGATGATGGATCAGCAGCACGCGAAAGTTCGGATCATCCGCGATCTGTGAAAAACCCTGCTCCAGCATATCGAGCTGGCTCGGCCCCAGCCGGCCGGTGGCCATGAACGGCCCTGTCGGCACCGCAGATGACACGCCGATCAGCGTTAGCGGCCCTCGGCGGCGCAGGAACGGAAACGAAAACGGCGCGCCTGCGCGGGCGCTGTCGCCGTGCATATATTCGGCCCATTGGGCGGTCTGTTTTGTCGTCACGCGAACATAGGCGTCGTGGTTGCCGGGCACGAGGGTGACGTCGGCGGGAGCGCCGACGCTCTCGAGCCATGCGCGCGCCTGGGTGAATTCGCCCGGCAGCGCGAGATTGACGAGGTCGCCGGTGATCGCGATATGGCCGGGCGATTGCGCCTTGATATCGGCGACCAGTGCGTCGGCAATGTCACGCCGATGAATCTTATGGCGGTAGCGTTTCCAGTTCACATAGCCGAGCACGCGCTTGCCCGCGAGTTCATATAGCCGCGGCTGAGGCAGCGGCGCCAGATGAGGGTCGGAGAGGTGTGCAAGCGTGAATGCGGTCATCATGACTACTGCTATCGAACCGACAAACGTCGTGGTTTTTCTTGTCGCATGATCTCTCCGGAAAACCGGTGCCCACTTTTCCGGATCATGCGCTAGTGGTCCAATTCTAACATTTGCATCCCGTTGCGGCAGGGAGTTCCTGCAAATGTTAGAATCAAAGGACCACTAGCAACTATCAGGTTTCTAGTGGAGTTTTGAATTTGACATTCGCCTGACACGTTCGCTGCAAAGTGGGTAGCGAATGTCAAATTCATTCCACTAGTGTGGTTTAGGTTCAGAAGTTCGCTTGACGGACTTGATTGAGCACTGAAGCGAACTTCTGAACCACCACACTATGCGCTGCCGATCAGGATGCCGGCGAGAAACACCAGCGCGCCGCCGACTGCGATCTGGAACGTCGCTTGCAACAATGGCGTATCCATGAAGCGGTGGCGTATCCAGGAGATGACGCCGAGTTCGACGATCACGACAGCGATCGCCAGCACTGTTGCCACGTAGAAATCCGGAATCAGATAGGGCAGGGTATGGCCGAGGCCACCGACCGCCGTCATCAACCCGCAGACGCCGCCGCGAATCCACGGCGAGCCGCGGCCGCTTAAGCTGCCGTCGTCCGACAGCGCTTCGGCGAATCCCATGGAGATGCCGGCGCCGACGGAAGCCGCCAGACCCACCAGAAAGGTCTCGAATGGCTCGCGGGTGGCGAAGGCCGCCGCGAACAGCGGCGCCAGCGTCGAGACCGAGCCGTCCATGAGCCCGACGAGGCCTGGCTGCACATACTGCAAAATGAACGCTCGGCGCTCGCTATCGGATTCGCCGGCCTTGGTCTCCTCCGTCAGGTGTTTCGCGATGAGCTGCCCGGCCAGCGAATCGTGCCTGTCTTCCTCCTCGGCCAGCCCGATCAGCAACTCGCGGATCGATGCATCGCGCGTGGTTTCCGCAGCCTTGCGATAGAACCGCGCCGCCTCCTTCTCCATGCCGAGGACATACTTACGCACATCCTCCAGGTGCAGCGGCCGCGTCAGCCATAGCGGCTTTCGCTTGATGAAGCCCTTGACGTCATGGCGGCGGATCAACGGCAGGTAGTCGCCGAATTTTTCGCGGTAGAGATCGAACAGCCTGCCGCGATGGCGAATCTCTTCCTCCGCCATGCCGGAGAGAACGGCGGCCGAGGCGGGAAACGGCTCGGCCAACCCTTCGGCGAATCCGTGGTAAATGCGGCTGTCCTCCTCCTCGTTGGAGATGGCGAGCGCCAGGATCTCGCGTTCTGTCAAATCCGCAAACTGCTTCACTACTGCCTCGTGCCCCGGAATGTTCCAAGGTTTTGGCAAGAGGACCGCTTTGATGCAAGGATCATGAGAATACGAATTGCCGCGAATCGCTGCGGCGGAGAGGCGCGCGGGTCATGATTGTCGGGGGGGAGCGTCGCGGTTTGGAGCGCGCGCTGCGGCGAGTGTTTCACCTGTATTGGCGGTTTGCCCGCGGCATGACGCTGGGCGTGCGCGGCGTGGTGCTCGACGGCGAAAACCGGGTGTTTCTGGTCCGCCACAGCTATGTGTCCGGCTGGCATCTGCCGGGCGGCGGCGTCGAGGTCGGCGAGGTGTTTCGCACGGCGTTGCAACGCGAACTGATGGAGGAGGGTCGAATCGAGATATCGGGCGAGCCCGTGTTGCACGGCATTTTCCTCAATAGCCACGTCTCGCCGCGCGACCATGTCGCGGTCTACATCGTCAGGGACTTTCGGCAGGATCGCAAACCGGAGCCAAACCGTGAGATCGTCGATTGCGGCTTTTTCGCCCCCGATTCCCTGCCGGCGGAGACCACGGTCGGTACGCGGCTGCGGATTGCTGAAGTCCTTGATCAGGCGCCGCCGACGCTGACCTGGCGTCGGTGACCGGGTCAGTCACCATATCGGCGGCGGGCGATGGACCGCGCCCGTGGCAGGTGCTATCCGCCTCTCCCATGTCCGATCTGTCCCTCACCATCCTGACCGAGACCGTCAACGACGCGCAGGCCATCGAGCGTCTGCACGAACGCACCTTTGGCCCCGGCCGTTTCGTGCTCAGCGCGTACCGGCTGCGCGAGCATGTCGATCACCTGCTTGAGTTGTCCTTGACCGCCCGCATCGGCACGCTGCTGGTCGGCTCGGTCCGGCTGTTGCCGGTCTGCATCGGCGACACGCCGGCGCTGCTGCTCGGCCCGTTGACGGTCGAGCCGCCGTTCCGCGGTCGCGGGATCGGCCGCGCGCTGCTTGATCGCGCGCTGGGCGAGGCGAAAACAAAAGGACATCGTCTCGTGGTTCTGGTCGGCGACGAGCCCTATTACGGCCGCGTCGGCTTCAAGGTAATTCCGAAAGGGCAGGTCGATATGCCGGGCCCGGTCGATCGGGCGCGGCTGTTGGTGTGTGAACTCGTCCCCGGCGCGTTCGAGGGCGTGTCCGGCATGATCCGGCCGGACTGGACGTTCGCGCGGAAGACGCCGACGGCAAGTTGAGGTTGATACCCTTTGCCGCGTCTGCTGTTTGTTGCTGTCGTCATGCCCGTGCGTGTCACTGGCATCCACGTCTTTAGCTAACTTCAGCAGAAACGAAAAAGACGGGCGCGCGCGCCTGGATGGCCGGAATAAATCCGGCCATGACAGGACGAACTCAATACGTCACGTTCGCGAACAGCCGCACGTTCAGCCCGGGCAGTAATACCTCGTCCTTGTTGTAGGCGACGGCGTTGCGCATCTGCTCGTTCAGCAGATTGTCGCCGACGAGACCGACGGTCACCTTCTGCGCCCCCCACCAGTCGTTTTTGGCGAGAATGGTCGTATAGCTGACCTCGGCGCGGAGCCGATTGTAGCCGGGGGTCGGCGTCTCCACGCCGCTGACGTCATTCTGCGCGAAGGCGTGGAGCAGGTTGACGCGAGCCAGCCAGTTGGCGTCGTGATAGTAGACGCCTCCGCCGAGACGCTGCGGCGGAATTCGCGGCACGTTGGAGCCGTCCGTAAAGGTCGCGCGAACAATATCGTACTGCCCCTCGATGCCGAACAGGCCGGCCCACGCCGGCAGGACATCGTATTGAAACTGGAATTCGCCGCCGCGGAAAACGGCGTCGGTCTGGGAATAGACGGCCTGGTTCAGTTCCAGACCCGGCCCGGCTGCGCAAGTCGTCTCCTCGCAGGTGTTGCCGGTCAGGCGCCGGTAGATGAAGCCATTGAACCGTGTGTAGTAGCCGGTCAGTTCAAAGCGCAGCGGTCCGGCCGCACGGCGCAATCCTGCCTCGATCGACTTCGCGGTCTCGATGCCGAGGTTCGGATTGCCGATGTCGAAGGTTTCCGTCGCATCATGCGCGCCGCGCGAGAACAGTTCGGCCGGCTTTGGCGCGCGCTGGACGTATTGCCCGGTCAGGCTGGCCACGAGATTCCAGGGCAGATCATGGATCAGGCCGATGCTGGCGCTTGCCGGCGTGAAGTTCAGCGCGCGCGGCATTGCGGCGCCGATCGCACCGGGGTCGGTGGTGAGATCGAACAGTTCGGGGATGACGCTGGGGGTCGAGCCGCTGAGGTTCACGTGTTCGATCCGGCCAGCGATCTGAGCCCTGGTTGTCTCGCTGAATTTGAACTCGTTGAAGATGTAGCCGGCAAGCTTTGCGTTGCTGTTTGGATCCCACAGGCCGTTGAGCGGGCTGCCCGGATCGTCAGGACTCGGCGCGGTCAGGTCCTGATGCGACGCCTGCACGCCGATCGCGGTTGTCAGGGCGGCGAAGCGCAGGTCGAACGGAGCGAGTTGCACTTCCATCCGGCCTTCCTGCTCCTTGTTGGTGAAGGTCTGGCGTACGCCGTCGCTGGACGGATCGGCCGCATCGGCAAGCCCGAGTTCGTTGTGGCTGTAGTCGGTCGCGCCGATCCAGAAGCGGATGGCATCGACCGCCGCTGCGTCGGGGCGATATTCGCCTTTTGCGGTGAACTTGGTCTGGTGTGCGTCGATCCGGGTGCCGACCTCTTCGCCCTCGCGGCCCGGAATATGGTACAGGCTGTTGTTCTGGGTGATCGCCGCGCCGACGAACCCGCCGTCGAACAGGTACGAGCCGCCGACCGAGCCTCCGTTCGAGGCGGTCGAGGAGTTCTTCTGCACGCCGCCGGGGATCGCATAGTCATCGGTCCGCCGCGCGAAGGCATCGGCGTGAATCGCGACGTTGTTGCCGCCCGCATCGAGCAGCACCGCGCCTTCGCGACCCTGGTCCACGCTGGACAACGCGCCCCGGGTCTCAAAGTTTGCGCAGCCGGAGGGCGTCGACAATTGCGGCGCCTTGACGTCGTAGCCATAGGTCTGCGTCGTCAGCGGCGGCGCGCACGGCGTGGTTTCGGGAATGCGGTTGTTGCTGGCGCTGACGACGCCGCCGATCGCTGTCGAGCCGTAGCGCAGCGTGGCGGGGCCGCGGATCACCTCGACCTGATTGGTCGAAAGCGGATCGATCGGCACGAAATGGTCCTCGCCGAGATCGGATGCGCCGTTGCTTCCGACGCCGTTTTCCACGATTCCGACGCGATTGACGTCGAGTCCGCGAATGATGGGCCGGCTCGATGCGCCAGGTGCGAAGGAGGAGCCGGTGATGCCCGGCTTGTTGTTGAGCAGGTCGCCGAGCGTGGCGGCTCCGTTGCGCCGGATCTCGTCATTGGGGACCACAGTCACGGTGGCGAACTGATCGGTCACGATAGGCAACGTGCCCGGCAGATCAGCGGGAGGCGAGGCCGGCGGCGCAGCGGCAGCTTCCTCGGTTTGTCGCGCGGTGGATGGAGGCGTTGTCCTGCCGCGGCGGACCGTGTGCGTGGGTTTGGTCCGTGAAGGCCGCGCGCGGTGCACGATGGGGCTGGGCGCGTTGACCACGATCCCGGGCAGGGCGGTTTGAGCCGAGGCTTGATCGGGGATCGCCATGGCAAGGGCTGGAAGCGACGCCGCGCCGAGGCGCGCGATCGCCAGAAAACGACCGGAAGAAAATGACATCTGTTTGGTCCTGACGTGGCCGATTGACCCGTGGCGGGGCTGGCGGCCGTCGAAATCGATGGCGAAACTCCTCGGCAGCGGCCGCGCCAACGCGCGGGCGTCGCCGAGTGATCGATGTCAGGAGGCGGGAGGTGCGCGCGGCTGTGAAACGACGTGCCGCGGCTTGATGTGGTTGAACTCGGCGTCAGTGGTCAGATAGAGAAAATGATACGCCTCGGGCAGCAGCAAAACCGCAGGCTCGGTGAACAGCACCGTGCTTGTGAGCGCCATGACGGCGCAAATGGCGCAGGTGTCGCTGTCCTGATGGTGGCCTGTCGCGGGCCCGGCCGGACTCTCGGCCGATGCCCCGGCGGGATTCGCGACGGCGGCTTTGGTCGTGAGAGGCGTGGATGCGCCGCTTGGCTGCATCGCGACCGCCGGTGACGCGAGCGCGGCAGTGCCGTGATGATGTCCGAACGACAGCACCAACTGGATCGCAAGCGCGAGCAGCGCGAGCCGCGATCCATGTTTGATGTTCGACCGGAACCACTTCATGCAGTGACAAGCCCCCCCGCCGCGGAGGTTCGTCCTCGGCGCGCCCAAGATGTTATAATGTAACATCGCCTCATTGGACCGCGGATGTCAACCGGAGTTTGCCGCGCCGAGGCCGGGCGACATCATTGACCGGGAAGTGTGGGATCGCGGTCACGGTCGTCGGGGCCTTTCGGGCGAGCGGACCGGTTTCGCGGGTCGCGTCACATCAAGCCGGTTGCGCCGGGGTCAGCGCCCTTCGCGCAGCCAGGTCGCGGCGAAGGCGCCGAGCAGCATCAACAGGCCGATCAGTCCGGTGAACACCGGCAGCACGCCGACGCCGCGCACCATGCTGGCGTCACGCATCCGTACGCCCATCCAGCCGTCGCCGCGAAACACGCTCGAGGCGTGCACAGGAACGATGCGCGGAATGTCGACGCCCGAACCATCCGCGATCCGCCGGACATCGCCGCCGCTGGCCTGCGCCAGTGGCTTGAGCTCTTCGACAGTCGAGGTCACCTCGGAGAATTCCTTCGGATTGACCGGACCGACATTGACCAGCGCGTTCAGCGTCCCGTCGGTGGCCTGCCACAATCCGAGTTCGTCCGCCGTTAATGTCGCCTGCCACAGGCCGGGCTCGCCGGCGCTCAGCGTCAGTTCGCGTTTCTTGCCGGACGGCGACGTCACGACGACCGGCGTGACGCTGTCGGCCATGGTCTGGCGTTGCACGACGAGGTCCTTGCCATGGACTTCGAGCCGCAGTGCCTCTTCGTCGAGGTCTGGCTGCTTCATCAGCCAGTGGGCAGTCCGCCGCAGCAGGTCAAGATATGGACCGCCGCCCTCATAGCCGCGCGCCCACAGCCAGATGTGATCCGACAACAGCAGCGCGACGCGTCCTTCGTCATAGCGCGACAGCAACAATAGCGGCTTGCCGTCCGCGCCGGTCATCACCGGCGGCACCGAAACGTTGCGGGTATCGACCTCGCGGAAAAACCGGCTCCAGTGCGGCGGATCGTTCGCGGATCCTTCGAGGGCGCGGGTGACCGGATGGCGCTTGCCGGCATCGCTCAGCCGTGCGTGGAACGGCTTTTCGGTGACGCCGACGGGCTCGGCGGGCAGCACCGTATCCAGCGGCGTCCGCCAAATGCTGGTGTTCGAGGCGTAATCGGGACCGGCCGAGACCAGCACAGCGCCGCCTGCGCGCACGTAACGTGCGATGTTGTCGAAATAGGCGGTCGGCAGCACGCCCTGGCGCGCATAGCGGTCGAAGATGATCAACTGGAATTCGTTGATCTTCTGCTGGAACAGCTCGCGCGTCGGAAATGCGATCAACGACAGCTCGTTGATCGGCGTGCCGTCCTGCTTCTCGGGCGGACGCAGGATCGTGAAGTGGACCAGATCGACGCTGGGGTCCGACTTGAGCAGGTTGCGCCAGGTGCGCTCGCCGGAATGCGGCTCGCCCGATACCAGCAGCACGCGCAGCTTGTCGCGGACGCCGTCGATCGGCACCACGGCTCGGTTATTGATCGGCGTCAGTTCGTTCTCAAGCGGCGAGGCCTCGATCTCGACGATGTTCTGTCCGGCGTGTTTGATGGCGACATCGACATTGACGGTCTGTCCGCTCAGAACGGTGCGCTCGCTGACGACCTCGCCGTCGCGGCGCACGACCACTTTCGCGCGCTCGCCGCTGACGCCCTGATCGTCGAGGCGGTAGGTGATGGTCTGGCTCTGGCCGACGATGCCGAAGCGCGGCGCCGCCACGATCGCGACACGGCGATCGCGCTCATCCTTGCGGCCGGTGATCAGGGCGTGGACCGGCGCCTTGAACCCCAGCGCGGCGACGTTGTCCGGAATATCGTGAACGCGCCCGTCGGTGATCAGGAACGCGCCGGCGACGCGATCGGTCGGCACGTCCGACAGCGTGGAGGACAGCGCCGAGAACAGCTTGGTGCCGTCGGTCTCGCCGTCCGCCTGGCCCGCATCGACGACCCGGACCTCGAGTCCCTTGATCTGTTTGAGGCGGTCGACCAGCGCCTCGCGCGCTCTCGCGGTCTGGTCGGTGCGGTCGCCGAAATCCTGGCTCGGGCTCTTGTCGACGATGACGGCGGCCACCGACGACAGCGGTTCGCGCTCCTCGCGGGTGAATGACGGATTGGCGAGTGCGAGCAGGATCAGCGCCAGCGCGGCCACGCGTACCGCAGCGCCCCGCGCGCGCGCGATCACGAGCAGCACCGCGATCACGATGATCGCGGCGAGCGCGGCCCACAGCACGATCACGGGAACCAGCGGGGTGAAGGCGACGCCGTAGGTCATATGGCTTGCCTCTCAACCGGCATGACGGCTGAATGTGATGGCGACTGCATAGCTATTGCCCCAGCCGTTCGATCAGCGCCGGCGCATGGACCTGGTCGGCCTTGTAGTTGCCGGTCAGCGTGTACATCACGATGTTCACGCCCGCGCGAAAGGCGAATTCGCGTTGCCGCGGTTCGCCCGGCGAGAGCGGCAGCATCGGCTGGCCGTCCGGACGCATCGCCCATGCGCCCGCGAGATCGTTCGAGGTGATGATGATCGGCGAGACGCCGTCGCCGCCACGGGCTGGCCGCGATGCAGCGTCGTCGTCCTCGTCGCGCGGCAGCGCCTCCACCCAGGTCTGGCCGGTGGTGAAGCGGCCGGGAAAGTCGTGCAGCAGATAGAACGTCTTGGCCAGCACATGCTCGTGCGGCACCGGCTCGAGTTCGGGGATGTCGAGTGATGAAAGAATGGTGCGCAGTTCCTGCATCCCCGGCGTTTGCGATTCGCCCTCGCCCGGCAGCGCATCGATCGCGTCGCGGGTATCGAACAGAACCGTTCCGCCCTGCTTCATGTAAGCGTCGATCTTGTTGAGGGCGCTTTGCGACGGCTTCGGCGCGCCCGTCACCACCGGCCAGTAGATCAGCGGGAAGAACGCCAGTTCGTCGCGCGCCGGGTCGATGCCGACCGGATCGCCGGCTTCCAGCGCCGTGCGTTGCGCGAGGAACAAAGTAAGTCCGCTCATCCCGGCCTTGACGATGGTGTCGACGTCGGCATTGCCGGTCACGACATAGGCCAGCCGTGTTTGGGAGGTGGCCTTCATCGCGAATTCGTCCTTCGCGCTGTCGGCGCGCGCGGGCGAAGGCATCATTGCGATCGTCGGCAGCGCCAGAGCGAGCAACAGCGCGGCAGGGGCGGCGCGGCGACGCAGCAGCATGGCGAGGCCACCGCCAAGCAGCGCAACGATCACGGCGTCGACCAGAAACAGTGCAAGCGCCGACGACAGCAGGATGCCGCGGATGTCGTGCGGTTCGGCATTGGTGAAACTCGCCCGGCGCGCGGTCAGTGTCGAGGTGTCCAGCGGCACGATCCGATCGGTGGCCGCCAGCGTATTGACCGCGATCGGGCCATCGGCGGGTCCGTAGAATCCGGGGGGATGTTCGATGGTGCCGCGGCCGCGGTAGCTGACCGGCAGGGGTTTGGCGGTAGCTGGCGGCGGCGTGAAAGCGCCGAAGCCGTCGAGCGTCCGCAGCGGCGCGACTGTTTCAGCCTTCGTGTCGGTGTCGGTCTTGCCGGTGTTCGCCGTATAGCCGGAGGCATCGACGATCCGCCGCAGCATCTCGACGAAGGTGCCCGACATCGGCAGGTCGGACCAGCGCATGTCGGAGCTGACGTGGAACAGCGCCAGCAGGCCCCTGCCGCGGCGTTCGCCGGTCACGAGCGGCGTTCCGTCGATCAGCGACGCCCAGCTCTTCGCCGCCAGCGCCGCATCCGGTTCGGCCAGCACCTGCCGGCTGACGGTGACGTCGTTCGGCACCGCGAGGCCCGCGAACGGCCCGTCCGCTGCGAAAGCGGCGAGATGCTGCGGCTTTTCCCACGTCATGCTGCCGCCGAGGCTGCGGCCGCCGTGGCGCAATTTCACCGGCACCAGATCGTCGTCGGCCTGCGCCAGCCGCGGCCCCGCGAATCGCACCAGCACGCCGCCGCGCTCAAGCCAGCCGTCGATGCGCTGGCGCAGCTCCGGCGACAGCGCGCCGACGTCGGCCATGACGATCATCGGCAGCTTCTGATCGAGGAACTGGGTGACGACCTGCTGCGGGGCGCCCTTGTCGCCGAGCCGCACATCGGCGAACGGCCCCAGCGCGCGCGTCAAATAGAACGTCGAGGCGAGCAGCGGCTGCGACGTATCCGCGCTCGATCCGCTGACCACGCCGATGGCGCGGCGGCGCCAGCGCTTGTCCAGCAATTGCACAGCGCCCGCGGAGCGTTCGCCGGCGATCTCCAGCCGCGCGATGTCGTTGCGCAATTCCAGCGGCAGGTCAAACGCGGCTTCGGTCTCGCGGTCCTGCGGCGGAAACGCGAAGCGCGTCTCGCCGATCGGCGAGCCCTTCTGGTCGAGTGCCCGGACGACGCCGGCTTGCGGACCATTTACGGCGCTGCGCAAGACCTTCACCGTCATTCGGGCGGCGGCATTTTCCGCTGCGACCAGCGCATGCGCCGGCGGCGCGCCGCCCTCGACAATGGTGAGGGAACGGTCGCCGATCGCTTTGCGAAGACCGTCGACGAATTCCGCCCCGCGTCCGCTGTCGATTCCATCGGACAGCCAGACGACGTTGCTGTCGCCGGTTGCCTTCAGGAAGCGTTCGAGCGCCGGCAGCGTCTCGACGCGCTCGACGGCGAAGGGTTTCGGTGCGAGCTGGCGCAGCGCCACGCGCGCGGTGCCGGCCGGCATCAGCGTGATGTCATGCGTCGGTTCTGATAAGGGAACGATGGCGACGCCGCGCTGGTCGCGGTCGGCCTCGGTGATCAGTTCGTCCGCCGCCCTGATCCGCGTTTCCCAGCTCGATGCCGCGCTCCAGCCATCGTCGAGCAGGATCGTCAAGGGCGCGCTCGAGCCTGTCGCGCCGGCCTTGGGATTCCACACCGGTCCGGCCGCCGCGAAGATCACCAGCGCCGCCGCCGCAAGCCGCAACGCCGTCAGCCACCACGGCGTGCGCGAGGGTGTCTCTTCCTTCGCGGCGATGTCGAACAAGAGCCGCGTCGGCGGAAAATCGACCCGTCGCGGTCGCGGCGGCATCACCCGCAACAGCCACCACAGCAGCGGCAGGCTGAGCAGGCCGAGCAGCATCAGCGGCTGAAGGAACGACAGCGGAAACGCCGACATCATGCCATGTGCCCCGCTTTGACGGAGCCCACCATACCGCTCTTGCTGGCCGTCATGCCGGCATGGAGGAACAGCAGCAATTCGGCGGCGGAGCGGTCGGTTCTGTGGGTCGAAAACAGCCAGCCAAGCGCGTCGGTTTCCTCGCGGATCTGGTCACGATGCAGCGCGACGCGCGCGACGTAGTCGTGGGCCCATCGCTCGGCGCGGCCCGCGGTGATGACACGCCCGTCTTCGGGTTCGACGAACTCGACGCGGCCCGAATAGGGGAACGTCTCTTCGGCGGGATCGACCACCTGCAGCAGCGTGCCATGCGCGCCGGAGGCTGACAGTCCGGCGAGCATGGTCTGGATATCTGCGATCGGCGACCAGAAGTCGGACAGCATCACGATCTCCGATCGCGCCGGCGGCACGAATGATGGCGGCAGGCTGGCGCGCGCGAGGTCGTCGTGCAGCATCGCCTGCGCCATCCTGTCGATGACGTTGCGGCTCGCGGTCGGATTCATCAAGCCGGGAACGCCGACCCGCTCGCCGCCGGCCACCAGCAGTTCGGCCAGCGCGAAGGTCACGATCAGGGCACGTTCGAGCTTGCTGTCGCGCGCGCCTCGGGAGGCAAAGGCCATCGAGGCCGAGCGGTCCGGCCAGAGCCACACGGTATGTGCAGCCTCCCATTCGCGCTCGCGGACATAGAGATGATCGTCGCGCGCGGAGCGCCGCCAGTCGACATTCTGCGACGGTTCGCCGGACACGAAGCGGCGATACTGCCAGAAGTTTTCGCCAGAGCCCGCGCGACGGCGGCCGTGCAGGCCGTGAATCACGTTGGCGGCGATACGGCGGGCTTCCAGCACGAGACGCGGCAGCGACGCCGCCAGCGTGCGGCTTTCACCGTCGGCACGTCTGACTGCTTCGATTTCCTGCCTGACATGGTCGGCGGCTGCGACCATCAACCGATCCGCGTTTTCAGTTGTCCGATCACGTCGGAAATGGTGCGGCCCTCTGCGCGGGCCGAGAACGTCAGCGCCATGCGATGTTTCAGCACCGGTTCGGCGAGGTCGAGCACGTCGTCGATCGAGGGCGCAAGACGTCCGTCGAGCAGCGCGCGGGCGCGCACCGCGAGCATCAGCGACTGGCTGGCCCGCGGGCCCGGTCCCCAGGCGATCAGTTTTCCGGCGTCGCCGCTTTCAGGTCCGGGGCGCGCCGAGCGCACCAGCGACAGGATCGCTTCGACCACGCTGTCGCCGACCGGCAGCCGCCGCACCAGCCGTTGCGCGGCGAGGACGACATCGGCGCTCATCGCGGCCTTCGCCAGTGTTTCCTCGGCGCCGGTGGTCTCGAACAGGATGCGCCGTTCCGCGTCGCGATCCGGGTAGTCGACATCGATCTCCATCAGGAAACGGTCGAGCTGCGCTTCCGGCAGCGGATAGGTTCCTTCCTGCTCCAGCGGATTTTGCGTCGCCAGCACGTGAAAGGGTTTCGGCAGGTCGTGACGCGCGCCGGCGACGGTGATGTGCTGCTCCTGCATTGCCTGCAACAGCGCCGATTGCGTGCGCGGGCTGGCGCGGTTGATTTCATCCGCCATCAGAAGCTGCGCGAACACCGGTCCGGCGATGAAGCGGAACGAGCGCTTGCCCGCGCTGCTCTCGTCCAGCACCTCGGCGCCGAGGATGTCGGAGGGCATCAGATCCGGCGTGAACTGAACCCGCTTGGCATCTAACCCGAGCGTGAGGCCGAGCGTCTCCACGAGCTTGGTCTTGGCAAGACCAGGGACGCCGATCAGGAGCGCGTGGCCACCGGACAGGATGGTTACCAATGTGTTTTCGACAACACGGTCCTGACCGAAGATCACGGTGGAAATCGCGTCGCGCGCCGCACGGATCTGCTCCGCGACCTGCTCGGCCGAGCGGACGATCACGTCTTCCAGCTTCTCGACGCCCTTGTCAGCTTCCACAGCCATCCGTCACTCCTTGCGCGAGGCCACGCCGTTTGCGTCGTCATATCCGTCAAACATATGCGAGCGCCGTGTATTCCGAGAATTAAACTCTTGCCACACAATACCGGATATTCGAGCCATCGGATCACGAAGTGGCGAGTATCTCGCTGGTTCCGGAGTTGAGCCGCGGTCGTGCCCGATTTTCCAGGTTGGCCGCTGCGAATGCGGCTTGGCGAAGGTCAGATCCACTTCACTGGCCACTTTATGATGCCGGTACGGTTCGGGTTCAGAACTTCGCTTGACCGCCGGGCATGATGAAACGAATTTCTGAAACCACCAGACGAGTGGGCTTGCGTCCCTCTTTGTGCCAGAACAGAGCGACCAAGGTCGGGGTAAACCATGGCGAAGCAAGGGCGGTCCGATCACCGGACGCTGGACGGGTTGGCGACTGCGGCGCGTGATGCCGCGGGCCCGGCCGGCAAGGGTCTGCCGCCGGTGCATCTGTGGAATCCGCCGTTTTGCGGCGATCTGGACCTACGAATCGCCGGCGACGGCACCTGGTTTTACATGAAAACGCCGATCGGCCGGCCGGCGCTGGTGCGGCTGTTCTCCACGATTTTGAAGCGGGAGGATGACAAACACTTTCTGGTGACGCCGGTGGAAAAGGTCGGCATCCGCGTCGACGACGCGCCGTTTGTCGCCGTCGAGATGACCGGGGAGGGGGACGAACACGGCCGCCTGCTCCGGTTCCGCACCAATGTCGGCGACTGGGTGCCATGCGATTCCGGGCATCAGTTGCGCTTCGAGCCCTCGGAGAAGGGCGGGTTGAAGCCCTATCTGCACGTCCGGGCCGGCCTCTGGGCAAAGGTGACGCGGGCGTTGTATTACGATCTTGTTGACATCGGCGAGCAACGAATGATCGATGGCCGGATGATGTTCGGTATCGAATCGGGCGGAGAGTTTTTTGCGATGGCGGATGCGGAGCAGGTGAGGGACGCAGGTTGAACGTGCCGGTGGAGGAAACGGGCCCCGCGACCGATGATGGCTCCGGAGATTTTTTCGTCCGCGCGCGGGCGCGGCTGCGCTTTGACATCCCCGCCGGGCTGACCGACGCCGGCATCGCCCCCTCGACCGGCGATCAGGGCCGCGATTTCATAGTTCAGGAAATTGCCCTGGACGAGCCGCTGCGGGCTGCGGCGGTGCTGATTCCGGTGGTGGCGCGGCAGGAGCCGACCGTGCTGCTGACGCGCCGCGCCGCCCATCTCAGCGATCACGCCAACGAGATCGCGTTTCCCGGCGGCAAGATCGACGCGGCCGATGCCTCTCCGGTCGATGCCGCGCTGCGAGAGGCATGGGAGGAGGTCGGCCTTCCCCGCGACTTCGTCGAGCCGATCGGCTATCTCGACCTCTACGGCACGAGCGTTGGCTTTCGAATCCTGCCCACGGTGGCGCTGGTGAAGCCGGGATTTGACCTTCGCCTCAATGTGGGGGAAGTGGAGGAGGCGTTCGAAGTGCCGTTGGCGTTTCTGATGAACCCGGACAATCACAAACAGGGCTGGAAGCTATCCCGCGGCAGAATGCGCTCGTTCTACGAGATGCCGTTCGAGGAGCGTTATATCTGGGGCGCTACCGCCGGTATCCTGCGCGTGCTGTATGAGCGAGTCTATCTCAAATGATACGTCCGGTTCTTATGGAGATCGGAATCTTCCTGGTTCCGTTCGCGATCTATGTTGCGTATCTGATCGCCAACCGCGTCGACTTCATGATCGCCGCCTCGTGGCCGGCGCACATCGTCCTGAGGCTCTCGCTTGCGGCGCTGGTACTGGTCGTCGTCAGTTTCATCCTGCTGGCGCATTTTTCGGGCGCGCCGCCGGATTCGACCTACATTCCGGCGCATATGGAGAACGGCAGGCTCGTACCCGGAGCCGAGAGGTGACCACGGTCCGCTCGCTGCGTGAGGCGGGCTGGCTGAAATCTGGTCCGGCGGCGCATGTTCTTGCGCTGCTCGATGAAAAGGGCGAGGAGGCGCGGGTCGTCGGCGGCGCGGTGCGCAACGCCTTGATGGACCTGCCGGTCGGCGAGATCGACATCGCCACCACCGCGCTTCCCGAGGAGGTGGTCCGCCGCGCGGCCGCCGCCCGCATCAAGAGCATTCCGACCGGCATCGAGCACGGCACCGTCACCCTGATCGTCGAGGGCAAACCCTTCGAGATCACGACGCTGCGCGAAGACGTCGAAACCTTCGGCCGCAAGGCCCGGGTCGCGTTCGGCCGCGACTGGGCGCGAGATGCCGAACGCCGCGATTTCACCATCAACGGCCTGTCGGTCGACCGCGATGGGGCCGTGCACGACCATGTCGGCGGGCTCGACGACATCGCGGCGAGGCGGGTGCGCTTCATCGGCGATCCGGACCGGCGCATCGCCGAGGACTACCTGCGTATCCTGCGATTCTTTCGCATCCATGCCGCCTATGGCGCCGGCGAGCCCGATCGGGCCGGCTATCTTGCCTGCATTCGCGGCCGCGCCGGACTTGCCACGCTGTCGGCCGAACGGCTGCGGGCGGAAATGCTGAAACTGCTGGTCGCGGAGGGCGCCGTGGAGGCGCTGATCGCGATGGAGGATGGGGGTCTGCTGCTGGCTATTCTCGGCGGTGTCGCCTATCGCGGGCCGCTAGCGGCAATGATCGCCGCCGAGCACGCGCTCGGGCTCGCGCCGGATCCGGTCCGTCGGCTCGCGGCGCTTGCGGTGTCGGTCACCGAGGATGCGCGGCGGATCGCGCAGCGGCTGCGGCTCTCCAATGCGGAGGCCAAGCAACTGGATTCGATGGGCCATCGCTGGTGGCGTTTGGGCGGCATGGATGAGGCGACCGCGCGGCGGCGGCTGTACCGGCTTGGCGCACTGCGCTTCCGCGACCGGCTGATGCAGGGCTGGGCGCGGGCGGGTCTCGGGGCCGATCCGGCGCCGTGGCTAAACGTCGCAACCCTGCCGCAACGCTGGCAGCCGCCGGCGTTCCCATTGAAGGCGGAGGATTTCACCGCCCGCGGAATAGCGGCGGGTCCGGCGCTCGGTCATGTCCTGACGATCGCGGAAGATGCCTGGCTGGCGGCGGATTTCCCGCTCGGTTCGGCGGCACTTTCGGAGATTGCGGATCAGACCGTCGCGCGATTCACGCGCGATCACCGGCTGTGAGCGCGGTCGCGGGATAGCTCGAGCGTTTCCGCCTTTGACGAGATCAGAAGCGGGGCTTCATGAATTTGCTTTGGCGCGTTTTTGTCACGCGAACCGGTATCCACTCCGCTCGAAAACGCTATAGTCACGGCCACTTCACCTCCGGCGGCATCGAGGACAGGATCGACTCGACGTTGCCGCCGGTCTTCAGCCCGAAGATGGTGCCGCGGTCGTAGAGCAGGTTGAATTCGGCGTAGCGTCCGCGCCGGATCAACTGCTCCTCGCGGTCTGTGGCGGTCCATGGCGTATTGAAGTTGCGGCGCACGAGTTCGGGGTAGACCTTGAGCAGCGCCCGTCCGACATCCTGCGTGAAGGCGAGGTCGGCATCCCAGTCGCCGCTGTCGTGCCAGTCGTAGAAGATGCCGCCGATGCCGCGCGCTTCCTTGCGGTGCGGCAGATAGAAATACTCGTCGCACCAGGTTTTATATTTATCATAGTCGGCCACGGCGTGGCCATCGCACGCGGCCTTCATCGCCGCGTGGAATGCGACGCTGTCGGCGTCTTCCTGGGTGCGCCGCCGCATGAGCACGGGCGTCAGGTCGCCGCCGCCGCCGAACCAGGCTTTCGTCGTCACCACGAAGCGCGTGTTCATGTGGACAGCGGGGACATGCGGATTGCGCATGTGGGCGATCAGGGAGATCCCCGAGGCCCAGAATTTGGGATCGGCCTCGGCCCCCGGAATCTGCGCGCGAAACTCCGGCGCGAATTCGCCATACACGGTCGAGCAATGCACCCCGACTTTCTCGAACAGCCGTCCATGCATCATCGACATGACGCCGCCCCCGCCCGGTTGGCCGGTGTGATCGGTGCGCTCCCACGCCGTGCGCACGAAGCGGCCGGCCTCGCCGGGATAGAGCCCGGCCGGCGCGTCGTCCTCCAGCTTTTCAAAAGCCGCGCAGATATCGTCGCGCAGTTGTTCGAACCAGTTTCGAGCACGGGACTTGCGGTCGTCGAGAGAGGAGGTATCCATACCCGGTTCCTGACAAATGCGTGTGGTGGGAAAGATCGGTGGGTCTACGGTCGGCATACCGATTTACCGGATCGTCCGCTTTCGCGGATGATGACGCCTGATTTTCGGCAAGGCTTCGTTTGCGCTTTGAGGTGACAGACCCGATCATTTCCGCGGTCCGAAATAAGTGCAGCTTTCGCCGCAACTGTCGCGATGCACGCTGACGCGTGTCACATGGCCCGCATGCTGGACATGCCCCCAGATGAAGCGCGCCAGGTTTTCCAGCGTCGGCAGGCCCAAACCATCCACGTCGTTGAGGAGCCGATGATCGAGCTTGTTCCGGACCTCGTCCATGCTGCGTGCGAGCAGGCCGAGATCGAGCACCATGCCGGTGGCGGGTTCGGGCGTGCCGCGGACGCTCACCTCGGCGCGGAAGGAATGGCCGTGGATTTCCATGCTCGCGTCCCCCAACGTCGTTCCAGGCAGCGCATGCGCAGCCTCGAAACGGAATGATTTCGTCAACTCCCACATTCGTCAAACCGGCTCCTGACAACCTGCCCCGGGCGCGATGCGGCATCTTCGATGCCGCTTCGCAGAGCCGGGACGCTTCCAAGCGCTCCCTTCATAACGGTCCGGATCGGCAGCCCGCCACACTGTCGGCAGCGTAATGCGCCGCGCGGAGGGAGTCGCTGCGTCTGCGCAACGTTGATGGCGCCGCTCTGGCATTCCTACCTTATTCCCAGCGTTTTGTGCGTCTGCAGGCTGAGCCGCCACTGCGGATGCCGCAGGCAGTAGTCGATGGCGCGCGCGGTGTTGCCGGCCGCGTCCGGTCCGTCCATGGGCTGCAACGAAAACCGCTCGAAGGCGAGGTCTGCGAAGTCCTCGGGCCGCGCGTCCGCCTGCGGATAGACCAGCTTGAGTTCCTGCCCCCTGGTGACGCGCAAATCGGCGCCGGCCTTGGGACTGACGCACAGCCAGTCGACGCCGTCGGGCGGCGCGATGGTGCCGTTGGTCTCGATGCCGATCTCGAAGCCGCGGGCATGCAGCGCGTCGACCAACGCCTTGTCCACCTGCAACAGCGGCTCGCCCCCCGTCAACACCGCATAGCGCCGGGCGGGCGGGCCAGCCCATTGCGTGGCGATGGTGTCGGCGAGCCTGTCGGCGGTGGCGTAGCGCCCGCCGAGCGTCCCGTCCGTACCCACGAAGTCGGTATCGCAGAACCGGCAGGTGGCCGAGGCGCGGTCTTCCTCACGGCCGCTCCACAGGTTGCAGCCCGAGAAGCGACAGAATACCGCAGCCCGACCGGCATGGGCGCCTTCGCCCTGCAGGGTCAGAAAAATCTCTTTGACCGCGTAGCTCACGAAACCCTTTCCTGGATGGCTGATCCTGTCTGCCGCAGGGCTTCGCCCACGGCCATGGCGGCCGCCACCGCGACGTTCAGCGACCGTAATCCGGACCTTACAGGTATCACCAGACGCGCGTCCGCGGCCGCGGCGACGGCGTCCGGGACGCCCGCGCTTTCGCGCCCGAACAACAGGATATCGGTAGCCGCATAGCAATGGTCCAGATAGGGCAGGGCACCCCTGGTCGTGAATAGCACCAGCCGTCCGCCGTCTCCGGCGCGCCACTCCTGGAATTTCGGCCAGGAATCGTGACGCACGATGGTCACCTGGTCGAGATAGTCCATTCCCGCCCGGCGGAAATGGCGATCGGAGACCGGAAAACCGGCCGGCTCGATGATATGGGCTTGGAGATCCAGGCAGGCGCACAGCCGCAGAATGGTCCCGGTGTTCTGCGGGATATCGGGTTGAAAGAGCGCGATCCGCATCAACTCAAGGCTCTCATGATATGACTTCGCGGCCGCCGCGGATTTGTGCACTGCACGAATGAGACGGATAGCGCACTTGCGCACACTCTGCGACGATGCCAATAGAACGGCCGCTCGCAAGATGCATCCCCGGAGTGGCTACACCAATAGACAAGACCGGCAGCGGATAAGAAAGGGTTGGAATCGTGACGACATCGTCTTCGGCAGGACATAGCCGCCGTGATTTCCTTTTCGTGGCAACCGGCGCCGTCGCCGCCGTGGGTGCGGCCGCCGTGGCGTGGCCGCTGGTGGCCCAACTGAACCCGGATGCTTCCACGGTCGCCGCCGGCGCGCCCATCGAGGTCGATCTTTCCCCGATCGCCGACGGGCAGGACATCAAGGTGTTCTGGCGCGGCAAGCCGATCTACATCATGCACCGGACCGCCAAGCAGATTAAGGAAGCGCAAGCGGTCAACGTGTCGAGCCTGCCCGATCCGGAGCCGGATTCGGCGCGCGTCAAGGAAGGTCATGACCAGTGGCTCGTCGTGATCGGCATCTGCACCCATCTCGGCTGCATCCCGATCGCGCACGAAGGCAACTACGACGGATTTTTCTGTCCGTGCCATGGTTCGCAGTATGATTCCTCGGGCCGTATCCGTCAGGGGCCGGCGCCGCTTAATCTTCCCATCCCGCCTTACGCCTTTGTTTCCGACAGCAGGATCAAGATCGGATAAGGCCCGAAAGACCCGAACCGAACGCGTCGTTTCATTCGTCAGGATCGCATCATGAGCGGACCATCCACCTTCCAGCCGCAAAATCCCGTCCTTAAATGGATCGAGCGGCGCTTGCCGATCTTCGGCCTCGTCCATTCCTCGTTCGTCGCCTATCCGACGCCGCGCAACCTGAATTACTGGTGGACGTTCGGCGGCATCCTCTCTTTCATGCTGGGGGTGCAGATCGTCACCGGCGTCATCCTGGCGATGCACTACACGCCGCACGCCGACCTCGCATTCAACTCGGTCGAAGCCATCGTTCGCGATGTCGATTACGGCTGGCTGCTGCGCTATCTCCATTCCAACGGCGCCTCGATGTTCTTCATCGCCGTCTATATCCACATGCTTCGCGGCCTGTATTACGGCTCCTACAAGGAACCGCGCGAGGTGCTGTGGATCCTCGGCGTCATCATCTACCTCCTGATGATGGCGACCGGTTTCATGGGTTATGTGCTGCCATGGGGCCAGATGAGCTTCTGGGGCGCCACCGTCATCACCAATCTGTTCTCAGCCATTCCCTATTTCGGCGAAAGCATCGTGACGCTGCTGTGGGGCGGCTATTCGGTCGGCAATCCGACGCTGAACCGCTTCTTCTCGCTGCACTACCTGCTGCCGTTCGTGATCGCGGGCGTGGTCGTGCTGCACGTCTGGGCGCTGCATGTCGCCGGTCAGAACAATCCGGCCGGCGTCGAGCCCAAGACGGCGAAGGATACGGTGCCGTTCACGCCCTACGCGACCATCAAGGACGGGTTCGGCATCGCCTGCTTCATCCTGTTCTATTGCTGGTTCATCTTCTACATCCCGAACTATCTCGGCGATCCCGACAACTACATTCCCGCCAATCCTGGCGTGACGCCCGCGCACATCGTGCCGGAATGGTACTACCTGCCGTTCTACGCGATCCTGCGCTCGATCCCGAACAAGCTTCTGGGCGTGGTGGCGATGTTCAGCGCGATCCTCGTGTTGGCCTTCCTGCCCTGGCTCGATTCCGCCAAGACCCGCTCGATGCGCTATCGTCCACTCGCCAAGCAGTTCTTCTGGATCTTCGTCGGCGTGTGTCTCGGTCTCGGTTATCTCGGCGCGCAACCCCCGGAAGGCATTTATGTGATCGCCGGGCGCATCCTGACGGCGTGCTACTTCGCCTATTTCCTGATCGTGCTCCCGGTTCTGAGCCGCATCGAGAAGCCGCGGCCCGTGCCCAATTCGATCGCCGACGACGTGCTGGGGAAGAAAGGCGTCGTGGCCTCGCTTGCGGCTATCTTCGCTGTCGCGGCGCTGCTGGTGTGGGATAGCGGTTCCAGGGCTCAGGCGGCGGGCCATTCGCCGACCCCGCCGTCGCTGAGCTGGTCGTTCGCGGGCCCGTTCGGAAAATTCGATCAGGCCCAGTTGCAGCGCGGCTACAAGGTCTACAAGGAGGTCTGCTCGGCCTGCCATTCGATGAACCTGGTGCATTATCGCAACCTCACCGATCCCGGCGGTCCAGGCTTCTCGGTTGCCCAGGCCGCGGCGCTGGCTGCCGAAATCCAGGTGAAGGATGGTCCCAACGACGCCGGCGACATGTTCGAGCGGCCCGGGCGGATCGCCGACAGGTTTCCGTCGCCGTTTCCGAACGAGAACGCCGCGCGCACGGCCAATGGCGGCGCGGCGCCTCCCGATCTTTCATTGATGGCCAAGGCGCGGGGCTACGAGCGCGGCTTTCCGCAATTCATCTTCGACGCCTTCACCCAGTTTCAGGAAAAAGGACCCAACTACATCCACGCGCTCCTGACCGGCTTCGAGGACACCCCGCCGCAAGGGTTCGCGCTGCCGGAGGGCTCGTTCTACAACAGATATTTCCCGGGTCATGCCATCAAGATGCCGAACCCGTTGTCGGACGATCAGATAACCTACGACGACGGCACACCGCAGAAGGTCGATCAATACGCGACGGACGTCGCCGCCTTCCTGATGTGGGCGGCCGAGCCGAAGCTTGAGGAGCGCAAGCGGATCGGGTTTCAGGTCATGATTTTCATGGTCGTCTTTGCCGGGCTGCTTTACTTCACCAAGAGGGCGGTCTGGGCCGACGCGCATTGAGGCGCAGCCGTCGTCTCCAAGTCAAAAAGGCTCCCGCGAGGGAGCCTTTTTTGTTTGCAACCAAGCCTGTTCAAACAGCGAAGGGACATTTTTTCTTTTTTGTCGATTGCCAAGACGTGGATGGCCGGAACAGGTCCGGCCATGACGGTGGTGGAGTGAATTGCCGCTCGCCTCTCGCATTCGCCCGACTGACGTCGTTCAGCGTTTGAACAGGCCCATTATCGCCGACTTCGCCAGTGTGTTGAAATGAAGCTGGAACCCGATCACCGCCGCCGAGGTGTCGGCGGTCGCGTTGATGTTGCCTCCGACGGCGTGCACGGTGAAGAAATAGCGGTGCGGGTGATCCCCTTCGGGCGGGCAGGGGCCGCCATAGCACGCGGAGCCGAAGTCGGTGCGGGTCTGCAGCGCTCCCCTCGGAAGCTTGCCGCTGTCGGGATTGCCGGCGTCGAGCGCAAGCTCCGTCACCGATGGCGGGATATTGATGACAACCCAGTGCCAGAAGCCGCTGCCGGTCGGCGCATCCGGATCGTAACAGGTTACGGCGAAACTCCTGGTGCCCGCCGGCGCGCCGCTCCAGCGCAGGTGTGGCGACAGGTTGCCGCCCGCGCAGCCGTGACCGAAATCCGCCGACAGGATATGATCCTTGGCGAGGTAGTCGCCATCTTTGAAACTGTCGCTCACGACCTTGAACGCCATGTTGTTCTCCCGGTTCAGGTCAGGGGAATCTAGCGCTTTTTCGATTTTGATGGAAACACCTGCCACGAAACGACGCGCGCTCCCTCTTCTATCCACGCTCGGGTTTGCCCGTTTGGGCATCCATGATTCTGAAGTCGGATATATCCGACTTGAGCGAGAGAGGAGGGCGAGGGGGTTACACCTTCAAGGATGCTCGAATGCCCCCTCACCCGATCGGGAGAGGTGAAATATCGTCCGGATCGAGCCCCTCTGGGGGCTGTTTGGAAAGTCACCGGGCATCTCCCGGCCGTCTCCCGGAGGCAGCGCAGCATGAGACGGCGCGCTGCTGAGCCGGGGTCTTTGCGAGGTTTTCTGCAACGATCCCGGGTCTGCGCAGCGTCACTTCGTGCCGCGGCGCGCCCGGAACACCTGGAAAGCAAACTTTTCAAACAGGCTCTTGGCACGGATCCCGGATCGAGCGCCCTTGACAGCGCCGCATCGGAATGATGATTTTGCGGCCATGATCAGCGCCGTCCGCCCGTTCCGTCTCTGGTGGTCCACCTTCTAAGGTGGCCGGTGCGATTTTGTTTCAATTCCGATCGTCGAAGGCCGTCATGCAGAAACGACGGCCTTTTTCGTTTGTCCTGTGTGGCGCTTCTTCCTCAGGTCTCGTAAGAGGACTCCATGAACAGGACCGTCTTTTCCCTTCCCGCGCAAAGCGAGTACGCGACCGCCGGCGGTCTCGCCGTCAGCAGGTCGATCGAGCATTTTACCGGCGGCAGGCGGCTGGACGACCTGATCGACCTGCTCGACCGCCGTCGCGGCCTGGTGCTGTCGTCGGGCACCACGGTGCCGGGACGCTATGAGAGTTTCGACCTCGGTTTCGCGGATCCGCCGCTCAGGATCGAAACCACGGGTCTGAATTTTTCCATTGAAGCCACCAATGCCCGCGGCGAGGTGCTGATCGCCTTTCTGGGCGAGGCCCTGAGCGAGCCTTTTGTGGTTGTCACCGAAAGCACCGCGCTCCGCATCGCCGGCCACATCGTGCGCGGCGATGCGCCGGTGGAGGAGGATCAGCGCACCCGGCGCGCCAGCGTGATGTCGCTGGTGCGCGCGCTGGTCGCGGCGTTCGCATCAGACGCCGATCCCATGCTCGGGCTCTACGGTGCGTTTGCCTATGACCTCGTGTTCCAGATGGAAGACCTGGTGCAGAAGCGCGCGCGCGAGGCCGACCAGCGCGACATCGTGTTGTTCGTGCCCGACCGTTTGCTGGCTTACGACCGCGCCACCGGCCGCGGCGTCGTGCTGTCCTATGATTTCGCGTGGAACGGCCGCTCGACCGCGGGCCTGCCGCATGACACGCCGGAAAGCGTCTACGCCAGGACGGGACGGCAGGGTTTCACCGATCACGCTCCCGGCGAATATCAGGCCACGGTGGAGACGGCGCGCGCCGCGTTCGCGCGCGGCGACCTGTTCGAAGCGGTGCCCGGGCAGTTGTTCGCCGAGCCCTGCGAACGCTCGCCGGCCGAAGTGTTTCAGCGGCTGTGCCGGATCAATCCGTCGCCCTATGGTGGTCTTGTCAATCTCGGCGACGGGGAATTCCTGGTTTCCGCTTCCCCGGAAATGTTCGTACGCAGCGATGGCCGCCGGATCGAGACCTGTCCGATCTCCGGCACCATCGCGCGCGGCGCCGATGCCATCGGCGACGCCGAGCAGATCCGCGAGCTGCTCAACTCGGAGAAGGACGAGTTCGAGCTCAACATGTGCACCGACGTCGATCGCAACGACAAGGCACGCATCTGCATGCCGGGAACGATCAAGGTGCTGGCGCGACGCCAGATCGAGACCTATTCGAAGCTGTTTCACACCGTCGATCACGTCGAGGGCATTTTGCGGCCCGGTTTTGACGCGCTCGACGCGTTTCTCACCCACGCCTGGGCGGTGACGGTGACCGGCGCGCCCAAGAAGTGGGCGATGCAGTTCGTCGAGGACAACGAGCGTTCGGCGCGGCGCTGGTATGCCGGCGCGTTCGGCGTCGTCGGCTTCGACGGCTCGATCAATACCGGCCTGACCATCCGCACCATCCGCATGAAGGATGGACTGGCCGAGGTGCGCGTCGGCGCGACCTGCCTGTTCGACAGCAAGGCGGAGCTTGAGGATCGCGAATGCCAGACCAAGGCGGCCGCGCTGTTCCAGGCGTTGCGCGGCGACGCGCCGAAGCCGCTTTCGGCGGTGGCTCCGGACGCGACCGGCTCCGGCAAGCGCGTGCTGCTGATCGATCACGACGACAGTTTCGTGCATATGCTGGCGGATTATTTCCGTCAGGTCGGCGCACGCGTCACGGTGGTGCGCTACGTCCACGCGCAGGACATGCTGAACACGCAGACCTACGACCTGCTGGTGCTGTCGCCCGGTCCCGGCCGGCCCGAGGATTTCGGCATGGCCAAAACCATCGGCACCGCGCTGGAGAAGAAACTGCCGGTGTTCGGCGTCTGCCTCGGCGTGCAGGGAATCGGCGAGTATTTCGGCGGCCGGCTTGGCCAGCTCGCGCAACCGGCGCACGGCCGTCCCTCACGCGTGCAGAATCGCGGCGGACGCTTGATGCGCAATCTGCCGAACGAGATCGTGATCGGCCGCTATCATTCGCTGTATGTCGAGCGCAACGGCATGCCCGACGTGCTGGAGGTGACGGCGACCACCGACGACGGCGTGCCGATGGCGATCGAGCACAGGACGCTGCCGGTCGGCGGCGTGCAGTTTCACCCCGAATCGCTGATGTCGCTCGGCGGCGAGGTGGGCTTGCGGATCGTGGAGAATGCGTTCCGGCTGGGGCAGGGAGATAGCTGACTGTTTGACGCTGTCGTCGCGAAAGCGAACGCGACGAAGCATGGACTGCTCCCCTCTCCCTTGTGGGGAGGGGTTGGGGGTGGGGTTACCACGAAGGCAGTGCTCGCCGTTCATTCCCTCCGTGACCCTCGCCCATAAGGGGCAGGGAACTGAGGGGCAATGCCAACACGATCGGATGTGAATACTCATGGTCCTTGAAGACGATCTGAAAGCCGCTGTCCGCACCATTCCGGATTATCCAAAGCCGGGGATCATGTTCCGCGACATCACCACGCTGCTTGGAGATGCCCGCGCGTTCCGCCGTGCGGTCGATCAGCTCGTGCATCCCTGGGCGGGCTCGAAGATCGACAAGGTCGCAGGCATCGAGGCGCGGGGTTTCATTCTCGGCGGCGCGGTGGCGCATCAGGTCTCCGCCGGCTTTGTGCCGATCCGCAAGAAGGGCAAGCTGCCGCATCAGACCGTGCGGATGGCCTACGCGCTCGAATACGGCACCGATGAAATGGAGATGCACGTCGATGCCATCGCCAAGGACGAGCGCGTCATTCTGGTCGACGACCTGATCGCCACCGGCGGCACGGCGGAGGGCGCGGTGAAGCTGCTGCGCCAGATCGGCGCCAATGTGGTGGCGGCCTGCTTCATCATCGACCTGCCGGACCTCGGCGGCGCCGCCAAGCTGCGCGCGATGGACGTTCCGGTGCGGACGCTGATGGCGTTCGGCGGACACTGAGGATTTTCTTCACCTCATCCCCGCAACAAGGCGGGGAGGACGCTCAATCCTGCTGTTGCGCCAGTCGCTGCTCGATCTCGCGGAAGCTGAAATAGTTGCTGCGGATCCACTGATGCAGTTCGGTTGAGGTATCCTTCTCGGTTCGCAGATAGTTGGTGAAGGAAAAGGTGAGCCGTTCGATGTAGCTCTTGAGGAACGCCGGAAGCACCGCGACGCGCATCAACTGACCGTGCATGAAGGTTTCGGGCAGGTCTCCGCGCAGGACGTATTCGTTGTCGACGATGACGAGCGCGTTGGGCGGCAGTGTTTCCCGCAGGGTGTGATAGCCGCGCGTGGACACGCGGTCGCTGTCGGCCACGAACAGGACAACGGGCGCCACGTTGCTCCGGGCGGCTTCCTTGATGAAACCGATTTCCGCGATCATCCCGAAGAATTCGTCGAACGCGTGGTAGCCGAGGTCGATCACCTTGGCGAGGCCGTCATCGACGATCAGCCGGTCCATCAGCGCCATCTTGCCGTAGGTGTCGTCGATCTCGGCGGTCTCGGTGAGACGCGGCAGGTAGTCGACCAGCGATGGCTCCTGGATGTTGACGTCGAACGCCAGGACATCGCCCCGCTGCAGGCGCAGAAACTCGCTGAGTTGCCGCGCGATCAGCGTCTTGCCGACTTGCGGCCGTGGCGAGCAAATGATGTAGACGGGCGTGCGGGGCATGACCGATATATTGGAGAGGGCATCCCGATCTAGCAGGATGTCGAAAAACTCTCCACCGTCATTCTCGACGCGCATGCACGTCTGCGCGATCCGCGCTAACGCGAGGGCTTCCCTCGCGCGCTTCGTTCAAACGACCGGTTACTTGGCCGAGGCGCGGCTGGCTTTCTCCTTCGAGGTGACGATGTCGGTGAGCTTGATGCGGTCGAATTCGCTCCAGACGTTCGCGAGCCAGTGACGGACGTAGCCGCGCAGGACGAACGAGTAATTGGCGGACTCGTTCTTGTGTCCCTTGTTGGCCACGAATTTGAGGAACGGCACCGAGGATACCTCGACCTGCTCGTAGGCCATCTCGTTGAGTTTCGGGATGGTGATCTCGGTCGCGTCCTTGATCTTGCGGAAGTAGGCGTTGTAGGTCGCCTGATCCCACTCGAAAAAGTTCGTGTTGTTGATGAAATTCTTGACGAGGAAATATTTCGCGCCGGACATGAAGTTCGCGGTCTCCGCGATCTCGTCGAGCGAGGCGATCGAGGGACCGAGAATATGGAACACCGCGAAGGTGATCTGCCCGGACTTTGCCGCATCGAGGAACCCGATGTCGCGAAGCGAGGCCAGCGCCGGCGACATCAGTCCGGCGCGGACGTCGATCACCGTGACGCTGGCCTTGGCCGTGTTCAGCGTGTCGAAGATCTTCATCTGGTCCGCGGTCGTCGTCATATCAACGATCTCGGTGATGTCAGGGTGAAAGCGCTTCAGCGTGCCGCGCGGCGATTCGGTGTCGAACGCCCGGGTTGGCACGTTGTTGGCACTGAAATAGTCGAGCACGGTGCGCGAGACCGTGGTCTTGCCGACCCCGCCCTTGTCCGCACCCACCACAATTACTGCTGGCTTCGCCATGAGACCCCTTTAAGCAAGCTGAAAGCCGAAAACCGCGCATGGTCGCGCGTGCGGCATATCCCCGATGTTTGCTTGGGGCGCGACCATGGCAGAAACGAGGGAGAATTCAATTCGATATATTGAATCCGGTGAAATTCGTCATGGCGTTGGGAAAACGCGGCCTCTTGCGAAAGGTGGGCAAGCGCGAAAATGACGTGGCGAGCGGTGGGAACCTTCGGGAAGAGCATCTTCTGGCGTGAAAAATCCTTAGAAAAGTTCAAGTTGTCGGGTACCTTGTTCTGTGGAAGCATAACTTTGCAGGAAAATTTTTTGTGACTGACCAGAATGGCGAGGCAATGATCGCGGACGAGCAGTCTTTTGACGAAGGGGCGGCCGGTGTCGTTGAACCGCGCGCCACCACGCCGCGGATGATGCGCGGCGTGTTTCTGGTGCTGGGCGTCTGTTTCGTTGCGCTCGGCTTTATCGGCGCATTCCTGCCGGTGCTGCCGACGACGCCGTTCCTGATCCTGGCCGCCGCCTGCTTTGCGCGCTCTTCCCCGCGGCTGGAAAACTGGCTGTTGCAGCATCAGCGTTTCGGTCCGCTGCTGCGCGGCTGGCGCGAGCGCGGCGCGATCCCGCCAAAGGCCAAGCTGATGGCGCTGGGCGGCACGGCGCTCGGTTTCGTACTGTTCTGGCTCGGCGGCCATCCCGGGCCATGGCTCATGGCGGCGGTGGCATTGTTGATGCTGACCGGGCTGGTCTACGTCTTCACGCGGCCGTCATAGTCTTCGGGAGCTACCCGCTCGCGCGGGGCGCGACGGTGTCGCCCCAGCCGATCCGGCGCATCCCGGCATAGGCGGCCTTGTCGCGACGGGGAATGGTCACGATGCCGGCACTGCCGTCCGCGCGGCATAATTTGATCCGCATCCCGGCCTTACTGACGAGCGGCTGCGCCAGCACGCGCGCCGGACGTTGCCGGACGGGCGTTCGAGCCAGCGCGACGTAGCTGAACTTCTCGTCCTCGAAGGGAAGCTCCGCGCCCTTGACGTGCTTGTGGGCGCGCGACCGCGGCAGCCGCTGCACGAAATGGCACCAGTCCGCAGCGGCTTTTTGTTTTGACGCGTTCTCTTCATGCGGAACGGCGCCTGCCTCGTTTGAAGATGTCATGAGCGGGCATTCGCGGTCGTGTGGGCAAGGCGCGAGGACATGAGCGCCTTGCGCAATCAGGCGGCGGCGCAGGTCGAGGATGCGTCGGTAGCCGGCGGGCGTGCCGGGTTCCACGACCAGCAGCGTGTCGCGCGTCGCCGCCCACATCAAATCAGTGAGCGCGGCCAGCCGGTCGGCGTTCATCTCGCCGATGACATAGCTTGCGACGACGAGATCGGCGCTCGCGGTCCTGTCGCGAAACCCGGCGATTGCGTCGCTTTGCATATAGCGGACGCCGTGCAGCCGCGCCTCAGTGGAGAGGAGGTCGAGCGCGAGCGTCCGCAGCGCCGGATTGGCGTCGATGGCGGTGAATTCGTCGAGGCAATCAAACGCCTGCGCCGCCGCCCACGTCGCGGTGCCGGGGCCGGCGCCGACGTCGAGCAGGTCTTGCGGCGCGAATTCCGGACGGATCTTGCGGATCGCATTGAGGCTGGCGACGACGGCCGCATAGGTCGCGGGCATCCGCGCCAGCGCATAGGCGAGCGCGTCGGATTCACTGCGGATCGCCTCCGAGCCGCCGCCGCCGCGATAGGTCTGCGAGATCGTCGCCGCGCGAACCGCGGCGTCACTGCGGGAGAGGCCCTGTGCCTTTTGTTCGAGTGCGGCGCGCAATGCAGCGGGGAGGGAGGGCGGAATCATGTTTGAGGCGGACGCCGGATGCGACAAAACCCGTCATGGCCGGCAGGTTTCGACCGAAACCGACACCTGCCGGGGGCGGAGTTCTGGTACTCGCTATCCGGCGGCCTCGCCAGAGCAGGCTCGGCGTCGGCAGGTTGTTGAAAGAACGCATTCAGTCTGGCTGGATTCGGGTTCGGATCGCTGGACAGGCCCGCGTCCGCAAGGTTCACCGATGAAGCGCGTGACAGGAATTCGTCCATTCTGGTTCGGCAGCACTGTCCCCTGCGCAACTCGGGAACGCGGCGCTCTACGCCACGTTCTGGTCGAGAATTTTCACTGCGTTCTCGAGATCGACCGACACCAGTTGCGAGACGCCGCGCTCGGCCATGGTCACGCCGAACAGCCGGTTCATGCTCGCCATGGTGATCGGATTGTGGGTGATGATGATGAAGCGCGTCTCCGTGGACGAGGTCATCTCGTGCAGGAGGTTGCAGAAGCGTTCGACGTTGTGGTCGTCGAGCGGTGCGTCGACTTCGTCCAGCACGCAGATCGGCGATGGGTTGGTGAGGAACACCGCGAAGATCAGCGCCATCGCGGTGAGCGCCTGCTCGCCGCCCGAGAGCAGCGACAGCGTCTGCGGTTTCTTGCCGGGCGGCTTGGCGATGATCTCCAGCCCGGCTTCCAGCGGATCATCGCTCTCGATCAAGTGCAGCGCCGCCTCGCCGCCGCCGAACAGCTGGGTGAACAGCCGCTTGAAATGGGTGTTGACGGTCTCGAACGAGTTCAGAAGCCGCTCGCGCGCTTCACGGTTGAGACTCTGGATGCCGGTGCGCAGCTTCTTGATGGCTTCGACGAGGTCGTCGCGCTCGGTGGCGAGCGAGGTGTGCTGGGTCTCGACACCGCGCAGTTCCTCCTCGGCGCGCAGGTTGACAGCGCCGAGGCGGTCGCGGTCCCGGCGCAGCTTTTCCAGCTCCGTCTCGATCTCCGGCAGCGGCGGCAGGTCGACACCGTCCTGGACCTCGGCCAGCGAGGCCACCACGCCGGGCTCGACCTCGAGCATGTCGCGGATTTCCCGTTCGGTATCCTCCAGACGCCGCTTGCTGCCGTCCATGCGCTCCTCGGCGCGGGCGGTGGCTTCGCGCGCGCTCGACAGCGCCTCCAGCGAGATTTTTGCGCGGCGATCGGTGTCCGCCATCGCGGCTTCGGCGCCGACGAGCGTATCAGCCGCGTCGCGGCGATCCTTCTCGGCGTGCTCGATCTCGCTGATGATGGCGCTGCGCTTCTCGGCGAACAGGGTCGGCGCATTCTCGAGCTCGGCGCGCTCGGCCTTCACATCGGTGACGCGCGCTTCGATGGTCGCGATCTGCGAGGCCGCGCTCTGCTTGCGGGTCTGCCATTCGTTGCGTTCGGCCGAGATCGCCTGCAGGCGGCGGTCCGCAAGCTCGGCTTCGCGGGCCAACGCCTGCGCTTCGGCGCGCACCTGCGCGGCGAGCCGGCGATGGCCGTCGATCTCGGTCCGCACGTCGCCGAGCTTGGTTTCGGTATCGAGGCTCGGCGGCAACTCGCCAAGCGCAGCCGTCGCAGCTTCATGGGCAGTGGCCGCCTCCAGGCGATCGCTGGCCAGGCGGTTGTGCGCCTCCGTCAGCGCCGAGCGGCGCGCGGCATGGCGATTGATCTCGCGCTCGGCGCTGGCATGACGCTCGCGCGCGGCATCGGCCTCGCGCTGCGCCGTGCGCCAGGCATTGCGCGCCTCGCTCTCGGTTGAGGCGGCAGCGGTGACGGTGTGAGCGGCGGCGGCGACAACCTGCTGGGCCGCCTCGAGCGCCTGCCGCCGCTCGGCGACCTCAGCGCGCGCGCGCTCAATCTCGCTCTCGATATCGGCAAGACGTGCGCGCTCGGCGAGGCGGCGCGCAGCCCCGGTCGGCGCATGGGCGGCGGTCACGAAGCCGTCCCAGCGCCAGACGTCGCCTTCGAGCGACACCAGCCGCTGGCCGGTTTTCAGATGCGCGACCAGCTCCGCGCCGCGCTCCCTGGCGACGACGCCGATCTGGGCCAGACGTCGCGCCAGTTCCGGCGGCGCCTGCACGTGGACCGCAAGCGATTCCACGCTCCCGGGCAATGCCGGGTCCTCGGTCGTCACGGTCGCGCCGGTCCAGCGCATCGGCGCGGACTGGTCCACCGGTGCGTCGAGGTCGTCGCCGAGTACGGCGCCGATCGCCTTCTCATAGCCCTTGTCGACGCTGATGCCGTCGATGATCGGCGGCCACAGGTTCTTGCTTTCGCCGTTCAGGATCTTGGCGATGGTCTTGGCTTCGGTTTCGAGCCGCTGGGCCCGCTTGTCGGCTTCCTGCAATGGTCCGCGCGCCGTTTCGACGCCGGAGCGGGCAGCTTCGAGCTGCCCTCGCGCGGCGGCATGTTCGGCCTCGCGTTCTCGGCTCAGGCTTTCCGATTGCGCGAGCGCCTGCTGCGCGCCCTCGATCGCCGCGCTCAGCGCATCGAGATCGCCGAAGCCGCTGGTCTGCTGCGCCAGCGCCTCGGTCTCGCGTTGCACGTCTGCGATCTGCTGATCGATGCGCGCCAGACGGTCGCGATGGGTCCGTACGTTCGATTCGAGTTGGTTACGTTTCGCGGTGAGGTCGGCCAGCGCGCGGGTCAATTCCGCGAACGTGGCCTCTGTCGCGGCGAGGGTTGCTTCCGCCTGCGCCGCCCGCTCGTCGACGCCGCTGCGGGTCTCGACGCGCGACTTGATCTCCTCCTTCAGCTCGGTGTCCTCGGCCTCCAGCCGCCGCAAGGCGTCATCGGCATCGGAGGATTGCCGCTGCTCGCGCTCGATGTCGGATGCAAGCTGCGTCAGCCGGCGATCGAGTTCGGCGGCGCGCTCCTTCGCGCGCTCCTCCTCGCGGTCGAGCGCCTCGCGCGCGCTGGTGAGGCGCTGCAGTCCGGCGGCGGCGCGGGCTTCCGCCTCGCGCAGCGCCGGCAGTTCGGACGCGCGTTCCGCCTGGAGGCGGGCGGCTTCCGCCTGCTCGCGGGTGCGTTCGGCCAGTTCGCGAACGTTCAAATCGTGAATTCTGGCGGCTTCCGTCACCTCGGCCTGCGCGTCCAGCCAGCGCAGGTGGAACAGCATGGCCTCGGTCTTGCGCACTTTCGCCGCGACGTCGCGATAGCGGATCGCCTGCCGCGCCTGCTTCTTGAGGCCATCCATCTGGCCGGAGAGCTGGCCGATCACGTCCTCGACGCGGGTGAGATTGGTTTCGGCGGCCTTCAGCCGCAATTCGGCTTCATGGCGTCGTGCATGCAGGCCGGCGACGCCGGCGGCGTCCTCCAGCACGCGACGGCGCTGTTCGGGCTTGGCCTGGATGATCTCGCCGATCTTGCCCTGATGCACCAGCGCCGGCGAACGCGCGCCGGTGGCGGCGTCGGCGAACAGGATCTGCACGTCGCGGGCGCGAACGTCGCGGCCGTTGATGCGATAGACCGAGCCTGCCTCGCGCTCGATCCGGCGTGAGATCTCCAGCGTCTCGGAATCGTTGACGGCCGCAGGGGCGGAGCGATCGGTATTGTCGATCGTCATCACCACTTCAGCGTGGTTGCGCGCCGGGCGGTTGCCCGAGCCTGCGAAGATCACCGCGTCCATGTCGGCGGCGCGCAGCGACTTGTACGAAGTCTCGCCCATCGCCCAGCGCAGCGCTTCGACCAGGTTGGACTTGCCGCAGCCGTTCGGCCCGACCACGCCGGTGAGACCCGGCTCGATCACGAAATCGGTGGGCTCGACGAACGACTTGAATCCGTGAAGGCGAAGGCGCGTGAGTTTCATGGGCACTCTGCTTGCTGGCAAGACGCGAATCAGCCCGCAGTGACAATACCATAAGCGGTATTGACGCGGCCCCTGAGTCGCACCCCGCGGACACCTGACAATGACGAGGGCGTCGCGTCCCGGCAACCACCGGGACCGGCTTTTCCAGAGGCTTTTACGGGAGTTAGGCAGAACATCCGGTCGATCGCGCGGGGGCGCGGCTGCGGAAAAGTTCCGACATCCTCTGCGCCGGTTTGAATACGGCGTGTCAGCCAAATCCTCTCGCGGCCGCCTCGATTATCGGATCGTCCGCTTTCGCGGACGATGACGCCTCCGGGTAATCACGCCGAAGGAGCGGTGCTTCAGCCCTTCAACAGCGGGTCGATCTTCTTCTTGAACTCCTCGAACGAGGTCTCGCCCTTCACCATCTCGCCATTGATGAAGAACGTTGGCGTCGAATTCACCTTCAGAACCTCGTTGGCGTATTTCTGGTCGGCCGCGATCTTGTCGAGCAGGGCCTGATCCTTGAGGCAGGTTTCGACCTCCTGACCGCTAAGGCCGGCCTGCTTGCCGATCTGCTTGAGCGATTCCGTGGTCTTCGATCCGGTCCATACATCCTGCGACTTGAACAGCGTGTCGATGACGGCGAAGTATTTTCCCGCGTCGTCCTTGGCGATGCAGCGGGCCAGCATCGAGCCGGCCGCCGCCTTGATGTCGAGCGGGAATTCGCGGAACACGTAGCGGACCTTATTGGTGTCGATGTATTCCGCCTTGATCTTCGGGAACACGCTTTCGGCAAAGCGCGCGCAGTGCGGGCAGGTCATCGAGGCGTATTCGGTGATGGTGACGGCGGCATCCTTGGGACCGAGCGCCATGTCCGGCAGCGAGACCGGTTTGGCGACGTCGGCGGCGGTGACGCTCTGGGCCATGGCCTCACCGATCAGGCGCCACGGCGAGAGACCTGCGAAGGCGGCGAGTCCGCTCAGCGAGAGGGCGGCGGTGAAGGCGCGGCGCGTGATGATCAAGGGGTTTGCTCCCGAAACGGCGCAAGCGCGCCTGAAAGACATTTGTTCGCTAGCTTGAAACCACAATTGTGGCAATGGCGCGCTGTCGGAAGCCTATTCCATGGTCGCGTCAATTTCGCTTGATCGAGGCACCGAGCCGCGCCAGCGCCGCGCGCAGGCCGTCATCTTCGATCGATGACAGCGTCCCGGCGACACTGGCGACCTCCGCCTCGTCCGGCGGTCGGGCGGCCTTTCGCTGCCGGGTCTTGCGCGACAGCGGCGCCTGCCGCAAAGCGAGCCGGCCAACCGCGTTCCAGCCGAAGAAGCGATTCACCCGTTGCAGGATGATGTCGGAGGCGTGCTGGATTTCCAGCGCCGCCGGGCCTTCGACCCGCAGCACGAGCGTCGCCGGTCGCTCGGGTTGTCCTTCGACGGGGCGGGGCCACTGGATTTTCATCGGCTCGGAATGCGCGGCGATCTCGGGTCCCGCGATCTCCGCCCAGCGCGTCACCAGTTCGCGCGTTGCAAATCCCTGCCGCGCATAGGCGTCGGAAAAGACATCGCCGAGCAGCGCGGACAACGGCTTGGCCGAAATCGGGCCGGGCTTGGACATCCGCGCCTTATAGCATGTCGGCATCTGGTTGGGGATGCGGTTCAAAATATGCCGTCATGGCTAGGCTTGTTCCGGCCATCCACGCCTTGCCGCTCCAGAATGAATAAAGGCGTGGATGGCCGGACCAAGCGCGGGCATGACATGGAGAGGATTTCGTCGAACGTCTAGAGTCTATACATGGCGCTGTCCGTGGAAAACAATGAGCGAAGGAGCCGGTCCGCGCGGCTGCTTGCCTGGTACGACCGGAACCGCCGCCGCCTGCCGTGGCGTGCGCTGCCGGGCGAGGCCGCAGACCCTTATCGGGTCTGGCTGTCGGAGATTATGCTGCAGCAGACCACGGTGAAGGCGGTCGGGCCCTATTTCGAAAAGTTCCTGGCGCGCTGGCCGGACATTGATGCGATGGCGAACGCATCGCTCGACGATGTTTTACGGATGTGGGCCGGGCTCGGCTATTACTCGCGCGCGCGCAATCTCCATGCCTGCGCCGTGGCGGTGCGGCGCGATCACGGCGGCGCATTTCCCGATACGGAAGAGGGCTTGCGCGCGCTGCCGGGGATCGGCCCCTACACGGCGGCGGCGATCGCCGCGATCGCGTTCGGCTGCCGCACCATGCCGGTGGACGGCAACATCGAGCGCGTGGTGTCGCGGCTGTTCGCGGTGGATGAGCCGCTTCCGAAGGCGAAGCCGCGCATCCGGGAGCTTGCGGCGACGCTGCTCGGCGAGACCCGCTCCGGCGATTCCGCGCAGGCGCTGATGGATCTCGGCGCCGCCATCTGCACGCCGAAGAAGCCGGCCTGCGCGCTGTGTCCGCTGGGCGATGATTGTGTCGCGCGACTGCGCGGCGACCAGGAGACCTTTCCGCGCAAGACGCCGAAGAAGGCGGGCGAGTTGCGGCGCGGCGCGGCTTTCGTGGTGAGGCGCGGCGCTGACCTGCTGGTCCGGACGCGGCCGGCGAAAGGGCTGCTCGGTGGCATGACGGAAGTGCCGACATCGGACTGGCTCGCCGCGCAGGACGATGCGACCGCACGGAAGCAGGCGCCGTCAATCGGCGGCGCGTGCTGGCGGCGCAAGGCCGGCACCGTGACGCATGTCTTCACGCATTTCCCGCTGGAGCTTGCGGTTTACACCGCGACCGCCGCCGCGCGTACCCGCGCGCCCGATGGCATGCGCTGGACGCCGATCGCAACGCTGCAGGATGAAGCCTTGCCGAACCTGATGCGCAAGGTCATCGCGCACGGGTTAGGGCATGATCCTGACCCCAAGGGCCGCGCCAGCGCAAAGCGGGAACCGGTTTTCGGACAAGATCATACTCAATCCAAAGTGCGCGAAAAAATCTGACGTCGTCGCCGTGTCGTCGCGCCGCGCAAGCAAAAGGCCCTCCGGCGTGCGCCGAAGGGCCTTGTTGCCGAAGATGACAGGAGGTCAGGCTACCTTGGTCGTCATGTGGCGGTACAGGAAGCCCTTGGCTTCGTCGTCGTTCTCGGTCTTGAAGGTGAACTTGTCCTTCAGCGCGATTGCCCTGGCCGCGGCCGGCCGCGCCGAGATCTCGTCGAGCAGCCGCTTGAAGTTCGGATATTTGGCGACCGCGCTCTCGCCGATCACGCGAGGCGCCATGCGCGCCCAACCCCAGAACGCCATGTCGGCGATGGTGTAGGTGTCGCCGACCATGTAGCGGCTGTTGGCGAGATGATCGTCGAGAACCTTGTAGTGACGATGCGCCTCGAACAGATAGCGGTTGACCGCGTAGTCCATGCCTTTTGGCGCATAGTCCTTGAAATGGATGGCCTGCCCGCCATAGGGCCCGAGGCCGCTCGCGATGAACATCAGCCACGACAAGAGTTGCGCGCGATTGGCGGGTGTATCGGCCGGCATGAACTTGCCGGTCTTTTCGCCGAGATAAAGCAGGATGGCATTGCTGTCGAATACAAACACGCCGTCGTCATCGATCGCCGGCACCTTGCCGTTCGGGTTCACCTTCAGGAATTCCGGCTTGAACTGGTCGCCCTTGCGGGTGTCGATCGGCACCAATTCGAAGGGCAGGCCGGTTTCTTCCAGAAACAGCGCGACCTTGTTCGGGTTCGGCGCGCCGTTGAAATAGAACTTGATCATCGAAAACTCCACTGTCGGTGTGCTTGGGGATGGCTGGGTTTGAACTGGAGCGCGCGGGAGAGGGAGGATGCCCGCGGACGGCCATTTCATGCGTGGATTTTCAGACCAATGCAACCGACGCGTTTCGTGATCCGCTGTGCGTTGGCTGCACAGCTTTCCGTCGACAGGTGGATGCGACGGACCGTCTCAGTCGGCAGCCATTCGGCTGCGGATTTCGGCGCGCAACTCGTCGATCAGTTTGAGACCTTGGCTGGTTTCGATGTGCCAGTAGGTCCAGCCATTGCACGCGCCCGCGCCTTGCGCCACCGCGCCGATGCGGTGGATCGATCCCACCTTGTCGCCGAGCATGATGGCGCCGTCGGCGCGCACCAGCGCGCCGTGACGCTTTTTCGCATCGACGAGTTTCGCGCCGGGCGAGATCATGCCGCGCTCGATCAATTCGGAAAACGCCACGCGCGGCGCCTGGCGCGCGGTCATGAACGGAGCCAGCGTGGCTTCCGGCAGCGGTTCGACGGCCGCGATGCGTTGTTCGGCGGCGGCGGCGTAGGTTCGGTCGCGCTCGAAACCGATGTAGCTGCGGCCGAGACGCTTGGCGACGGCTCCGGTGGTGCCGGTGCCGTTGAACGGATCAATCACGAGGTCGCCCGGCCTGGACGACGACAACAAGACCCGCGCCAGCAAACCTTCCGGCTTCTGGGTCGGATGCACCTTCTTGCCGTCCTGGCCCTTCAGCCGCTCGTCGCCGGTGCACAGCGGAATCAGCCAGTCCGAGCGCGCCTGCACGTCCTCGTTGGCGGCTTTCAGCGCCTCGTAATTGAAGGTGTAACCCTTGGCGTTCTCGTCGCGCGCCGCCCAGATCATGGTTTCATGCGCATTGGTGAAGCGGCGGCCGCGAAAATTCGGCATCGGATTGGTCTTGCGCCAGACGATGTCGTTGAGGATCCAGAAGCCGAGGTCCTGCATGATCGCGCCGACGCGGAAAATATTATGATAGGAGCCGATCACCCAGATCGTCGCGGATGGCTTCATGATGCGGCGGCAGGCGAGCAGCCAGGCGCGGGTGAAGTCATCATATGCGGCGAAAGACGAGAACTTGTCCCAATCGTCGTTCACGGCATCGACGTGCGATTCGTCGGGCCGCTTGAGATCGCCCTTGAGCTGCAGATTGTAAGGGGGATCCGCGAAAACCAGATCGACCGATCCGGATGGAAGCTTCGACATCCCGGCGACGCAGTCGCCTACGATGATACGCGAAGTGGGGGAGTCAAATTTGGTGCGGGGCGCCTTTGCAGACGCCCCGCGACGCGACACGACCATGACTCACACACTCTGACTCAGGCGACGCTGTCGGCGACGCGGGACCAAACAACCGACTGGCGCTACAATGACCTGCCAAAGTAAAAATCGACTTAATCGCGGATGCCTTTCGTTGATTGCAGATACGTTTTTGCTACGCGGCGCGCAGAGCTTCGCAATGTGGTGCGCAGAATCGCGATCGCTTTCGCATCATGCGTGCGTTGCGGCCACAGCCTTCGTCGTCAATGCGATCGGACTGAAGCGACGGGAAGCAGAATCGGTGGAGGCGGCGCCACGGGGGTTTTTCGCGACGCCGCGCGATCATGCGCGAATGCCGCGGTCCGGACATTCGTTTTCGATGTTCCGATAGATCGGTCGGGCGAACGTCCCGACCTGAACCGCACTGGTGTCCCGATTCAGAAGTTCGCTTGACGGATTCGATTGGGCAACTGAACCACCGCACTAGGCAATTATTGCCGGGCAGGCTATTGATTAACGAAGGGGAAATTTTACGTTGGCGTCGCCGGTCGCGGTGATGTCGCGGTCGAGACGAGGACGGACGCCATGCGTGATGACGATTTTCGCCGCAGCGACAACATCGACGACCGTCGCGATGGCGGCGGGGGATTTGGTGGAGGCGGTGGTTTCGGCCGGCGCGGCGGCCTCGGCATCGGCACGGTTCTGATCCTCGGCCTGGTCGGCTATGCCTTCGGCATCGACCCGCGCATCCTGATCGGAGGCGCGGAAATCCTGACCGGCGGCGGCTCGGCGCCGAGCTATCAGACCGACAGCTCCTCGTCGAAGGGCAAGACCGGCGCGCCGACCGACGAAATGGGCAGCATGATCTCCGGCGTGCTCGGCGAAATTGACGATCGCTGGGACGAAATCTTCAGGGCCAGCGGACAGAGCTATTCGGGGCCGCGCATCGTGCTGTTCCGGGGCGCCACCAATGGCGGCCGCTGTGGCATGGCGCAGTCCGCGATGGGGCCGTTCTATTGCCCGCCGGACAAACAGATATTCCTCGACACCAGTTTCTTCAAACAGGTGGAAACGCGCTTCCATGGCTGTTCGGGCAGCGCCTGCAGGTTCACCGCGGCCTACATCATTGCGCACGAGGCCGGGCATCATATCCAGAACCTGCTCGGCATCCTGCCGAAGGTGACGCGGTTGCAGCAGCAGGCCGGCAGCAAGGCCGAGGCGAACGCGCTGCAGGTCAAGGTCGAGCTGCAGGCGGACTGCCTCTCCGGCGTTTGGGTCAACCGCGAGGAGAGGAAGCGTCCGGGCTTCCTCGAAGCCGGCGATATCGACGCCGCGCTGACCACGGCGTCGGCGATCGGCGACGATACGTTGCAGCGGCAGGCGACCGGCCGCGTGGTGCCGGATTCATTCACGCACGGCTCGGCGGCGCAGCGCAAGCGCTGGTTCATGATCGGCTATCAGCAGGGCAGCGTGCAGGCTTGCAACACCTTCGCTGCGGATAGTTTGTAATGTTGCGTGCTCCGGACGCGATGCAATACCAGAGTATTGCTTCGCAGAGCCGGAGCCGTTGCGAGCGATCAGATCCTTAACGATCCCGGCTCTGCGGTGCACCGTCGACGAGACGTTGCACCGCGTCCAGGACACGGGGAATTAAGTGCCATGCCGTCCATCGACGAGACAAAAGCCTTCGTTCCGCTCAACATCGCGGTGCTGACGGTATCCGATACGCGCTCGCTCGCTGATGATAAATCAGGCACGACGCTGGCGGAGCGGTTAACCGCCGCCGGTCACAAGCTCGGCGCGCGCGAGATCGTCACCGACGACGTCGAGGCGATCCGCGCCGTCATCAAAAGATGGATCGCCGACGCGGGCATCGATGTCGTCATCACCACGGGCGGGACCGGGTTCACCGGGCGTGACGTCACCCCCGAGGCCGTCGAGCCGCTGTTCGAGAAGCGGATGGACGGTTTCTCGGTCGCCTTCCACATGATGAGTCACGCCAAGATCGGCACCTCGACGATCCAGAGCCGCGCTACCGCCGGCACCGCGGGCTCGACCCTCGTCTTCTGTCTGCCCGGCTCTCCGGGCGCCTGTCGCGACGGCTGGGACGGCATCCTGGCGCCGCAGCTCGATTACCGCACCCGTCCCTGCAATTTCGTCGAGATCATGCCGAGGCTCGATGAACATCTGCGCCGGCCGAAGGCCAGGGGCGCCTCGGTCTGACGGCGCGCCACGGCCGGGGGACACGTTGAGATTTTGTTCTTGATTTGTTCTAATTGCATGTTATTGTCCATGCATGAGCAGAGCGTCTTCTCTCGCCCGCAGGCGTCCACCGGTCACGTCGTCTCCCGGGCCGGCAGACGCCGCCCCTTCTTCCTTCGTCGAGCTTGAGGTCGCGATCGATCGCGAGCGGAGGAGGGGGCGCGGCGCGCAGTCCAATGCCAGCGGCCGATATGAGATCGAAGCGCGCACCGCCTTCGACGACGGCTGGCGGAGCCTCGACGAACTGCCGCCATTCAAGACCACGGTCGCGATCGACACCGCGCGAAAAGTCATTACCCGTAACGACTCGCCCGACATCAGCTTCGACCGCTCGATCAACCCCTATCGGGGTTGCGAGCACGGTTGCGTCTATTGTTTTGCGCGGCCGACCCACGCCTATCTCGGCCTGTCGCCGGGGCTGGATTTCGAATCGAAGCTGTATGCGAAGCCGGACGCCTCCGCCTTGCTGGAGAAGGAACTGGCAGCCGACGGCTACGAGCCGAAAATGATCGCGATCGGGACCAATACCGATCCCTACCAGCCGATCGAACGCGACCGGAAGATCATGCGCGGCATTCTCGAAGTGTTGGAGCGTGCGGCGCATCCGGTCGGCATCGTGACGAAATCGGCGCTGGTGACGCGGGACATCGACATCCTGTCACGCATGGCGAAGCGCAATCTCGTCAAGGTCGCGATTTCGGTGACCTCACTCGATCCCAGGCTGGCGCGCACGATGGAGCCGCGCGCATCGACGCCGATGAGGCGGCTGGAGGCGCTGCGAATGCTGTCGGAGGCCGGCATTCCGACCACGGTGATGGTGGCTCCCGTGATTCCGGCGCTGAACGACTGCGAGATCGAGCGGATTCTCGATGCTGCGGCCCATGCCGGCGTCAGGGAGGCGAACTATGTGCTGCTGCGCCTGCCGCTAGAGGTGCGCGACCTGTTCCGCGAATGGCTGATGGCGAACTACCCCGATCGCTATCGCCATGTCTTCACGCTGATCCGCGACATGCGCAACGGCCGCGACTATGATTCGCAGTGGGGCACGCGGATGAAGGGCGCCGGGCCGATGGCCTGGATGATCGGCCGCCGCTTCGAGGTCGCCTGTGAAAAACTTGGCCTCAACAAAAAGCGTTCAAAACTGACGACGGAGCATTTTGCGAAGCCCGAACGCAGTGGACAGCAGTTGAGCCTGTTTTAGAGTCTTCCTGCGTCTGATGGAAGTATCATCGTCATGTCCGGACTTGATCCGGGCATCACCCTCGCCCCATCCCCTCCGCAAGCGGGGAGAAATAGAGGGAGGGGGATGGATTGCCGGGCTCCTGGGCAAGCGAAAGCGATGCTGTTCTTCGCACATGCTGGTGGAAGCGACGCCGTTCTTCAAACGGCTATGTCCGGCAATGAGGCGCCGGAATAACGGGCATGGCGTCCGGTTCCTGGTTGCGCCGGCGGGTTGGTTTTCGCACCATCCACGTATGATTCGGGATCCGTCCAGGGACAAGCCGGGGAGATCGAGCGCCGTCGTGCAGCCGAGCTTTCGGCGCGAGCGTGCGCTCATCAAGCGCGGCGTGTGGCCGGTCGCGGGTTGCGACGAGGTTGGACGCGGGCCGCTGGCCGGACCGGTGGTCGCCGCCGCGGTGGTGCTCGACCCGAAACGAATCCCGAAAGGCATCGACGATTCCAAGCGCCTGACTGCGGCGCGGCGGGAGGAACTGTTCGAGGAGATCACCGCGACCGCGTCTTTCGCGGTGGCCTGCGCATCGACCGCGCGGATCGACCGCGACAATATCCTGCGCGCGTCGTTGTGGGCGCTGGGGCGCGCGGTCCATGCGCTGCCGGACATGCCGCAGCACGTATTCGTCGATGGCCGCGACCGGATCGAGATCGCTTGCGCGTGCGAGCCGGTGATCGGCGGTGATGGCCTCGTGCTGTCGATCGCGGCCGCCTCGATCGTCGCCAAGGTCACGCGCGACCGGCTGATGTGCAAGCTGGCGCAGGATTGTCCGGGCTACGGCTTTGAGTCTCACAAAGGCTATGCGGTCCCCGAGCATCTTGATGCGTTGGGCCGTCTCGGACCGAGCCCGCATCATCGCAGCTACTTCGCGCCGGTGGTTGCGGCGCGCGAACGCCGCCGCGCGGCGCCGATTGGGGAAAGCGCCCCCGCGAGCGAGACATCGGCCGGGACAGCCGTCGAGGCGGCGATGTGATCTGTCGGGCCGGTTGCCTCGCCGGCTCCCGCGCCTTATCAATCACACCCGCCTCACTCGCGCACCCGGAAACTTCGCAAAGACCCGCCGCCAATCAGGCCCTTCATGCGCTTTACCTCGCTGGTTGTCGAACTGATCCGCGCCCGGCCGTTGCTGGTGGTCTGGATCGTGGTGCTGTTTCAGGCGATCTGGCTCACGGTGCCGCTGCTGCTGTATCGAGGTCCGCCGGGTGATCTCGCAACCGCGCTGGCGTTCGGCCGTGAGTATCGGGTCGGAACGGATCTCGGGCCGCCGCTGGCGTTCTGGCTCGGCGACATCGCCTACCGCGCCGCCGGCAACCATATGTTTGGCGTCTACTTGCTGTCGCAGCTCTGCTTCATTGTTGCATTCCGCGTTCTGTACGAGCTGGCCAGGACCATCGTCGGCGGTCCGCAGGCGGTTCTCGCGATCCTGCTGACCATGACGGTCACCGCGTTCGGAGCGCCCGGCCTGACGTTCGGTCCGCTGGTGCTCGCCTTCCCGCTATGGTCGCTGCTGTTGCTGCATTCCTGGCAGATCATCGCCCAGGGTCGCCGCAATGCGTGGTTCGCCCTGTCGATCGAAGCCGGTGTGCTGCTGCTGACCACGCCGGCGGCTGCCGGGTTATTGCTGTTGCTGGCCGTGTTCGCAATGGCGACGGCGCGCGGCCGAAAGGCTCTGGAATCCGTCGAGCCGCTGTTCGCGCTGCTGGTGATTGCCGTGCTCGCGCTGCCTTATCTGATCTGGCTGGTGAGGGCCGACGCGCTCGGCGAGCCGCCCTGGCCTCCCATTTTTGAGTTGCACCTGCGGCTGTTGCGCTGGGGTGAATTGCTCATCTCTCTTATCATCGCGATGTCCGGGCTTGCCCTGCTGGTCGTCCTCAATTCGAATCTCGTCAACTGGAAACCCGAAGACGCGCCGGTGATCGTCCGCCCTCCGGTCGACCCGCTGGCGCGGAATTTCGTCTATGTCTTTGCGCTTGCGCCGGCGCTCGGCGGAAGCCTGGTCGCGGCGCTGTTCGGAATCGATCACGTCGTCGGCGGTGCGGCGATTGCGCTGTCGATGTCGGGGCTTGCGGTCGTCCTGCTCTCGGGCGAGGAGATTTATCTGCGTCGCCTGCGTGTGCTGCGCGTGGCGTGGCTCGCCGCCGTTGTGGCCCCGGCGTTTGTGGTGATCGCGACCATCGTCGTTCAGCCGTGGTTCGCGAGCAGCGAGGTCGCGACGTCCATTCCTGCCTCGGCGATCAGTCGTTTCTTCGGCGAGAATTTTCAGCGCCGCACCAGCCGGCCGCTGCAGGCGGTCGCCGGCGATCCGCAACTCGCGGCATTGGTCGCGCTTGGTCCGTCGCGGCCGCATCTCCTGCTCGATGCAACTCCCGGGCGCACACCCTGGATCACTCTGGAGAGATTCAACGAACTCGGCGGCGTCGTGGTCTGGCGTGCATCTGATACCGCGGGCACGCCGCCCGCTGCCATCGCGCAGCGGTTTCCCGGCATCGTTCCGGAAATTCCGCGGGCGTTCGACCGTCTCGTCAACGGCCGGCTTCCCCCGTTGCGGATCGGCTGGGGCATCGTCCGGCCGAAAGCGTCGTGACGAAAGAAAGCTGGAGTGTTTTCAAGCGAAGTGGCTACCGGTTCGCGTAGAAGAAAACGCATCAAATCAAAAACATAGGGCTTCGCTTCTGATTCATCAGAAGCGGAAAGGCTTCTATGAGGCCGTCTCTTCCAGCACCCTGGCGATCGCGCGCAGGTCGAGCCACGCCATGCGCTTGTAGGACGGCGAGCGCAGAAGATATGCCGGATGGAACGTCGCGATGGCGCGGACCGTTCGCGTGCCGGTGTCGTAGTCGAACCATTTGCCGCGGGTCTTCATGATGCCCTCGCGGGTCTGCAGCAGCGTCTGCGTCGAGGGATTGCCGAGCGTGACCAGAACGTCGGGATTCACGAGTTCGATCTGGCGCCGGATGAACGGCAGGCAGATCTGGGTTTCCTGCGGCGTCGGCGTCCGGTTGCCGGGCGGCCGCCATGGAATGACGTTGGCGATGTAGACGTCGCTGCGCTTGAGGCCGATCGCCGCGATCATCCGGTTGAGTAGCTGGCCTGAACGGCCGACGAACGGCAGGCCTTCGATATCCTCGTCCCGTCCCGGCGCCTCGCCGACGAACATCAGCCGCGCCTGTGGATTGCCGTCGGCGAACACCAGCCGCGACGCGGTGAATTTCAGCGAACAGCCTTCGAAGCCGTCGAGCAGCGTCCGCAGCGCCTCCAGCGAGGGAGCGGTGCGGGCGGCCTCGCGCGCGGATTCGATGGCAATCTCGGGCGGCGGCGCGATCGCGCCGCGAGGCGCCGCCGCGGTCGCGCGGTCGGGCGGCTGCCGGGCCGGAGCGGGAGGCGTTTCGGCGAGTGGGGCGGTCGGTCTGTCGCAGGTGGACAGACGATCGATCGGCTCCTCCTCAAGCGCACAATCCACCCCCGCCTCAAGATAAAAGGCGATGAGATCTCGGGCGGTGGGTGCGGGATCGGAACTCATGACGGCATCCACGGGTTTTGAGACGACCTTGGCGGCGCCCCGCGCGGAACGCCGAAAGGCGCTTTCCATGGTTGTTCTCAAACAAAAAATCGGAAACAACAAGGCTTGAACGCTCGACAGACGCAGAGACCGCCGGTTGCAGAAACAGATCATGAGCAGCGACGAATTGCCGCCCCGTGAAGCCATGGATTTCGACGTCGTTATTGTCGGCGCCGGACCGTCGGGTCTGTCGGCTGCGATCCGGCTCAAGCAGCTCGATGCCGGTCTCAGCATCGTCGTTGTCGAAAAGGGCTCCGAGGTCGGCGCGCATATTCTGTCCGGTGCGGTGATCGATCCGGCCGGGCTCGACGCCCTGGTGCCGGACTGGCGCGGCGACGCCGACTGCCCGCTGAAGACGCGGGTCAAGGATGACCGGTTTTTCTGGATGACGCCGCGCCGCGCGATCCGGTTGCCCGGTTTCCTCATGCCGCCGCTGATGAACAATCATCGCTGCTACATCGGTTCGCTCGGCAACCTCTGCCGTTGGCTCGCGCAGAAGGCGGAGGCGCTCGGCGTCGAGATCTATCCCGGCTTTGCGGCGACGGACGTGCTTTACGACGACAGCGGCGCGGTCCGTGGCATTGCGACCGGCGACATGGGTATCGCGCGCGACGGCTCGCACAAAAGCTCCTACGTGCGCGGCATGGAGCTGCGCGGCAAGTACACGCTGTTCGCCGAAGGCGCCCGCGGCAGCCTGTCCAGGCAGTTGATCGCAGGGTTTGGACTCGACAAAACGAGCCAGCCGCCGAAATTCGGCATCGGTCTCAAGGAAGTTTGGCAGGTCGATCCCGCCAGGCACAGCAACGGGTTGATCCAGCACTCGTTCGGCTGGCCGCTCAACAATTCCACCGGCGGCGGCTCGTTCCTCTATCACTACGACGACGATCGCGTGGCGGTTGGCTTCGTCGTGCACCTGAATTACGACGATCCCTATCTGTCGCCGTTCGAGGAATTCCAGCGGTTCAAGACGCACCCCGCGATCCGCGGCGTGTTCGAGGGCGGCAAGCGGTTGGCCTATGGTGCGCGCGCCATCACCGAGGGTGGCTATCAGTCGGTGCCGCGACTGACGTTTCCGGGCGGCGCGCTGATCGGCTGCGCGGCCGGTTTCGTCAACGTTCCGCGCATCAAGGGCGTTCACAACGCGATGGGTAGCGGCATGCTGGCCGCCGAGCATGTCGCGGCGGCGCTTGAGGCCGGGCGCGCCAACGACGAGATTGCCGGTTACGAGAATGCCTGGCGCGAATCCGCGGTCGGCAAGGACCTGTTCAAGGTCCGCAACGTCAAGCCGTTGTGGTCGAAGTTCGGCACCATCGTCGGCGTGGCGCTGGGCGGTCTCGACATGTGGACCAACACGCTGTTCGGGTTCTCGCTGTTCGGCACCTGGTCGCACGCAAGGCCGGACCGCAAGACGCTCGATCCGGCGAGGGCGCACGCGCCGATCGCCTATCCGAAGCCGGACGGCAAGCTGACCTTCGACAGGTTGTCCTCGGTGTTCCTGTCCAACACCAATCATGAGGAGGACCAGCCAGTTCATCTGAAGGTCGCCGATATGACCCTGCAAAAAACCTCGGAGCACGATGTCTACGCCGGGCCTTCGAGCCGTTATTGTCCCGCCGGTGTTTACGAATGGATCGAGGGGGACGACGGTCCGCGCTTCCAGATCAACGCCCAGAACTGCGTCCATTGTAAAACCTGCGATGCGAAGGACCCCAACGGCAACATCACCTGGGTTCCGCCGGAGGGCGGCGGCGGTCCCAACTACGAGGCGATGTGACCACGATTCCGTGAACGTCTGGACAACGCCGCTTTTTAAGCCTCCCTTGATTCCCAGCGGTCCCAAAGACCCTCGCGCAAAGCCGGCGCGAATGTTAGAAGCGGGCGTCGCGATGCGAGCCGGCCGCCTACCCGCATCCGAAACTGCCAAAGGCCGCCGTCAAACCTGGAGCTGAGCGAATCCCGATGTTGTCAATTCGTTTCAATCGCTTGGCGATCACCATTGCTGCCGCGGCCTCGTTCGTGCTGGCGGGCCCGCTGGCGGCGCAGACGCCCGACCATCCGACCGATACCGCACAGTTTCCCAGCGCGCGCGATTTGCGCGTCATGACCAGGACGGGCAGCTATCTTGCTGCGCGCCATGCCAGCGTGGAACGCGACGCCAGGTCCGCGGCGGCGTTCTATCGCACGGCGCTGCGGACCGACCCGAAAAACAACGAGCTTCTTGATCGTGCGTTCATTTCGTCGCTGGCGGAGGGCGACATCGATGCGGCCGTGAAGCTCGCCGACCGCATCCTCGTGGTCGACAAATCCAATCGCGTCGCCCGCTTGGTGATCGGCGTTCATAATCTCAAATTGAAGAAGTACGCCGCCGCCCGGAAAAACATCGATCAGTCCGTTCGCGGCCCCATCACCGATCTGGTGGCGACGCTGCTGTCGAGCTGGGCCGACTATGGCGCCGGCGAGGTCAAGCGGGCTGTCGCCAATATCGACAAGCTCACCGGTCCGGAATGGTACCCGATCTTCAAGGACCTGCACTCGGGGATGTTGCTCGATCTCGCCGGCCGGGAAAAGGAGGCTGGCGTTCGCCTTGAGCGCGCTTACAAGCTCGACGATTCCGCGCTTCGCGTGGCCGATGCCTATGCGCGATGGTTGTCGCGCAACAAGGACGATGCGGCGGCGTTGGCCGTGTACGAATCGTTCGACAACAAACTGGCGCGGCACCCCCTGATTCTGGAAGGCATCAGGGAGACCAAGGCCGGCAAGAAACTGCCCCAGCTCGTCAGCTCGCCGCAATCCGGCGCCGCCGAAGCTCTTTACGGCATCGGCGCGTCTCTGACCCGGCGCGGCGGCGAGGATCTGGCGCTGGTCTATCTGCAGCTCGCGCTCTATCTCGCCCCCAACCATCCGATGGCGCTGTTGTCGCTCGCCGATCTCTATGAATCGGTGAAGAAGCCGGAGATGGCGATCGGCGTCTATCAGCGCATGCCCGCCGATTCGCCGCTGAAGCGCAACGCCCAGATTCAACTCGCGACCAACCTCGACGCCGTCGATCGCAGTGACGAGGCGATCAAGATTCTCAAGGATGTCACGGAGCAGGATCCGAAGGATCTGGAAGCCATCATGGCGCTGGGCAATGTCGAGCGCGGCCACAAGAAGTTCGCCGATTGCGCGAAAACCTATGCCAAGGGCATCGACGTGATCGCCGAGGCCAAGGACAAGCCGAACTGGGTCTACTATTATTTCCGGGGCATCTGCGAGGAGCGGTCGAAGAACTGGGACAAGGCCGAAGTCGACATGAAGAAGGCGCTCGAAATTCAGCCCGAGCAGCCGCATGTCCTGAACTATCTCGGCTATTCCTGGATCGACCGCGGCCTCAACCTCGACGAAGCCATGAAGATGATCAAGCGCGCCGTCGATCAGCGGCCGGACGACGGCTACATCGTCGACAGCCTCGGCTGGGCCTATTACCGCATCGGCAATTACGAGGAGGCGGTCAAGACGCTGGAGCGCGCCATCAACCTCAAGCCCGAGGACCCGACGGTGAACGATCACCTCGGCGACGCCTACTGGCGCGTCGGCCGGACGCTGGAGGCGAAATTTCAGTGGGCGCACGCGCGCGACCTGAAGCCGGAGCCCGAAGAGCTGCCGAAGATCGAGGCCAAGATCGAAAACGGCCTGCCGGCGGATGACACGCCGTCCGCGGCGTCAGCGGACAAAAAGAAGGAAGACGGCAAGGGCGGCTGAGCGGAGGACCAACGGGGCCGACGTCTTCGGTCCGCTCAACCCGGCGTTTTCGGTGCGGTCGATTTTGCACATTCGATGAAGTCTCCGCCGAATCGCGGAGCGCGGCGCAATCGCAAAAACCATTTGATTCGCGCGCGGTTTTGGATTTGACATCCGCCATGATCGTCACCGGCGCCACCAGCATGACATCGGCCGCTCCGGCGTTGAGCGAGACCGCGCGCGCCAAGGTCAACCTGACCCTGCGGGTGCTGGGCCGGCGTGTCGATGGTTTTCACGATCTCGAAAGCGTGGTCGCATTTGCCGATTGCGCCGACCGCCTCACTTTGACGCCGGCCGCGAACCTGTCGCTCGCGGCCGGCGGTCCGCGCGCGCATGAGTGCGGCGAGGTTGCGGACAATCTGGTGCTCAAGGCGGCGCGGCTGCTCAGTGAGCGGGTCGCAAACCTGAAGACGGGCGTTTTCGCGTTGGACAAGCATTTGCCGGTCGCGGCTGGCATCGGCGGCGGCTCGGCGGATGCGGCCGCGGCGTTGCGGCTGCTCGCGGAGGCCAATGGCGTCGCGATCGACGATCCGCGATTGACAGAGGCGGCGCGGCTGACGGGCGCCGACGTGCCGGTATGCGTCCGCTCGGAAGCCTGCGTGATGACGGGCGTCGGTGAATCCTTGCAGCCGCTGGGTTTGCCGGCGATGCCGGCCGTGCTGGTCAATCCGCGCATTGCCGTCGCCACGAAGGACGTCTTCGCCGCGCTTGGCCTCCGCAAAGGCGAGCTGCACGCCGGCGTTTCCGATGTGATCGAAGCGATCGCGTGGCCGAAAGCCGGCGCACCGATAGAAGACTGGCTCGCCTTACTCGCGGACGGCGTCAACGATCTCGAAGCGCCCGCTATCCGCATCCAGCCGGTGATCGGCGAGGTGCTCGCGAGGTTGCGGGCAACCGGCGCGCGGCTCGCGCGGATGTCGGGCTCGGGCGCGACGTGCTTTGCGATCTTCAGCAACGAGGCGGACGCGCTTCGCGCCGCGCAGACGATCGAACGCGATCATCCGCAATGGTGGGTCCATGCGGGGGTGCTGAGTTAAGGCTGTTGAAAAGTCTTTCAGGTCGGGTGCGCGAAGCGCGACCCGGAATCCGGCGACAAGAGAAAATCCGTGAATACTGGATTCCGGATCGCCGCCTTGCGGCGTCCGGAATGACGATTGGGGAGTTGCCGATCTTTTTTTCAGTGTGACCGCGCCAGGCAGAACGCCACGACCTGCTCCAGTGCGATCTTCATCGGCGATCGCGGAAACAGCGCCAGCGCGTCCACCGCCATCGCGCCATAGTGCTGGGCGCGGGTGAGGGTATCCTCCAGGGCGCGATGCTTGGTCATCAGCCCGATGGCTTGATTGAGATCGTTGTCGCCGATCTGGCCTTCCTCCAGCGCCCGCACCCAGAATTCACGCTCGCTATCGTTGCCGCGGCGGAACGCCAGCACCACCGGCAGCGTGATCTTGCCCTCGCGGAAATCGTCGCCGACGTTCTTGCCGAGCTTTGCCGATTTGCCGCCGTAATCGAGCACGTCGTCGACGAGCTGGAAGGCGATTCCGAGATTCATCCCGAAGGAGGCCGCCGCCGTCTCCTCGGCTTTCGGACGGCCGCCGAGCACCGGCCCCACTTCGCAGGCGGCGGCGAACAGCTCGGCGGTCTTGCCGCGGATGACCGCGAGGTATTCGTCTTCGGTGGTGGCGGTGTTCTTCGCCGCCGCGAGCTGCATGACTTCGCCTTCCGCGATGGTGGCGGCAGCCGACGACAGGATGTCGAGGGCGCGCAGCGAGCCGACTTCGACCATCATGCGGAATGCCTGTCCAAGCAGGAAGTCGCCGACCAGAACGCTGGCCTCGTTGCCCCACACCATGCGCGCCGACAGCTTGCCGCGGCGCAGCTCGCTCTCATCGACCACGTCGTCGTGCAGCAGGGTCGCGGTGTGCATGAATTCCACGGACGCCGCGAGCTTGATGTGGCCCTCGCCGGAATAGCCGGCGAGATGGGCCATCGCCAGCGTCAGCATCGGGCGCAGCCGTTTGCCGCCGGACGAGATCAGGTGGTTCGCGACCTCCGGGATCATCGTCACGTCCGACCCGGTCCGCGACAGGATGGTGGCGTTGACGCGTTCCATGTCGGCGGCGACGAGCTCGACGAGCTGGTCGATGGAAGCCGTCGAGTGGCTTTCGAAGGGGACGATGACCGCCAAGCAAGGATCTCCGAATTTACTCTATCCGCGCCGTTTGCGACGGTTACAATAGAAAGAGGCGGTTGGCGCGGCAAGCGCAGGTAGTTGTTGACATGTCGCGGTTGACATGGGCCACAGGGCCGTGAAGCTGCGCGAGGCGCGGGAGAATGCGGGATTGCGCGAACTGGTCCGAACCAACGATGTGGTGCTGGTGTCGGCGATCGGCGCGCTGCTGGACGGCGCCGACATCCATCATCTGGTGCTGGACCAGAACATGAGCGTGGTCGAGGGCTCGCTTGGCATCCTGCCGCGCCGCATTCTGGTGCATGACGAGGACAACGCCGAAGCACGCCGGCTTCTCACCGAAGCCGGGCTGGGCCATGAATTACGGCCCGACGACTCCGGACGATGACCGGCACACGACCTGAAGTGCGCGAAGATGCATTTCTTGGCGGGCGGCTGCGGCTGTATCAACCCCTGTCCGGCCATCGCGCCGGCCATGACGCCATGCTGCTTGCCGCCGCGACGCCGGGCAGGAGCGGCGATCGGATCGTTGATTTCGGGGCGGGTGTCGGCGCGGCTGGATTAGCGGTGGCCACGCGCCTTGCCGGCATCGACCTGACGCTGGTCGAACGCGACGAAGCCCTTGCCGACCTGGCGCGCCGCAATGCGGTTCTCAACGGGATCGCGGCGCAGGTCTGCACCCTCGATGTCACAGCCGGGGCGGAGGTTTTCTCAGACGCCGGTCTCGGTCCCGACAGCGCCGACGTGGTGCTGATGAATCCTCCGTTCAACGATTCGGAGCGGCACCGGCCGTCGCCGGATCAGAATCGTCGCGCGGCTCATCTCGCTGAGCCCGCCACGCTGGACAGGTGGGTCCACGCGGCGCGGCGCGTGCTGAAATCCGGCGGCGCGCTCAGCCTGATCTGGCGCAGCGACGGTCTGGCGGAAGTGCTGGCCGCGCTCGGCCGCGGCTTCGGTGGCGTCGCGATACGGCCGGTGCATCCGGATGCCGGCAAGCCCGCGATCCGCATCCTGGTTCGCGCCGTCAAAGGCAGCCGCGCGCCGCTCCGGCTTTGCCCGGGTTTGGTGCTCGCCGACGAGACAGGCCTGCCGGGCGAAGAGAGCCTTGAGATTTTGGCCGGCGCGCAGGTCTTGGCGATGTGACGGCGGATGAGCCGTTGTGCACGGCGCTCGCGCATCCTTTGCGGCCGTTTGAAGCAGATGTGAGGTAAAAGGCTTTGAGAAGACTACCGATAATCATCTCAGCTGCATACATCCTTGTGTAACTTCCGGCGGTTGCATGATGCAGAACCACCGGAGCGGAAGGAGACGGCATGAGAGCAGCGTTGATGAAACTAGTTCCTGCGCGATGGCGTCCCGGCACGACGGTGGTCCCGGTAGTACGGTTGTCCGGCGTGATCGGCGCCGTCACGCCGCTCAGGCCCGGCATGACGCTTGCGGGTGTCGCCAGAACGCTGGAGCGGGCGTTCGCAGTGGACAACGCCAAGGCGGTGGCGCTGGTTGTCAATTCGCCGGGCGGCTCGCCGGTGCAGTCGCGTCAGATTTACCTGCGCATCCGGCAGCTCGCGAAGGAGAAAAAACTTCCAGTCCTGGTATTCGTCGAGGATGTCGCAGCCTCCGGCGGCTACATGATCGCGTGCGCGGGCGACGAGATTTTCTGCGATCCGTCCTCGATCCTGGGGTCGATCGGCGTGGTCGGCGGCAGCTTCGGCTTCACCGAGTTGATCCGGAAGATTGGCGTCGAGCGCAGGCTCTACACGTCGGGTGAACACAAGGCGACGCTCGATCCGTTTCTGCCCGAGAATCCCGAGGATGTGGCGCGGCTGAAAGCGATCCAGCGCGAGATTCACGCCACCTTCATCGAACTGGTCAAGGCAAGCCGCAGGACGCGCCTGAAGGGATCGGACGATCTCCTGTTCACGGGCGAATACTGGGCAGGCGAGCGCGCCGTTGCGCTCGGCCTTGCGGACGCGATCGGCGATCTCCGTTCGACGCTGCGGGCGCGCTTCGGCGATAAGGTCGTGACTCCGCTGATCGCGCCATCGAGCGGTTTTCTGGCCGGACTGTTTGGCCGCAAGGCGGGAGCCGGGACCCTGGCCTCGTTCGATGGGATCGCAGGCCTGCCGGACGATCTGATTTCCGCGCTTGAGACCCGGGCGATTTGGGCCAAATTCGGCTTTTAAGGCCCGCCGCGCCGAAATTCTGCACTATTTGGTCTTGAAACAGCGATTGCGGGAACGATCAGGTTGGGCAAGAATATAAACAAATATGAGTCCGACAACGAAGGAAAAGGATCGACCGATGCCGCCGCTGATTGCACTTGCAGCTACCCTCGGTGGACTAGTCGCGTTCCGCTGGCTCTACAACACCGCCAGACGGATCAATCAGGAGCTTGAGGAAGCGCGGATGGCCCGTGTTGCAGAGCCGGCGCGCCGCGACATTCCGACCCTGCGGCGCGATTCCCGCACCGGCGCCTACCGGCCCGACTAAACCCGGCTGGGACGGGCGCGCGAACGGCTTTGCCCGTGGCCGGACCGCCATGAAAAGCGGGCACCGATATCTACAGGTCCGGCGGTGAGACCGGCGGACTGGGTTGTGCGCGCCGTCATCGCTGGAATGCCGGCTTTGGTAGCGCTTGTTCCGCCATCGCTTGATTTGGGTTTCTCCGGCCGATACGGTCCCCGCGCATTCACCCGAATCTCCGACAAGTCCGATGGATACCCAGCCTCCGCACATGCGCCCGGAACGCTCGTTCCAGGGCTTGATCCTGACCCTGCAACGCTACTGGGCGGACTATGGCTGCGTGATTTTGCAGCCCTATGACATGGAGGTGGGGGCGGGCACCTTCCACCCCGCGACCACGCTTCGCGCACTGGGGCCGAAACGGTGGAACGCGGCCTATGTGCAGCCCTCGCGCCGTCCCAAGGACGGCCGCTACGGCGAGAATCCGAACCGCCTGCAGCACTATTATCAGTTCCAGGTGATCCTCAAGCCGTCGCCGCCGGACATCCAGGACCTCTATCTGAAATCCCTGGCCGCGATCGGGGTCGACAGCGCGCTACACGACATCCGCTTTGTCGAGGACGACTGGGAAAGCCCGACGCTGGGGGCGTGGGGTTTGGGGTGGGAGTGCTGGTGCGACGGCATGGAAGTCAGCCAGTTCACGTATTTCCAGCAGGTGGCGGGCGTCGAATGCGCTCCGGTGGCGGGTGAACTCACCTACGGGCTGGAGCGGCTGGCGATGTTCGTGCAGGGCGTCGACCGCGTCTACGATCTCAACTTCAACGGCCGCGAGGGCGCCGACAAAGTGAGCTACGGCGATGTGTTCCTGCAGGCCGAGCAGGAATATTCGCGGCATAACTTCGAGCACTCCGACACCGCGATGTTGTTCGAGCAGTTCAGGATGGCCGAAAGCGCGTGCAAAACATACCTCGACGCCGGCTGGCAGGACGATCCGAAGCAGCCCGGCAAGCACGAGGCGCACCTGATGGCGCTGCCGGCCTACGACCAGTGCATCAAGGCGAGCCACGTCTTCAATCTGCTCGACGCGCGCGGCGTGATCTCGGTGACCGAGCGGCAAAGCTACATCCTGCGCGTGCGCGACCTGGCGAAGGCCTGCGGCGAGGCGTGGCTCCATACCGAAGCGGGCAGGGCGGGGTGAGCAATTGTATCGAAGTCGGAATGAGCGGAAGCGGGGGTGTGGGCTTTCACCCTCCCCTTGAGGGGGAGGGTCGGCGAGCTTGCAGCGCTCTTGCGCGCATGAGCGAGCCGGGGTGGGGTGCACTCCGTGATCAAAAGGACGGTTAGTGATTTCAAACGCCAGTCTGCAAGACGCTTGCGGTCCGACAGTACGAATGCCGAAGCAGTTCTCTGGCGTCATCTTCGCCAGCTTAATGTGAAAGGAAGTCATTTCAGACGGCAGGCCGTGATTGGTCCCTACATTGCAGACTTCGCCTGTCTGGCAGCGCGGCTGATTATCGAGGTCGACGGATCACAGCATGGAACGGATGGCGGCAAACGTCGCGACGATGCCAGAACGCGCTGGCTGAATGCAGAAGGTTATCGTGTGCTGAGGTTCTGGAATAACGACGTTATGAACAAACCGAAGTCTGTGATGGAAGCAATTTATCGGGCGCTTGATGTCACCCCACCCCGCCTGCCTCCGGCAGACGACCCTCCCCCTCAAGGGGAGGGTGGACTTCTGCGCTCGGAGTAGCGAATGCCCGATCTTCTGCTTGAACTATTCTCCGAGGAAATTCCCGCGCGCATGCAGGCGAAGGCGGCGGACGACCTGCGCAGGCTTGTCACCGACAAGCTGGTCGCCGAGGGTCTCGTCTATGAAGGCGCGAAAGCCTTCGTCACGCCGCGCCGCCTCGCGCTCACGGTGCACGGCGTCCCGCTGCGTCAACCCGATCTCAAGGATGAGCGCAAGGGACCGAAGGTCGGCGCGCCCGACGCTGCGGTGCAGGGATTCCTGAAGGCGGCCGGATTGAAATCGCTGGATGAAGCCAAGATCCAGCGCGATCCGAAGAAGGGCGATTTCTACGTCGCGCTGATCGAGAAGCCTGGTCGTCCGGCGATCGACGTGCTCGCGGAATTCCTGCCTGTGATCGTGCGCACCTTTCCGTGGCCGAAGCAGATGCGCTGGGGCGAGCGTTCGGCCAGGCCCGGCGCGCTGACATGGGTGCGGCCGCTGCATTCGATCGTTGCCACCTTCGGCATGGAGACCGAGGAGCCGGACGTGGTGTCGTTCGAGGTCGCCGGCATCAAAGCCGGGCAGGTAACGCGCGGTCACAGGTTCATGGCGCCGGACGAATTCAGCGTGCGCCGCTTCGAGGATTACGAAGCGAAATTGCAGGCGGCGAAGGTCGTGCTCGATCCGCAGCGACGCAAGGACATCATCCTCGCCGACGCGAAAGATCTGGCGTTCGCGCAAGGCTATGAGCCGATCGAGGATCAGGCGCTGCTTGACGAGGTCGCGGGCCTCGTTGAATGGCCGGTGGTGCTGATGGGCTCGTTCGACAAGGAATTTTTGTCGATACCGGGCGAGGTGATCCGCGCCACCATCCGCAACAACCAGAAGTGTTTTGTCGTCAACGATCCGAAATCCGGCAAACTCGTCAATCGCTTCATTCTCGTCGCCAATATCGAGGCGAGCGACGGCGGCAAGGCGATCGTCGCCGGCAATGAGCGCGTGATCCGCGCGCGGCTGTCGGACGCGAAGTTCTTCTACGAGACCGACCTGAAGACCAGGTTGGAAGACCGGCTACCGAAGTTCGAGCAAATCGTGTTTCATGAAAAGCTCGGCACCCAGGCCGAGCGGATCGCGCGCATTAAGGCTTTGGCGCGCGTGATCAGTGAGCGGCTTCAAAAGTGGGATCAGGTCGTTCGTCCTCGTTATCAAGACACAACCAAAAACTTCTTTAATGATGTTCAGAGGGCTGCCGAATTAGCCAAAGCCGATCTGCTCACCGAGGTCGTCGGCGAATTCCCCGAGTTGCAGGGCCTGATCGGAAAATACTACGCGCTCGCGCAGGGCGAGAATGCATCCGTCGCCGCGGCGTGCGAGGAGCACTACAAGCCGCAGGGACCGAACGACCGTGTGCCGAGCGATCCCGTCTCGATCGCGGTGGCGCTCGCCGACAAGATCGACACGCTGGTCGGGTTTTGGACGATCGATGAAAAGCCGACGGGATCGAAGGATCCCTATGCGCTGCGAAGGGCAACGGTTGGCGTAATCAGGCTGGTGCTGGAAAATGGGATACGGCTTTCGTTCACTCCATTGCTCTCACAACACCAGAGTATCATCCATGAGCAAGTGCACGGAACAAAGACTGTCTTTGATACCGTCAAGGATAGCCAAGGAGATATCGATCTGGTGAATCCGAGATCGGTTCCGGTTGAGCCAGAGCTGATATCAAACCTTCTCGCCTTCTTCGCCGATCGCTTAAAAGTTCAGCTTCGCGAGCAGGGCGCGCGGCACGATCTGGTCGATGCGGTGTTTGCGCTTGGCAATAGGGATGCCGAAGGTAATCCCGTCTTGGAAAATGCTCAGGACGACCTCCTCATGATCGTCCGCCGCGTCGAGGCGCTCGGAAAATTCCTCGACACCGACGACGGCAAGAATCTTCTGGCCGGCACCAAGCGCGCGTCCAACATCCTCGCCATCGAGGAGAAGCGGGATAAGCGCACGTTCGACGGCGCGCCGGACGCCTCGCTTTACAGGCTCGACGAAGAGAAGTCGCTCGCAAAGGCCGTCGATGGAGCAAAGCGCGAGGCGAGTGCCGCCGTGGCCAACGAGGACTTCGCCGCCGCCATGGAGGCCATGGCGACACTGCGCCCCGCAGTCGACGCCTTTTTCGACAAGGTGAAGGTCAACGACGACAAGCCCGAGATCCGTGAAAATCGCCTCAAGCTGCTCAACGAAATTCGCGCCGCGACACGCACGGTCGCGGATTTCTCCAGGATTCAGGATTGACGTTGCAACGGTGCCGGCGCCCCTCGCGGTAAACCGGAAACCCCGTCCCTGGAGGTGGCGGGACGGGGCTCCTTCTACCCGCGTGGCGGCGGCTCCGATCGTGCCGTTGTCGTCACACGAATCGCTTGAAGGGAAAATGCCGAATGCGCGGCATCGAAGCGATGCGGGGCCCGGCGCGGAAGCATCAGTCGATCACCTGCATGATGCGGCGCGTGCGCGGCTCGATCAGCACGGTTTCACCATTCACGACGGTGTAGCGATACGGCGTCGCGCCGAAACGCTGCGGCACGTCGTAGAGGGTCACGCCTTCATCGGCCAGGACCGCGCCGACAACGATGCGCTGTGAAACAGTGTAAGAGGGAATGCGCTCGGTCACGACGTAGTCGCGAAACGCCGGACGCTGATCGTCGACAATCCCGCCGTGGGCGTCGACTTCGACCTGCTGGGTGACGGGCATATCGGTCGACGGCGCGACGCCGACGGTGGCGCCTTGCGCGTGAGCGGCGAAGGTGGTGCCGAGTGCAGTCACAAATGTAGCAACAGCCAGGGCCGTATGGCGCATTGGTTGACCTCCTTTGTGGTGTCGAACACTTCGCAGTGCCGAACGCGCGCCTTTAGCGCGCAGTCGGGTCGTCATGCCAATTCATCCGGCCTGCCAACGTTCCCCGACGCGGTTCGGCATTTCTGCGGCAATTTTCGGCAACGCCATAAGTGAGGCGGAACCGGCGGCATCGTCTGCGGCCGCTATCACGAAGCGGGTGCGGCGGATAAAGTTTTTCGCGATTCGCAAAATCGCTTCAGGGGAGATATTCTCAATGGTCATCACGGCAGCGCATATCCAGCCCATCGTGGCATTGATCGCAGGCATCCTGATCCTGCTGATGCCGCGCTTCCTCAATTTCGTCATTGCCATCTATCTCATCTTCGTCGGCCTCCAGGGGCTTGGCGTGTTGAAGATGCTTCACCTCTGATGTCTGCGATGTCGGCTCGCGCGCCGTAGCGGAGCGCACCGACGCATTCCGACACGAGGCGCAGGCGGGATTGCGCATCCGATCACAGGTTACGCTGCCGCGATGACGATCATGGCGGGCGGTTCGAATGCTGCTTGCCTTCCGGCCTGAACAGGTATTCAGTCCTTCCGCTGCCAGAGCCGGCTGTGTCCGCCGGGACATGATCCGAAAAAGCCTGCCCGGGATTCGATCCAGGGTCGAGACTGGTTTCAGGAAAGATCATGCCCGGTCAGGAGGCCGGATGAGAGGCTGGTTCAACGCAAGTTGAATCGAGACCTCCAGAGCTCAGAAACCGGCTCTAGGATTTTGATTTGGCGCGTTTTCTTCACGCGAACCGGTATCTGTTCCTCGGTCGCGCCCGAGGACGTGCTTCGCTTGAAAACGCTGTAGGGACATAAGCGCATGGTCTATCGGCGCACCCATCAGGTCATGAAGCGCCTTGCGGCGCGGCGGCGCGCCATCCTGGCGGCAGCGCGTGATAGGGCCATTAGCGGCGGCATGGCGGCGGTGCAGATCGCGCCGGTCGCGGTTCGCGCCGATGTCGCCGCCGGTACGGTTTATCGTTATTTCCCCTCGAAGGCGGATCTGATTTCCGAACTGATCAAGGAAGTCTCGCGCGACGAACTGACCGCGATACGCGCCGCAGCCGACGCAGCGCCGGGGCCGTCTTCAGCGCTCGCTGCCGCCCTCGCCACCGTCGCGGTGCATGTTGTGTCGCACCGGAAACTGGCCTGGGGCATTCTGGCCGAACCGGTCGATGTCGATGTGGCAGCGACGCGGCTGGAAAGTCGCCGCGAAATCGCCGGGGAGATTGAAGCCCGCATCGCCGCGGCGCAACGTGCCGGGCATCTGCCGGCGCAGGATACGTCGCTGGCCGCGACCGCGCTGCTTGGCGCGCTGCATGAATCTCTTGTCGGTCCGCTGGCGCCGGACAACCTCGATGATGCGGCGAAGCTCCGCGACGCCGTGCAGACCGCAACCCTGCTGGCGCTGCGCGCGGTCGGCGTGACCGATGCGCGTGCGCGTGGTCTTGTGGTGCAGGCTGCCCTGCCGGCCATGATGCCGGCAGGGGATTGCTAGAGCCTTTCCGCTTCTGATGGAATCAGAAGCGGGTATGATTTTGATTGGACGCGTTTCCTTCACGTGAACCGGTCTCCACTTCGCTCGAAAACGCTCTAGAGCATTGTTCCCGGCGAAGTGGCTATCGTTTCGTCGCAAGCAATGCGACCAGACAACGCTTTCGAGAGCATGCTCCGCTTCGACTTGATCGGATCACGCTCTATGGCGGTTACTTCGCCGCGATCTTGCCGTCCTTATCGAACTGCGAGACGTAGGCCCAGAGATTGTCGAGTTCGCTCTGCTTGGTGATGCCGGCGAACACCATTTTGATGCCCGGAATCTTGGCCTTGGGGTTCTTGATGTATGACTCGAACTCCGCCTGATTCCAGGTGATGCCGGAATTCTTCATGGCGTCAGAAAAAGCATAGCCCGGCAGGCTACCCGCCTTGCGTCCGTCCAGACCGTTCAGTTCTGGTCCGACCTTGTTCGCAGCGCCCGGGCCGATGGTATGACAGGCCATGCACTTGTTGAAGGCTGATTTTCCGGCCTCTACGTCCGCCGCGGACGAGCTGCCTACGCTAGCAAGCGCGAAACCGAGGACGGTCAGTGCGGAGATGGCGAACGTTTTCATGGAGACCTCTGAGTTTCTAGGTGGCTTCAGGTTGAAGCGGTTGGGAATTTACCTCTCCAGACAGGAAAGGTCGGGTGTCTCGATATCTGAAGCGCGCAGGTCGTGCGACAACCTTGGATGCGAACCGCAGAATCGAAGGATACCACTGATCTTAGAATGATTCGAGTGTGATTGAGGCGCAAAAAAGGCCGCTCGACGGGCTTGCCGGGCAAGCGGCAGCCGGTTCTTTTTTGGGGCGATCGTGCCTGGAGCACAACCGCCTCATACAAGCGTAGCATTCGACTGAAACCCGATCAATCCTGTTTAATTAGAACAGGCGATGCCTACACAAGACATGCAAAATATGTTTGATCCAGAACGCCTTTTAGCGGTCGCTGCGGTGCGGTCGCGAGTCGGAGCACCTGTTCATGACCATCATGATGCCCGCATCGGATCGGATGGTTCTCGAACGCCGCGAGGCCATCGTTGCCGATTTGCGCGCGATCGTGCCCGGCGAGGGCGTGATCTCCAGCGCCGCGGAAATGCTGCCGTATGAATCGGATGCCCTGACCGCCTATCGCCAGCCGCCGATGGTCGTGGTGCTGCCGGAAACAACGGAGCAGGTGTCGCGCGTTCTGAAATATTGCTTCGACAACGGCATCAAGGTGGTGCCGCGTGGCTCCGGCACCTCGCTGTCGGGAGGAGCATTGCCGCTGGAGGATGCGGTGCTGTTGGGTCTTGGCAAGTTCAAGCGCATCCGCGAGATCGATTTCGACAACCGCGTCGTCGTCACCGAGCCCGGCGTCACCAACCTCGCCATCAGTCAGGCGGTGGCCCATGCGGGCTTCTATTATGCGCCCGATCCCTCGTCGCAGATCGCCTGCTCGATCGGCGGCAACATCGCGGAGAATTCCGGTGGCGTTCACTGCCTGAAATACGGCATGACCACCAACAACGTGCTCGGCTGCGAGCTTGTGCTGATGTCGGGCGAAGTCCTGCGCATCGGCGGCAAGACGCCGGAGAACGCAGGCTACGACCTCATGGGCATCATCACCGGCTCCGAAGGGTTGCTCGGCGTTGTCACCGAAGTCACGGTTCGTATCCTGAGAAAGCCGGAAACCGCGCGAGCATTGATGGTCGGTTTCGCGCAAGTCGAGGCGGCCGGGGAGTGTGTGGCGCGGATCATCGGCGCCGGCATCATTCCCGGCGGCATGGAGATGATGGACAAGCCCGCGATCCACGCGGCGGAGGCTTTCGTTCATGCCGGCTATCCGCTCGACGTCGAGGCGTTGCTGATTATCGAGCTTGACGGTTCTTCAATCGAGGTCGACGAACTCATCAAGCGGGTCGAGGCCATCGCGCTGGGTTGCGGATCGACCACCTGCCGGATTTCCGGTTCGGAAGCCGAGCGCGACCTGTTCTGGGCTGGGCGCAAGGCGGCGTTTCCGGCGGTCGGCCGCATCTCGCCGGACTATCTTTGCATGGACGGCACCATCCCGCGCGGCGCGCTGCCGCGGGCGCTGACGCGTATCCGCGAGTTCAGCGAGAAATACGGTCTCGGCGTCGCCAACGTATTCCATGCCGGCGACGGCAATCTTCATCCACTCATCCTGTACGATGCCAACAAGCCGGGGGAGATGGAGAAGGCGGAGGCGTTCGGCGCGGAGATTCTGCGCTGCTGCGTCGAGCTTGGCGGCGTCCTGACCGGCGAGCACGGCGTCGGCATCGAGAAGCGCGACCTGATGCCGCATATGTTCAGCGAGGTCGATCTCGACCAGCAGCAGCGGCTGAAATGCGCGTTCGACCCGCAAGGGCTGCTCAATCCGGGCAAGGTGTTTCCCACGCTGCACCGCTGCGCCGAACTCGGCCGCGTCCATGTGCACGGCGGCAAGCTGGCGTTTCCGGACCTGCCGAGGTTTTGAGGGTGGTTGTGCTGCACCAGATGTGCTGCGTCGGCCCCGCGAACGCAGCAACCCATAACCACCGTGGTGGTGGAAAGAGAAAACCGGAGAGACAGCGATCCTGTCGAGAGTGCACGGCGTATCGGTCCCTGCGTTCGCGGGGACGACGAGGGGTGGCGCCGTGACCGTGCTGCGCATCCGCGACGCCGCCGATGTCGAAGCCGCCGTGCGCGCCGCGATCGCCGGCGAGCAGCCGCTCGAGATCATCGGTCACGGCTCGAAGCGGCCGATCGGCCATGCAATGGCGACCAATGCGGTGCTCGACGTCTCGGCGCTGAATGCGGTGACGTCCTATGAGCCGAGCGAACTGATCATCACGGTGCAGGCCGGCGCTGCACTGGATGAGGTGCTGTCGCTGCTTGATTCAAGCAATCAGCAGTTTGCGTTCGAGCCGATGGACACCGCCGCGCTGCTCGATGCTTTCTCCGGCCGCGGCACCATCGGCGGCATGATCGGGGCCGGGCTCGCCGGCCCGCGCCGCATCAAGGCCGGCGGCGCGCGCGATCATCTGCTCGGCGTTCACGCGGTCTCCGGCTTCGGTGACAGTTTCAAGGCCGGCGGCCGGGTGGTGAAGAACGTCACCGGATACGATCTCTGCAAGCTGCTGGCGGGATCGTGGGGCACGCTCGCGGTCATGACCGAGGTGACGCTCAAGGTGATGCCGAAGGCAGAAACAGAACGCACGCTGGTGCTGCGCGGGCTCGATGACGTCGCCGCCAACCGAGCGATGACGGCGGCGCTGGGCTCGCCGTACGACGTCTCGGGAGCGGCGCATGTGCCGGGCACGGCTCTCGGGGCCGCGCAAGGCGCGCTTTCCGGCCTCACAACGGCAGGAAAGGCCATAACGCTGTTGCGGCTGGAAGGCATCGCCGCTTCGGTCGCTCACCGCGCCTCGGCGCTTGCAGCGGACCTTGCCTCGTTCGGAACGGCCGAACTCGTCGAGGAGGCGCAGTCGGCTGCCCTGTGGCGCGATATCCGCGACGTCATTCCGTTCGCGGCCGGTGGCGCGTTCGGCGCGTATCCGGTGTGGCGGATCGTCTGCCCGCCGGCGCGAGGCGGCGCGTTCGGTCAGGCGATGGCGCGCGAGACCGGCGGCGAGGTGATCTACGACTGGGGCGGCGGGCTGGTCTGGGCGGCGCTGCCGCCTTCGGCTGATGCCCATGCCGCGCCGCTGCGCCGGCGGCTCGCCGCAATCGGCGGCCATGCGACGCTGCTGCGGGCCGACGAGGGAACGCGGCGCGCGGTTGATGTGTTTCATCCGCAGGCGAAGGGTGTCGCCGCATTGTCCGAGCGGGTGCGGCAGAGCTTCGATCCGAAAAGCATTCTCAATCGCGGCAGGCTGGCCCGGACGCCGATCTCATGAAAACCGAATTCACGCCCGCTCAACTGGCCGATCCGGATATCGTTGAGGCCGACAAGATCCTGCGCAAGTGCGTGCATTGCGGGTTCTGCACGGCGACGTGCCCGACCTATGTGCTGCTTGGCGACGAACTCGACAGCCCGCGCGGCCGGATTTACCTGATCAAGCAGATGCTCGAAAAGAACGAGCCGCCGACCGCCGAGGTCGTGAAGCACATCGACCGTTGCCTGTCGTGCCTCGCCTGCATGACGACCTGTCCCTCGGGGGTCAACTACATGCATCTGGTCGACCAGGCGCGGGTCAAGATCGCGAAGGAGTACGAACGACCGCTTCCCGAACGGCTGCTTCGAACGGTTCTGGCCTATGTGCTGCCGCGGCCGAAACTGTTTCGGGCCAGCATGATCCTGGCGCGCTTCGGCCGGCCTTTCGCGGCGCTGCTGCCGGGCTCGAAAGCCGGCGCGACAACGCCGACGTTCCTGCGCAGGATCAAGGCGATGCTGGCGCTCGCACCGGCCTCGCTGCCCTCTCCCGGAGCGGTCGCCGGCAGCGTGTTCCCGGCGAAGGGTTTGAGGCGCGGCCGCGTCGCGCTGCTGCAAGGCTGCGCCCAGCAGGTGCTGGCGCCGCGCATCAACGAGGCCGCCATCCGTCTGCTGACCCGTCACGGCGTCGAGGTGGTGCTGGTTGCGGACGAGCAGTGTTGCGGCGCGCTGACGCATCACATGGGCGATGACCTTGATGCGCTGGCGCGGGCGCGGGCCAACATCACGGCCTGGCTCCGTGAGGCGGAACGCGGTGGCCTCGACGCCATCGTGGTGACGGCGTCGGGCTGCGGCACGGTCATCAAGGACTACGGTTATCTGCTGCGGGAGGATCGCGATTACGCCGTCCCGGCCGCGAGGGTCTCGGGCCTCGCCAAGGATATCACCGAGTACATCGCGAGCCTCGACCTGCCGCCGTCGCAGCAACGTAGCGATCTCGTCATCGCCTATCATTCCGCCTGTTCGCTTCAGCACGGGCAGAAAATCACGCAGCTTCCGAAAGATTTGC
>NZ_MKSM01000139.1 GCF_001897285.1 Nitrobacter sp. 62-23
CGTGAAGCCGAGTTCCTTCGCCTTGCGCGCAAAAAAACCGTGCGGGATCTGGACCAGGATGCCTGCGCCGTCGCCGGCACGCGGATCGGCGCCGACCGCGCCGCGATGTTCAAGGTTGCAGAGGATGCTGATCGCATCGGAAACGATCTGGTGGGACTTCCTGCCCTTGATGTCGGCGATGAAGCCGACGCCGCAGGCATCCTTCTCCTGGCCGAGGTCGTAGAGGCCTTCCGCCGGCGGACGCCAAGTATGTTCATGACAAGTATGTTCGTGAAGCGTGTGTTCGCGTGACGCGTGTTGCTCATGCGCGGGTTCGAGCTGTTTCGCGACCGAATCCCCTGTCAGTGATTCCAGCCCGATGTTCTCCCGCTCGAACGATGGCCCGCTCATCTTAAGCCCAGTACCTTTCCCGGCCGGGATTTGAGATATCCCGAAACGCAATCCGTATCCATGGCGCACCTTGGACGGTCGCGGCACCCCGATTGAAAATCTTGGGGCCACCACTCGCACGCCGCGAGCCGAAGTTTTGAGAAGTCAAACCAGGCGCCCAACGTATTCGGTGGAAAGCCGGTTTGCCATGTCCACAGCCGGACATCGGACGCCTGCATTTGCGGCAAAAACCCGACACCAGGCGGCCGTCAAAATTAAGACAGTCTTGCTGTCCTAACCCGGACATTGCCAAACTTTTCTCTATCACACAAGCGTCCGGGAGTCCCTGAGTGCATGGAAGTTATGCCCAAAGCCCGCCATGGGATCCGCCGGTCGGGGGGACGCCTCAATGGCTCGGTACTCTTGGGGTATGCTGCTCAAGACAAGGACGCCCCGGCTGCCCGGGGCGTCCTGCGTTCAGCGCTTGAAGTTCGCCTGCGAAGGTTCGTCAGGCCGCCGCCTTCTCGACCGTGGGCGCGGCGGGCGCGCTGGTTGCGATGGGAATGGTGCGGGGCTTCTTGGCCTCGGGAATCTCGCGGACGAGATCGACATGGAGCAGGCCGTGCTCAAGCGAGGCGTTCTTCACCTGTACGAAATCGGCGAGCTGGAATGCACGCTCGAAGGCGCGCGCCGCAATGCCGCGATACAGCACCTCGGACGTGTCCTTGCCGTTTTCGTTGGCGACCTTCTCGCCCTTGATCGTCAGCGTATTTTCCTTCGCGACGATGGAGAGCTCGTTCGGTGCGAAACCGGATACGGCAACGGAAATGCGGTACGCGTTCTCGCCGGTACGCTCGATGTTATAGGGCGGGTAGCCCGACGCATCGCCGTTGGCCTGGTCGAGCAGGTTGAAGAGGCGATCAAAACCGACGGTGGAACGATAAAACGGGGTGAGGTCGAAAGTACGCATAGGTCAGTCCTCCATGGAGCGACGTTGAATGGACCCGCCCGCCAAATCGGGCCGGGCTTTCATCTGTGTGCAGCCTGATGATCCGGTTCCGGAGCACTGGTAGCGGCCTGCACAGAAATGATATGGGAGGGCTTCAAACGCCTTCAAGAGGCGGGTGCGCCCTCTTTTGAAGTCCGTTTTCTTGCGTCTTAGCCTTTCCCTCGAGCCTGTGCGGTCATGAGGCTTGTTTCGATACCCGCCAATCCGGTTCCGGAAGATTACGTCAGCGGTGCCGTCAGGACCTCCGACGGGGTCGACCTGCGCTTTGCCCGATGGGCCCCGCCGCTGGGGCGAAAAGGAACGGTCTGCGTGTTTACCGGGCGCGGCGAACAGATCGAAAAATATTTCGAGACCGTCCGCGACCTGCGGGATCGCGGTTTTGCAGTGGCGATGATCGACTGGCGGGGGCAGGGGGGCTCGGCGCGGCAGTTGCCCGAGCCGCGCAAGGGCTATGTGCGCCGTTTCTCCGACTACGAAATCGATGTCCGCTCGTTCATGGAGCAGGTGGTGCTGCCGGATTGCCCGCCGCCGTACTTCGCGCTGGCGCATTCGATGGGCGGCGCGGTGTTGCTGCGGGTCGCGCACGCGGGCAGGCGCTGGTTCGACCGCATCGTGCTGTCGGCGCCGATGATCGATCTGCCGGGACACCTCACCTCGTTTCCGGTGCGCGCGCTGTTGCACGCGATGCGGCTGTGCGGGCAGGGTGGGCGCTACATTCCCGGCGGCAACGATCAGCTTACCGGCGTCACCGATTTCATCGGCAATCCCTTGACCAGCGATCCGGTCCGGTTCGCCCGCAACGTCGCGATCCTCGAGGAAGACCCGACGCTGGGTCTTGCTTCGCCGACCGTGGCGTGGGCCGATACCGCCTTCCGGGCGATGCACGAATTTCGCGCCGTGAACTATCCGTCGGGGATTCGCCAGCCGCTGCTGCTGATCGCGGCCGGCGACGACGCCATCGTCTCCACTCCGGCGATCGAGGAGTTCGCCTATCATCTGCGCAGCGGCTCGCACCTCGTCATTGCCGGATCCAAACACGAGATCCTGCAGGAGCAAAATCGCTACCGCGCGCAGTTCTGGGCCGCGTTCGACGCTTTCGTGCCGGGGTCGCCGCTGTTCTAGAGGCTGTTCTAGAGTCTGTCACCGTTTCATGGACGGTGGCAGACTCCAGTGGTCCGATTCTAACATTTGCATCCCGTTGCGGCAGGGAGTTCCTGCAAATGTTAGAATCAAAGGACCACTAGCAACTATCAGGTTTCTAGTGGAGTTTTGAATGTGACATTCGCCTGACAAGTTCGCTGCAAAGTGGGTAGCGAATGTCAAATTCACTCCACTAGCTTCTTGATTTGACGCGTTTTCTTCACGCGAACCGGATTCCATCCTCGGGTCAAGCCCGAGGACATGCTTCGCTCAGAAACGCTTCAGCCGACGATGCCCATGATGTCGGACTCCTTCATGATCAGAAGGTCCTGGCCATCGAGCTTGACCTCGGTGCCCGACCACTTGCCGAACAGCACCTTGTCGCCGACCTTGACATCGATGGGAACCAGCTTGCCGGCTTCGTCGCGTCCGCCCGGGCCGACCGCCACGACCTCACCCTGAGAGGGCTTTTCCCTGACGGTATCGGGAATGATGATACCCCCCTTGCTCTTTTCCTCGGCATCGAGGCGTTTGACCACGACACGGTCATGCAGCGGACGAAATGTGGTTTTAGCCATAACGGCTCCTCCGGGGGTTCGCAGGACTCTGGAAATCGCCATCGATGGAATGCGCGGCCGGATTCGAAGCGCCCGAACGGTATCTTTGGCAATCATGCTCCGAGGGTGCTAATCGTTGGCGGGGATATGGCTTGGCAGCCATGCTGTCAAGCAAGCGCCTTAAGCCGTTGGTGAGGGACGTGTAGGATAGTGCAAACCATGTCGCGGCCCCGCGATCCGCGGGATAATAAGTGTGGCCGCGGTGACATTTCTAAGTTCGGTCGCCGGGGGCAAGGCGGTCGCGAATTCGGTCGGGGAAATACGATGGTCAGATCAGACGGCGGACGCGCGGCTTTGAACCTTGGGGCGATCGCGGCCCTTGCGATGTTTCTCGGCGGGTGCGGGTCGATCGGATCGGTCGGACTGTCGACCCAGCAGCCGCCGCCGCAGCCGGCCGTCGAGCCTGAAATTCCGGCCACGGTTCGCGCTGACGAACTCGTCGGGCGCTGGGGTCTTGCATCCTACCAGAACCCGAACGACCGGGCGCGGACCGAGGCTGCCGCCAAGGCGCAATGCCGCAACCCTTACGTGATCGGCGCCGGCAGCAACGGCGGCGTGATCATGCACCTCGCCGACGAGGCGACCCCGCAGGAATTGCGGCTGAAGGGCAGCCAGAGCGGCAAGAACTATATCGGACCGGAGGGGCCGGCGGGCGGTGCGAAGGATCGTGAGATCGTTTCTTTCGACGGCCGCGTCCTCGTCACCCGCTTCATCGATCCCGATGCGGCGACCCGCTATGGCAACATGGTGTATGTCCGCTGCGCGCCGCAGCGTTGAATCGCCGGTTACGGATTTCCGGGCGCAGCCCCGAATCCTGCGGACGCAGGGCCGCCAGAGTCCCTTATAATCCTTCGGGCATGATCTTGTCCGGAAACCGGTTTCCGCCTTCCGGGATCATGCCCTAACCGAACAGCGCGTCGATATCGTCCTGGGAGGCGTGTCCCTCGTCGCCATCGAGCTTCGGGCCGTTCAGCAGCTTGGCATCGCCCACGCGATCGTCGACGATCGGCGGAGCATGGGCGCGGATGGCGTCGACGCCGCCCCAGATGTCCATCATGACGTTGATGTGATGCTCGATGAACTTCATGGTGTTCATCACCTTGGCGATGCGCTGGCCGGTGAGATCCTGGAAGTTGCAGGCCTCGAAAATCGCGATCACGCGTTCCTGGATTTCCTCGCTCTGCAACTGTGTCTGCTCAGGGGATGCAGACTTCGACAGGGCGCTGGCCGACTGGTCGATCGCCTCGGCCGCCTCCAGAATCCGTTGCGTCGCCTGCTCGGTGCCGCCCACCACGGCGCCAAGCTCGTCAGTCACCTTCGACATTTCGTCGCCGCTGAAGCTCTTGCCGTGAAGAACCGCGATTTCCTGCTTGGTGCGGGTGATGGCGTCGTAGATCAGATCGAGCTCGGTCTTCAGCTTCTCGCACTGTTCGATCTGCGCGCGATAAGTCAGCAACAAGGCCTGCGCATCGGCGACATCGCGGCTGACCTCGGTGTCAACCGCAGCCGCTTCGTCCGCGCCATTGCCGCGTGGGGCTCCGATCTGTTCGCGGATGGCCCGCAGCTCCGCCATGATCTCGCGATGCACCGGCATGGGTGCGTTGTCACCGGCTGCTGTGATAACCGGCATGCCACCGCTCAGGATTTCCTCGACGCGAAAGCGCTTGCGTTGAACAGGCATCAGATTCCCCAGCTCTAAATCAATCCGTCACGCTATATCATCCGTTGTATACCGACGTGGTTTAACGACGGGTTCACGCGGGGAACCGTGGTCCATCCGTTGTCTCCGGCCGGCGATTAACACGTCGAAAGCCCGTTCATCGAAAATAAACGCTACCGGATAAAACCGCGCTGCGTTGACGACGTGGTGAATCGAAACGCCGGTTCTGTTTACCAAACCGATGCGGTTTTGATTTTAATTCGCTCGCGTGGCGATGCGCGTTATCGGGGCGCATCCGTGGCGACCATTCACGGCGAAACAGTACAGAGTACGTCGATGTTCAGAAAACTATCCCTCGCGCTCCTCGCGGGCGCGTCGCTTGCCGGGCTCGGAGTCCAGCAGGCCTTTGCCAGAGAACCGCAAGCCAGGTTCTTCACCGAACCTGCCGTCGGTTATGCCGATCGGTCCGCGCCGCAGCCGGCTGATCAGCGCGTTGCTTCTGCCGAGCGCTCCAACGCGGACAGCAACATGGGCGGCGGGTTCATCGAGTTCCTGTTCGGTGACGGACAGCAGCAGGGATCGCGCTACCGGCAGCAGCCCTATGATCCGCGCCCGCTCTATGCACCGCAGCCGCAGGCGATGCAGCCAGAGCAGGCGATGCCGGAGCAGGACGCCAGCGAGGCGGCGCATCCCGCGTTCGATCCGAAGTTCGAGAAGCAGCTTGTCGATTATCACGGCAAGGAAGCCGCCGGCACCATCGTTATCGATACGTCGAGCAAGTTCCTCTATCTCGTGCAGGCCGACGGCAGGGCGCTGCGCTACGGGGTCGGCGTCGGCAAACCGGGCTTCCTGTGGGCCGGCGTCAAGACGATCACGGCCAAGAAGGAATGGCCGGACTGGACGCCGCCGGCGGAAATGCTCAAGCGTCGTCCCGATCTGCCGCGCCACATGGAAGGCGGCCCGCAGAATCCGCTCGGCGCCCGCGCCATGTATCTCGGCTCCTCGCTCTATCGCATCCACGGCTCCAACGAGCCCTGGACGATCGGCACCAACGTGTCGTCCGGCTGCATCCGGATGCGCAACCAGGACGTGATCGATCTTTACGGTCGGGTTCGCGTCGGCGCCAAGGTGGTGGTGATCTGACGCAGGACGTCGTCGGAGATTGAAAAGGCCGCCCTGTCGGGCGGCCTTTTCTTCATGGTCGTGACTGGCCGCGCGATATGTTCAAACTCGAACATTGGCAATCATGTCGATAATCAGTCCCGAAGCCGTGATTGGCGTGAGCTGGGATAGCGGCGTACGTATTCCAAGGGGGCGATCCTGAGACTAGGAGACCCTAAACATGCCGCATGATTTCTGGCTCGTTGTCGGAGGCTTTCTCGCAGTTTTTCTGGTGCTGATTTTCAGCTTGGCTTACGGAAGCTACCAGACCGGAAAGCTGCACCACTGATCTGAAAACGTTTCTAACCATAGAGCGAAATCGCGATCGGGCAGGGCGGAAGCCTGTAGCGGCGTCTCATGCCAGCAGTCCCGTAGCGATTTGATCTCGATTCAAAATGATATTGCGCTTTCGAGCGAAGCATGTCCTCGGGCTCGACCCGAGGATGAGCACCGGTTCGCGTGAAGGAAACGCGTCAATTTTGGAGCATGATCCCGAAAAGTTGAAACCGGCTTCGGATAAGATCATGCTCAATCAAAGGATGAGCTATGGAGTCTGATCCAACAAAGCTGGATCAGACTCCATAGCGGGTTGCTTACTTCAGCGGGTTGCTTACTTCGCTGAATTCCAACGACGTGGATGCCCGGCATAAAGCCGGGCATGTTGAGTGTTCGGGACCGTGGAGGAGACTAGGCGTAATCGTCGCCGTCACCGAAGTCGGCGAAGTCGTCGGAGTCCATGTCCATCTCGTCGTCATCGTCCTGGTCTTGATCCTGGTCCTGGTCGGCATCCGCCTGGGCCTGGTCGAACGGTTGCGACGTGCTGTCGTGTTGTGACCCGATGTCCCCGACGCCGGCGTCGCGCGCCAGGTTACTTCCGGACTGGTCGCCGCCGCCCCACGGGCCGGGCGAACCGCCAAGGCCGCCCCCATCACCGAAACTGCTGGCATGGGCAGGGCCACCCATCATGGAGCGGATGCTGCTGAGAAGCAGTCCGCCGCCCACGGCGCCCGCGGCGGCGGCCGCCGCCGTTCCGAGAAACGAGCCACCGCCTGCCTGCGGCGGCGCACCGTAGGGCTGACCGGGCGAACCGGCAGGCCCCTGATTGTAGCGGCCTGGCTGACCACCGGTCTGCTGCAACGCCTCCCCCGTGTTCCAGGCCGGCCGGTTCGGCGTTGGGGAAGGTTGGACGTTCGGGACCGAGCCGCGCTGCGGGGACTTGCCGAACAGGCTGTCGCGCATCTGATCCAGGAACCCGCCTGATGCCGCCTGATCGGCGGCTCCTTCGCTTTCCAGTTGCTGGATACGGTCGTGGGCGCGCTTCAGCGCCTCATCCTGCACCAGAACCGTCTGGACCAGCGTATATAACGCGTTGGGCGCCCGTCGCTGGCCCTCGGCGATGGCAGCGGCGGCGGCCGGATCGCGCTGCGTATTTTCGACGCCGGCGAGGCGGGTGAAGAGGTCGTCGACCAACTGGCGTTCTTGCGGTGTCATGGCGCTCTCCCGATAAGGTGGCCGGTGGGATGTAGGCGCGCTTTTTGTCGCAAACAGTGTCGCGGCCGATTAAATTTCAGTGTGCGACAATTGAGGCGGGGGCTTGCGGTCGGGTGGATCAGTCCAGCGTCACCCGATTCGCCGCCAGCATGTCGGGAAAGCGGTCCCCGGAGAGGAACGCATATTCCCGTTCGCGCTGGTCGGTAACCGGATCGAGCGCGATCAGCGTGTCGTCGACAAAGCCGGGATGGCACATGATCAGGCCGCCGCCCGGCGAGCCGTCGAGAAACTCCTGCATCAGTGTGCCGAAGTCGGCCTTTGTGAAATCATAGGCGCCGGCGAATGCCGGGTTGAAGCGGATGCCGGCGCGCGCGGCCTGGCGGCGAAAGCCGGCGCTTAAAATATCCAAGAGCAGCGCCTTCGGCGGGCCGAGCCGCCCGGCCGGCGGGCGGCGGCGGCCGCACTGGCGCACCCATGCGCCGGGCGCGGCGCTCTTGACCGCCGACAGGAAGGCGTCGCGCACCTGCGGAAAAATCTGCACGTGCTGATGGCCGTCGACGTAATCGGGGGCGCGGCCGAACCGCTCGGCAAACGCTGCGATCTGCGCCTTGACCTCGTCGAAAATCATCTCGGGCTCGAGCCGGCGCGACAGGCTCGCGCGCAGCATCTTCGAAAGCGGCGGAAACAGCCCGCCCTGAAGCGGCCGGTAATGCAGGGTGAGCGGATGAAACGGCGCGGTCAGGGTGACATGCAGGCCGATGACGCAATGCGGACTGCGGGCGACTGCCGCCTCCAGCGCCTGGACGTCTTCGCGTCCGGCGGCGGGACCAACCACCATCACCGATGTCGCGTTGATGCGCTCCCGCTCGATCAGATCGCGGATCGCCCGGTTGACCCCCGGGCTGATGCCGTAATCGTCAGCGCACAGACAGATCCGGCGTTGCGATTTATCGCCGCTCATTCGGCGGCGGTCCGGTGCGGGTCACCGGCGGATGGTTCGCTGTCGGCCTGCTTCACGCTATGCTCGGCGACGAAGTAAATCGGCCGCGCCTTCAGTTCGGAGAGGATCTTGCCGATGTATTCGCCCATGATGCCGATCATCAGGAGCTGCACGCCGCCGAGGGTCATGAGGCCGACCACCAGCGACGGATAGCCGGGGACCGTTTCGCCATCGACCCAGGTTTCCCACAGGATCGAGAGACCGAACAGGAAGGCGGCAAGCGCCAGCAGCAGGCCGAGCAGGCTGGCCAGCCGCAGCGGCGCCACCGAAAACGATGTCAGCCCCTCGATGGACAGGCCGAGCAGCCGCGCCGCACCGAACGTGGACATGCCGTGGGCGCGGGCATCGGGCTCGTAGTCGACGCGGAACTGGCGGAAGCCGATCCAGCTTGCCAGCCCCTTGAAGAAGCGGTTGCGCTCGGGCATCTGGCGCAGCGCGGCGGCGGCGCGAGGTGACAACAGGCGAAAGTCGCCGGCATCCTCCGGGATCCGCTGGCGCGCGCCCCAGTTGATGATCGCGTAGAAGCTGTGCACGCCGATCCGGCGCAGCAGCGACTCGTTCGTCCGGCGCGCCTTTGCGGTATAGATGACGTCGTAGCCGCCGTTGATCCAGTGATCCACCAGCCGCTCCACGAGGTCGGGGGAATGCTGGCCGTCGCCGTCCATGAACAGCAGCGCGCCGCGCCGCGCGTGATCCAGACCCGCCATCAAGGCGGCTTCCTTGCCGAAATTGCGCGACAGCGACACCACCTGCACGTCCAGCGCGCCGGCAGGGAGCGTGCGGGCGAGACTCAGCGTGTCATCGGTCGAACCGTCGTCGACGTAGACGACCTCGCAGGCAAGGCCAAAGCGCTGCCGCAGTTTCGCCGCCAGCGCGCCGAGGCGTTCGTGAAGCTGCTGGAGCCCGGCGGCCTCGTTGTAAATGGGAATTACGATCGATAGACCCTGCGCGGCCGCTGCGGCCGCATCTGCAGGCAGACCGGGAAGGCTCGGCGTTGACGTCATCGGTCGGGTCCGGCGTGATCAATCTTCCTATGGTAGTGAGTGCGGCCGCGCCCTTCAACGGGCGCATTGCACGGATCACATCCGCAGGAACGCTTCCAGTCTCGCGAACAGCGGGTTGTCGCGATCGAAGACATAGTCCAGCGATGCAATCGACACCGTTTCGGCGCCGTGCTGACGCAGAAAGCTGCCGAGCGCATAAAGCCGGTCGGGCGGGCAGTGCAGCGTGATCATGCCCGAAGAGGTCGGTCCGCCGAACGGCGAGACCGCGCCGAAGCGGTCCTTTGCCTCGGTGAGCAGCGCCGCATCACAGCCTGCGAAGCGGGTCCGCACCTCGCGATATTGGCTGGCGCGGGCGCGCGCCGCGATGTGGTCGAGAATGATCCGTGCGGTCTCGCGCGCGCCGTTCGACCAGTCCGCGTCGCGCGAGGCGACCAGATTGGCCTGGCTGCGCAGGATGACGCCGTCGTCCAGCACCTTCAGGCCATTGGCGGCGAGCGTGGCTCCGGTCGTCGTGATATCGACGATCATCTCGGCGGTGCCGACGGCGGGAGCGCCTTCCGTGGCGCCTGCGCTCTCGACGATGCGGTAATCGACCACGCCGTGCGAGGCGAAGAACGCGCGGGTGAGGTTGATATATTTGGTCGCGACCCGCATGCGCCGGTTGTGCTGTGCGCGAAATCCGGTCGCCACGTCGTCGAGGTCGGCCATGGTGCGCACGTCGATCCACGACTGCGGCACCGCGACCACGACATTGGCGCTGCCGAAGCCGAGGCCGTTGATCAGCGCCACGCGCTTGTCGGCATCGACGATGCTTTCGCGGATCAGGTCTTCGCCGGTAACGCCGAGATGCACCGAGCCGCGCGCGAGCTGCGAGGCGATCTCGCTCGCCGAGAGATAGGCGATCTCGACGTTGTCGAGTTGGACGATAGTGCCGCGATAGTCGCGCACGCCGCCCGGTTTGGCGAGCGTCAGTCCGGCGCGAGCGAAAAAGGCTTCGGCGTTTTCCTGCAGGCGTCCCTTCGACGGCACCGCCAGGACGAGAGGTGCGGTCATGACGCGCTCCCGCCGGTGCGGCTCGTCGAGGCCTTGCCTGCGCATCGCGTCACCGCCTCGATCCAGATCGAGAAGCCGACTGCAGGGATCGGCGTCGTTGCGCCCAGTTGCGTCATCAGACCGTCGTAACGGCCGCCGGCAATCAGCGGCTCGTCGCCGCCGTCCTTGCGCTGCAGTTCGAATTCGAAGCCCGTATAGTAGTCGACGCCGCGGCCGAACGCGGTGGCGAAGCTGATCTCGCCGGTTTCAACGCCGCGCGCGGCCATGAAGCCGGTGCGGCTTTCGACCTGATCGATCGCGGCGTGGATATCGAGCCCGGCGTCGGAGGCGAGCGTGCGCAACTGGCCGAGCGCATCATCGGGATCGCCCGATATTGCGAGAAAGCGTTTGATGATGGTCAGCGCGTCGCGCGGCAACGCGCCGCTCTTCAGCGTGGATTGTTCGAGGAAGCGGTCGGCGATCTCGTCGAGGGTGCGGCCGCCGACAATGGTCGCGCCCGCGATCGACATCATGTCGGTCACCAGCGCCAGCGCCGCCTTGCGGTCGGACCCCGCCAGCGCCGCAAGCACGCCTTCGTATTCGTTGTGGCCGGTTCCGGTCGCGAGTGTCAGCCGCTCGATATCCTGCGCGAGGTTGATTTTGCGATTGAAGTCCTTCATCAGCCGCCGCCGCCAGACCGGATAAAGGTCGAGCGCATCGATCAGTGCGGTGAACAGCGCGACGTCGCCGGTGCGGATCTCCACATCCGTAATGCCGAAAGCCGCGGCCGCTTCCAGGCCGAGCGCGAGCATCTCGGCGTCGGCGGCGGCGCGATCCTGACGCCCGAACGATTCGATACCGGCTTGCAGGAACTCGCTCGGCCGCCCCGCGCGGTAGCGGAACACGGGCCCGAGATAGCAGAAGCCGGCCGGCTGGCCGGCCCTTTCAGAGGCGAGGTAGTCCCGCGCCACCGGGATGGTCAGGTCGGGACGCAGGCAGAGTTCCTCGCCGCCCGCGTCCGAGGTCAGATAGAGGCTCTTGCGGATGTCCTCGCCCGACAGGTCCAGAAACGGCTCGGCTGGTTGCAGGATCGCAGGTTCCGCCTTGACGTAGCCGGCCTGGGCGAACGACGACAGCAGACCGTCCGCCCAGGGGGGCGATCGGGTTGCAGGAGTTTCCGCGCTGCGGCTCATATCGAAGGCCATGGATTCCAAGGTGTTTTCCGGGCAAGCCCTTATAGCGTTTTCGAGCGAAGTGGATACCGGTTCGCGTCAAGAAAACGCGTCAAATCAAAATCATAGAGCCGCGCTTCTGATTCCGTCAGAAGCGGAAAGGCTCTAGTGGAGTGAATTTGACGTTCGCTACCCACTTTGCAGCAAACCCGTCAGGCGAACGTCAAATTCAAAACTCCACTAGAAACCTAGTGGAGCTAGTGGTCCTTTGATTCTGACATTTGCAAGAACTCCCTGCCGCAACGGGATGCAAATGTTAGAATCGGACCACTAGCATGGCCGGATGACGGTTTCGACCATGATTCGGGAAGTGGCTTAACGAGTTGCGTGTTTTTCGGACTGCGTCCAGTCGCCCAGCACGGTCTGGACCAGAGTAAGGGCGGCGACCGCTGCGGTATCGGCGCGCAGGATCCGAGGACCCAGCGATAGCCGCAGCGTATGGGGCTGGCGGAGCAGATTTGCCCGCTCGTCCTCCGCGAAGCCGCCTTCGGGTCCGACAAGCACGTCAACGCCCTGTTCGGTGCTGCCCATCGGCGCAAGCGCCGCCGCCGGATTTGCGACCGGCGCGGCCTCGTCGCAGAATACCAGCAGGCGTTCCGGCGCGCGTCCGCAGAGCCACCGCTCGAGGGTGACCGGTTCGTCGACTTCGGCAAGACTGAGAATGCCACATTGCTCGGCCGCCTCGATGACATTGGCGCGCATCCGCTCGCCGTTGACCCGGGTCACCTGGGTGAAGCGGGTCAGAACCGGCTGCAGCGCGCAGGCCCCCATTTCCACCGCCTTCTGAACCGTGTAATCGAGCCGGGCGTGTTTCAGCGGAGCGAACACGTAGTGCAGGTCGGGCAGGTGGTCCTGAGCCCTGGTCGCGGCAACGATATCCAGATGTTCCGGGCGCTTGCGACCGGCAATCGCCGCTCGCCACTCGCCGTCGCGGCCGTTGAAGACCAGCACGTTCGCGCCCGTCCCAAGGCGCAGCACATTGCCGAGATAATTGGCCTGGTCGCGCTCGAGCGGAACCCTGCCGCCGGCGGCGAGCGGTGCGTCGACGTAGAGCCGGGGACTGCGAAAGTCGGTGTCGGGCATGATCAGACGGGCATGGCTGAAACTGAAATCCTGCGGGAGCGGCTTTCCACGGCGGTTTCCTCGTGCGAACCGGTACTTTGTCGACCACCTCGTCGCCGGAAAAACGCTATAAACCAACCCACTCCGGCCCTCAAACGGCGAGACGGAACGGTCGGGGGTTTCCGATTTTGACCGGCGCGGCCATGCGTCGCGCTGTTGCCCGATTCGTCGGGTTGTTAGGAATCGCCTGCAATCGTAAAAGTGTGTGAATCATGGAAGGTCGTTCGTTGCATTCGTGGCAAAAGATGTCGCGGATAGTTGACTCTGCCGGAGAAATGCTGTGATCACCCCACGCCTGATCGTTCCATTGACGCTTGCGGTGTTTGCCATCGGCGTCACCGATGCGCCCGGCCAGACCCCGTTTCCGGCGCCATTGCCCAATAGCTCGGCCGGGACGGTCAATGACCCGGCGTTCCCGCCCGTCAACGGCGCGTCTGCGCAACGGCTCTCCGCGCCGCCTCAGGATTCCGCATTTCCCCCGGTCAATGGCGCCCCGTCGGCGACGATCGGCGCGCCCTCCGCGTTTCCTTCGGGCGGCGCCGCTCCCGTGGGTGGATTTGGGGCTCCGCGCCAGCAGGCGGGGCCGCCCGGTGGCGCCGACTGCATGAAGGAATTCATGCCGCTGCGCGAAGCGGCCGAGAAGCGCGGCAAGCTGATCCAGGCTGCCAGCGCCCGTCACGCGCCGCCCGACGAAGCATGCAAGCTGATCGGGCAATACGCGCAGGCGGAAGTCAAGATGCTCAAATTCGTCGACAAGAATTCCCAGAAGTGCGGAATTCCCGACAACGTTGGAGCGCAGATGCGCGCCAACCACAAGGCCACGGAGAGCATGCATCAGAAGGTTTGCGACGTGGCCAAGCAGGCAAGGATGCGCGGCCCCGCCGGGCCGAGCCTGAGCGAGGCTTTGGGTTCGGCATCCGGCGGATTGCCGGAGGCCACTACGCCGAAGAGGGGCGGCAGCACGTTCGACACCCTGAACGGCAACGTTCTCACCCGATGACGAGCCTCTGATGAGCGACGCGGCGGCACGCGTCGCGGACTCGGCCGGCAACTGGGTCGACACGCGCGCGCCTTTGTGGGCGCGGCCCTATCTGAGGCTGTCGCGGCTCGACCGGCCGATCGGTTCCTGGCTGCTGCTGCTGCCATGCTGGTGGTCGGCGGCGCTGGCTGCGGGCGTCGCCGGTGACGCGAGCCGGCTGCCTCTGACCATCGTGCTGTTTTTTATCGGCGCCTTCGCGATGCGCGGCGCCGGCTGCACCTGGAACGATATCACCGACCGCGATCTCGACGCGCGCGTGGAGCGGACGCGGTCGCGCCCTATTCCTGCAGGGCAAGTGACGGTGGCGCAGGCCATGATCTTCCTCGTGGCGCAGGCGCTGGTCGGGCTTGTCGTGCTGCTGCAGTTCAACCGCTTCGCCATTGCGACCGGAATAGCCTCGCTCGCCATCGTCGCGGTCTATCCCTTCATGAAACGCGTTACCTACTGGCCACAGGTCGTGCTCGGCCTCGCCTTTTCGTGGGGTGCGCTAATGGGATTCGCGGTGCTGCTGGGCCGCATCGATGCAGCCGCGCTGGCGCTGTATGCGGGCTCGATCGCATGGGTAATCGGCTATGACACGATCTATGCGCACCAGGATGCGGAAGACGACGCGCTGATCGGGATCAAGTCGACGGCATTGCTGTTCGGCGAACGCACGCGTCGGGCGCTTGCGATCTTCTACGGGCTTGCCGTCGCTCTCATCGGCGTCGCATTGCATTTGGCCGCCGCGCGATGGCCGGCGTGGATCGGCCTTGCGGCTTTTGCCGCACACCTCGCCTGGCAGGGCGCGCGAATCGACATCGGCGATTCCCGACTCTGCCTGCAGATTTTCAAATCCAACCGCGACGCCGGGCTGTTGTTGTTTGCGGGATTATTGGGTAGCGCGTTGCTTGCGGCGGCCGGGCTCTAGAATCAGATTCGACCGCGTTGAACCAGTCACTAGCTTTATATTTGATCGAGCATGATCTTATCCGAAAACCGTTTTCCGCTTTTCGGGATTATGCTCCAACTAATTCCGCGCGATGATCTCGCGTTCACCTCGATAGATGGCCGCCGGGTTGAGCAGGTTGCCGCCACGCCGCCGCATCAGGAAGCTGGGACGCCGTGCATTGATGACGTTGCTCCGTCGCCGGCGCGGGGCCGGATCTCGCCTGTCGTCGGCGAGTTGCGGAAGCGCCAGGATCTCGCTCCAGGCTTGCCATGCGGCGTCGCGCTCAGCGACATCATCGGTCACCAGAAGGGGAATGGCGAGCGAGGGATCGCGGTGAAGCAGAACGAGCGCTCGCCCGTCGGCGGTGTCGCGCACGGTCACGCCGGCGAATTCGCTGACGCGCACGCTGATCGTCATCTGCATGCCACGGACGGCGCGATGCAGCGTCACGCGTTCGCGATGAAGTTCGATCTGCCGGATGCCGCCGTCGGCGCGGCTGTCGCGCGCGGCGAAACTGACGGGCAGTGAGAGGGGGTCGAGCCGCAAAGCGCAGCTCGACCCGGCGGAATCCAGTCCGCCTGTTGATGTTTGACGCCTCACGGCTTTGTCTCCCCGCCGGGATTATGTTCCCGGTCGATGGGCGAGAGCATGCCAGCACGCGGTCCGGATTTGCTTAAAAAGGCTGGTTAATCGAAGGTACCTCGCGTCTCATCCGCGCGCATGATTGACAGACCCTTGGCCGACATGCTTGACGGGTCCTTGCCGGGGCGCTGATAATCTTCGACACCCGCTGCATGTCACGCTTGAAGTCCGCATAAAACAAGCACATCTCATGACGGGACCGCTTGCGCGCCGGTCTCCTCGAATTCCCGGGATTTTGTTCGTGATCTCTTCACCAAACACATCATTACCGAAATCCGCCGAATCCGAACTCTTCGATCAATCCGCGCTCAGTGAACTCGCCGAACGGCTGGTTGAGGCTGCGAAGCGCGCGGGCGCGGATGCCGCCGATGCGGTCGCGGTGCGCGGCGTCTCGCAAGGCGTCGAGGTTCGCGACGGCCGCGTCGAGGAATCGGAACGCTCGGAGAGCGACGACGTCGGACTGCGCGTGCTGGTGGGACGGCGGCAGGCCACGGTCTCGACCAACGATGTCGGTGGCGACAATGTCGCGAAACTCGCCGAACGCGCGGTCGCGATGGCGCGCGTCGCGCCCGACGATCAATATGTCGGCTTGGCCGATCCGGCATTGCTGGCGCGGAATTTTCCCGATCTCGATCTGCTTGACCGCGTGACGCCATCGACAGCGGAACTCGAGCGCCGCGCGGTCGAGGCCGAGGCGGCGGCTCTTGCGGTCAAGGGCGTCACCAAATCCGGCGGCGCGTCGGCGTCGGCCGGCATCGGCGGCATGGTGCTGGCGACGAGCACCGGCTTTCACGGATCATATCTGCGTTCGAGCCATGGCATCTCGATGATGGCGATCGTCGGCGACGGTACCGCCATGGAACGCGATTACGATTTCTCCTCCGCGCTTCATGGCTCCGATCTCATGTCTCCGGCCAGCATCGGACGCAGCGCCGGGGAACGCACGGTGGCGCGCGCCAATCCGCGCAAGGTCGCCACCTGCAAGGTGCCGGTGGTTTACGATCCGCGCGTCGCGGGGTCGCTGGTCGGTCATGTCGTCGGCGCGGCCAACGGTGTGTCAGTCGCGCGCAAGACCAGCTTCCTGAAAGATCGGCTCGGCCAGCAACTGTTCGCGAAAGGAATCCGGATCGTCGATGATCCGCTGCGCGTGCGCGGACTGCGTTCGCAGGCCTTCGACGCGGAAGGTGTCGTGACGAAGAAATTGGCGGTGATCGACGACGGCGTGCTGACGTCGTGGCTGCTGGATTCGGCGACCGCGCGCGAACTCGGCCTGACGACGACCGGTCATGCTCATCGTGGCGTCTCGTCGTCGCCGTCGCCGGGACCGTACAATCTGCATCTCGAGGCGGGGCCGATGACGCCCCGTGAGCTGATCGCCGACATCAAGCAGGGCTTTTATGTCACCGACTTGATCGGCTCCGGCGTCAATGGCGTGACCGGCGATTACAGCCGCGGCGCGTCGGGATTCTGGATCGAGAACGGCGAGATCACCTATCCCGTGAGCGAGATCACCATCGCCGGACATCTGATCGAGATGTTCAAGTCGCTGACGCCCGCCAATGACCTTGCATTCCGCTATGCGACCAACGCGCCGACCGTGCGCATTGAAGGGCTGACGGTTGGCGGGCGCTAAGGCCGACAGCCGCGACGACGATTTGGCGCGGGACCGCGCGTTGTTGATCGAAACGGTGCGCGAGGCGGGAGAACTGGCACGCGCGATGTTCCGCACCAGATTGCGGACCTGGACCAAGGGTATCTCGTCGCCGGTGTCGGAAGCGGATATCGCCGTCAACGATCTCATCGAAAACAAGCTGCGCGCAGCAACGCCGGACTATGGCTGGCTGTCGGAGGAAAGCGCCGACGATCCCTCGCGGCTCGACAGGCAGCGGGTCTGGATCGTCGATCCGATCGACGGGACGCGCGGCTATATCGCCGGCCGCGACGACTGGTGCGTCAGCGTCGCGCTGGTCGAGCGCGCCTCGCCGTTGCTCGCGGCCGTGTTCGCGCCGGCCATCGACGAGTTTTTCCTCGCCGCGCGCGGGCAGGGCACGACCCGCAATGGCGTGCCGGTGCAGGCGACACCCGGCGATGATCTGGATTTTTCGAAGATCGCGGGACCGAAGCCGCTTGTGGACAAACTCGACCGGAGCGATGCCGCGCCTCATCCGCGGATCGCTTCGCTGGCGCTGCGGTTATGCCGGGTCGCGGACGGTCGCATCGACGCAGCCTTTGCGGGCGGCGATAGCTGTGACTGGGATATCGCCGCGGCCGATTTGATCGTGCAGGAGGCGAATGGGAGGCTGACATCGATCGGGGGCGAGCCAATCCTCTATAACCGCGCCCAGGTGACGCACGACGTGCTGTTGGCGGCGGGTCGCCTTCGCCACGCGCGCATTCTCGCACATTTTCACGGGCCTCCGGTGCCCTAAGGGATGGGGCTGACTTCGGGATTTGCCTGACGGCCGCCGACATAGTAGGACAACGCGCAATGCCGCCGGACACTCCGCCCCAGCAATTGCTCCACCTCGTGATCGGGGGCGAACTGGCCGATCTCGCGCAGACGACGTTCAAGAACCTCGACGAGGTGGAGATCGTCGGCCTGTACCCGAACTACGCATCGGCCTACGCCGCCTGGAAGGCGAAGGCGCAGCAGACGGTCGATAACGCCCATATGCGGTACTTCATCGTGCACCTCCACCGGCTTCTCGATCCGGGTCAAGACACGAAGCCCGCCCTTTGAGAAAGCTGCTCCGCACTCTGCTGCGCGCCCGCTGGTTTCAGCAGTTCGCAGGCCTCCTGGCCGCGGGCTTTCTGCGGCTGGTTTGGACAACCAATCGATTCAGCTATGATCCGGACGATGTCTACGACATCGTCGAGCCGCAGATGCCTGTCATCCTCGCGTTCTGGCACGGACAGCATTTCATGACGCCGTTCATCAAGCGGGCGCACCATCGCGGCAAGGTGCTGATCTCGCGCCATCGTGACGGTGAGTTCAATGCGCTGGCGGCGGAGCGGCTGGGCATCGAGACCATCCGCGGCTCCGGCGACCACGGCTCCGCGTTCAATCGCAAGGGCGGGGTCGGCGCCTTCAAGGAAATGGTTCGCGCGCTCGAGGAGAACTACAACGTGGCGCTCACCGCCGATGTGCCGAAGCGCTCGCGCGTCGCGGGTCTTGGCGTCATCATGCTGGCGCGCGAATCCGGGCGGATGATCATGCCGTTTGCGATGGCGACCAGCCGCTTCATTCGCCTGAACAACTGGGACCGCACCACCATCAACCTGCCGTTCGGGCGCGGCGCCCTGGTCGGCGGCGAGCCGATCTTCGTTCCTGCCGACGCCGACGCCGAGATGATGGAAACGCTGAGGGCTCGGCTCGAGGCGACGCTGAACGACGCTACGCGCCGTGCTTACGCCAGGATAGGCCGGCCCGAACTTGAGGCGGTGAGGTGCGATGTCTCGCAAACTTCGGAAAGCGGGTAGTAGAGCGTTTTCAAGCGAAGTGGCGACCGGTTCGCGTAAAGAAAACGCGTCGAATCAAAAACATAGAGCCGCTTCTGATTCCATCAGAAGCGGAAAGGCTCTAGTCCCGCCGATTTGAAATTCCCGCAGCACCTGCAGCGGGTTGGTTTTCGGAATTTCAAATCGAAAGCGGTACTGGAATTATAAAGTTGCTAGTAGCCTTTGCCTTCCGAAGTTCGTTAAGAAGGTGCTGCAATGTCTCACGAACTTCGGAAAGCGGGTACTAGCCCGGTGCCGGCGACGCTGCGCCTCTACGGCAGACTGTCCGCCGCCGCCGGCGCGCTCGCGCCCGTGCTTTTGAAACGCCGGCTGAAGCAGGGCAAGGAAGATCCCGCGCGCATCGACGAACGGCGGGGTATCGCCCGCCGACCGCGTCCCGCAGGCCCGCTGGTCTGGATCCATGGCGCAAGCGTCGGCGAGGTGCTGGCCGCAGCCGCGCTGATGGAGCGGCTGCGGGCGTTGAACCTGCGCATTCTGCTCACCTCGGGCACCGTGACCTCGGCTGCCATCGTCGCGAAGCGATTTCCGCCGGATATCATTCACCAGTACATTCCCTACGACTCGCCGCGCTTCGTCGCGCGCTTTCTCGATCACTGGCGGCCGGGTCTGGCACTGTTCATCGAATCGGACCTATGGCCCAATCTGATTCTGGCAGGCGCGTCGCGCCGCCTGCCGATGGTGCTCATCAACGGGCGGATGTCGCAACGTTCGTTTCCGCGCTGGCGCAGGATGGCGGGAACGATCGCGGCGCTGTTGGGCCGGTTCGACATCTGCCTCGTCCAGTCAGAAACCGATGCGGAGCGCTTCGCCGTGCTCGGCGGCCGCGTCGCCGTCACGGGCAATCTTAAGCTCGACGTGCGGGCGCCCCCGGCCGACGAGAGTAGGCTGGAGCGTTTGCTGTTCGTCACCCGCGGCCGTCCAGTGGTGGTGGCGGCGTCGACCCATCCGGGCGAGGAGGAGATCCTGCTCAACGCGCACCGGACGCTGGCGGCTTACTTCCCCTCGCTGCTGACCGTGATCGTTCCGCGTCACCCCAAGCGGGGCGAGGCGATCGCCCGCATGATCGCAGCCTCCGGCGCACGCGCCGCTCGCCGCTCGCTGGAGCAATTGCCGACGGCGCAGACGGACATCTATATCGCCGACACCATGGGCGAACTGGGATTGTTCTACCGGCTGGCGCCGATCGTTTTCATGGGCGGCTCTCTGGTGCCGCATGGCGGCCAGAATCCGATCGAGGCAATCAAGCTCGACGCCGCCATCGTGCACGGCCCGCATGTCTTCAACTTCACTGAGGTCTATGACGCGCTCGACCGCGCCGGCGGCGCGCGCCGGGCCGACGACGGCGATGCGCTGGTCAAGCATCTCGGCCATCTGCTCAGTGATCTCGCCGCCCGCGATGCCGCGAGGGTAGCCGCGGCTGACGTGGTGGATCGGCTCGGCGGCGCGCTGGAGCGGACGCTGGCCGCGCTTGAGCCGTATCTTCTGCAGTTGCGGCTGGAAAGGCGAGCGGCCGATGCGTGAGCCGGCCTTCTGGCACAGGCCGTCATCGCTGCGGTCGCAGTTGTTAGCGCCCCTTGGCGCGCTTTACGGCGCGGTCGCCGCGCGGCGGCTGATGCGGACAGGTCTTCGCGCCGGGGTGCCCGTCATCTGCGTCGGAAACTACGGTCTTGGCGGCGCCGGCAAGACGCCCACCGTGATGGCGCTGGCCGGCATTCTCCGCTCGCTCGGCGAAACGCCGGTCGTGCTCAGCCGCGGTTATGGCGGGCGGCTGCACGGCCCTCTGCAGGTCGATGCGGACCGGCATACTGCCACTGAAGTCGGCGATGAGCCGTTGATGATGGCGCGGACGATCCCGGTGATCGTGTCACGACAGCGGACGGCGGGCACCGCGCCGGCTCGCGCGCTGGGCGCGAGCGTGATCCTGCTGGATGACGGCTTTCAAAACCCGGCGATTGCGAAGGACACCTCGCTGATCGTGATCGACGCCGCCCGCGGCCTGGGCAACAAACGGGTGTTTCCAGCGGGGCCGTTACGCGCGCCTCTGCCGGCGCAATTGTCCCGCACCGACGTGCTCGTGATCATCGGCCTTGGCGCCGCCGCGGACGGCGTTGCGGCAAACATCAATGCGAGGGGAGGCCTTGTGTTGCGGGCGAAGCTCGTACCCGATGACGGCTCTGTTGCGGCACTGCGCGGCAGGCGCGTCTGTGCCTTTGCTGGCATCGGCGATCCGGCGCGGTTCTTCCGCAGCCTGCGCGCCTGCGGCGTCGATGTGGCCGCGGAGCGGGCATTCGCCGATCATCATCCGTTTTCGCAAAGTGACGTCGCGGAGTTGCGGGAGGTTGCTGCGCGCGACGGTCTTGCGCTGGTGACGACCGAAAAGGATCTGGCGCGGCTGCGCAACAGCGAAAGCCTCAAAGCGTTCGCTCAGGACGTCGTTCCCTTCGCGGTCACGCTGGCGTTCGACGACGAGCCGGCGCTGCGGTCGTTCCTCGCGGGCCGGATCGCACAGGCACGGCGATAGCGTCGGCTACTTCAGCGCGCCCGGGTAATGCCGCTGCAGGACCGCGCTTGGAAGAGCGTAAGCCTCCTGCAGGTCGACGCTCCAGTACTTCAACTCGTCCAGCGGGATGTGAGCGTCGGTGATGGCGCACCGCACATAGGTTCCCGCTGAAAGCACGCGGAAATCGCCGTCGAGATATTGCACCCGCGCTTCGCCCTGGCCGGACTGGCCAAATTTGTTCAGCACGTCTCTCTCCCGAATCGCCGGCCTTCAACATGCCGGCTGGTTTTTTATTCTCCACAGATAGGCTCGCAAAAGGCTGCGTCAAACCCACCGATTTGTGATGAATTGCGCGTTCGGCCACATGATAGGTCTGAATTCAGGTTCCTTTTTGCAGCATACCAGATCGTCCGGCAAGATATATGCGCCTGCTGTCAGCATTTGTTTCGGTTGTGATGTCTATTTCGACCGTCGCAGCGTTCGCGGCGCCCGGCCCATCTCCGCAGTCTGAGCGGGTCGCCATCCCGCGGCAGGGCGGCGTGCTGCATGGCCTGCTCTACAAACCCAACGGTAACGGCCCGTTCGCAACGGTCATCGCGTTGCATGGCTGCAGCGGCCTTGGACACGGTGGGCAAATCCAGCCGCGCTATCTGGATTGGGCCGAGCGGCTTTTGAAAGCCGGCAACGCCGTTCTGTTCCCGGACAGTTATGGTTCGCGGGGCGCCGGTCAGCAATGCCAGCCCAAACAGCGCAAGATCTTCGCGCGCCGGGAGCGCGTCGCCGACATCCACGACGCGCAACAGTGGTTGATGCAGCAGCCCTGGGTTTTGCATGGCCGTACCCGCCTGCTCGGATGGGACGACGGCGCCAGCGCCGTTTTATGGGCAGTCCGCCCGCAAATCGCATGGGCCGGCCGGCATGACGATTTCCGCTCGGCCGTTGCGTTTTATCCGGACTGCCGGATCTCGTCGCGTTTGGGGTGGAGCGCGCGCGTTCCGACGCTGCTGCTGATCGGCGCAGATGATGATCTCAGTTCGCCGTCCGCTTGCCGGCAGATGGTTGATGATGCGCGTGGGCGTAGCGCGCTCGCCCGGATCGTCGTCTATCCCAACGCCCACCATGGTTTCGACAGGGTGAATGCGCCGGTCCATGTTGTTGCCGGAGAGCGCGGGCACATCGGGACCGATCTTAAGGCACGAGCGGACTCGCAAAGCCGGGTCGCGGGCTGGCTGGCGCGTTAGAGACCTAGTGGAGTGAATTTGACATTCGCTACCCACTTTGCAGCGAACCTGTCAGGCGAATGTCAAATTCAAAACTCCACTAGAAACCTGATAGTTGCTAGTGGTCCTGTGATTCTAACATTTGCAAGAACTCCCTGCGGCAACGGGATGCAAATGTTAGAATTGGACCACTAGAGTCTGGTTCAACTGCATTGAATCAGATCGCCTATCTTTTTGTTTGAGCATGATCTTTTCCGAAAACCGGTTTCCACTTTTCGGGATCATGCTCTAGAAAAGATCTCCCTGATCGCCGGGCTTCGCAATGCGGCGGGCGGGTGCGGCCTTGGTTCGGCCTTTCGAGCCGGACGATGTCGCAGCCAGCCGATCGTTGTCGGCGGTCGCGTTCACCCGCCCGTCCGCGAATTCAAGCGTGAGTCGTGCTCCGGGATCGACCGCCGATGCGCTTCGCAACGCCTGCCCGGCGTCGTCGCGGACCAGCGCGAAGCCGCGTGCGAGCACGCCGCGATAGGACACCGCCGCCAGCAACTGGCCGGAATGCGCGATGCGGGCCTCATGCCGCTGCAGCAAGGTGACGAGGGCCCGCCGCGCCCGCTCGGCGAGGCGCTGGGTGCGTTCGTTCGCGCGTGCGATCTGGGCGTGCTGCGCCTGCGCATTGGCGAGGCGCGAAGCCGTGAGCCGCACAGCCAGTCCGGTGAAGTGATCGCGGCGATGCCGCAAGACGACCTGCGTGCAATGTGCGAGCCGCGCGCCGGTCGCGGCGACGGATTGTTTGGCGTGGCTGACCTGCGCGCGCAGAACGCGCAGCGTGAGACCGCTCGAGATTTGCGTAAAGCGGCGATGATGCAGGTGCGTGCTCGCACGCAAGGCACGCGGCAACGCGGCGGCGGCGCCGTCGAGCTTTTGCCTGGGGATCGCCAGCAACTCGCCTGCTTCCGGCAGCGCGCGGGCGGCCGAGCGCAATTCGGTGCGCCGGTCGTCATGACCGCGCCGCCAGCCGACCATGGCGCGTGCCGCGAGGTTGGAGAGTTCAACAAACAGGTCGGCGCGGACCGGCACTGCGATTTCGGCCGCCGCGGTCGGTGTCGGAGCCCGCTTGTCGGCGGCGAAGTCGATCAGCGTGATATCGGTCTCGTGGCCGACCGCGGAGATCAGCGGGATCATGCTGTTCGCGGCCGCGCGGACCACGATCTCCTCGTTGAAGGACCACAGGTCTTCGAGCGAGCCGCCGCCGCGCGCGACGATCAGAAGATCGGGACGCGGAATGCGTCCATCTTCCGGCAGCGCATTGAAGCCGTCGATGGCGGCCGCGATCTGTTCCGCCGAGCCTTCGCCCTGCACCCGCACCGGCCACACCAGCACGCGGCGCGGAAAACGGTCCTCCAGCCGATGCAGGATATCGCGGATCACCGCACCGGTCGGCGAGGTCACCACTCCGATCATTTCGGGCAACCAGGGCAGCAGTTGCTTGCGGGCTTCGTCGAAAAGTCCTTCCGCCGCGAGCTTCTTCTTGCGCTCCTCCATCAGCGCCATCAGCGCGCCGATTCCGGCGGGCTCCAGCGCCTCGATCACGATCTGGTATTTCGACGAGCCGGGATAGGTCGTCAGCTTGCCGGTCGCGATGACTTCGAGGCCTTCCTGCGGCTTGAACCGCATCCGGCCATGAACGCCTTTCCAGATCACCGCCTCGATCTTGGCGCTCTCGTCCTTCAGCGCGAAATAGCAGTGGCCCGAGGCGTGGGGACCGCGAAAGCCCGATATTTCGCCGCGCACACGCACATGGCCGTAGGTATCCTCCACGGTGCGCTTCAGCGCCGAGGACAGTTCGGAGACGGTATATTCCGGCGCGTTCGGCAATAATTGTGCAGGGCCTGCGGGCATCTGGCTCCCTTCTGTTGCGCCTCCGCCTTACCATGCTAAAGCGTCGGTCAACCATCGAAAATCCTTATCGGCAGTCGTCCATGAATATTCTCCTGCTCGGTTCCGGCGGCCGCGAACATGCGCTGGCCTGGAAAATCGCCGACTCCGTGCTGCTGACGAAACTCTGGTGCGCGCCGGGCAATGCGGGGATCGCGCGCGTCGCCGAATGCGTATCGCTCGACGTCGCCGACCATGCCGCGGTGATCGCATTCTGCAAGGCCAACAAGATCGATCTGGTGGTGGTCGGGCCGGAAGCGCCGCTTGCCGCCGGCATCGTCGACGATCTCGCGGCCGCCGGCATCAAGGCGTTCGGGCCGAGCCAGGCCGCAGCCCGGCTTGAAAGCTCGAAGGGCTTCACCAAGGATCTCTGCCGCGACAACAACATTCCGACCGCCGCCTATGAGCGCTTCAGCGATGCCGCGGCGGCGAAGGCCTACATCGCCGCGAACGGCGCGCCGATCGTCATCAAGGCTGACGGGCTTGCCGCGGGAAAGGGCGTCGTGGTCGCGATGACGGTCGAGGACGCGAACGCGGCGGTCGACATGATATTCGAGGGCGGTTTCGGCGCGGCCGGCGCGCAAGTGGTGATCGAGGAGTTCATGCGCGGCGAGGAGGCGTCGTTCTTCGCGCTGTGCGACGGCGAGCACGCGCTGGCGCTGGCGACGGCGCAGGATCACAAACGCGCCTTCGACGGCGACAAGGGACCGAACACCGGCGGCATGGGCGCTTATTCGCCGGCGCCCGTCATGACTGACGAGATGTGCCGCCGCACCATGGACGAGATCATCTTTCCGACACTGCGCGCCATGCGCGCGAGAGGCGCGCCTTTCAAGGGCGTGCTGTTCGCGGGCCTGATGATCACCGACGATGGGCCGAAGCTGATCGAATACAACGTGCGCTTCGGCGATCCGGAGTGCCAGGTGCTGATGCTGCGGATGATGGGAGACATCGTGCCGGCGCTGTTTGCCGCTTGCGACGGACAGTTGAACCATTTCAGCCTGCGCTGGTTTCCCGATCCGGCGTTGACCGTTGTCATGGCGGCGAAAGGGTATCCCGGCGACTATGCAAAGGGCACGCCCATTGAAGGGCTCGACGAGGCAGCCAAGGTCGAGGACGTGGAGATTTTCCAGGCCGGAACGAAGGAGGAGGGCGGTCGCATCCTCGCCAATGGCGGGCGCGTGCTGAATGTCTGCGCTTCGGGCAAGACGGTTGCGGAGGCGCAGGCGCGCGCCTACGAGGCGGTGGATCGCATCATATGGCCCGACGGCTTCTGCCGCCGCGACATCGGCTTCCAAGCGGTTGAGCGGGAGAGCGGCGTATAGTTTCATCCCGCGCGGGTGTTGCGACGGGTTGCATTGGCGGCCGCAATCGTCTCGAATCCGGTGTCAGGCGCGTCTTCCCGACCAGAGCGCGCCGACCTAGTGATTCAACAGTTTCAGCGCGGCCTCATGCACGCGTGGATCGCCGGCGGCGACGACGCGGCCGCCGCCTTGCGCGGGCTCGCCTTCCCAGGTCGTGATCACGCCGCCCGCCCCGGTGATGATCGGGATCAAGGCTGCGATGTCATAGGGTTTCAGTTCCGTCTCGATGACGAGATCGAGATGGCCCGCCGCCAGCATGCAGTAGGAATAACAGTCGCCGCCATAGCGCGTCAGCCGGACCTCGGCCTCGACCTTGCCGAAGGCTGCACGGTCGTCGGGATTCATCAGCAGCGGACTGGTCGTAAACGAGGTCGCCTCTTTCAGCGATGCGCACCGGCGCACCGCGAGCTTGCGCTCGCCTGATGGCCCGTGATAGCGCGCGGAGCGGTTGTCGCCGCTGAACCGCTCGCCGATGTAGGGCTGGTGCATCATGCCGTAGACCGGCATGCCGCGATGGAGCAGCGCGATCAGCGTGCCCCAGATGGGAAAGCCGGCGATGAAGGACTTCGTGCCGTCGATCGGGTCCAGCATCCAGACGTATTCGGCGTCTTCGTTCTGATTGCCGAATTCCTCGCCGACGATGCCGTGCTGCGGAAAGCTCGCCTTGATCATCCGGCGCATGACCGCCTCGGCGGCCCGGTCCGCCTCCGTGACCGGGTCGAAGCCCCGGGTGTCACACTTGTTTTCGACGTCGAGAAGAGATGTTCTGAAGAACGGCAGAATGGTCTCGCCCGCGGCCGTCGCGAGACGGTCTATGAAGGCGGTAAAATCGATCACCGTCACGTCTTTACCTCATCGGGCGATGGCTGCGCGTCGCGCGCCCGCGCGCCCCCAAGTTGAGCGCCTCCTATACATGCAGGAATCCGAAATCGCACCGTTTGCGATCCATTGCGCGGCAGTTATCCCGCTTTGGGGTGCCGGACATGAGGGATATCCGCGCTGATCGGAGGGGAATCGGCCGTGCCGCGTCTTTTGTCCGGACTGAGGCGATTCCCCCTGGAAATTCGTATTAAGAAATTGGTTTTGCTTAATAAATTAGTCGTCAGTCGCCTTTGCGACAAAATCAGAATATGCCTAATCGGAGGAAAATCGTTATGAAACCTCTTGCCTTTTGTGCAGCGCGGCCACATATTGTTGCGGTGCGGTAGCCCTCGCGCTGCCGCTGCCCTCCTTGGGCGTTTCCTCCCAGACTTGGGCCGCTTGGTTTGACGAGCGGCCCTTTTTCTTGGCGCCTGGCTGCAAGGGGACGGTGGTTTCGAAGTCCTCGCCGCCTCGCAGGCGACGGTTTATTCGGCGGCCGACCTGAACGTCCCGAGATCGCCGAGGGGAATCGCGGCCAGCGCGTCGGCGAGCGTCATGAAATCCGCCGCTACTTGACGGAAGCGCGGGCCGCGCTCGCGGCGGCGTTCGTCCATGTAGACCGCGCGGTTGAGTTCGAACTGAACCGCGTGCAATCCACTGGCCGGATTGCCGTAATGTTCGGTGATGAACCCGCCGGCGTAGGGTTTGTTGCGGCCGACCGAATAGCCGAGGCCGCTCATCACGTCCTCGATGATGTTCGGAAGCAGCGGCGCGCAACTGGTGTCGTAGCGATCCCCGATCACGATATCGGGTCGCCTCGGTTCATCGTGCGAGATGCCGGTCGAGGGCATCGAGTGGCAATCCACGATGATGGCCGTTCCGAACGTCTGGTGGGCTTTGTGAATCAGCCGCCGCAACGCGCGATGGTAGGGTTTGTAGAGCAGTTCGATGCGGCCGAGGGCGTCGTCGACGCTGAGACGCTCGCGATAGATCTCCTGACCGTCCCCGACGACGCGCGGAATGGTGCCGAGGCCGCCGGCCACCCGCATCGATCGCGTATTGGCGAAGCTCGGCAGCCGACCGGTGAACATCCTTGGATCGAGTTCATAGGGCTCGCGGTTGACGTCGACATAGGAGCGGGGAAAGTTGACCCGAACCACCGGAAAGCCGGCGTCGACGAGGCCGGCGATCAGTTCGTCCATGAACGAGTCTTCGGACCGGCGAAGGCTGGCCAGGTCGATCCGCGAAGCGGCCAGAAACTGCTCCGGATAGTTCGAGCCGGAGTGCGGGGAATTGAAGATGATGGGAGACCGCCACGTCGCCGGCTCAGCGATCTCGAAAGGGGGCGGCTGGCCGCTGTCAAACTGGGTCATTGCCGGGCGTCATCCTGAAATTGCGCAGCCTACTGTCGAATGTCGTCTGGACAGGCGCTTTTCGAGCCTGCATTGTCGATAATCGCAGCCATTCTGCCAAGCCAAAGTTCGCTTTCACCCCAAATTTACCATCATCAGGCTAAGTAGGGGCGGCTACTCCTCCAAGTCGGGCCCGATACCACCGCCATGCACAAAATCCTCCTTGCCGAAGACGATAACGACATGCGCCGATTCCTGGTCAAGGCGCTGGAAAACGCCGGTTTCAAGGTATCGTCCTATGACAACGGCCTGTCAGCCTACCAGAGGCTGCGCGAGGAGCCATTCGAAATGCTTCTCACCGATATCGTGATGCCGGAAATGGACGGGATCGAACTGGCGCGTCGTGCGTCGGAACTCGACCCCGATATCAAGATCATGTTCATCACCGGCTTTGCCGCCGTCGCGCTGAATTCCGATTCCGAGGCGCCCAAGAACGCCAAGGTGCTCTCCAAACCGGTGCACCTGCGCGAATTGGTCAGCGAAGTGAACAAGATGCTGGCGGCGTAATTCATGCTCGCCCGTGCTTGCCTGTCAGCACCGGAGCCGATATAGGTCGCGGCGACCCCATGTGGACGTTTTTCGGGCGCGTAGCTCAGCGGGAGAGCACTACCTTGACATGGTAGGGGTCACAGGTTCGATCCCTGTCGCGCCCACCACCCAGTCTGTTGTTCTGCCATTGTATGGAGACTGACGGGAAAGGCCCGCGGTTGGCGGGGTTTTCTGACTCCGGTTTTGTGCGCCGTTGTCTCCGTTCGTGGATGTGGCCGTTTCTCAGCCCCTGTCTCTGGTCCGAAAATTCCCGTTCCTGGCAGGATTCCGTTCAGCTCAGAAGAAAGGCCTGCTTGCCGGACGCCGCGCAGACCCCGGCGCGGGACGTGGCCACAGGACGATGCGAGTCGAATAGACGACCTCAACCTTGTTTTCAAAACCTGGGCAATCCGAGTTTCACGTACTGTTTCGACCATTCGGGCGGCGCATCGCGGAGTTCTGCGATGCCGATACCACGAGGCAGGCGACCTTCGACCGCCGCCTTGACCAGTGACGGGGCGAGGAAAGCCATCGACAGTGTCAGATTGATTTGCCGGACGCTGCACTTTTGCCTGACGGCAATCTCTTGGATAGTTGCCCGTCCGGAGACGATCTCGTCCAGCCATTGCCGGCCGCGTGCAATGGCACGGATCAGGCCGGCGCGACGCTCGGCGCGGATTGGTCGTGTTCGCCGGGGAGAGGCGGATGCGGGTTGGATCACATCTCGGAACCTGCGCATCGGCGGCTTGGTCCAGGGAATCAGGACGACCTCGCCTTGCGTGGTGCCGGCATCGTCGTGTCGAGCCAGTTCATGGTCATGAGTTAGCATGGTTTCGATCGTCTTGAGGGTTACAGCCAAGTGCTTGGTGCGAACCTCGACCTTTGCGATACGGGCGGCGACGGCATTTTGCTCTCCGAGCGACCCTGACCATTGTTCCCCGGACTTTGTCAGTCGGTCACCTACGGCATTGATGATCAGCGCCTCGATCTGGTCTGCGGGGACGCGCG
>NZ_MKSM01000140.1 GCF_001897285.1 Nitrobacter sp. 62-23
CGATTAGGGGACTGGCATGCGCGTTTTGCTGATTGAGGATGATAGCGCCGTCGCGCAGTCGATTGAGCTGATGCTCAAATCCGAGAGTTTTAACGTCTATACGACGGATCTCGGCGAAGAAGGCGTCGATCTCGGCAAACTATACGACTACGACATTATCCTTCTCGACCTGAACCTGCCCGACATGTCCGGTTATGACGTGCTCAAGCAGCTTCGCGTCTCCAAGATCAAGACACCCATTCTGATCCTCTCCGGCCTCGCCGGCATCGAGGACAAGGTCAAGGGCCTCGGCGTCGGCGCCGACGACTACATGACCAAGCCCTTCCACAAGGATGAATTGGTCGCCCGCATTCATGCGATCGTGCGCCGCTCCAAAGGTCATGCCCAGTCGGTGATCCAGACCGGCGATCTCGTGGTCAATCTCGACACCAAGACGGTGGAAGTCGGCGGCCAGCGCGTCCATCTCACGGGCAAGGAATACCAGATGCTCGAGCTGCTCAGCTTGCGCAAGGGCACCACGCTGACCAAGGAAATGTTCCTCAACCACCTCTATGGCGGCATGGACGAGCCGGAATTGAAGATCATCGACGTCTTCATCTGCAAACTGCGCAAGAAGCTCGCCAACGCCTCGGAAGGACGCAACTTCATCGAGACGGTCTGGGGCCGCGGCTACGTCTTGCGCGAGCCGCATGATGATGATGTGCGTATCCCGGCCTGACATCGGAACTCACCGTTCCTCCCGGACTGGCCCCGCCATAAATGAATGGCGGGGTTTTTGTTTATGAGGCGCGCGCCTGCCGACCTTCCGCGGTCGGGATCCGGTTGCGGTCGCGTCAAGAGCGGCGATCCGGATTCCGGCGCGACAAAGACATACGAAGCTGGATTCCGGGTTCGCGCCGAACGGCGCGTTCCAAATGACGCGCTCCGGAATGACACGCTCCGGAATGACCTGGATGGAACGTTGTCGACTGGCCGCTACGCGCGGGCTGCGGACCGGGCCGAGAGCATGCCTGGAACCAGCGGCGGCGCGCTGACCTGATTGGGCCGATAGAGACCGCGTTTGTCCGGATGAGGCTTGAACACGTCGGTCAACCCGACCACGGTTTCCGCCGCGCCGAGCGCGAGAAAACCGTCGCTTTCCATCCGCTTCGCAAGCCGCGTGAAGATGCGGACCTTGGTTTCCTGATCGAAATAGATCAGCACGTTGCGGCAGAAAACCACGTCGAAGGTGCCGAGGTGGGAAAAATCCTGCAACAGATTGAGCTGGCGGTGCTGAACCATCGCGCGAATGTCGGCGTTGATCTGCCAGAGTTCGCCCACCTGCTTGAAATACTTGATCAGCAACTGAATGGGCAACCCGCGCTGCACCTCGAACTGGCTGTAGAGACCGGCCCGAGACTTTTCGAGCACCTCGTTCGACAGATCTGTGGCGATGATCTCGGTGCGCCATCCCGCCAGCGCGGCACCGTATTCCCTGAGACACATCGCGATCGAATACGGCTCCTGTCCGGTCGAACCGGCGGCGCACCAGATCCGCAGGCTGCGGCGAGCCGCACGGGCCTGCACCAGCGCCGGGATCACGGTATCGCGCAAGTGCTCGAACGGCGTCTTGTCGCGAAAGAAGAAGGTTTCATTGGTGGTCATCGCTTCAACGACGTCAACGCTCAGGGCTCCGGCGCCGCTCTTCATCTTCTGCACGAGGTCGCTGATACCCGAAAGGCCGGCCTTGCGCGCGAGCGGGGTCAAACGGCTCTCGACCAGATATTGCTTGTCGAGGGCAAGATCGAGTCCGGACTGGTCCTTCAGAAACTTACGCAGGTACTCAAAATCAAGCGGTGTCACGCATGGCCTCCCGCAAACAGCCGAACGAGCTTCGGCGCGATTTGTTGAAGCGGCAAAACGGCCGCGCAAATTCCGGCCTGGGCAGCTGCGCCCGGCATTCCCCACACGACGCTGCTCGCTTCGTCCTGCGCGATGACACTTCCTCCCGCAGCGACAATCTGCTTGCCGCCGCGCATTCCGTCCGATCCCATCCCCGTCAGGATGACGGCCAGAATGCCTCCCTGCCAGATATCGATCGCCGATGTGAACAGCGGATCGACGGCCGGCTTGCAGAAGTTCACCGGCGGGCCGTCATCGAGCGCGATAACGGCGCCCGTGCCCTTTCGCACCACCCGCATGTGGCGACCGCCGGGCGCGACATAGATCCGTCCCGGCTTCACGACCTCCTCATTCACGCCCTCGCGCACCGGGCGTCCGGCGACCCGCGCCAGATGTTCCGCGAGAATGGTCGTGAAGGTCGGCGGCATGTGCTGCGTGATCAACACCGGAACGGTGTCGATCACGGACTCAATTCCGGCTACCAGCGTCATCAGTGCCTGCGGCCCGCCCGTGGATGAACCGATCAGCAACACGCGCGGATGCAGCGAACCGAAGGGACGCAGTGTCGGCGCGGATTGCGCCGACGCAAGAGCGGCCCGGGTGGGTTTCGGTGCCTGTTCGCGAGGCGCCAGCGGCGGGGCGGCGACCACCGCCGGACGCCGTCGCTTTGCGGTGAGGTTCCGGATCTTCTGAATCAGGTCGTGCTTGAAGATATCGGCGGCCGCGATCTCGCGGGTGCTCTCCGGCTTCGGAATGTAATCCGCGGCGCCGAGCGACATGGCCTTGAAACTGATCTCCGCGTTGCGACGGGTGAGCGTCGAGGCCATGATGATAATGAGATCGGGCTTCCTGGCCAGCAGTTGCGGCAGCGCAGAAATGCCGTCGAGATCAGGCATCTCGATATCAAGGACGACAACATCGGGATTGGCCCGCTCGACCTGGCTGACGGCATCGAGCCCGGTGCGCAGCGAAGCCGCGACCAGCATGTCGGGTTCAGCGTCGATCCAACGGGAAATCAGCCCGCGAATGACGACGGAGTCGTCGACCACCATGACGCGCAACGGCGCCTGCCCCGAATCCAAAGCCGCCGGACTTGCCAAAGCAGTACTCATTCCCCACCAGACGCAACTGCGAACAAAGACGATGTCTGCGCCGGGCGCGATCCGGTACGGCGCGGTTAGAGTCCCTTCGCTTCTGACGGAAACAGAAGCGGGCTCCAGGATTTCAATTTAATGCCGTATTCTTCACGCGAACCGGCATCCATGTCGCTCGAACTCAGATCAGGCCGATTTCCTGGAATTTTGCCGTCACGATGTCCTTGTCGAAGGGCTTCATGATGTATTCGTTGGCGCCGGCATGAAGCGCACGGGCGATATGCGCGACATCGTTCTCCGTGGTGCAGAACACCACCTTCGGCTGATCACCGCCGGGCATCCGGCGCAGGTTGCGAAGGAACTCGTAACCGTCCATGACCGGCATGTTCCAGTCCAGCAGCACGGCATCCGGCAGTTCGCGCTTGCAGGCGTCAAGCGCCTTCTCGCCGTCCTCCGCCTCGACGATATTGAAATTGAAGCCTTCCAGGATACGTCGCGCGACCTTACGGATAACGCTTGAATCATCCACGACCAGACATGTTTTCATTTCGGCCTCCGCCTCTTTCCAACCTTCATGACGGGACGCTTTCCCGATGACTCCTTGCCGCCGGTCTCAAGCCGCAAGCTTGTCAGGCGCGATCTCCAAAATGCGATCGACGTCGAGAACGACCATCAATTGTCCATCCAGCCGATGCACACCCGCCGACATTTCCGTCATCCGCGGATCGAGGTTGGCCGGATTGACCTCGCGGCTGTCATCCGGAAGCGCCATGACCTCGCCGATCGAATCGATCAGAAGTCCATAGGACTCGCCCCGCAGTTCCACGCCAACGGCCATCGGCGGACGGTCGGCCTCTTGCGTCAGAAGGCCCAATCGCGCGCGCATGTCGATCGCGGTGACGATGCGGCCGCGCAGATTCAACACGCCCGCCACCTCGTTCGATGCCAGCGGCACGCGGGTCAGGCGTTCGGGCTTGAACACATCCTGCACCCGCGAGATCGGAAGCCCGAACAACTGCCCGCCGATCGTCGCGGTGACATATTCGGTAAACGCGCTTTCGCCGCCTTGATTTACCATGGTCATACTCTGATCCTTCATGCCGCCACGCGGCTGGTTTCGGCGGTCTGTTCTTTCAGCGCCGCAATGAGGCCGGGCCGGTCGAACTTGGCGACGTAATCGTGGAAGCCGGCCTGGCGACCCCGCTCGATCGCGGCCGGAGAAATCATCGATGACAGCGCGATGATCGGAGTCGCACTCAGGCGGCGGTCTGAGCGCACCGTCTCGGCGAACTCGAAACCGTTCATGTCGGGCATTTCAATATCGGTGAGGATCGCGTCGAACTCCTGACCCGATCGCAAAACGACGAGACCTTCCTGCGCGTTGGTCGCAAGCCGGACCTGATATCCTGCGGCCTTGAGAACCGGCGCCAGCATGTTGCGGAAAAAGGCGCTGTCATCCACCAGCAGCACCGACCGCGTGGCGGCGTCGGCACGCATCTCCTTGCGCTTGAACCAGTCGGAGAAAGCCATCGGCAGGAAATGACCGATATCGATCACGTCCGTCGCACGGCCCTTGATCACGGCGGAGCCGAGAATGCCCTGCTGATTGCTCGCCACCTCGATGTTCAGCCTCTCCTCGACGATGTCGATGATCTCATCGACCACCAGCCCCGCCGCCCGTCCCTCGTCAGCGAACACCAGGACAGCCTGCGATCCCGCGGTCCCGACCGAAACGCCCTCCATCAGCACCAGCGGCATGAGTTGCTCGCGGTACTGCACCATATAGCGGCCGTCGGAGATCTCGATCTTGCCGACAGCGATCTCCTCCAGCCGCGTGACGAGGGCGAGAGGCACCGCCTTGGGCTGCTCCGATCCGGCGCGGAACACCAGCAGCGACGTCATCTGCTCGGCATCGCCGGAGCCCGCTCCGTGCCCGTCGGCGATTTCCTGCTGCGTCGCCACCGATGCGCCGAGCGCATGTGCGATGCCATTCGGGTCGATGATCATGATCACGGCGCCGTCGCCGAGAATGGTGTTGCCCGAGAACATGCCGATATGCCGCAGCATGGTCGACATCGGCTTGACCACGATTTCCTCGGTATGGAATACGCCATCAACGACAATGCCGAAGGTCTGGTTTCCGACCTGCGTGACCACGATGAAACCGTTCTCGGGATCGCTGGATGCGCCATCATCGATCTTCAGGAGCTTCTTCAGGTGCATCAGCGGCAGCAGCTTGTTGCGCAGCCGCAGGACCGGAGTGTCCTTGATACGTTCGATACGGTGCTCCGAATCCGCTCGCACGCGCACCAGCTCGACCACCGAGAGCTGCGGTATCGCGTAACGCTCGCCCGCAGCCTCCACGATCAACGCCGACACGATCGCCAGCGTCAGCGGAATCTTGACGGTAATGCTTGAGCCCTCGCCGGCCACCGACTTGACGTCGATGGTGCCGCCGATCTGGTCGATGTTGGAACGAACCACGTCCATGCCGACGCCGCGCCCGGAAACGGCGGTCACGGCGGCCGCGGTCGAGAATCCGGGCGCGAAGATGAACTTGTGGATCTGCGCCTCGGTCATCTTCTCGAGTTCAGCCTCGGTCGCGAGGCCGTTCTGAATCGCCTTGGCCTTGATGCGCTCGGTATTGAGGCCGCGGCCATTGTCGGCGATGCAGATGATGATGTGGCCGCCCTCGTGGTAGGCCAGAAGGCGGATGGTGCCCTGTTCGGGCTTGCCCGCCTTGACCCGTTCCGCCGGCGTTTCCAGGCCGTGATCGGCGGAATTGCGCACCATGTGCGTCAGCGGATCCTTGATCAGATCGAGTACCTGACGGTCGAGCTCGGTGTCGGCGCCATGCATCTCGAGTTCGATCTGCTTGCCGAGTTCGCTCGACAGATCGCGCACGATACGCGGCAGCTTCTGCCAGGCGTTTCCGATCGGCTGCATGCGCGTCTTCATGACGCCTTCCTGCAGCTCGGCCGTGACGTTGGACAGCCGTTGCAACGGCACCTTGAATTCGTTGTCCTCGTGGCGACGGCTGATCTCGAGCAACTGGTTGCGCGTCAACACGAGCTCGGACACCATCGTCATCAGATGCTCGAGCGTATCGACGTTGACACGGATCGACTGGTGAGAAACCCGATCGCTTTCCGGAGTGTCTTCCGCTTTCTTCGGCGCCGCCTTGACGGCAGTTTTCGGAGCAGCGGCCGGCGCGGGCGTTGCGGATGCCGGCTGCGGAACGGGTGCGGGCTGCGGAGCGGCAGGCGCGGCCGATTCGACCTCCGTCTCCCGGAACGCGCGCTCGAGATCATCGAGCGACACCTCGCCCGGACGAAGCTGACGTTCGAGAATCTGATAAGTGAGCGTCCCTGCCGTCTCGGCGGCCGGCGCTTCGGCGGCAGGCTCGGGAGAGGAAGCGGCGGCTTCGGAGGCGCCATGCTCCGCCATGTGATGGAGCAGCTCGATCAGATCGGTATCCGATCCTTCCGGCTCGGTTTCGGTCGCCTCAAGCTGACCCAGAATATCCCTGATGCGATCAATGGTGGAGAGAATGAGCGTCACGGCCTCGCCGGTCACCGGCATGCCATCGCGAAACTTGCCCATCAGCGTTTCCGCTGCATGGGCGAGCGCCTCCAGCCTCGGAAGACCCAGAAAGCCGCACGTGCCCTTGATGGTGTGGACCAGCCGAAAGATATTATCCAATATCTTTGCGTTGTTCGGATCCTGCTCGAAGCTGACGAGCTGATTGTCGACGGTATCCAGACTCTCGTTGGTCTCTGTCAGGAATTCGCGGAGGAGATCGTCCATTGCCTTCTGGCCCTCGAACTGCCGGGGCGACGTCGTCGCGCCTTTTCGCGGCCGGGCCAGTTTCAACCCAAAGCATTTAATATTGGTTGAGCAAGCGGAAAAGAATACGCCGGACAGTCGGTACGATGGACTCGCCGCACAAACGCCGGCGAACGACCTCGCTGCACCTGTCGGAATTTTGGCCGATGCAGATACAGGGCGTTTAACGTTGATTTAGCAACGAAAAGGAAGGCACCCGGCAACCCCGGATCAAAACCCTGCCGCTGATCTCCGCGAACCCGGAAACCATTCGTTCACCTTATCAGGCGACGCCTCGTTCAACGGGCGCTTACAACCACTTTCTCGCTCTCCGCGACGATCGCGACGTTGATACCGCAGGCCTCAGCAAGCAGGCGGGTATAGTAGGGCTGAATCGCATGCGCATCGACGGCGCCGGTGGTGCCGGACGCGAGAAGATCGACGACGTTCTGCGAGATGCGGGCGTTCATTCCGGCGGCAGTGATCTGAAAGCCCATCGCCTCGCCCTCGCCAAGCGGATCGACGCTCAGCACGCCCCCGCGCGGAATCATCTGCTGCGCGATCACCAACAAGTTGAGCAGCAGTTTCACCCTGTTCTTCGGCAGCAGCAGACGCGGGAGACTCCAGGCGATCGTGATCTTGCCGTCCTCGAAATGGCCCTTCGCCATGGCCTGCGCATCGCCGAGATCGATCTGCGCACCGGCCGAGCCCGCAGCGCCGAATGCGAGACGGCAGAACTGCAGCCGCGCCGAGGCGGTTTTGGCGCTCTTGCGGATCAGGTCGAGGGCGAACTCGCGATCTTCCGGCTTCGGATTGTCGTCCAGCACCTCGAGCCCGTTGACGATTGCGCCAACCGGACTAATGAGGTCATGACAGACGCGCGAACACAGCAGTGCTGCGAGTTCGAGCATATCGGGAACGGGACCGGGAGACGACGTGCCAGACATGATACCTGCTCCTGGGATCCATTTCGGAAAATCCACAGCAACCGGACTTGCAGCGCGCGGATCTGACGAATCAAACGATGATGGTGGCTTGATACACTGCCGAAGCCTGTGCTGCCACCGCAAGGCGGCCACCGCCGTCCTCCCGCGCCGTGCAAGGACACTTCAGACGTGCCGGTGATCGACGCTCAAACGGCTGCGGCGCTGATGAATGCCCTCACCGCGCTGGTGGCAAAAGCCGGCGCCGCCACCCTCTCGGTCAGCCGCGATCGCATGACGATCAGCGGCAAGGCCGACGGCTCTCCCGTGACCGAGGCGGACCTCGCCTCCGACCGGATCATTGCCGACGGGCTCGCGCGGCTCTGCCCCGATATTCCGCTGCTGTCGGAGGAGCGCGTGCATCTTGCCGCGCCGCCTTATGCCGGCAGCTTCTTCGTGATCGATCCGCTCGACGGCACCAGGGAGTTCATCGCCGGCCGCGACGAATTCACCGTCAATCTCGCGATCGTGACGAACGGCGTGCCGCTATTGGGCATCATCGGCGCGCCTGCGCTGGGTATGATCTGGCGAGGTCTTGTCGGCCATGGCGCGGAGCGCCTCGCGGTCGGCGGCGGCGGCGCGGCCGAGCCGATCTCGACCCGGCCGTTTCCTGCCCATGGCGCATGGATCGCCGCCGTCAGCCGCTCCCACGGCGACAGCCGCTCGGACGCCTTCATCGACAGCCGGCCCGGCGCGGTGCGCGAGCCACTCGGCTCCGCCGTCAAATTCTGCCGGATTGCGGAGGGCGAAGCCGATATCTATCCTCGTCTCGCCCCGACCTGCGAATGGGACGTCGCGGCCGGTCACGCCCTGGTCGCCGCCGCCGGGGGCAAGGTCACGGACGGCAGCGGTGCCCCGCTGCGTTTCGGTGAAGCGCGCGCGGGATTTCTGGTGCCGGAATTTATCGCCTGGGGCGATCCCTCGGCCGCTCCGTGACGCAGACTGCCGCCTATGCCCTATTGCGCCAGTGTTTCCTTCAGCACGGTCCAACGACGCGTGGCGTCATGCAGATAGCGCGCCGGATTGGCCGCGAAGGCGGCGCGGGTGTCCTCATGGCCGAACAGGTAAAGCCGCTGGCCGACAATCAGCCAGAGCCGGGCGGTACCGGCGAAGGTTACGCCCCGCGCGATGTCGACCGGATCATAGCCACCGAAACATGGGCTATAGACATCCGGATTGGCGACAAAAAACGCCCGGTTATCGGGGTTGCTGAAGCGCCAGATCGCGCCGCCCTGCGACACCTCGAAGGCGGGGTCGCCCCGCACCGCGCGCGCGTCGGTAAAGAAAGCCACGGGATCGAACCCGCCGATCGCCAGCCCGGTATAACGGTCCGTCACGATCCGCTCGGAGGTCGCGGCCTTCGCCGCAAGGCCCACCCTGGCGCAGGCCAGCCCGCACCCCAGCAAGGCAATCGCGACTATTCCGAGGCGCAAGCCGTTTCCTTCCTGCCGCCGTGCCGTCATAGTTGATGCGGATAACGTGCGAGTCGAGGGGACGATCACCGAATCATACCGACCGCCGGTCAGCGTCGGGTTAAAGACGCAGCGACAAGTTTCGCTACCTTGGGGGTATCTTCCATGGCTTTGATTTCACGCCTCGCAGCGATCACGCTCGCTGCCGTGACGACGTTCTGGATCGTGCCGGCACCCGCCCAGCAGTCAGCCCCGCCATACGAGGCGGCTCCGGGCCAGCAACTGCCGCCGCCGCAACGGCGCGCCGGCCCCAGCAACTATTCGTCGGACGAACTGCTCAAATCCGGGACCCGGTTCTTCGGCAACGTCTCTCGCGGCCTCGCCTCGATCATTGAGCGCGCCGTCAGCCAATGGGGCCTGCCGAACGGCTACATCCTGGGTGAGGAAGGCTCAGGCGCCTTCGTGGCCGGCCTGCGTTACGGCGAGGGCACCCTCTACACCAAGAATGCCGGCGACCTGAAAGTCTACTGGCAAGGTCCGTCGGTCGGTTTCGACTGGGGCGGCGACGGCGCCCGCACCATGACGCTGGTTTACAACCTGCCTGCGACGAACGCGATCTATCAGCGCTTCGCGGGCATCGACGGCTCCGCCTACATCGTCGGCGGCTTCGGCATGACGGCGCTGACCGCGAACAACATCGTGCTGGTGCCGATCCGCTCCGGTCTCGGGCTGCGGCTGGGCGCCAATATCGGCTATCTGAAATTCACGCCGCGAGCGACCTGGAACCCGTTCTGAGCGCCCGACGGCTTCGTCCGTATCTTTCTGCGGCTCAGCCGGACTCTGCCCGACCGGAACGCTTTGCGAGGCGTGGCGCTGGCGTTTTGCCGGTCGCTCATGGCATGGTAACCGAATCCTTGTCCGGCTTGCGGAGCGCTCCCCATGGTCGAGCCGATCATGTATCTGGCGATCGGTTTTCTGGTTTCGATGCTGTGCGGACTGATGATCATGCCGCTCGTGCACAACCGCGCCGTCCGCCTCACCATCAAACGCCTCGAAGCCGCCACGCCGCTGTCGATGGCCGAAATCCAGGCCGATAAGGATCAGTTGCGCGCCGAATTTGCGATGTCGGCACGGCGTCTGGAAATGACCGTTGATACGCTGAAGCGCAAGACCGCCAGCCAGTCCGCCGAACTCGGCAAAAAGGCCGACGCCATCAACCGGCTGAAAATCGAACTCGGCGAGAAGAACGCCGCGATATTCAAGCTCGAGGGTCACGAGGAGAAGGTCGGCGCTCATTTGCACTCCACCGAACAGGAGCTTGCCGCACAGGCCGAAACCTTGCAGAGCGCCGAGCAGACCCTCGCCGACAGGCAAGCCGAACTCGGCCGGGTTCGTCAGGACCTGGCGGACCGCTCGCTGGCGGCGGAAAGCCGGCAGGCCGAACTGTTCGTGGTGCGCGCGCAGGTCGAGCGATTGCAGGGCCGGATCGGCGAGATCGAAAAGGAACTCGCCGACACGCAGGCGCGGCTCGAACAGCAGCGCGGCGCAACGGCCTCCACTGCGCGGGAGCGCGACGACGCCCGCAAACACGTGGAAAATCTGAGCCAGCGCATCGTCACCATCGACAGCCAGCTCATCGACAAGACCAAGGAGGCAGAACGGCTCGGCAGTCGTGCCAGAGAACTCGAAAGCCAGCTTGCCGCACAGACCAGGACGCTGGCCGAGCGGGACCAGGAGAACGGCCCGTTGCGAAAGGCCAATGCAGCCGCGCAACTCACCATCAACGAATTGCGCGAGGAGATCGCGTCGCTGACCGGCGGCAAGGCGCCGCTCATCGACGGACTGCGCAATGAAATGATCGCCACCGAACGGGCGCTACGCGCCGCCCGCGACGAGCGGGCCAAACTTCAGCGCGACATCACCGTGATCCAGCAGCAGGCGAAATCCTCCGGCACGGCCGAGCAGATGGAAAACGCGCTGCTGCGCGAGCGCATCAACGACATCGCCGCCGAGGTCTCCAGGCTGGCCATGACCATCGAGGGACCGGATTCCCCGATCAAGGCCATCCTGGCGGCTGACGCAACGCCGGCCAGGACGGCGAAGGCCGCGAACGGCGCAGGCGGCAACGGCGCGATCCCGTCCCCCGGCTCGCTGGCCGACCGCATCCGCGCCCTGCAATCCGAGGCCTCCGGCGGCGGGCGTTAGAGCTATTCCGGCTTTGATGAAATCAAAGCCGGCTCCCGCTTTTGATGCGTTTTTTGGCACGAACCCGGAAATACCCGCTTCTTTGAAAGCGCCGCAGCCGGGTTGAACGGACCGGCAGGCATAAGGTTCGCTTGACACCCCTGCCCCGCATTTCCTAAATCGCGGCTTCGGTCGTCGCGCCGGGCCCGCCGGTAACCGGGCCTGCCGATTTGAGGCAGATGACGATTCAGGGCGCATAGCTCAGCGGGAGAGCGTTCCCTTCACACGGGAGAGGTCCAAGGTTCGATCCCTTGTGCGCCCACCATTTGCCCGGCGGCGCTGCCGCGGGCGCGGCATTATGATCCGGCCAGTCGTGGCCCGACCCAATTCTCTCACAAAAGACGGGTTCGCGCGAACAGGGCCCGCAACGCGTCGGTGGCCTTGCGGCTGAGCATCGCGTCGCCGGCGGCAGCCTCGAGCGCGGCGCGGGCCTCCTCGTGCAGGGCGCGAAACTCGCCCCATTCGGCGGTGCTCAGGCGCGTGATGAAATCGTAAGCCTGTCCCACCGTCGCGATGGCAACGGACTCGCCGTTCACCTTGACGCGGAAAGTCGCCTGCAGTTTGGTGACCGAATCCGAGACCTTGTCCATGCCACACGAAAGACCTGCGTTGCGCGCGGCCGTCAAGATAAACGATCAGGGTTTCCCACGAAAGAAGCCGGGTGCGGTTTCTGATCGCGGGAGTTCCTGTTCCGGCTGAACCACGATGAAATCGACAGGACCGCCCGGCAACGCGTCATCGAACACGCCTATCACCAGACGACCGGTACGCCATGCCCTCGTATCGAGATTGGTGCGGCCTTCATACAACTCCGGCCCCAGCGCAAACGAGTCGTGTCCGTGCACGACATGGCGGCCCTCGAAGCCCGCCGCATCGCCTTTGGGATAGCGCTTCCAGAGCAGCGTGGACTCAGGCTGCGCGTCGCGGGCAACGCCGGGATCGAGCCCGGCGTGAACATAGATGCGGTGCGAATCGACATGCATCAGCGGCAGCGCCTCCAGCCAGACGATGTCGGCTTCCGGAACGATGAAGGGGTCGCCGCCGTAGGATTCCAGAACCGCATCGCCGCCGTGCTGCAGCCAGCGCGCCATGTGGAGCGGATCGCGCCACGCGGCAACCATCATCGCATCGTGATTGCCCTTGAGCGGAATGAAGGTCCAGCCGTCCGGCATTCCGCGCCGCAGCCTTGCGATGACCTTGCTGCTGTCCGGCCCCTTGTCGACATAATCGCCAAGCATCACCAGCGTACCGCCGTTGCCAGCGGCGTGGGCATGAACCCGGTGTAACGCCTCGCTCAGCAGATCGAAGCGGCCGTGAACGTCGGGGATGACATAGGTCAGGCTCATCTAAGTCTCGCAGGTATGGCGCATCCCTGTCGCATTCAACGTATTGGCCGCTGTTTACCGACGCGCTCCTCATCATCTCACATCTGCACCTCGATCAGGCGCGGCTCCCTCTCCGCCATCGCCTCGGCAAGCGCCCTGTTAAAGTCGTCCGCGGTCGTCACGGCCCGGCCCGGCACGCCCATGCCCTTCGCGAGCGACACCCAGTCGAGGCTTGGGCGATCGAGGCTCAGCATGTCCATCGCCCGTTCGCCGGGCTCGCCGGCGCCAACGCCGTCGAACTCGCCGCGCAGGATCTGATACATGCGATTGGAGAAAACCACGGTGGTGACGTCGAGGCCCTCGCGCGCCTGCGTCCACAATGATTGCAGCGTGTACATCGCGCTGCCATCGCCCACCAGACAGATCACCTTGCGATCGGGACAGGCCACCGCCGCGCCGGTCGCCACCGGCGTCGAAAAGCCGATCGAGCCGCCCATGTTCTGCAGCCAGTCATGCGGCGCGGCGGCGGCGGTCGGCGGGAAGAATCCGCGGCCCGTGGTAATCGACTCGTCGACCACGATGGCGTTGTCCGGAATTGCCAGCGCGATCGCCTGCGCGATGGAAGCGTGATCGAGTTGTCCGGTGGGCGCCATGAGTTCAACCGGCTTCTGCGGCCTCATATCCGCTCGCCGTGCGCCCGCGGCATCCGCCAGCGCTTCCAGCGCGGCCACCGAATTGTCGCCCCGTGCCGTCATCCGGTGCACCGAACAGCCCTCCGCCTTCAAGAGGCTCGGCTTGTCCGGATAGGCGAAGAACGCGACGGGATCGTCGGCCTCGACCAGTATGATGGTCCTGAAGGGTTTCAGAACGCGCAAAGCCTGTTCGACCACATAGGGAATGCGGTCGATGAAAAAACGGCCGCGCCCGCGCGCCATGCGCGCGTTATAAGTCTGCGCCATCACCTTGCAGCCGGTCCTGCCCGCGATCATGCCGGCCAGCGCCAGTCCCGGCTCGCTCAGCGCACTGCCCGTGAGCAACAGCAAGGTCTCGCCGCCTCCGCTGCGCAGGATCCTCGCCGCCGCATCGACTGCCGGTTGCGAATAGCCCGGTCGCTGCGAATTCTCAGGCACCGCGGCGATGCCGTCGGCTTCGTTCCACGCGGTATCCGCGGGCAGGATCAGCGTTGCGATCTGCGGCGGCGAACTTTTGGCAGCCGCGATCGCCGCCGCGCCATCGCAGGCGACCGATTTCGAATCCGACGAGGTGCGGACCCAACCCGACATCGGCCGCGCCAGCCCCTCGATATCCGACGTCAACGGCGCATTGTGTCTGACGTGGTCAACCGCGTGCTGGCCGACGATGTTGACGATGCCGGAACCAGCCTTCCCGGCGTTGTGAAGGTTGGCGAGGCCATTGGCGAGACCCGGACCGAGATGGAGCAGGGTGCAGGCCGGGACGCCCTTCATGCGGAAATAGCCGTCGGCGGCGCCGGTGACCACGCCTTCGAACAGCCCGAGCACGCAGCGCATGCCCTCCACGCGGTCCAGCGCCGCGACAAAATGCATCTCGGAGGTGCCCGGATTGGCGAAGCAGACGTCCACGCCGCCATTCACCAGCGTCCGCACCAGGCTTTCGGCACCGTTCATCCTTGCGCTCCGCTCCTGTCGTTCGAACGAAGCCGAGATCAACATCGTTCCAGCCGTGCGTCAAAGGATTGCCCGCGCAGGGCTGCCATGGCCGACTTTTCTTCGTGAGCAGGGTTGCCCTTGATACCTTTTCGCAACGTTTACGCGGGAAGAATCCTCCTCACGCGACTGCACCTTGCGAAACCGGACGAATTGTGGCCTGTCTCGCAACGGATCGACTGATGCGAGGACATAATGACGCGCGTTTTGGCTCTTTTGATTGTTGCCGCTTTTGCTTTCAATGCGAGGGCCGCTTTCGCGCAGTTCAACGATACGCGCGATATCATGGATTTCGGCCCCAATTTTACCTCCGCCAATCCGATCCCGCGAGAGGTCGTCTATTTCCACAGTCGATATGCGCCGGGCACCATCGTCATCAGCACCAGCGAGCGGCGGCTCTATCTGGTTCTCCCCGACGGCCGGGCGCTGAGATACGGCATCGGCGTCGGCCGCGACGGTTTCCGCTGGGGCGGCGTCCACCGCATCAGCGCCAAGAAAGAATGGCCGAGCTGGACGCCGCCTGCGCAGATGCTGCGCCGGCGTCCGGATCTGCCGCGCCACATGAAAGGTGGCATCGACAATCCGCTCGGCGCGCGCGCGATGTATCTCGGCTCGACGCTCTATCGCATCCACGGCTCCAACGAACCGGAGACGATCGGCCAGGCGGTGTCGTCCGGCTGCTTCCGCATGACGAACGAGGATGTGAAGGATCTTTATGACCGCGTGTCGGTCGGCACGACGGTGGTGGTCAAGAACTAGATCGGCGCACGCCGGACGCCAACCGGGAATGCGGGCACGAATAAAACAGCTTTCACGCCCGCGCGCGGGTTGAGGAAGGCGGACCGCGATGCGTATCGCTTCGCTCAGGCTTGTTACCGCCACCTTGATCGGAGCGGCCATCTGCATCGCGCATGCCCCCTTGCAACCCGCCATCGCCGAGTTTGCAGGAGCGTCTGCGCGTCAGCACGTCGAGAGAAGGGTTTTCACCGATCACGAGATTCTCGACGGATTCTTCAAGATCGCATTCGGCGCCGAGTACCATCTGGCCGGCCGGGTCGACCGCATCCGCAAATATGACGGGCCGGTGCGCGTGTTCGCCGAGGGCGTCAATCGCGCCGACCGCAAGGCGCAACTGGCGAGAGTCGTTACCGACATCGCAAGGCGCGTCCGGCATCTCGACATTGCCATGGCGGACAGCGCCGATGAGGCCAACGTCACCGTCCGGCTCGTCCGCGACCGCAACCTCAATCGCACCATCACCGCGCTCTACGGCGCCAGGCGCGCCCGCGAAATTCACACCTCGCTCGATCCCCAATGCCTGTCCGGTTTCCGCAAGAACGAGACATTCGAGATCGAGCATTCCGACGTGATCCTGACCGTCGACAACGGCGACTTCGTTTTCCTCGACTGCGCCTACGAAGAACTGCTGCAGTCGCTTGGCCCCATCAACGACACCAGTTCCGTGCCGTGGACCATGTTCAACGACGACGTCCAGATGGGCTTCTTCGACATCTACGACCAGTACATCCTCAACATCCTCTACGATCCGCGCATCAAGCCCGGCATGACCGTGCAGGAGACCCGCGCGGTGCTGCCGCAGGTCATGATCGATGTGCGGGCATGGGTTGCGAAGGTCAACGACCTGCCGCTGGAGTGAGGGGCTTTTTATCGCGCATCCCCCGTCATTTCCGGAAACCGCGTCAGCGGCGGATCCGGAATCCGGCAACACAACACTTGCTTCGGTGCCGGATTCCGGATTTGCACCGACGTCGCACCCCGGAATGACGGATCGCTACGCGCTTTTCTCGAACAGCTCGCGGCCGATCAGCATGCGGCGGATTTCGCTGGTGCCAGCGCCGATTTGATAGAGCTTGGCATCGCGCAACAGGCGTCCGGTCGGATAGTCGTTGATATAACCATTGCCGCCAAGCAACTGGATCGCGTCCAGCGCGCACTGCGTCGCCTTCTCCGCCGCGAAGAGGATCGCCCCTGCCGCGTCCTCCCGCGTGGTCTCGCCGCGATCGCAAGCCCTTGCCACCGCATAGACGTAGGCGCGGCATGCATTGAGGGTGACGTACATGTCGGCGACCTTGCCCTGCACGAACTGGAAACTGCCGATCGGCTGGCCGAACTGCTTGCGCTCGTGCACGTAAGGCATCACCACATCCATGCAGGCCTGCATGATGCCGAGCGGACCGGCGGCGAGCACAACGCGCTCGTAATCGAGGCCGGACATCAGTACGCCGATGCCGCCATCGATCTTGCCGAGCACATTCTCCTCGGGCACCTCGCAATCCTCGAACACCAGTTCGCAGGTGTCGGAGCCACGCATGCCGAGCTTGTCGAGCTTCTGCGCAGTCGAAAATCCTTTGAATCCCTTTTCGATGATGAAGGCGGTGATGCCACGCGCGCCCGCGGCGGCGGCGGTCCTGGCGTAGACCACCAGCGTTTCCGCGACGGGTCCGTTGGTGATCCACATCTTGCTGCCGTTGAGAATATAGCGGTCGCCCTTCCTGTCGGCGCGGGTCTTCATCGATGCAACGTCCGAACCGGCGCCGGTCTCCGACATCGCCAGCGCACCGACGTGCTCGCCGGAAATCAGCTTCGGCAGGTATTTGCGCTTCTGCGCCTCGCTGCCGTTACGGCGCAACTGATTGATGCAGAGATTGGAATGCGCGCCATAGGACAATCCGACCGAAGCCGAACCGCGCGAGATTTCCTCCATGACGACGCAATGCTCGAGATAGCCGAGACCGGCGCCCCCATACTCCTCTTCAACCGTGATGCCGTGCAGCCCGAGCGCGCCCAGCTTGGGCCAGAGGTCGCGCGGGAACTGATTGGTCCTGTCGATCTCGGCAGCGCGCGGCGCGATCTCATTGACAGAAAAGTCGCGAACCGTCTCGCGGATCGCGTCCGCAGTTTCGCCGAGATCGAAGTTGAAGTCGCCAGCGATGTTGGAACCAGCCACGGAGGTTCTCCTCACGCGCGACCAAGACCAGTCGCACCTTCTTCGAGATCAACCATGCCATGGAGATTGCATCGAGAGAAGGGCGCGACTGCTCTCCGCTCGATGCCGTCGTTACGCCAGCGCGCGCGATGAATCCCTGACCTTGCGGGTCGCGGCATCCACGGACTGGGTGACATGGGCGATCTCGCTCATGTTCGAGGTGATATCCGCAACACCCTTCGCCGCGACCTGCATGTTGGACGAAATGCTCTGCGTCACGGATGCCTGTTCCTCCACCGATGCAGCGATGGCCGCCGATATTTCATTGATGCGCGAAATCGTCTGGGTGATGGCCTCGATGACGGCGACGGCGCCGCCCGTGGTATTTTGAACCTCGGCCACCTGGCCGCTGATCTCATCGGTGGCCTTGGCGGTCTGCGAGGCCAGGCTCTTCACTTCCGAGGCGACCACCGCAAAACCACGGCCGGCTTCGCCCGCGCGCGCCGCCTCGATGGTGGCGTTGAGCGCGAGCAGATTGGTCTGCTCGGCAATGCTGTTGATGAGCTTGACGACGTCGCCGATTTTCTGCGCCGCGGTGGAAAGACCGGAAACGATGGAGCTGGTCTCGTTGGCCTGCGTAACGGCCTGCTGGGAAATCGCGAGCGCGTCCGCCGCCTGACGGCTGATCTCGCCGACCGATGCCGCGAGTTCTTCCGCGCCGGCCGCGACGGCCTGCATGTTGGATGAGGCCTGGGTGGACGCATCGGCCGCCGAGGTCACGCGCTCCGAAGTCGCGGCAACGGACCCGGTGATCTGGCCGAGATCGGTGTCGATGGATTTCTGCAAGTCCAGGCGGCGCATCCGGTCTTCGACCTGCGCCGTCACGTCCGTGGCGAATTTGACCACCTTCATCAGGCCCCCCTCCGCATCCTGGATGGGATTGTACGCCGCCTGAATCCAGACCGCCTGGCCGCCTTTGCCGATCCGCTTGTACTCGGCCACCTGATATTCGCCACGCCGGAGCGAATCCCAAAATGCCTTGTAGCCCGCGCTGTCGCGCTCAGTCGGATCGACGAAGATCCGGTGATGCCGTCCCTGGATCTCGTCCAGCCGGTAACCGAGAGTGTTCAGGAAATTCTCGTTCGCGGTGATGATGGTGCCGTCGAGATTGAATTCGATCACCGCCTGCGCCTTGTGAATCGCCTTGAGCTGGCCTTCGCAATCGGCGCTGCGGAGTTTGCGTTGGGTGACATCGGTGGCGAACTTGACCACCTTGAATGGCTTGCCGCGACGATCCAGAAGCGGATTATAGGTCGCCTGGATCCAGATCGGCCGCCCGCCCTTGGCGACGCGCTTGAACTCCCGAGCCTGATATTCACCGCGTCGCAGAGCGTCCCAGAATTCGCGATATTCATGGCTGTCGCGGCGCTGCTGGTCGACAAACATGCTGTGATGCTTGCCGCGGATTTCGGCAAGCGTGTATCCCATCGCGTTGAGAAAGTTCGCGTTCGCGGTGATGATCGTTCCGTCGAGATCGAACTCAATCACCGCCTGGGACCTGTTCAGCGCGTCGAGTTGCGCCTGCGCGTCGCGGGATGCCGCCAGAAAGCTCATGTGATCCCCCCAAGATGCCCGGCGACCACAATATCTCGACAGTTGTTAAGTATCATTTACTGCAATTATTAGTTGCTATAAATTTCTTGCGCCGGCAGCGTCTGGCGAACAGCTTAGCGGATGCGGTAAATTATGCCGGAACAAGCGGCAACGGTCCGCAATGAGGGACCGGCCGACAGCAGCACAGCCAAGTGAAAGGTCCGCCCCGGCCGTGCACACTGATCCAATTCGGCCGCGAAGCTGAACGGCGGCAACGTGCCTAAGACCTTCACCTGTCGCGCAGTCGCTGTTCGACAGCGCGAGCCTCAATGCCGGCGTGGCAGGCGACTGCAGGCGTTGCGGATTGCGAATGCAGGCGGTGCGCCGCCACGTGGCGCACTGCAACATGGCGGGAACATCCTTCCGCCTGTCACGCTTTGCGCGATGTCGAGCCATTTTGTGCGCGTACGGAAAGATCGTTAGCCATGGCGCGCAAAAGTGAAAATCTTCGCAGGTGCATTCGCAGTTTTAACGAAGCCGCAAACTCCAGTCCCAAGGGCTATTTTCGGTGTCTTGCGCCAGCAGAAAAGCGCTACAATGACGGCCGATCCATCGCAACGAAATCTGAACACAAATGATCTACGGCTCGTCTCAGCACCGAAACTTGATTTTCGACCGGCAATCGCCACCTTGCGGTTGCGCAGGCGCGATTTACACGCCAATCCATATTCCGGGATCGACATTGCATCGATATGGCCTCCAGCTTTTCCGATATCGTTGAAGAAGCGCGTCTGTCGGCGCGCGCGCTGCTGGATTACGGCGAAAACTTCTTCAACCCGACGGTCAGGCTCGGCGTAACGGGGCTGTCGCGCGCCGGCAAAACGGTGTTCATCACCGCGCTGGTGCATGGCCTGTCGCGCGGCGGCCGGTTTCCGGTTTTTGAATCGCTCGCCAGCGGTCGCATCGCGCGCGCGCAGCTTGCTCCGCAGCCGGACGACGCTGTGCCGCGCTTCAACTATGAGCAACACGTCCACACGCTGATCACCGAACGGCGCTGGCCGAACTCGACGGTCGATATCAGCGAGTTGCGGCTCGTGATCGGCTATCAGCGGCAAAACGGCTCGGACCAGACGCTGACGCTGGACATCGTCGACTATCCCGGCGAATGGCTGCTCGATCTGCCACTGCTCGACAAAAGCTACGAACAGTGGTCGACGGAAAGTCTTGCGCTGTCACGGCAGCAGCCGCGCGCGCGGCTTGCGGAGGAATGGCACGCGCATCTTGCAACGCTCCGGCCTTCGGCCCGCGAGGACGAGCAGGCGACGCTTGTCGCTGCGCGGCTGTTCACCGACTATCTGCGGGCCTGCCGGGACGAGCGCTTCGCCATGAGCCTGCTGCCACCCGGCCGTTTCCTGATGCCCGGCAATCTCGCAGGCTCGCCCGCGCTCACCTTTGCACCACTCGATCTGCCCGCCGGCGGCATCGCGCCCGATGGCTCGCTCTGGACGATGATGCGGCGGCGATACGAGGCCTACAAGGACCTCGTGGTCCGGCCGTTTTTCCGCGATCATTTTTCCCGGCTCGATCGCCAGGTCGTGCTGGTCGACACGCTCTCCGCCTTCAATGCTGGACCCGAAGCACTGTACGACCTCGAAGCCGCGCTCGCCGGAATTCTGGATTGCTACCGCATCGGCCGCTCGACGCTGCTGAGCACGCTGTTCCGGCCGCGGATCGACCGCATCCTGTTCGCCGCCACCAAGGCCGATCATCTGCACCACACCAACCATGACCGGCTCGAGGCGATCCTGCGCCGCGTCGTCGAGCGCGCCGTCGCACGCGCCGAAGTCGCCGGCGCCGCCATCGACGTTGTCGCGCTTGCGGCCGTCCGCTCCACCCGCGAGGCGCAGGTGCAGTGCGGTCGCGAGAAGCTGCCGTCCATCCTCGGCACCCCCCTGGCCGGCGAATTCGCCAATGGTGAGACCCTCGACGGCAACACCGAAGTCGCGACATTTCCGGGCGACCTGCCGACCGATCTCAAGGATCTTTTCGCCGGAAATGGCGCGTTCCGCGGGTTGTCCACGTCGGCGATGGACCAGGCCGATTTCCGCTTTCTGCGCTTTCGTCCGCCCCGCCTTCAGGGCAACGGAACGGGCGATCCCTCCCTGCCCCATATCCGCCTCGACCGGGCGCTTCAGTTTCTGATCGGAGACCGACTGCAATGAGTGAGCGTTCCGGCCTGCGCCGCCCCGTCACA
>NZ_MKSM01000141.1 GCF_001897285.1 Nitrobacter sp. 62-23
AGGGCGTACATAGAAAACCACGGATGAGAAGATGGATGGTACCGAACTTAGCCTTCTTGGCGGCGTCCGCGGCGAGCGCGGCCCCCATCTCCGCCGGTGGCACTGTCTCGATTACAACGCTGGCGTTCGCATGATCGGCCATGGCGCGCCTCTGTACTCGATTTTTTCGACCCACGCCGTCGCGGCGGTGTTCGCGTTATTTTATTAGGAAAATGTATATCAGATCCATGGTTATCACGCAATGGAGCGGTGCGGTGCCAAGGCCGTTGCGAGGTTAAAGGAAGCGGGAGTTAGGCTTAGCCCTTCCGTTCGCCAGAACGTCTCAGCGAGCGGCGCATTGCCTTCGTCAATATCAACCGGCGCCACTGGACGGCGGGTGACCCGCTTAGCGGCGGCGCCACGTCGGAGCTGCCTGCGATGGCGACGTAGGTGAGATCCGACCGGCGTACATTCGTGATGATTACCGCGCCTGTGTCGTCGCGCGCTCAATGCCCGCGCGAATCAAGTCGGCGGCTTCAGCGGGATCGACCCACCGGGCGAGTTTCACCCATTTGCCTTTTTCAAGCTCCTTGTAATGCTCGAAAAAGTGGCCGATTTGCTCGGTCAGAATTTCCGGGAGGTCGCGATAGCTCGTCACCCGCTTATAGAACGGATGAAGCCTGTCGATTGGCACAGCAATGATCTTCTCGTCGATCCCGTGCTCATCCTCCATGAGAAGCGCGCCAATGGGGCGAGACCGGACAACGACGCCAGGTGCCACCGGCGTTGGCGAAATCACCATGCAATCGATTGGGTCTCCGTCTTCCGAAAGAGTTTGAGGAATGAATCCGTAATTCGCCGGATAAAACATTGCGGTGTGCAGGAATCGGTCAACAAACATGGCGCCTGTCTGTTTGTCGACCTCGTACTTGACCGGCGTGCCGCCTTGCGGAATTTCAATGACAACGTTGAGCTCGTGAGGTGCATTTGAGCCAATTGGAATGTGCGAGAGGTTCATTGCGATCTTCCTTTCGAGTCCCTGCTCAGGGTCGACGCTGGTTACTTCCTGTTCTTGATCGTATTTGCCGAATGCTCCTCGCGGCGTAGCTGAGCACGGGCACGCACGAGCGCTGTGCCTGAAACGAACGGAAAACTCGCCCGATCCAGATTGTTGCTGGTCCGCATGAGTGATTGCCCCGATCCAAAAGGATTATCAGGGCTGGTCGCGACGAACGGAGGCGGGGCCTTGCGGTAACGACGAACCCGACGAAGCATAAGCCTCGAACCGCGATAGAGGCGTTGCAGCCAGTTCGGCGCTCCAAAGTGTCTGGCGAACTCCCTATTGATCTCGACGGGCCGCCAATAGGCTGCCTCCCACAATTGGAATGCAGTCCAAAGCTCTCTGCCATGATCGCGACGCACGCGCAGGATGGCGCAATCGCAGTGCGCGTCGATCCGGACATCGCCTTCCTCATCGACTTTGAACCGGTGATTGCTGGGCAAATGATGTAGCCAGCCTCTGTCCCACTCAAAGTCCATCGGCCTGGTTCTGAGTGCTTCGATCATCGGCCGGACATCCAAAAACTCCATGGCAAACTGTTCCATGACAACCTCCTCAGGCCATAGGTCAGTGCCCGCGCGAGGTTCGCGCGGCACTCCTGATAGCGACAGCAGGGGATCTGACGGTGATTTTTGCCGACATTCTCCCGCCGCGCTGAAACCACGCAGCAGGAGTCATCAGCCTCTCGGCGGGAAACGGGGGACTCCTTCCCCTACGTGAACGCATCCTGCGCGGACTGGATCGGGGTCTTGGGGGAGGGCGGCTTTGCATCGAAATCGCGATCGGGATGCATCAAGAGGGCCTTCATGGCCGAACCCTCCTGCGTAGCTGTTCGTAAGTCACGCCGTGCTTCTGCGCGAGCGAAAGTGCGTAAGCGAGGCCGTCAGCCGGTTTACGGATGACTTCGAAGGTTCGTCGCGCGAGATTCTCGGGGTCGACCGTGCTCACCATGCTGACTGTTTTGCCGCTTAGCGTGGAAAGCGCGTCGATGAAGGTCACGCATACCCCTATTGCGTCGGTCGCCAAGATCCGCTCGAGAACTCTGGTGCTGAGAAAGATCTGGTCACCCAGACTTGTTGAATTGAAAACTTCATTGAGAACGATCACGCTGTGCGATGTCATGATTTCGCAGCTCACGTGCAATCGAACGAGTTCATCCTCCAGCTTGCCCCGCAAATTGGTGATATCTTCTTCTTTCTCGAAATGCGTGAAGATGCGGTCAGGAAGGAACAACCGTACGGCCTTGCCGGGGACGGGGCAGCCGAGGCTCGCCAAAAAGTGCAACTGCCCGAACATCCGGGCGAAGGTCGTCTTGCCGCCCTGGTTTGGACCCGTGACGACCAGTAGCCGCTCGTGCCCAAAGAGATGGAAGTCGTTGCAGACGACTGCGCCTTTTTCCGGGACGAGCTTTGCGGCCAGCGCCAGGTCGAAGCTATTTTTTACCAACGTCGTTTTTGATGAAACGGATATTTCGGGATAGCAGAAGGACAATCCGGTACGTTTGAGAGGATCGATAAAGTCGAGGTACGCGACGTAAAATTCGATCTCGTGATCGAAGCGGGCGATTGTCTTATCAATAAATTCGCCATGGCAGACCGCAAATTCGTCAAGGCGACGAAACTCCGCCGGAAAAAGACGGCTGACGAATTCGAGAATTGCCTGCTCGACGTGATTCAGCGAGAAACCGTCGGTGGACTTGCGAGGCGCCGTCGCCGTCGCCTTGCTCTCTCTGAATTTCGCAAAGCGCTCGAGAACGGTGACGGTATAATCGGGCTCTGAAGCGTATTTGCGCACGGTGACATGGTCGCCACGAAACAGCATGCCGTAGCTCAGATGTGACAGAAGCTCCTGAAGCTCGGCTGTCTCGCTCGCAAGTTGTCGAAACGCCGTCGAATCGGAATAGGCGGTGAGATAACTGAGAAGATTCCTTAGTCCAGACGACTGCGGAGCAACGGATTGCAAATCGTGCAGCAGCGAAGTTACGCCATGAAAATAAAGGCCGACCGCACGAAGGAAAACGGTGTGCTGATGGCTGCGGCAAGAGGCCTGTTCTGCATAGCCAAGACTTGCGCGGACGGACCGCATGGTTTCGCAGAAGGCCGGAAAGAGGGCGAACACATCGGAGCGCTCCAGATCAGCAAATACGGCTTGACGGTACCGGACAATCTCTTCGTTGCGATAAGAAGAGTAGAAGATCGGTCGCAAGACCTTTTCGTCACGCTTGGCCACCACTGCAGCGATCACCTGATCGAGGTTCAGGTCAATGAAGCAGTCGGGCTCGTTGGCATGATCGGGCTGCCGCTCGAGTCCGGGCGGGAACAGGATGCTGCCGAAAGACGCGACCTCAGCCGAAGCGGCCAGCGTAGCGTGCGCCACGACCTTTTGGGGAGGCTCTGAGACCTCGAATTTTGTGCTTTCGTAGTTGCGGGGGTCCATGGTTAAACCCTCCACCTCAGCGACCGCTGCCGCTGACCCCGATAAAGGGTCAACGGGAACGCCTGCTGTTGCAAGCGGACGCAGTTTGCAGAATTGCCGCTCAGCGAGATCACAATGTCGGGGGCGGAAGGATTGGCCCTCATGACTGTCCTGCCTCGGCGCTTTGGTCAGGCGCACGGTTCAAATGGCAGGAGTCATCAGCGAGCAGGGCATAACAGGGGACTCCATCCCTTTCCTGTATGTAAGTGATCTCACATAGAGCGTCAACCAACAGCGGCTCGCCACCCCGTCGCGTTACCGCAGTGGGACCGGCCGCCCGGAAGCCGGGGAAGGGCGTAGCGCCTCGCTCGGCTCCGAACTGGTAATCTCTGGTGGTGAGTGGGACAGCGCCGACGGCTTTGGCTAACTGGATCTGGAAGACCAGCAAGCCCGCATAGCGAAAGCTCATTTCACTGACGGCGAGGTCATATTCCCACATCCGGTTGAACCGCTTGTCGTAAAGTGTTTCGAGGGCTTGCCGACTTTTCTGGATTCGCTCGCGACAGAGGCGCAGGGTGTTGGCGTAATGAAGCCACGGACGCTGGGGCAACAGCGTTCATTTGTCGGTTCAATGCATCATGAAAACGGGCAGGCGGGTGTGCCTGAGCACTTCGTGGGTCACGCCGCCGAATACCCATTCGAAAATCTGGCCGAAACGAAAGGCGCCCATAACGATGGCATCGGCCGCGACCGCCTCGGCTTCCGACAGTAAACGTGCGCCGATATGTTGACCCGGCTGGGTATGCACGTGCCTGACCTCAGCCGAAATACCCTGTTCCTTCAGAAGCCCCAGCGCTTCCGCACAGCCCTGGCCGGTTCCAGATTCGTCGACAGCGACGATCGTGAGTTGCTTGGCCGCTCGAAGCCAAGGTATCGTACGCGTGATCGCCTTGCGCGCTTGCGTCCGCGGTTTCCAGGCGATCACGATGTGCTCACCCAATGTTGGCGGTAGGACCCCATCGGTTGGCACAAACAGAACCGGTCGACCGGTATTAAAGATCGCGGCGTGCAGCGCGTCGGCGGCATCGAGATTATGCGGCCTAGCCACGGCAATGAGCCCAGCTCCCTTCATCTCGGCAACTAAGGAGGACGTGACGTCGCCGATGTGTTCAAGCCATCTGACGCGAGCACCGGAACACGCCAACCAGCTTTCGAATACGTGTCTGGCCTGGCGCAACCGCTCTTGGGCTGTACCTTCGCGCAGCTCACGCATCGTTTGAAGGTCGATTTCCTCGGCGGCTGCGATGAGTTCGGCAGGATCAACACAGATGTGAAGTGCTGTTAACGGAACATTCCCCGCGAGCTGCGCCGCGCGTTGCGCTACGGTCAGACACCGTTGGGCTGAAGAGGCTTCCTCGATCACAGCCACAACGTCATGTCCCGAGGAAAGAGAAATCCCGGCGGTGTGGTTATTATTCCGGGAGTGGGCGTGATCTGCGGCAAAGGGAGACAGGTAGAAGCTTTGGCCGGCAACCTCACGTTCGATCTCAAGCAGGCGATTGTACTTCGCCAGACGCTCGCCGCGGCAGGGTGCGCCGGCCTTGATCTGCCCACCATTCATTGCGACAGCGAAATCTGCGATGAACGGATCGTCGGTTTCACCGGAGCGATGGGAGATGATGTAATTCCATCCCGCTGCGCGGCAAGCTGAGATAGCTGCGATCGTTTCGGTGACGGTGCCAATCTGGTTGAGCTTGATCAGAACGGCGTTCGTTGTTTTCTCGGCAACCCCACGCGCGATCAGCTTGGGATTTGTCACATATAGGTCGTCACCGACGATCTGGATCGCTTGTCCGAGTTCGGCGGTCTGCGCCTGGAAAGCCGTCCAGTCGTTCTCCCCAAACCCGTCCTCGATCGAAACGATGGGAAATCGCTTGATCCAGTCTCTATAAAGCGCTTCGAGAGCGACGCTATCCAGCGTTCCGGCACCGGACTTCTTCAGATCATACGAGCCGTTGCGCCAGAACGACGAAGCCGCCGGGTCGAGTGCAAGTGCGATCTGCTCACCGGGAATGAAACCGGCACGCTGGATGGCTTCAACGATCAGCGAACAGGCTGCGTCGTGGCTCTCCAGGTCCGGTGCAAAGCCACCCTCATCGCCGACGCCAGCCGCGAGGCCTTTTTCGACCAGCAGGGCACGAAGCGCGTGATAGGTCTCCGAGCCCCATCGTATGGCCTCGCGGAACGATGGCGCGCCATGTGGTACGATCATGAACTCCTGAAAGTCGAGAGAGTTCGCGGCATGAACGCCTCCATTGATGACGTTCATCATTGAAGCGGGAATGCGATAGCCCACTGCATTTGCGAGATAGGCGTATAGTGGCTTCCGTGAGACTCGCGCACCGGCGCGGGCAATTGCCATGGACGTACCCACGATGGCATTGGCGCCGAGCCGGGATTTTGTCTCGGTTCCATCAGTCTCAATGAGCAGTCGATCGAGGTCCGCCTGTTTGGTCGGATCGTGGCCCCGGATCACGCGGCCGATTTCCTCCAGGTTGGCGATTGCCTTGAGCACGCCCCGACCACCATAACGGTTGGAATCGCCGTCCCTTAGTTCATGCGCCTCGCCCTCACCGGTGGACGCTCCCGAAGGTACTGATGCAAATGCGCTTATGCCGCTTTGCAAGCGGACTTCAACGCGTAGCGTTGGATAGCCGCGAGAATCGAGAATTTCGTCTCCGAGTATCGCAGTTATCCTGTCCATGACGTCCTCCATCCCTTTGTTCGACATCAACGGCGCGAAATGAGAAGCCCTCACGCAAGAGTCGCTGCGGATAAGGCCTGCCGGGGAAAAGGAGGGAGCACGGAGTCACAGCTTTCCCACCACGGTCATTCGCGCGGCAGGAGTCATCAGCCTTGCGGCGGTTTCGGGGGACTCCATCCCCATCTTGGTCATGATACCTGCGCGAGCCTGACGAGGCAAGCGAAGCGGCCGCGGACGGTATCTTTCCGCTGCTGCCCTTTTGTTATTCTACGTGGGTACGCCGCGCGCCGCGACCACGGCGGATCGACGGCGCCACATGAGCATGTCCTACGATCATTTCGGCGACGGCGGTAACGTTCAAAGGTAGATAGGATCGACCGGGCACTTCAGCGTGGGTGAAAATCGCTATCGCTTCGAACGGCGACATGGCCTTCGGCGGACCGAATTCAACCATTTGTCCAGCCGCATATCGAATGTTCAGATCCAGGAAGAGTCCCTCGACCCTTAGACGGCGTCCGACGCGTTCAGCAACTCGGGCCGCGGGAAACATTCTTGTTATGGAGTCACGGAACCCCTGACGATAAATCGGCCGAAGATCATCACGGAAATTGCGAAGACCCACCAACACCGCGTCAGGAACTGTTCCGTACACCCGCAACAGCAGTGCGATCGCCAGCTCCATCAACTCCTCGAAATCGTAGGTGACATGCCGATGTCCCTTGGACTGCCCCTTGCCCGGTTCGAAAGGGATTCCCATCCTGCGCAGGGATTTGATGTAGGAGTTGAAAGTCGACCCTCCGACCCCGCCGCGGAGGCCAAGATCCGCCATCAGCCACATGGCCTGGCCATGGGTCAAAGCGAGTGCCGGCGTGGCGTTCGCTCTAGACTTCGCCGGAAGTGTGGAATTGCGCTTGCGCATTTCGGTCCGGGGCGATTGCATGCGATCAGCTTTCTCGGTGACTACAGCGCTGCGCCATAGCGCTTCGCCGGCCATGAAACGATGTGGCCTCCGGGCACAAGATCCTTAAGAATTCCAACCGCCGCTTCAGCAACCTTCGGCACGTCGAAGAACTGGATCATGAGCGGCAGGTCGACACTGAGCCTGAGAATGTCATCGGCGCGGACCTCGCCGCCGGCGCCGAAGCCGGCGATTCCGCGGAATACGGTGACGCCCTGGACACCGTGCTGATCCTGAAGCAGCGTCAGGATTTCCTGCATCAAGGTTTTCCGACGTCCGTGATCGGCCTCGTGCAGATAGATACGGACCATCAACACTTCCTCCGTCATGTTTGTCTCCTCACAGGTTGCGTGCGATGTAAGCTCCGCCGAATGCAGCCAGGAAACCGAGACCGACTGAAAGCAGGACGTACAGACCGGCCTTCAGCACCTCGCCGCCTTCGGCAAGCAGAAGCGTTTCCATTTCGAAGGTCGAGAACGTCGTATAACCGCCGAGGAATCCGGTCAGAATCCCGGTGCGGAGTGCGGGTCCAAGCGTGAGGCGCTCCAGAGTTTCCACGAACAGAAATCCCATGAAGAAGCTTCCCATGATGTTGATGCTCATGGTGGCATATGGAAAGTCGCGGCCATAGACGGCCTGCACGAGATTCGTCTGGGCAAACCGTGCCCAGCAGCCAAGCACCCCAAAAACCGCAATTGCTCCGTAAGTCCACATCGTATCGTTAGCCTCTGCAAAACCAGAGCGTTTTCCAGCGAAGAGGTTATCGGTTCGCGTGAAAAAACGCGTCAGAACAAGAATCAGACCAGCGTCAGCCCGAGAATTAGTACGAGGAGAATTCCGATCAGGCCGAGGTAGAAATTGAGATGTCCCGATTGCAGTAATCGCAGCGTGCGAGCCAGAGCCTGGACGATCCGCACCGCCGGCTGAAATAGCAATGGTCCGAAGACCGGCGCGACGTCGTGCTCGAATACGAGTTTCCTGACAAAATATCCTTGGGCATCGGCGTCCTGCTCGGTATCAGCCGTTGGTCGATAGACGAAGCTGTAGAACGTGCGCATTGCGTTGGAAAACGTCAGGGCCGTGGTGGAGGCGCGGATCGGATCGGGTGCAAGGCCGCCGTACCAGACCGGCGCCCGGCGGACCGGCCGGCGCCGACTGAGGACAACAAAGGCGATCGGGATCAGCGCCAGCAGCGGCATGACGACCATCAAGAGACTGGGCGAGATAAACGCGAACTTCGCTGTCAAGGGGACAAGTATTGGCCCGTCATGCATGAGATTTGTGACAACGTGGCCGAACAGCCGCGATGTCGCACCATCCAATGCCGGAAGCCAGAGCGGCATGCCAATTCCAAGGGCGAGGACAGCAAGACCGATAAGACCAACCGAGATGGAGTAAGATCTCTGAATGGGGGCGGGTCGCTTCGCATCCCGCCCCAGCACGCCAAGGCCGATGACCTTGACGAAGGTTGCAAATGCGATCGCCGCGGTGAGAGCCAGCCCTGCGCCGGTCAGCGCGAGCGTCAGACGGCCGCCGAGATAGGGAAGATTGAAACCCTGAAAAACGGTCTGGAAGACGTACCATTCGCTGACAAATCCGGCGACTGGAGGCATTGCCGCGAGACTCATCGCGGCCAGGACAGCGCCGATGCCAAACAGCCAATGACTTCCCGCGCCGCTATAGGCGATCGCGTAATTGCCGTTGGCTCGACGCAGGCCGTCAGCGGCGATAAACAGCGTGCCCTTGGCCAGCGCGTGCCCGGCGAGATGCAGCAGCGCAACCGTCCAGGCAAGCCCGGCCAGATCCGGGAGCTGATAGCTGCGAAAGAGCATCGATGCGCCAAGCGCGACAACGGCGATCGAGGCATTCTCGGCCGACGAAAAACTCAGGAGACAGCGCCAGTCATCCTGTTGGAAAGCATAGAGGATGGTCAGGATTGCACTGACAGTTGCGACGACGATCACGATTATGGCGAGCGTCGGAAACGCGCCATCGGGCCCGACCGGCAGCCATTCCATCAGTGCTCGCGACAAAGCAAAAAATGCAGCGTTCAGCACGACGCCGGAAAGAATCGCTGCCGATGCGCCGCTGCCTGACCCGTAAGCACCGGGAAACCACTCATAGAACGGCAACAGGCCGAGCTTGGCGCCGAACCCGATCAGGAAGAGAAGGCCAACGCCAATCACCACTCCATAGGAAAGCGCGTTTGCCTCGTGAATGAATTGCGTGAAACCGAGTGAGGAGGCGTGCAGTCCCAAAACCGCAATGGCGAGGATCAATGCGACGGCGCCCACTTCGAGAAGCGCCAGCATGAACAGAACGGTTCGTCCTCGCGACGGGTCGAAGTTCTCGGACAGGATCATCACGGCGCCGCCGAGGCTCATGAACTCCCACGCGACGATCAGCGCCGCGCCGTTCTGGAGACCGAATACGCCGAGCGCGCCAAGAAGGCTGACGGCCGCGCCGAAAATCCAGCCTTGAGAACCGTGTTCGGAGGGCGACATCAACGCACAAGCAAAGCCTGCCGGGACCAGACCAAATCCGAGAAGCCATAGCGCCTCCGGATCAAGACGAAACGCGATCGCTTCTCCCATTATTTGACCGGGGAGCATGTACGCAGGCGTCGCAGCCGGCAGGCCGATGATTGTCGCCAGCACGCCGATTGCGGCGCCCGCCGCCAGCAGGATACGGCCGATAGTGATAGACCCGCTCAGGCCGGCAACTGCTGCGGCCAGCCAGATGATCGAGCAAAGCAGCAAAAGTTGATTAGCCACCAATCTGTCCCCCTCTTACGCGTTGAGGGGTGCGATCAAGAAACATCAGCAATGCCTGCAGGATTGCGGACGGGTTCGGCGGGCATCCGGGAAGATAGAGGTCGACGGGAAGCACACCCTCGAGTCCGGTGCCACACGCGTAATTGCCCCCGGGGATTCCTCCCGATACCGCGCAGGTTCCAACCGCCATGACCCAGCGAGGTTCCGGCATCGCCTCGTACGCAGACCTGAGCGGCTCGAACATCGCGCGGGTGACCGGCCCGGTCACCAGCAGGAGATCTGCAAATCGCGGCGATGGCGTGAAAAAGATCCCCAGTCGATGCAGATTGTAAAACGGATTATTGAGTGCCTGAAGTTCCGACTCGCAGCCGTTGCATGATCCTGCATCGACATGACGGATGTGCAGGCTTCGGCGAAATGCTCGTCGTTCGGTTCGATCTGCGGCCGGATGGCTCGTGCGATCGTTCGACCAGACAAGGTCGGTCCGGTCGCGAACGCCGAATGCCCAATCGTGTGACGGCTCCATCGCGCCGCTCGGGCACGCCTCGGTGCAGAGCTGGCAGACCACGCAGCGTCCGTAGTCAACGGAAAGGCCGCCGTCCTGGATCTGAATGGCATGGGTTGGGCATACTGCCGCGCACTCCTCGCAGCCTTCCTGACACAGAGCCGGGTTGTAGCGCGGCATGCCCAGAACGCCGTCTTGTCCGTCGTTTGCTCCATCTTTCGGCCACGGCGTGGTTGCTTTTCCGCTCATCAATCCAAACAACGTCCAGAGCGCCATAATGCCTCCTATCGGTCGCAGCCGGCGATGGTCAGGCCGAAGCTCGCCTCGTTGATCGCGTAGTCCATCATGTTCGTGTCGTGCACGGTGAAAGGGAAGGCGCGCCAGTTCGAGAATGATGGCGACTTGATCTTCACGCGGGCGAGACGTCCGTCACCGCCGATATGGACGGCATAGAACAAGGAGCCGCGCGGATCTTCGGCCCAGCCCAGTCCCTGCGACAGGGGAGGCGGGGCGCATTCTGTTCGAATTGGGCCGGGTTCCAACAACAGCAGAACACGCTGGCAAAGTATGAACGAGGCCTCGACTTCGGCCATACGGACGCGCTCGCGCGCGTATGCATCGCCTTCTTTCAACGTGCTCACTGCGAGCGGAAGCTCGGCGTATTGTGCGTAGGGATGGTCGCGTCGAAGATCGCGATCGAGGCCGGAGGCCCGCTCAATCGGCCCGGTCGCGCCCTGGTCGAAGGCAATTCGCGCCGGCAAGGGCCCGGTCGTGATGAGCCGGTCAAGATGGCTCTCCGATGCTTCCAGACGTTCGACATAAGCGACGAACTCCTGGCGCAGAGCCTCGAGTCCTGCACCGAGCCACCTGTCAGGCGTCAGATCCCGTCGGAGTCCGCCCGGCGTCAACAGACTTCGCAAGAAGCGACTGCCGGTCAAACGAGCGATCAACTGCTTGGCCTTTTCCTCCAGCAGCTTGCCTTGCGCTTCGCCTACCTTGAGTGATGTCGTATGGCAGAGATGGCCGAGATAGTGGAGATGGTTGTAAATCCGCTCCAGTTCTGCAAGCAGAACGCGCAACGCCTGCGCACGGGGCGGAACCGTGCATTTGGCGGCGCGTTCGATCGCTTCGCAGTAGGCCAGCGCATGCGCGAGCGTTCCGACACCGGAGACACGTTCGGCTATGACGACAGCGTGGTCCGGCCGCTGTCCTTGGAAGCACGATTCCATTCCACGATGTTTGAAGAAGAGACGCGGCTGGTAGTAGATGATGCGTTCGCCGATGTAGAAGAACGTGAACTCAGCGGATTCCACGACGTCGGCGCGGATCGGTCCAAACGGAAGCTGCTGAACGTCACGCGTTTCAATCGCGGGTAGATGCGCATGGCCGTTCGTCGGCGGATACGACTTAAGACTGCCATTGATCCGGGTCGAGTCATCCTCGCGAAGCACCAGCGGGTAGGGCTCTGGATGTCCGCTGAACTTTATTTTTTGCAGATCGGTCATTTCACGCTCGTACCAACCGAGCAGCGGCACGACGGGCGCAAGGCTCGGAAGCGAGCACCCCGCGACCGTCCAGACATCGAAATCCTGCTGATCCGGAACCGCGCAGATATAGCGGACTTCAGTTCCCGATCCGTGCGGCGACCACGCATAGGCGAACTGAACGCGGCCGCCAGCTTCGTAGAGCGCCTTTGCCGCCGCGTGGAGCTTGCTCGCTTCTAGCGGTTTGATTCGCATCCCGTTCATCGCGCGACCTCCGCCGGCGACGCCACGGTCAGGGCATGCGCAATCGTCTGGAAGTGGTCCCATAGGGTTTGCGGCCACCATAGCCCCATGATCAGTAAGGGAACGAGCGCGAGCCACATCGGCACCACACACCAGGTGCTGACGGGGAGAATCTTCTTCTTTGGCGTCTCGCCATTGTCGAAGTACATCGTTTTGAAGTGGTTGAGAAAACCAACGAAAATGACGATGAGCAGCACGGCCAGCAGCGCGACAAGGAAATAATACGCTCCAGCAAGGCCCGCGCGAATGATGGACAACTCGCTCAGAAACAGCGCAAATGGTGGCGCGCCGGTGATCGCGACCGCGCCTGCCAGCCACAATCCGCCAAGCATCGGCAGGTTGCGAAGGACGCCACGAATTGCCGGAATCCGTTTTGTTCCGTATGCGCGCATGACACTTCCCGCGCCGAAGAACATCGCGGACTTGTTCAGCGAGTGATTCAGCATGTGATAAAGCGCGCCGGCGATCCCGAGAGGCCCGCCAAACCCGAACCCCAGCGCAATGACGCCCATGTGCTCGACGCTGGAATAAGCCATCAGCCGCTTGACGCCTTTCTGCCGAACGATGAACAGCGCTGCAACGAGCAACGAAAAAGCGCCGAGCGCGAGAAGCGTTCCGCGTGCCAGCGATCCGATCCCGGCCGCGTCAGCGACGACGAGGTATCGGACGATGCCGACCATCGCGGTGTTGAGGAGTGCGCCGGATAACAGGGCTGAAACCGGGGCCGGGCCTTCGCTGTGCGCGTCCGGCAACCAAGTGTGCATCGGCGCGAGGCCGACCTTCGTACCGTATCCGATCAGGACCAGAAGAAAAGCCAGTGAGACCAAAGGCGAGTTAAGTCGTGGCGCGACCTGTTGAAGAGTATCCCAGGTCATATCGTAGGTAGGTCCGAGAACGAACGTTCCGCTCCAGTAGAACAGCACTGTTCCGAGCAGCGCCAGGCTGATCCCGGCCGACACGACGATGATATATTTCCAGGCCGCCTCGATGCTTTCGGCCTCGTGTTCGAAGGCAACCAGAAATGTGCTGATCAAGGTCGTAAGCTCGATCGCGATCCAGTAAAGCCCTGCATTATTCATCATCGGCCCGACAAGCGTGCTCAAGGCGAAGCCCGCGAACATGGCGTAGAAGCGATAAAGCCGGTCTTCCTCGCCGAGGAGCCGCATGTAGCCGATCGCGTAAATCGAAGCGAGAAAGTAGACGATGGCGGCGCATAGAATCGACCAGGTGCCAAGACCGTCGATGATGATGTAGCCGCTCCAGAACAACACCTTCGTGTCGCGCGCAAGAAACAGAATCGCAAGGACGGAGACCAGCGAGATGGTGCTGGCAATAAGATTTAAGGCTTCGGACGCGCGCGGCCGGTGTATGATCACTGTTAGAACGATGGCGACGGCCGGTGCCGCGGCAAGTGCCAGGACAAAGACACCAACCGTGTTCATGTCATCCCACCAGCCGTTTGAGTTGCAGGGAGCTGGTCGTGCCGACGTAGGTCAGGAGGTACTGCACCAGAACGCCGAAACATGCGACGACTATGAGCAGATCGAACAGGATGACGATTTCGAGCAGGAGCGGCATGCCGGGGACAAGAATTTGTGCTCCGAGAAAGACGCCATTCTCGAGTACGAGCAAGCCGAGAATCTGGCTGATCGCTTCATGCCGGACCGAGAGCATGAGAAAGCCGATCAGTTTCATCGAGAGCATGACCGTCAGCGCAAGTACGACGATCGTTCCGGCAAGACCCAAGGCGGCGCCAATGCGGTAGGAGACCGCCAACGCGAAAACGACGGCGAATGCGCCGATCACAAGGCTGGAACTGGCCTGCAGGATAACGTGAACTTCGCGGTGCGCTTCCAGCCGCTTGATAATACGCAGAATGAGATAGGGAAGCAGCAGACCCCTGAAGGCCGCCGTCAGAACCGCGACGATATAGAGTTCGTCGTAATTTCCATAGTAACCCACCGCGCCCGAAAGGATTGCGATAAGCCACGACTGGGCCGCGAAGGCGAAGAGGTAATGGCGAAGCCATCGCGAACCGAGCATGACGAAGGACAACAACAGACTGCCGATCGCCAGGAGGCTGAACAGCGAGGCCGGCAGGGGATCAAGATGGGCCGCGAGCATGGGACTAGCTCAGTTGCGTGCCGACGATCGCAAGGATCGCCAGCATGAAGGACGCTGCAAGGGGCTCCTGGTATCGGTAGAAGCGCAGTCGGGACTGTACGGTTTCGACGAGCACCACAACGCAGGCGACCAGGAGGAATTTGATCGCAAGGGCGCCGATAGATCCGACAACCCCGATTGCCGTTCCCTGGATGGAGAGCGCCCAGGGAAACAGCAACACGTTGCAGAAGATCGTATAGAGGATGAATTGCTTCATCATCGATGCCCATCGAAGGATCGCGAGCATCGGGCCCGAATATTCGAGAATTCGCGCCTCTTCGATCATGTAGACTTCGATATGCGTGCTGGAATGGATCGGGAGCCGATCCGTCTCGACCAGGATCAACACGAAGAAGGCAGCGACCAAAAACAGATGGGTCGGGCCCCAATAAATCCACGGCTGCGCGACGAGGAGGTGATTGACCACAAACGGCAGCATCGATTTCGCCAGCAGCGTAATGCCGACGAAGACAAGGATGAGCGTCGGCTCGGCGAGAATAGTGACCATGACCGAGCGGCTGGAGCCGATGCCGCCGTAAGCGCTGCGCGTATCGAGACCAGCGAGCGTAATCATGAATGATCCAAGCGTCAGGATCAGACCGCCGCCGAGGATGTCCCCCATGTCTGACAGTGGAAGAGGAAAGTTGGTGAGAACGGGGATCAGAATGGGAACTGTCAATGTCGTGGTGAACGCAACGATCGGCGCGGCCCAGTAGAGCCAGGATGCCGTCTCGGGCACGACGATCTGCTTGTGAAACAGCTTCCAGAGATCGCGATAGGGCTGAAAGATTCCCGGACCCTGGCTGCGCTGGACCCGTTCCTGAGCCTGCAGGATTGCGCCCTGCAATAAGGGCGCGAGTAGCAGTGTGGTGAGCACCTGGGCAATTTGGAGGAGGATATCGCGCGTGATCACGAGCGACCTCCCGGCGCAAGGGAAGCCAACCTAACAGCTAATGACCGACAGTTTGTTCGAGGGGATTGTTTGAGCAAGGCGCATAACTCCCGTCTGCCAAAATTGGCTCGACAGGAGTCATCAGCCCCGAGGGCGGTTAAAAGGCGAACTCCATCGCCATGTACAAAGCTGACCTTCCCTCGCTCGATTGTCAAGGGCCACAGAAGTTTCTGACGAATTAATAGCGCATTTTGTCGGGAATTACCGCGCGAACGCCACCAAGAGGATCAGGGACATCGCCTTCGCGACGGGGAATCAAATGGATATGGCAATGGAAAATCGTCTGACCGGAAACCAAACCGATATTCGCGCCGACGTTGAAACCCTTCACCGACGGGTCGGCCTTCATGATCTCCAACCGGAGATGTCGCAACAACTCATTGGCTGCGGCCAGTTCCGATTCCGTCAGGTCAAAATAGGTTGCGGCATGGCGGCAGGGAAGAACCAGGGTGTGCAAGTGTGTCACCGGCGTCGTGTCTCGGACCGCAAAGGTCAGTTCGTTTCGCGCGACGACGTTGGGAGTATCACGTAAGGCACAGAAAACGCAGCCGGGCGCGTGAAGCCCCGTGTTCGACAGTTGGTTCTTTGCATCTGTCATTTTCGAACTATGCGCTTTTGTCTTTAGTGGTTGCAGGTGGCATTTTGAAGAACACCCAAAGGCGTGCAGGCTGATTAAACGTTCGCGAGCTACCTTAAAATGATAAAGCCGTTGCCGCGCTATCCTTGCCCGAGTGTAGGGCGTGCGCAACAATGTCTGCTGTCAGCCTCGTCGGACTTTGGCTCGGGCAAATCCCGCCGGTCTCAAGAGGGGCAAAACCATCCTGAATCTCCGAGGGAGCAACGTCGGAGATCTTGGTACGATGATGAGATCAAGGCAACCACTGCCGCCCGCGGATCCGATTGGTCAATACTTTACCATCGGACTTGCGGGCATGCCGTAAGGCTTTGCCCACAACTGCTGTTATCCGTTTCAGCTCACGAACATCCGGTCGTGGACCCGCACGTATCACACTTCATGCAGGTGCCGTTGCGTACCAGTGTGAAGTTGCCGCACTCCGGGCACATCTCGCCCTCATAGCCTCTCGCCTTCGCTTCTGCGCGGCGTTCTGCCTTGGTCGGCGCGGTTGAATGCGCGGCAACCTTGCTTCTTTGCTGCTGCTCCAGTCGCTCGGTCGGCGAGAGGTCGTGCTCGGTCTCCTGCTTCAGCGCGACTGCGCCTTCCGTCGCCTCGCCCGCATGCGAGGAGGAAAGGGGGGTCACCTTGGACCCGACACGACCTTCTCCCGCAAGGGGTGAGGGAGCAGAGGAACGTGTGCCGCCTTCGCTGGCTAGGGAGGAGGGAGCCGATCCGCGCGCCTCGCCACCGCCGCGCATGACGACGAGATTGTCGGTGCGCGAGCGGGTCAGCCCCTTGGAGACGTAGCGGGTGGCCTGCTGCGGCTGACCTTCCGGCTCCTTGCCTTCCACGACGCCCTTGCCGATGGCGTCGAAACCGGATTCCGAGGGATCGACGTGGGCGAGGTCGAAGCGCGACATGTAGCTCACCGCGAGTTCGCGGAAAACATAATCGAGGATCGAGGTCGCGTATTTGATCGAGTCGTTGCCCTGCACCGGACCCGCGGGTTCGAAACGGGTGAATGTGAAGGCGTCGACATATTCCTCCAGCGGCACGCCGTATTGCAGGCCCAATGAAACAGCAATGGCGAAGTTGTTGATGAAGGAGCGCAGTGCCGCGCCTTCCTTGTGCATGTCGATGAAGATCTCGCCCAGGCGCCCGTCATCGTATTCGCCGGTGCGCAGGTAAACCTTGTGGCCGCCGACGACCGCTTTCTGGGTGTAGCCCTTGCGGCGATCCGGCATCTTCTCGCGCTCGCGCATCACGATGATGCGTTCGACCAGCCGCTCCACCACCTTCTCGGAGACGGCGGCCGCGCGCGCAGCCATCGGCTTTTCCAGCAGCGCCTCGATTGCATCGTCGTCTTCGTCATCGTCGGCGATGAGTTGCGAGTTGAGCGGCTGCGATAGTTTCGAGCCGTCGCGATAGAGCGCGTTGGCCTTCAGCGCCAGCTTCCAGGACAGCAGGTAGGCGGACTTGCAGTCTTCCACCGTGGCGTCGTTCGGCATGTTGATGGTTTTCGAGATCGCGCCCGAGATGAACGGCTGCGATGCCGCCATCATGCGAATGTGGCTTTCCACCGACAGATAGCGCTTGCCGATCTTGCCGCACGGATTGGCGCAATCGAACACCGGATAGTGCTCGGCCTTGAGGTGCGGTGCGCCTTCCACTGTCATCGCGCCGCAGATGTGCACGTTGGCGGCCTCGATCTCGCGCCTGGTGAAGCCGACCGCTGCGAGCAGGTCGAAGGACGGCGACGCCAACACATCGGCGCCGATGCCGAGCGTGTCGCGGATGAAGTCTTCGCCGAAGGTCCACTTGTTGAAGGCGAACTTGATGTCGAATGCGGTCGGCAGCGCCTTCTCCACTTTCTCGATCGCCTCGTCGGTAAAACCCTTGGCCTTCAGGGTGGAGATGTTGATGCCGGGCGCGTTGGACAACGAGCCGTGACCGACCGCATAGGCCTCGATCTCGGCGATCTCGCTCTCGCGATAGCCGAGCGCGCGCAACCCTTCCGGCACCGCGCGGTTGATGATCTTCCAATAGCCGCCGCCGGCGAGCTTCTTGAACTTCACCAGCGCAAAGTCGGGCTCGATACCCGTGGTATCGCAGTCCATCACCAGGCCGATGGTGCCGGTCGGAGCCACCACAGTGACCTGCGCGTTGCGATAGCCGTGCTGTTCGCCGAGCGCGAGCGCATCGTCCCATGCTCTCGTCGCGTGGGCGACGAGGTCGGGTTGCGGGCAGGAGGCATGGTCGAGCGGCACCGGGTTGACGGCGAGGGCCTCATAGCCGGAAGCCTGACCGAGCGCGGCGCGGCGATGGTTTCGAATCACGCGCAGCATGTGGCTTGCGTTCTTCTTGTGGCCGGGGAAGGCGCCGAGTTCGCCGGCCATCTCGGCGGAGGTCTTGTAGGCGATGCCGGTCATGATCGCGGTCAAGGCACCGCACAGCGCGCGGCCTTCCTTCGAGTCATAGGACAGGCCCATGGTCATCAACAGGCCGCCGATGTTGGCGAAGCCGAGGCCCAGCGTACGGAATTCGTAAGAGAGTTCCGCGATCGCCTTGGACGGGAACTGCGCCATCAGCACAGAGATTTCCAGCACCACGGTCCAGAGCCGGCACAGATGCTCGTACGCCTCGACATCGAAGCGCTTCGTCGCAACGTCGTAAAACGTCAACAGATTGGTGGAGGCCAGATTGCAGGCGGTGTCGTCGAGGAACATGTATTCCGAGCACGGGTTCGACGCGCGGATGTCGCCGGACGCCTTGCAGGTGTGCCAGTCGTTCATCGTGGTGTTGAAGTGCAGCCCGGGATCGGCCGAGGCCCAGGCCGCATAGCCGATCTTCTCCCAGAGGTCGCGCGCCTTGAGAGTCTTCGTGACCTTCTTGTTGGTGCGGCCGATCAGATTCCAGTTGCCGTCGGTCTCGACCGCGCGCAGGAAGTCATCCCGCAGCGACACCGAGTTGTTTGAGTTCTGGCCGGAAACGGTGAGATAGGCCTCGCTGTCCCAGTCGGTGTCGTAGACCGGGAAGTCGATATCCTTGTAGCCTTGCCTGGCGAATTGAATGACGCGCTTGATGTAGTTGTCCGGCACCAGCGCGCGACGCGCCAGCTTGATCTCCCGGCGCAGCGCCGGATTCTTCTCCGGCACGAAGCAATCGTCGCCCGAGCCTTCGCAGTTGACGCAGGCGCGCATCACCGCCTTGAGGTGCTTCTGGTTGATCCTGGAGCCGGTGACGAGCGCGGCGACCTTCTGCTCTTCCTTCACCTTCCAGTCGATGTACTGCTCGATATCCGGATGATCGGCATCGACCACAACCATCTTGGCGGCGCGGCGCGTGGTGCCGCCGCTCTTGATCGCGCCCGCGGCACGATCGCCGATCTTGAGGAAGCTCATCAGGCCCGAGGAACGGCCGCCGCCGGACAGGCGCTCGCCTTCCCCGCGCAGCCGCGAGAAGTTGGAGCCGGTGCCGGAGCCGTATTTGAACAGGCGCGCCTCGCGCACCCACAGGTCCATGATGCCGCCCTCGTTGACGAGGTCGTCCTCGATGCCTTGGATGAAACAGGCGTGCGGCTGCGGATGTTCGTAGGCCGACTTCGACCTGGTCATCTTGCCGGTCTTGAAGTCGACGTAGGAGTGGCCCTGGCCGGGGCCGTCGATGCCATAGGCCCAGTGCAGGCCGGTGTTGAACCACTGCGGCGAGTTCGGCGCGACCATCTGGCGCGCCAGCATGTAGCGCAGCTCGTCATTGAAGGCGCGCGCGTCATCTTCCGAACTGAAGTAGCCGCCTTTCCAGCCCCAATAGGTCCAGCAGCCGGCAAGACGATCGAACACCTGCTTGGACGACGTTTCGCCGCCGAAGCGTTCGGCCTCGGGCAGGGCGGCGAGCGCGTCCGTGTCGGGCACCGAACGCCACAGCCATGAGGGGACCGTCTCTTCCTCAATTTTCTTCAGACGTGCCGCAACGCCCGCTTTGCGGAAATACTTTTGCGCGAGCACGTCGGAGGCGACCTGCGACCAGAATTCAGGCACCTCGACGTTCTCGAGGCGAAACACCACCGAGCCGTCCGGATTGCGGATCTCGCTCGTCGTCAGCCGGAAATTGATCTCCGCATAGGGTGACTGCCCGTCCCTGGTGTAGCGCCGTTCGAATCTCATGTCCCTTGCCCCGTCACTGTCCGCGCCGCTTAAGCGGCATCGGCGATTTCCATTCGCGGACTTTTTTGGTCCGCAGTTCGGCCGCGCGTTCCTGGCCGTCGATCCTCTGGAGCACGAACGGGGACAGAATTGGCTCCGCCGCCGATCATACCCTAACGCCCCACACTGCGATTTGAGCCTTTTGGCCCGTTTTTGACGTCCCCAAACGTCTTGTCGCCAACGCAGACACCCCCACGACCCCGTCGCCAACCGGCCGACGAAGTGTTCATAATGGAACCCTTGAGGGAGGCTCGGCGTGACCCAGTTACATGCGCGTCGAGCGGATCAAAAGCTAAGGCAACCCTCTCCACACAGTCAAGGATTAGTATTCATTCCTCAATGAAACACTAAATATGGTGGAAAGAGAGGAAAACCACGGGGGGACTCGCCTTGGACGAGGTCAAGTATCGGTGAGTCCTCAAGGATTCCCAAACGAAAGAATCCCCACAGGGCCTGCAGAGACGAGCTTCTCACGCTGTTCACAAGGACAACTATTTATTGATCCTGAGGGGTTGCGTTCCAGCGACTCGGGGACCCTTTTCCCGCGGGAGGCGGGCCGGCGTCCGATGCGAGCGCGGCGTCGTCGTTCTGGCGGTGGTTTCCGCCTGATTTTTTCGATTATCCGAACTCGCGTGAACAGGCTCGAATCACAACGAGCGTTGCCGGAGCCTGTTCGACTGCGCGGAATCAGACTCGTCGCTTATCTTGTTTGTTTGATTTGTTTGAGCATGATCTTTTCCCGAAAACCGGTTTCGCTGTTCGGGATCATGCTCCCGTGATGAGGAGCCTGAAATAAAGAAGGAGCGGCGCGCAGGGCACCGCTCCTTGATTTGAGAGACCGGCGGGTCAAGAATCCCGCGCGCCAGGGACCGAATTACGGGCAGGGGTGACGCAGACCGTCATAGCCAAGATAGGTTCCCGAACTGACGTCGTATGACTTGAACCTCTGCTGGCAATAAGCGATGTCGCCGGCGTTGCTTGGAACAACCTCGGCGACCGGACCGTCGTCATAGCCGTAGTCATCATAGTAATAGGGGCTTGCGAACGCACTGCCGATCGCTGAGCCTACGACGAAGCCCGGGAAGAAGCCACCACCGCCATAGTAGCCGCCGCCCCAGCGATGACCTCCGCCATGCCAGTGCCCACCATGCCAGCCGCCGCCACCGGCCCAATGTCGGCCGCCGCCACCGGCCCAATTTCCGCCGCCACCGCCACCACCCGGTCGCATGCCCATGTGACCACCTCCGCCACCATGACCCATATGCCCGCCGCCGCCACCAACGTGGCCGCCACCGCCAGAATACTGAGCTTTTGTTTGCGCGGAGCTGGGGGAAGTCGTGGCCAGCGGCACTGCAAGCGCAATGACAGCCGCGGCTAATACTGGTTTGAAACTCAACATATTTTCAACTCCGTATCGTGATTCCGGTGTATCGAGCCTTGGATTCCAACGTGGCAATGCAAAGCAAGTTCCGCAATGCAGGTTACGGAATTTTCATCCAGCCCTCCTGTCTTTCTACTCTTCCTCGCAGCGAATCCGAAAGACGACACCGGCAGAGGAAAACAGACGGTCAAAAGATCTGATCAACCCGATTAAACCGACAGGCACGACTGGCGTTATTCCGCCGCTTCGCTCGCATTCCGCCGCTTCGGTTTTCCCGCTTTCTCCAGCACCGGCTTCAGAAACTGCCCGGTATAGCTGCGCGGTGCTTTCACGATGTCTTCCGGCGGTCCCCAGGCGACGATCTCGCCGCCGCCGTCGCCACCTTCGGGGCCGAGGTCGATCACCCAATCAGCGGTCTTGATGACTTCGAGATTGTGCTCGATGACGACAACGGTGTTTCCTTGCGCCACCAGTTCGTGCAGCACTTCCAAAAGCTTCTTGACGTCGTGGAAGTGCAGGCCCGTGGTGGGTTCGTCGAGAATATAGAGTGTGCGTCCCGTGGCGCGTTTCGACAGCTCCTTGGCAAGCTTGACGCGTTGCGCTTCGCCGCCTGAGAGCGTGGTGGCCTGCTGTCCCACACGGATGTAGTCGAGACCGACGCGATGCAGCGTCTTGAAGGTTTCGCGCACGCGCGGCACCGCCTTGAAGAATTCGGCGGCTTCCTCGACCGTCATATCGAGCACGTCCGAGATCGACTTGCCCTTGAACAGCACCTCCAGCGTCTCGCGGTTATACCGCTTGCCCTTGCAGGTGTCGCAGGTGACGTAAACGTCGGGCAGGAAGTGCATCTCGATCTTGATGACGCCGTCGCCCTGACACGCCTCGCAGCGGCCGCCCTTGACGTTGAACGAGAAGCGGCCCGGCGCATAACCGCGCGCCTTCGCCTCGGGAAGCCCCGCGAACCATTCGCGGATCGGCGTGAAGGCGCCGGTATAGGTCGCGGGGTTGGAGCGCGGCGTGCGGCCGATCGGCGACTGGTCGATGTCGATGATCTTGTCGATGTGCTCCAGCCCTTCGATGCGATCATGAGGCGCCGCGCCCTCGCTGGCGTTGTTGAGCTTGCGCGCGATCGCCCTGTAGAGCGTGTCGATCAGCAATGTCGACTTGCCGCCGCCGGAGACGCCGGTGATGCAGGTGAACAGGCCGAGGGGAATTTCCGCGGTGACGTTCTTCAGATTGTTGCCGCGCGCGTTCACCACCTTGATGGTGCGGCGATGGTTCGGCGGCCGCCGCTCCGGTATGTCGACCGCCAGTTCGCCGGTCAGATATTTTCCGGTCAGCGACTTCGGATTCTTCATGATGTCTGCCGGCGTACCCTGCGCCACGATGTGCCCGCCGTGCATTCCGGCTCCGGGGCCGATGTCGAGCACATGATCGGCAAGACGGATGGCGTCCTCGTCATGCTCGACCACGATCACGGTGTTGCCGAGGTCGCGCAGCCGCTTCAGGGTGTCGAGCAAGCGCGCGTTGTCGCGCTGGTGCAGGCCGATGGAGGGCTCATCCAGCACGTAGAGCACGCCGGTGAGGCCGGAGCCGATCTGCGAGGCGAGGCGGATGCGCTGGCTCTCGCCGCCGGACAGCGTGCCGGAAGCACGCGACAGCGTCAGATAATTGAGGCCGACGTCGAGCAGGAACGACAGCCGCTCGCGGATCTCTTTGAGCACGCGGCCGGCGATCTCGTTCTGCTGCGGCGACAGCATGTCCGGCACGGTCTCGAACCATTCGCCGGCGTGACGCACCGACAACTCGCTGATCTCTCCGATGTGCTTGCCGCCGATCCTGACGCATAACGCCTCCGTCTTCAGCCGATAACCCTTGCAGGCGTCGCACGGAACATCTGAAAAATACTTGCCGAGTTCCTCGCGCGCCCACTCGCTTTCTGTTTCGCGGAAGCGGCGCTCGATGTTGGTGATGACGCCCTCGAACGGTTTTTTGGTATCGTAGGAGCGCACCCCGTCTTCATACGAGAACTTGATCTCGTTATCGCCGGAACCGTGCAGAAGCGCGGCCTGGGTCTTTTTCGGCAGGTCCTTCCATTTGGTATCCAGCGTGAACTTGTAGAATTTTCCGAGCGCGGTCAGCGTCTGCAGGTAATACGGCGACGACGATTTCGCCCACGGAGCGATCGCGCCCTTGCGCAGGGTCAGCTCCTTGTCCGGAATGACGAGGTCTTCATCGACATGCTGCTCGACGCCGAGGCCGCCGCATTTCGGGCAGGCGCCATAGGGGTTGTTGAATGAAAACAACCGCGGTTCGATTTCGGGAAGGGTGAAGCCGGAGACCGGGCAGGCGAATTTTTCCGAGAACAGGATGCGTTCAGGCCCGCTTTTGTCGTGAATTTTGGCGACTTTCCTTTCAGATTTGCTCCCTCCCGCCGCGCTACGCGCGACTCCCTCGCCCAGCGAAAGGGCGTTTACGCCCGTCTTCGACGGGCTATGCGCGGAAGGGTTGGGGAGGGGGCCGCTTTGCGCAGGCGCATCCGCGAACTCCACCACCGCGAGCCCCTCAGTCAGTTTCAGCGCGGTCTCGAAACTCTCCGCCAGCCGCTGGCCGATGTCCGGCCGCACCACGATGCGATCGACCACCACGTCGATGTCATGCGGAAACTTCTTGTCGAGCCCCGGGGCGTCAGCGAGTTCGTGAAACGCGCCGTCGATCTTGACGCGCTGAAAACCCTTCTTGAGATACTCCGCCAGTTCCTTGCGGTATTCGCCCTTGCGGCCGCGCACCACCGGCGCCAGCAGATAGAGCCGGGTGCCTTCGGGCAGCGCCAGCACGCGGTCGACCATCTGCGACACCGTCTGGCTTTCGATCGGCAGGCCGGTGGCGGGCGAATAGGGCACGCCGACGCGCGCCCACAACAGCCGCATGTAGTCGTAAATCTCGGTGACGGTGCCGACGGTCGAGCGCGGGTTTTTCGACGTGGTCTTTTGCTCGATGGAGATCGCCGGCGACAGCCCGTCGATTTGGTCGACATCCGGCTTCTGCATCATCTCCAGGAACTGGCGCGCATAGGCCGACAGCGATTCGACATAGCGGCGCTGGCCCTCGGCATAGATGGTATCGAATGCCAGCGACGACTTGCCGGAGCCGGACAGGCCGGTGAACACCACCAGCTTGTCGCGCGGGATTTCCAGATCGACGTTCTTCAGGTTGTGTTCGCGGGCTCCGCGGATCGTGATGGCGCGCGTGGCGGAAACTGCTTGTTGCCGCTTGGCCTTGATGACTTCGTCCATAACGGGCTTTTCCGGACGCGAAAGCCGCGCCGCGTTCGGGCGCGCCGCACCGGATAGAAGTTCCCGGCCAGCGCCATGTTGCGGTTATCGCAGGAACGTAGATAGAACGGCGGACGATTTCCAGAGGGATGACGCCGATCATCACCGATTTCGTCGCGGAGGAGGTGGTAAGCGCGATTTACCCGTGTGCGCGGTGGCGCGCCAGAGAATACGAGTTTCTGCAACCGGAGGCAGCCCCGAATCGCTTAGCCGAAGGCGTCCTCAACTATCCGATGGGTCCTGTTTAGCCAGGAAGGAGGGCACAAAGACTTTTTTCGATTTTGATGGAAACACCTGCCACGAACGAAGCGCGCTTCCTCCCATCCAACTCGAGGTTTACCCGAGTTGGCCAACCTTGATGTCAAAGGATAAATCCGACTTTGATTCGGAGAGAGGGTCGGGGTGAAGGGTTACTCCTTCAGAAATGCTCGACCCCTTACCCGGAGCCTTCGGCTCCGACCTCTCCCCACGGGGAGAGGCGAAGTATCATCCGGGTCGAATTTCATCAAAATCGAAAACGCTCCAGCAGATTTATCCCGGGTGTTGCGGCCGGCACAAGCAAACAAGCACAAGCAACAAAAAGGCCGGCAGAAAGCCGGCCTTTTGTAGTTCCGAGAGATGTTCGGATCAGATGCGATCAGTACCGCGCAACGGCCGGGCCACCCCAGCGATAGTTGATGCGAGCGGTGACAAGGTCCACGTCCTGACTGATTTTATCGGTTCCGTACACCGTACCGGCGGGAGCATTTACATCCACACCGTTGCTGATGAAGTTGTGGGTGCTGCTGCCCATGAAGATGTGATCGTACTCGAAGCCAAGCGACCAGTTCGGTGCGAAGCCATATTCAAGGCCGACACCAACCGTGGCGCCCCAACGGGTGTTGTTGACATTGTCGGTCAGTGCAACGCCGGTAGCCGTATCGAGGCTTCGATAGCGGTTGGACGTCACCGCGGCGCCACCCTTCACATAGAGCAAAGTGGCATCCCAAGCGTAGCCGATCTGGCCGGTGAACAGGCCAAACGCCTCAAGGCGGCTGTCGTTGGTGACGAGAGGGTTGATGAGGCTGGCATTGCGACCGTTCAGATCGGCCCAGTTGCCCTGGGCTTCAAGGCCGAACACCCAGTTGCTGGACTGCCAGCGATAGCCGATCTGGCCACCGACCGTGCCGCCGGTTGCGTCATGGCAACCTTCGGAGCCAGCCGGGGGCAAGGTATAGTCCCAGCAGTTCCGGCTCGATCCCCAGCCGCCGTTCGCGCCGACGTAGACACCGCTCCAGTCAAAGATCGCGGCCACCATCGGAGGAGGGGCCTTCGTATAGTGGTGCGGGGCGAGGTCGGCTGCGGCGGCGGGCGCCGCGGCGAAGCCGATGGCGAGAGCACCCACGGCGCCGATCAGTAGCTTGTTCATTGCAAATCCCCGAATTTCAAACTTTGTTTGGACGCGAGCGCTGAATTTCATGGATGCTGTATATCCCCCGGCGTTGAAAAAAGCCGTCTCTCAAAAGCAACACTCGGCTCAAATTGATCCTAATTCCCCAGGCGCAGAAACCCGCCTACGGCTTTTGCGACCTCGCGACATCCCTCTTGAGAACAAAGATGGAACATTCTATATTCGGCCGGTGGATAACCGGTGAATTGACCGTCTCCACAAGACGACGGGAGTGTAGGGTCGCGACCGCTGCCGCGAGGGACGGTGCCGGTGTTTAACCGGCGGCATCCATTCGTATCGGCAAATCGGGGTGGAGATTGGAGAACGGCGATGGCGGGTAGCGTGAACAAGGTCATTCTGATCGGCAATCTCGGCGCTGATCCCGAAATCAAGCGGACCCAAGACGGGCGGCCGATCGCCAACTTGCGAATCGCCACGTCTGAAAGCTGGCGCGACAGGACCAGTGGCGAGCGCAAGGAAAAAACCGAGTGGCATCGGGTTGTGATATTCAACGAGGGCCTGTGCAAGATCGCTGAGCAGTACCTGAAAAAAGGCTCGAAGGTTTATATCGAGGGCCAGTTGCAGACCCGCAAATGGACGGATCAGAGCGGGGTCGAAAAATACTCCACCGAAGTCGTGCTGCAAAATTTCAACTCGGCGCTGACGATGCTCGATGGCCGCAATAGCGGCGGAGGCGGGGGGAATTTTGGATCGGACGATTCCGGAGGCGATTTCGGATCGGGAGGCTCATCCGGCGGCCCGCGCCGCGCCGTTGCAGCTGGTGTCCGCCGCAGCGATATGGATGACGATATTCCCTTCTAGCGTTGACGCGTTTTCTTCACGCGCACCGGATTCCAGCCTCGGGTCAAGCCCGAGGACATGCTTCGTTCGAAAACGCTATAGTGGGGCGGTTCAGACGTTCGGCCCTATCGTGACGATTTCATGCGCAGGGTCGCCATGACGACAAGCGCCAAGATCTGGCTCAATCTTCTCTGCTCAATTTTCGCACTACAGTTTTACTGTGCGGTTGCGATCGCGGATGACGCGACTGATATCAGAACGCGCCTGCAACAATGGACGGCGAGCTTCAATAGTGGAGACAAGTTCGGAGCCTGCGACCTGTTCTCGAAGTCACTGGTTTCTGACGTCCAGGGCCAGGGTAGCGCTGGTTACGAAACGCGTTGCGCAACGATCAGCAAGGCGCTCGATGATCCCCACAGGACATTCCGCTATGACCTCGACGTCAAAGAGATCATCGTGGACAGAACCATCGCGGTTGTCCGTCTGAACTGGACCCTGAAGATAAATCCCGGCGATCTGATCAGCAGGGAGACGGGCCTCGATGTCTTTCGAAAAGAGGGCGACGGGCGATGGCGGATTATTCGGTTTATAGCCTATAGCCCTGAATAGCCTGCGATTTCCATCCGTTGTGTGAAACCCCGCAAGCGATGTCGCAACGAATGAAAACAAAAAGACAGGGTGGCGATCCCAGCAGAAATCCGGCCTGCATCAACGGCTAGCCCGGAACAGAACCGGGGCGCGATAGCAGCCGAACAGCGGGGGTTAACTGAGTAATCGAGGGCGGTCTTCTATTGAGAAAGACCGATCCCGCATACTTCAATGCTTAGGAGGCCTGCATTCTGCAGCCTCAGCTTCGTGTGGCGAACAACACCACCGCCGATCTGGCTTAACTGGATCGACGGGACGAAGATCGATCATGCGAAGAAGTGATCATCATCGACAGTCTGTGATCGCCGACACCTTCATCGCGAATATCGACGAGGCGATGAACCACTACGAGGTTCGCGCCACGAGCCGAGAAGAAAGTGGGAGCGCATCGATCGTAACGGGCGTGGATGCGCCGCCAGTCCTTCAGCCTGCCGAACGTGTTTTCGATCTTATGCCGTTGGCGAGAGAGGATGCGGTCATGTTCAATCGGCTTTTGCGCGGTTGGACTTCGATGGGATGTAGGCCGTGATCACCGCCGGCGTGAAAACTTGGCGACCAGTTCTACATGCGGCGAGTACCGAAATTGGTCGACAGGGGTCACGGATTCGAGATGGTAGCCGCCATCGATCAGGATCTTTGCATCGCGTGCGAAGGTTGCAACGTTGCAGGAAACCGCGACGATGACGGCAAGCTTGCTGGCGGCGAGTTGTTTGCTTTGCGCTTCTGCGCCCTGTCGCGGCGGATCGAACACCACGACGTCGATGTCACGCAATTCCTGCGCCACCAGCGGTCGCCGAAACAGGTCGCGCGGCTCGGCGCTGACCGGCTTCAGTCCGGGCGTGGCGGCCGCGGCCTTTCGCAAGGCTGTCACCGCCGTATCGTCGCTATCGAAGGCCGAGATTCGCGCTTTGGCCGCAAGGCGCAACGCGAAAGGTCCGACGCCGCAGAACAGGTCGCCGATATGTTTGGCCTTACCGCAATGCGAGGCGACCAGCGCCGCCAGCGTCTCCTCGCCCGCGACCGTCGCCTGAAGAAACGAGCCCGGCGGAAGCGGGACGCGAGCCGTCCCGATTGCGATAACCGGCGGAACGCGCATCAGGATTAGTTCTCCATGACGCGTGAGTCGCGCCAACCGGTGTGCTTCGGCGACACGCGACAATGTCGCGATCAACGCGGCGGGCAGCGGGCCGGAGCCACGGATATCGATGTCGAGACCATTGCCGGCGGCGGTCACCTGAATGTCGAGCGGCTTGTTCGCGGGTTTGAGCACGTCCGCGAGTTCACGCGCCGCGTCGAGCGCGCCGAGCAGGGCGGGATCGAGGATCGGGCAGGCGGCAATCGGCACGATGGCGTGACTGTTCGGAGCGGCGAAGCCCACGCGCAGCCTGCCATCCTCGTCGCGCCGGGCGTGCAGCGTGATCCGCCGTCGTCCCGCGCCGTGTGCATCGATCAGTTCGTTCACCGTACAGTCGATGCGAGCTTGCGCCAGCGTGTCGATGATGATCTGCCGCTTCCAGGCGCGGTAGTTCTCCGTCTGCCAGTGCTGGACGGCGCAGCCGCCGCAAGCGCCGAAATGTAGGCAGAACGGCGCGATCCGGTCCGGACTCGCGATCTCTACGTGGAGAAGACGCAGGCGGTCGCAACGCCCAGCTAGCGGCTCGACTTCCACGGTTTCTCCGCCGAGCGTATAGGGCACAAACACGCTGCCCGCTTCGGTCAGCGCGACGCCGTCGCCGCGATGGCCGACGTGATCGATGATCAGGCGTCTGGTTCCGCCGATTTGAGAGTCCTGCACCGGTGGTCGCGAGCCCGCAAATGAACTTCAGATTGAGTAGCGGCACTGGATTTGGTTGCCAGCGCCCCTTGGCTTTCGAAGTTCGTGTCAGAGTGGGCTACTATGTATCATAAACCTTGAAACGGGACATCCCTTCGGCATGGAGCGCGCTGGTTGGGGGTCGGCAAGAGTCTTCAGGAGACAGGGATCGAGACCACTGGCACCAGCGTAGCCGGCGCCCTCGTTTTTTCTATGACGTCGTGCAACCCTTCACCACCTCGCCCAGCGCCGCGAAATCGGCCTTGCGCGGCGACGTCCTGCGGAACGCCAGTCCGATGCTGCGGCCGGGCTGCGGGTCTTCGAGCCGCAGGATTTTGACGCGCTGGCCGCGCGCCTCGACATCGGCTGCGATCTGCGGGATCAGCGTCACGCCGTAGCCGGCGGCGACCATCTGCATCACGGTGGCGAGGCTGGATGCGCCGAACGTCATGCCGGTCGCACCCGGCGTCGGTCCGCGCGGGATCGTGGCGCAAAACGCCAGAGCCTGATCGCGCAGACAGTGGCCGTCCTCGAGCAGAATCAGACGCGACTGATCGATATCACGCGCTGCCACGCGACGTTTGGCGGACCGCGGATCGCTCGCCGGCACCGCCAGCAGGAAGAGATCGTCGAACAGCGTCATGGTGTCGATATCGGGCTCGCCCAGCGGCAGCGCCAGCATCGCGGCGTCGAGCGCGCCGCTCTTGACCTCCTCGACCAGCTGGCGGGTCTGCGTCTCGCGCAATTCAAGCTGCAAGTCTGGAAACTGCGATTGCAGCGCCGGCAGCATCCGCGGCAGCAGGTAAGGCGCGAGCGACGGGATGATGCCGAGGGTCAGCCGCCCCGTCAGCGGCTTGGCGCGGTGGCGGGCGAAATCGACGAGATCGCGTGCCGAGGCCAGCACGTCTTCGGCGCGGCGTGAAATCTCCCGGCCGATTTCCGTGAGCATCACTTCACCCGGCCGCCGCTCCACCAGAGTGACTCCGAGAAATTGCTCGAGCTCGCGAATCTGCATCGACAGCGCCGGTTGAGTGACGGCGCAGGCGTCCGCGGCGCGTCCAAAATGGCCGTGACGCGCGAGCGCAGCGAGGTAGCGAAGCTGTTTGAGCGTGACCATCACCGATAAGATAGTCTTATCGTGATACAAAGGCAATTCGACTGGACCTGATCGTCGATATCTTCCAGACTTGCTCCATCCTCGCGTTGCAGAAGGACTGCGGCCTTGTCTGGTCCAAATCCGTAGACCGCCGGTTACCGGTCCGTCCTGAAGACAAGTGACTCCGGGCTGCCTTTGTCTCGGACGATCCGCCACTGGGTCTCGGACGATCCGCCACTGGAATTCGCCGTAGCGGCCATTCGGCAACGACGCGACAGCACAGCATCGGAGACTGATCATGGACGCAAAGACGAACGACAAGGGTGCCGGCAACTGCCCGTTCACCGGAGGCGTACGCAGACTGAACAATCGCGACTGGTGGCCGAACCTGCTCGACCTCCAGGTTCTTCATGGCCACTCGGACCTGTCCGATCCGATGGGCGAGGCGTTCGATTATGCCGCGGAGTTCAAGACGCTCGACCTCAACGCCGTCATGGCCGACCTGAAGGCGCTGATGACCGATTCGCAGGACTGGTGGCCCGCTGACTTCGGCCACTATGGCGGCCTGATGGTCCGCATGGCGTGGCACAGCGCCGGCACCTATCGCATCACCGACGGTCGCGGCGGCGCCGGCGGTGGTCAACAGCGCTTTGCGCCGCTGAACTCCTGGCCGGACAACGTGCTGCTCGACCGGGCGCGTCGCCTGTTGTGGCCGATCAAGCAGAAATACGGCCGCAAGATTTCCTGGGCCGATCTCTATGTGCTCGCCGGCAACGCCGCGCTGGAATCGATGGGCTTCAAGACCTTCGGTTATGCTGGCGGCCGCGCCGACGAATGGGAGCCGCGGGAATTGTTCTGGGGCCCGGAAGGCTCATGGCTTGGCGACGAGCGTTACAGCGGCGAGCGTGAACTCGCGGAGCCGCTCGCGGCCGTGCAGATGGGCCTGATCTACGTCAATCCGGAAGGTCCGAACGGCAACCCGGACCCGATCGCGGCGGCCAAGGACATCCGCGAGACGTTCTTCCGCATGGCGATGAACGACGAGGAAACCGTGGCGCTGATCGCCGGCGGTCACACTTTCGGCAAAACCCACGGCGCCGGCGACGCCGCGCTGGTCGGTCCTGCGCCGGATGCTGCCGCGATCGAGGATCAGGGCCTCGGCTGGAAGAGCAAGTACGGCACCGGCAAGGGCGGTGACGCCATCGGCAGCGGCCTCGAAGTGACCTGGACCCAGACGCCGACGAAGTGGGACAACAACTTCTTCGACACGCTGTTCAAGTTCGAATGGGAACTGGAAAAGAGCCCGGCAGGTGCCCACCAGTGGCGGGCGAAGAACGCGCCCGCGATCACGCCGGACGCCCACGACAAGTCGAAGATGCACGTGCCGACCATGCTGACCACCGACCTGTCGCTGCGGTTCGATCCGATCTACGGAAAGATATCGAAGCATTTTCACGACAACCCGGACCAGTTCGCCGATGCCTTCGCGCGCGCCTGGTTCAAGCTCACCCATCGCGATATGGGACCGCGCCAGCGCTACCTCGGCGCGATGGTGCCGAGCGAAGTGCTGATCTGGCAGGACCCGATTCCGGAGGTCGATCACAAGCTGGTCGACGACAGGGACGCCGCGGACCTGAAGGCGAAGGTTCTCGCGTCCGGCCTGACGGTGCCGCAACTGGTCTCGACGGCGTGGGCCTCGGCCTCCACGTTCCGCGGCTCCGACAAGCGCGGCGGCGCCAACGGCGCCCGCATCCGGCTCGCTCCGCAAAAGGATTGGGAGGTCAACCAGCCGCAGCAGCTCGCCACCGTGCTGGCCAAGCTGGAAGCGATCCAGAAGGAGTTCAACAATGCGGCCGGCGGCGGCAAGAAGATCTCGCTCGCCGACCTGATCGTGCTGGCCGGCGCGGCAGCGGTGGAGAAGGCCGCCAAGGACGGCGGCGTCGACGTCAAGGTGCCGTTCACGCCGGGCCGCATGGACGCGACGCAGGAGCAGACCGACGTGGAATCGTTCGCGCCGCTCGAGCCGCGTGCTGATGCGTTCCGCAACTTCACCAACAGCAAGAAGCATCAATTCATGGGTCCGGAAGAGTCCATGGTTGACCGCGCGGAACTCCTCAACCTGACGGCGCCCGAACTGACGGTGCTGATCGGCGGCCTGCGCGTGCTCGGCGCCAATGCCGGCGATTCCAGGCATGGCGTCTTCACCCAGCAGGTCGGCAAGCTGACGAATGATTTCTTCGTCAACCTGCTGACGATGGACACCGAATGGCAGCCGACCGGCGACAACCTCTACGAGGGTCGCGATCGCAAGACCGGACAGCCGAAGTGGACCGCCACCCGCGTCGATCTGATTTTCGGGTCGCACTCGCAGCTTCGCGCCCTGGCCGAAGTCTATGCCTGCAGCGATTCCAGGGAGAAGTTCGCCAAGGACTTCGTGGCTGCGTGGGCCAAGGTGATGAATGCCGACCGCTTCGATCTCAATGCCTGATCGCGGCGGTCACAGCTTCGAGCGACGTGGTTGGTTCTCGCCATAAGACCGGCCAATCATGGAACGCACAAGCGTCTTCGGATCGGAGCGGCTGACAGGTACGCTGCTCGACCGCCTGATCCATCACGTCCATAACCTGGAGTCTTTCACCTTGTCATGGAAACGGTGAAAGATTCCAGGTCCTTGATTTAACGCGTTTTCGCACGCGAACCGGATTCCACTTCGCTCGAAAACGCGAAAGAGATGAACGGCGAGAACTATCGCCTCCGGTTCCAGCTTTAACGTTCGGCGGCGACATCAAGCTTAATAAGCGAGTTGCGTTGCCCTTGCGAGCGGATGCGTTAGCTTCACGACGCCGGACATTGCCCTAGGTCCGGGTTCACCCTGGCGAAGCCGTCGGCCGATCATATTCCGGCTCGGCGGCTTCGTTTTATGCGGATTTAGCTCTGCGGCAGAGCGGCGCGATGCGCGCGATCGGCGATCGCGGGAGACGCTGGAGCGCTGCATCCTGGCAGGCGAGATGATCGGCGCCCCCGAGATCCGAGCAGCCAGCGGGGTTCTCAAGGCCGCTAAATCCGGCTCAAGACCCAGCAGGCGTTCGAGTTTTCAAACTGTCGACGGCGTGCACCGGGGGCATGTCACCCCGCATTAAGTGAGCGATTGCGCTGTATACCAACCGCTGGCGCTCGAGCGTGCTCATGCCGGCAAACACGGGTGACGTCACGTCGATATTGAAATGTCCCCCGCCGCCGCTGACTATGGCCTGTGAATTTTGAATCTGTTGCTCGATGGTCTCGCGCAGCGCGTCGATGACGGAACCTTGGAAGTCGGTTGGATGGGATGACATAGTGGTCCTTTTCGGCATTGTCGGGGCTTTTTACGTCGGAAGGCAGGCTGCGCGCAACTCCAGCCGCTACAGCTTTGGGGCCGCTGTCCGACTGTCCCAACAGCTTGGCGATGGCTTGCGCTGATGGGTGAGGATGTTTGTGAAGACGAAGGCGCCGAGCACGACGGCCGCGAGCCCGACGTGGACGGTGAACCCAGCTTGGGCTGGACCGTCGATGGCGTCCCGGGCAACAGCGACGGCATGGATCATGAGGCCGGCGGCAGCTCGGTCACCGAAGCCCATCGGCAGCGCTATGAGACATTCGACCGCTACACCACCATCCGCAACAGCGACGGAAGGCACGTCGATTCTCGCCGCTCCGGTGCGAACCGCCGCCTGATCAATCTTGTCGGACCGGCAGCACGCGGCCTTGGCACCCCGCGTCGACCGGGATGAGGTGCGGATATGGCTTGAGCCCTGTGAAAGGCCCGCCGGGTCACGCCGGCGGGCTTCGCTTGTCGCTGAACATCTACCAACGGCGATAACCGCCACGATATCCATAACCTCTGTGCACGTGACCATAGCGGCGGGCACCGTAATAGCCGCGATAGCCATAGCCACGATATCCATACCGATATCCGTAGCCGTACGGTCGATAAACGGGCGCCGTGCGAATACAACCATGCGGGCCGCAGACCACCGCAATATTCTCTACGTTTGAAGTTGTTGAAACTGGTGCGAGCGGCATTGCTGATGCGCTTCCCGCCACGGCAAGGCTGCCGAGCGCAGCCAATCCAATAAGTGCGAATTTAAACTTCATGGTCTCTCCTCCGGAGGATCGGTGCAAGCACACGGGCCGAGATCAACGGTCCGAGGGGCAGGGGTGTTCCCGGCGCACAACTTACTGAGTGACAGGATAGGCCGATCCTACTGCCGCCGGCTACGGTTCGACGGGCAATCCTCTGCAAGTGGGGGCGGTGCAATCGGTTCGGCATCGCCCTTTTTCATGTCCGCGAATCAGAACGAAACACGAAGGTCCGTGCCGCTCCCGTGCTGCTCGGAGTTATTGGTAATAGCTCGTAACCCCTTGATTGTGCTGGCGACCACTTGCAGCGTGTAGCAGCACGGTTTTGGGCTCATGGCCCGCATGTCGGGGCGCTCGTCATATGGGCGCGCGGGCGTTGGCATGGACACGTCGGGCAACGATGGCCATCGGGTGAGGGAACGACCACGATCCGTCGCCGGCGCCATCGCGTTCAGGTGGCCGGCATGACCGCGCTGGCCCCCGTCCTCCAGCTATTTGGCATCCTGACGTGCCTGCTGGCGATGTGGCTGTTCCTCTGCGATCGCACCGACGAATTCGCGCCATGGCTGTTTCTGCTGGCCTTGGCGCTGTTGGGGGTCGGCTTAGTGATGGAATAGCCGCACACAGTTCATCACTGCGGCTGTGTCTGCGTTGGGATATTCGCCGGATGCTGGCCGTTCCCGGTGTCGACGTAGGAAAGAATGACCAGCAGCGCGACGATCGCGCCTCCGATAATCCAGCCTGTTTTGACACTCATGGTACTCGTCCTCCAGATGGAATGTCATCCGGACTACCATGCCGTGTTCCATTTAGGAACAACATCGGGTACTCCGAAGTAGGCCACTCACCGCCGTCCGGTACTGTCCGTATTTGACCCTCAGTGTCCTAAGTTGAATTGGAGAGTGTCCTAAGTTCAAAAGCGTCCACGTTTAGGAGCCGGGACGCCATGCAGCGTCTCACGCTGAGATTCGAGCCAGACGAGCCGTTTCATTGCAGACTTCTTGAGCGAAGCTGACAGACTTAAATGGCTTGCACGAAGCTCAGCGCGGCTGATCCATTCATTAAGCTCATTCAAGGTGAGCTTTGCGGCGTCTTCGTCTGTCTCTGGAGACTTTGATCGTTCACCCATTTGGGAACCCGCTAGGCTGCCGCCGGTTGCAAAGGATGCGACCAATTTCCTCGCTCTGGACCATCACATCCCCCATGCCCAGGCAGCCTAGCCTTCAACCCCGCTCCGGCGGGGTTTTCTATTTCTGGCGCGGCGCGCTAACCTTTCGCGGGCAGGGGATGGCCATCATGACAAAGAATCTCACCGGCGATCAAGAAGTCATCGCGGCGCATATGGCCGCGACGACTGCGGCATTTCAGATGCTAGGATCGATCGACATTCATGATTCCCCATCGGGCTGATCGCTGATTCATAGGGCTCCGTGATTCTGCACGGAGCTTCGACGATGGGGATCAAGCGGTACGAGCTGAGCGACAGGCAATGGGCGAAGATTGCGCCGCTGCTGCCAGGCAAGGCTGGCGATCCGGGTCGGACGGGAGCGGATAATCGACTGTTCGTGAACGGCTATTTGTGGGTATTACGATCCGGCGCGCACTGGTGTGACCTGCCGGAGCGCTATGGCCGCTGGAAATCTGTGCATCGGCGTTTCAGCCGCTGGTGCCATGCCGGCGTGTGGGAGCGCGTATTTGCCGCCCTGACAGCCGACCGCGACAACCAATATCTGATGCTCGACAGCACCATCGTTCGCGCCCATCAGCAGGCCGCCACCGGAAAAGGGGGGCCAAGGATCAGGCGCTGGGGCGTTCCCGAGGCGGATTGACCACCAAGGTCCACATGCTTGCGGATGCGCTGGGCCGACCCTTGCGCCTCATCGTGACCGCCGGGCAGGTCGGAGACGTCACTCAAGCCGCGGCGCTGCTCGAAGGCCAGACCGGCGACGCCGTGCTCGCCGACAAGGCTTATGACAGCAATGCCTTGCGTGCTCTCATCGCTGGCATCGGAGCCGAAGCGGTGATCCCGTCAAACAGGACGCGCAAAATCATCATCCCGCACGACGCCGGCCTCTATAAATGCCGCAATCGCATCGAGCGCTGCTTCAACCGCCTCAAGCACTTCCGCCGTTTCGCTACCCGTTACGACAGACGCACTGTTCACTTCACTGGATTCGTCCACCTCGCCGCAGCCATGACGTGGCTGCAATGAATGTCGATCGGTCCTAGTCCATTGCCTTCAAGAAAATGGCGCTCTTGAACGAGGCCAGATGTCGGAAGCTCTACTGACCTACGTGGCGAAGCATCAGAAGGATAATGAGATTCAACTCGCTCTTCTAAACGATCTTCGGGAAGCGCTGCTGAATTAAACGCTAACGGTCCCGTGCCAGTTTTCGCTTTCCCCACCTATGGCCCTTTTTGCCTTCCGGATTGCCGATCGGTGGCGGCGTACTTCCATAGACGGCTTTATAGAAGCCGATCCTCGCCATGAACACGAACGGGCCGCCGTGTTCGGCGGCTAGCTGCAGCTCCTGCGCGGCATGTTGCCACGGCTCCGTGTTGCCGGTCTTTCGAGGAAGTGAGGTTGCATACTCCGCGGCCTCTCCGATTGTTCGAATCGTGCTGCCGTCAGGCATCGGTACAGGATCCTCGAAGCGCCGGGACCATTTCGACGGCGCACCGCCTTCGCCGTCGCCTCCGGCCCCGGATTCGGGTCGAACAGGCCGACCGGCATCGGTCGCACCTTGTGGTCTGTTGTGACCTTGCAGGGTTCGCAGAACAGCTTCGGCCGGAGCGTGTGCACCTGATTCTTCCTCGGCCAGATGACGTGGGTGAGGTCGACCCGACGCGTGGCTCGGCAGGCGTTGCACTTCACCTTGAGGAGCGTTGCGCCGGCATCGATCGCATCGGCGAGCGCGGGAGACGGCGCTTCGTCGCCGCCAAGAAACAACCGGGCGTTCCATTCCTCGCATTCCAGTCGATGCGCCAGGCGGAGTTGGTCTTTGGCTGCGGCGTAGGCCGCATCGACCCTTTTCACAAATTCGGCGTGCAGACTTTCGACCCGGCGCAGCTCGCGGGCAAAGTGCTTCCGGTCGCCGCCGGACAGCGGCATCTGGATCACGCGCGGGGACATCGATGGGGACCCTATCGCGAACGAACCGAAAACGCACTGTGCCGGGTTTTGTGCCGGAGGAAACCGCTTCTATCAGCGGCAACCGCGCCAACTGCGGCTCGCCTCTTGGCAGGGTAAAATGTAGAAACCCGCATAAACACGGGATGGCGGAGCCGGAGGGATTCGAACCCTCGATAGGGCTTTACAACCCTATAACGGTTTAGCAAACCGCCGCCTTCAGCCACTCGGCCACAGCTCCGTTGACGCCCGATATGCCCGACACGCTCGCAAGCCGCAAGCGCCGGATCAAGAGATGCGTCCCCCATGAGCTAGAATCATCCCGCGCCAGCTATGCGCTCTCGTCAATTTGCTTGGCGATTCCCAGGGGCGCCCGGACTGGTGGATGGTTCGTGCAGCGCAAAAACACGTCTCGAAAGCCATGGAATCAGGCTGGACGACAGGCGCGATGATTCGCACGGGCCGCTCCTCCGAAGCGGGCGGGCGGCCGGCGCGACGGCAAGCAAGTATTCGCATGCGGGGTGACGTGTTTTGAAAAATATATGGCAAACAAGGACTTGTTCGGCCCTTTGCAACGGGAAGGCGTGCTGTTTGTGCAACACAAGGCCAAAAACGGTTAGACGCGTTCTATTCTGAGACGTTCCTTCATTGCGTGTGCAAGTCGGTTCGGTAATTGTGGTCACACGACGGAGGGGGGCATCCCGAGGTCGTCCCGTTTTAGGTGGTTCGCTGTTTTTGGGTGGTTCGCTTGAGTCCCTCGCGTTGGCGGGAGTGCCCGAACAAGCGCGAACGGCTGGGCGGTTAGTCAGGGACTGAGGGAACGTTTCTTCGAGTGCTGGCGCACAGCGGATCCGGAACCTGCCCTACAGAGCAACTTGGAGGTTGAAATGAAATTGATGAAAAGCCTTTTCCTCAGCTCGGCGGCAGGTCTCGTCGCCATGAGCGGGGCACAGGCTGCTGATCTTCCGTTGAAGGCCAAGGCGGTCGAATACGTGAAGGTCTGCTCCCTGTACGGCGCAGGCTTCTATTATATCCCCGGCACCGACACCTGCCTTAAGCTCGGCGGCTACCTGCGTGCCGATATGGGCGTCAATACGAATTCGGTCTTCAGCGGCAATACCTCGGGTCTGGGCGGCGCTCAGAATCGTCTCAGCAACGATTTCACCTGGCGGGCGCGCGCGAACCTGAATCTCGACACCCGCACCGCTACCGAATACGGCGTGGTCCGCACCTATTTCGATGCGAACTACACGTGGACCTCGGGCGGCTACAACGGTTTGGGGAACGGCGCGACTGCGTATGACTCCGCTGTGAATGGCGGCGTCTCCAACGGCCAGCTCGGCCTGAACTTCGCCTTCATCCAGTTCGCCGGCTTCACGATGGGTAAGGCCGTCTCGCTGTTCAGCACGCCCTGGGGAGCCTATCCGGGTAACATCTATGATGGTCTCGTCGGCGGCGGCGGCACCACCTCGCAGGGCGTGAACCAGTTCGCCTATACCGCCGAGTTCGGCAACGGCGTGTCGGCCTCGGTCGGCGTGCAGGATCCGAGCGCATACTACCAGCCTGGCATTCGCAACCTCGCAACTGCGGCGCAGGGTAACTTCGGCTACGGCGCCAGCGCCTACGGTGGAACCCGCGCTCCGGACGTCGTTGGCCAGATCCGCGTCGATCAGGCCTGGGGCCTGTTCCAGGTGTCGGTTGCGGCCCACAACAACAATCCTGCTTACTACGGTGCCGATCAAACGACAGGCGGTCCCGGAGACAAGTGGGGTTGGGCCGGTCAGCTCGGACTCCAGATCAAGAACATCCCGACCGGACCGGGTGACACGATCAACATCTCGGGCGTCTATACCAACGGCGCGAGCGGCTACAACTTCCAGGAACTGTCCGGTCCGGCAGCCGGTGCAACGATCTATTCCGGCGTGACCGGCGTTGGATATGGCTTCGCGCCGGACTCGGTGTATGGCCCCGTCGTCGGTGACCAGCTCCAGTTGGTTTCGACCTGGGGCATGCGCGGCGCTTTCACCCACAACTGGAACCCGTACTGGAGCAGTTCGGTTTTTGGTGCCTACGCAGCGGTTAGCTACACCGGCACAGCCAAGGCTCTGATGTGCGCCGGGATGACTGCTTCTAATTATGGTGCAGGCATCGTAACCTGCAACCCGGACTACAACATCGGGCAGGTTGGCGCGAACCTGCGCTGGACCCCGGTCAGGAACCTGACGTTCACGACCGAAGCTGTTTATACCATGCTGGATCAGAAGTACGCCGGCACGGTGAATGCGGCCAGCACCAGCCTTGCCAAGCCGGCTGGTCCTTATACCCTGAAGGATCAGGACACCTGGACCGTCATGCTCCGCGCGCAGCGCAACTGGTAATACCGGTCGCCTGACGACATCTTAACCCTCGGCAGGAAACTGCCGAGGGTTATTTTTTCTGGTGAGGCAGGAGACTGTTCGCGCAATCGCAGTATCGCTGGTCCGGCTGGATCAGGATAAATTCACGATGCAGCATGTCGATATGTCATCGCGGGGCGCCATGAGCGGGGCGTCGCGTCGCTCGGCCGCTGTTCGGATATCTCTTGATCCGATAAGTGTGTGAAGATGTGAATGCCACCACAGAGCCGGCGCGCCTCTTCGATCAAGCGCATCCCGGTTCAGGGAGTGGCGGCCGGTTCTGTCCGCAGCAAAACACGAAATATCTTTCAGCAAATCGCCGTTGATGTCGTATGCGACGGTGGTCGATCCCGTTCTTTCACAATATAAGTCCGGGAGACAAAGCGGAACAGCAATGGGTAACAGCGCAATGCATATGGTCAGACATATGGTGACGACTCACGGATTTTTATTGGCGGCCGCGTGCACCGGTTTTGCGGGCTCGTTCCTTGTTCTGGCTTCGTCAGCCGCGCAGGCCCGGGATTATCCGTATTGCATCAAAGGCGATTTTTACGCGAGCGGTGTTGGCGATTGCAGCTTCGACACCTACCAGCAATGCCTCGCGACGGCCTCCGGCCGCATCGCCTACTGCGACGTGAACCCGTTCTATCGTTTCCACGAAGACGGCCCTGCCGCGTACCCCGACGTGCGACGAAATTTTCGACGATAACCAGAGCATGATCCCGAAAAGTGGAAATCGCTTTCGGAAAGATCACGCTCAATAAAAGATAGGCAACGAGTCTGATTCAACGCGATTGAAACAGACTCTAGCATTCTTCGGGAAGGCAAACGGCAAAGGCATTCCTTGGAGCGCCTTTTTGTTCACCTGGAGCCTTTCCGCTTCTGATGGAATCAGAAGCGGGGCTCCATAATTTTGATTGGCGCTTCTTCTTGATGCGAACCGGCATCCATCCTCGGGTCAAGCCCGAGGACATGCTTCGCTCGAAAACGCCATAGGCGTTCTGTGACGTCTGCGCGACGATGCGCCCGCTCAGCTAAAAGCGCAGGCATGGGTGGCCCGTGCGCTATTCGATGGAGCCGCGGTGCAAGTCCGCCTCGATCTGCAGTTTCGAGCCTCCGCCGAAGCGGGCGCGGTAGACCTGCAGATTTTCCATAATGCGCTGGACGTAGTTGCGCGTCTCCGAGAACGGGATCAGTTCGACCCAGTCCACCGCATCGACCCCCGGATCGCGCGGATCGCCGTAGCGCGCGATCCATTTTCTGACGCTGCCGCGGCCGGCATTGTAGGCCGCGAAGGTCAGGATATATGAGCCGCGATAGTCTTCGAGCAGGCCGCCGAGTTCGGCCGCGCCGAGCGCGGCGTTATAGGCAGGCTCGTTTTTCATGCGCTGAAGGTCGAAGCCGACGCCGTACTTCTTGCAGACATATCGTCCGGCATCCGGCGTCACCTGCATCAGGCCGTAGGCGTGAGCCGGCGACACCACCGACGGATTGAACGCGCTTTCCTGCCGGGCTATCGCATAGACGATGCTGCGTTCGATATCCGGTCCGATCGATTTGAACGACGGAATTCCGCTGACGGGATAGGCATAGAAATCGAACGGCAGCCCGCGATTGAGCGCAGCCTTGCCGGCCAGCAGCATTGCCCGGGCGTCGCCCTGGCGCGCGGCGAGTTCGCCGAGTCCGAGTACGGCGTCCGGATCGCCGTTCTCGCCCATGTCGGCAAAGATCGGGAGCGCGAATTCGCCTTTACCGATCGCATAAAGAAGCTGTGCGGCGCGCACGATCTCCAGCCGCTCGATGGCGCGCGACCGGCTGCCGGGAACGCCACGGAGTTCGATCTGCGGCAGTCCAAGTTTCGCGCGCGCAAGCTGGCCGTAGTAGCTGGTGGACTGCTCGGCCGCCGCGGCGTAGGCGTGACGGGCTTCCTGGATGCGGCCTGCCGCTTCGGCGGCGCGGCCCTGCCAATAGCCGGCGCGCGCCAACGCGGTCGGGTTGACGCTGCCGACGCCGATGCGGGCGAAATGCCGGGCGGCGGTGTTGGGATCCTTCAGGAAGCGCAGCGCGATCCAGCCGGCGGTGAACTCCTGCTCGGTCTTGTAGATATCCCGCGCAGGAAGCGCCGCATCGCGCGCGATGAGATATGCGGTGCGATACTCGCCGACGTCGATCATCTTGCGCGCGAGCAGCCGACGCTCGATCCACCATTCATCGACGTTGTAAAGCCGGTTGGGATCTCGCGGTGCATGCAGCATCAGCCGCGCCGCTTCCCCGAACTTCTCCTCACGCCGCAAAAGCTGAATGCGGGCGAAGATATAGCCGGGGTCGCCATGCAGTTCGTTTGGAACGTTTTCGAGCAACGTGCGCAAGCTGGACGATTTGCGGTCGGCGGCGATCCGCGCTCTTGCGAGCGCAACCTCGGCGCTCCCAAGCCGCTTTGCCGCCCGCAGCGCCGCATCGCTTTCGCGGCCGTAAAGCAGATAATCCATCCGCGCTTTCTGGTCGCCCGGCGTCAGTATTGCGCCGAATGCCTCGAGCGCCTTCTCCTCGAGCGCTTCCGACATCGAATCGGTTCGCCATGCTTCGCGAACCAGCAGCACGGCGTTGGCGCGATCGCCGCGCGCGAGCAGGGCGCGCGCCAGCGCGAACCGTCCCTTGGCCGACAGCGGTTGTTCCTTGTCGAACCAGGCCAGCACGGTGGCCTCGTCGCGACGGTCGTCCCACAGCGCTGCTTCCGCGCGCCGGCGCAGGAACGTCTGCGACGGCCAGCTTGGGTTGGCTTCGATGAAGGCGCGATAGCGCTCGGTCGGCGCGCCGTTGTCTTCGCTGCGTAGGATGATCCACTCGGCGAGCTTGCGCGCCACCGGGTCCGTCATGCCGGCCTCGACCTGCGTGGCGTCGGACGTTCTGCGTTTGCGGGTCAGATCGATGACATTCTGAAGCGCCTCGAGATCGGCGCGCGGCGTCGATGTTGTCGCGGCCGTCGCGGCCCTGGGAACGGGCGTGCGTTTCGGCGGCGGCGGGAGCACGGCGTGCTTGCGCGTGGCCGGTTGAATTGCCGGGGCTGCGGTGGCTTTGTCTTTATCCGGAGTTGAAGTTTTGCCGTGCGCGTGGCCTGCGACTGTCTTCGGGCCCGCAACTGTCTTCGGGCTTGCGACCGACTTCGGGCCTGCGACCGACTTCGGGACGGAGTGGTGCGAAACAGGTCGCGGCTTCGGTGCCGGAGTCTTGGCGGCCTTATCGGCCTTCTCGGTCTTCGCGGCCTTTTCGGCGTTTGCGGCCACGGTGCAGAGCCCGGCCGCCACCACCACGCCCGCGCCGAAAACAGCCGTTCGCAACCTTGATGCACGGGCAGGCAATGTCACGGCAACCCCTTTCGCAAATCACGCAGGCTTCAAAAATCCCATGCCTGCTTTAATCTCCTGACTACTTTCATTGAATATGTGGACAAAATACTAAAATTCGGGCGGCGGACTTATATGCGCCCCAACCGCGGCAAAATCGCGGCTGTCTGGGCGGGGGCGCGGACCTTTCGTCGCGCCGCCAGACCCGATATGACTGGCGAAACATCGAATTCGGCGCGGGCGAAGCCCGCGCAACGCATTGGAGCGGATCATGGCAAGCAAGGCGATATTCAGGGGATCGTACACCGCCCTGGTGACGCCGTTCAAAAACGGCTCCGTCGATGAAGCCGCGTTCCGCAGCCTGGTAAGTTGGCAGATCGGCGAGGGCGTCCATGGGCTCGTGCCGGTCGGCACAACCGGCGAAAGCCCCACGCTGAGCCACGACGAACACCGCAAGGTTGTGGAATGGTGCGTCGACGAGGCGAAAGGCCGGGTTCCGGTGATCGCGGGCGCGGGCTCGAACTCGACCCGGGAGGCGGTCGATCTGGCTATCCACGCCGAGAAGGCCGGCGCCGACGCGGTGCTGGTGGTGACGCCGTATTACAACAAGCCGACGCAGGAGGGTATGTACCATCACTACAAGGCGGTGAACGACGCGATCGGCATCCCGATCATCATCTATAATATTCCATCGCGCTCGGTGGTCGATCTCTCCGTGGAGACGATGGCGCGGCTGTTCGAGCTGAAGAATATCGCCGGCGTCAAGGATGCCACAGCCAACGTGGCGCGGGTTTCCCTGCAGCGCCGTGCGATGGGGCCGGACTTCATCCAGTTGTCGGGCGAGGACATGACGGCGCTCGCATTCATGGCGGCGGGCGGACACGGCTGCATCTCGGTCACCGCCAATGTGGCGCCAAAACCATGCGCGAGCCTGATGTCGGCAGTGCTGAGCGGCGACTATGCCGCCGGGCTCGAGATTCAGGACCGGCTGGTCCCGTTGCACGACGCTATTTTCAAGGAACCGGGGGTCGCCGGAGCCAAGCATGGCCTCAAGCTGCTCGGTCGTCTCGATGAAGTCGTGCGCCTGCCACTGATGCCGGTGACGCCGGCGACGGGGAACGTTATTCGCGACGCCATGGTGCACGCGGGTCTGCTGAATTGAGGCCGGGTCTCTCGCTTGGGATTGCCGCTGCTGCCGAGTTGCCGCTGCCGCGCGCGGCGGCGAATTATCGGGGAGGATTGCGATGCTGAAGGAATTTCGCGAATTCGCGATGAAGGGAAATGTCGTCGATCTCGCTGTCGGCGTCATCATCGGCGCTGCGTTCGGAGCCATCGTCTCCTCCATGGTCTCCGACATCATTATGCCGATCATCGGCGCCGTCACGGGCGGTCTCGACTTCTCGAACCATTTCACGCCGCTGTCGAAGGCGGTGAACGCCTCGAACCTGGCCGATGCCAGAAAACAGGGCGCCGTGCTGGCGTGGGGCAACTTCCTGACCCTGACGCTGAACTTCGTGATCGTCGCCTTCGTGCTGTTCATCGTTATCAAAGGCATGAACAGGCTGAAGCGAAAGGACGAGGCAGCCTCCGCGGCGCCGCCAAAGCCGACCCGCGAGGAAGAATTGCTGACCGAGATCCGCGATCTGCTGAAAGCGAAAAGATAAGGCGCGGGACATGCGAACTTCGGAAGCGAGACACTAGAAGGATCGGGCGTTGCCGCTATTCGTTGAAAAGGCGACGTCCGGAGGTTTTCAGATATGGCCGAGAAGAACGAACGCGCGATCAAGGTCGTCGCTGAAAATCGCAAGGCGCGGTTCAACTATGCGATCGAGGACACCGTCGAGGCCGGCATCGCGCTGACCGGCACCGAGGTCAAGTCGATCCGACGCGGCAAGAGCACGATCGCCGAATCCTACGCCGATTCGAAAAACGGCGAGATCTGGCTGATCAACGCCAACATCCCCGAATACCTGCAAGCCAACCGTTTCAATCACGAGCCGAAGCGGCCGCGCAAACTGCTGCTGCACAGGAAGCAGATCAACAAGCTGATGGGCGCGGTTGATCGCGAGGGCATGACGCTGATCCCGCTCAAGCTCTATTTCAACGAACGCGGACGGGCCAAGCTGTTGCTGGCGGTCGCCAAGGGCAAGAAGCTGCACGACAAGCGCGAGACCGAGAAGAAGCGCGACTGGGGCCGCGAGAAGGGCCGGTTGCTGCGAGCGAGGGGGTGAGCACACCCTTCACCGCCAAAGACGCAGCGACGCGGTTCGGACTATCCGGTATTCCCGCCCGACCGAAATGCGGATGAGGTATTGGCGTGGCTGCGAGCGAATCCCGCTTCCTAAGAGATGCGAGCGAGAATCGCCTGCCTGGGTGATTTTGGCTCCGGCCGTTAAATTTTGATCGATCGGTTCAAGGTTATTTCAGGTTTACCGTGATTTGCTCTCGTCATGCGGATCAAACAGAAACGCGCCCTTCGACGCATGCGGCGCCGGCATCAACGGGCCTGGCTTGTGCTCGATTCTGTCGAAGGCAGATCGGAGTGCGAGGTCATGGATATTTCCAGCAATGGCGCGCGCCTCGTGATCGCCTCCGGCCTGACCTTGCCGAAGCGTTTCGGTGTCGCGCTGGTCCCGAATTCGCCGCCGCGGGAGTGCGAGCGGGTCTGGCGGAGCGGCGAGATGATGGGCGTTCGTTTCACCGAGCCACGATAGCTTCAGCGGCTGGCTATGGCGTTTTCGAGCGAAGCATGTCTTCCGGCTTGACCCGGGGATGGAGTCCGGTTCGCGTGAAGAAAACGCGTCAAATCAGGAACCTCGGGTCTTTCACGGTTTCCCTGAAACGGTAAATGATTAGAGGTCGGCGCGCACCCGCGCGAACACGTTCTCGAACATTTCAGGCGTCAGGACGCGGGTGTTGGTGTTGTAGCGGGAGCAGTGATAGCTGTCGTAAAGTCTGACCGCGCCGGCGTCATGCACGGCGCCATGCGCAAAGGGTGCGGCAGTGGCGCGCAGCCCGAGCCCCTTCACCACGGAATCGTGAGCAATGCGGCCAAGCGCGACAACCGCTCGCAGCCGGGGCATCGCCGCCAGCGTGGCGGAAAGGAACGTCCGGCAGGTATTGATCTCGGCCGGCAGCGGCTTGTTTTGCGGCGGGACGCAGCGCACCGCATTGCTGATGCGGCAATCGAGCAAGGTGAGGTCGTCGTCGGGGCGGGCCTGGTAGTGGCCGGCGGCAAAGCCGTATTTCAACAACGTAGCGTAGAGCAGGTCGCCGGCGTAATCGCCGGTGAAGGGCCGGCCGGTACGGTTGGCGCCTTGCACGCCCGGCGCCAAGCCGACGATCAGCAAGGCCGCATCAGGGCTGCCGAAAGAGGGCACGGGGGCGTTGAACCAGTCCGGTTCGCGCGCGCGCACCGACAGGCGATAGTCGACCAGCCGTGGACACAGCGGGCAATCGCGGCCGGGTTCTGCCTTTGCAGGGTTCGCGCCGGGGAGAGCAGGTTCGGCGCGCCGCGCGTCAGTCCTCGAAATCGTCGTCATCGCCCCGATGCGCCATGGCGGTGGAGCGCTGCAGGAACTGCGGCGCATGGTGGCGCGGCTCGCGCGCCGCCTGTCGCTCCGACGGATCGCGCCCGAGTTTCGGCTGCAGGTCGACGAGATCGGTGAAAACGTCGGCCTGGCGACGCAGTTCATCGGCGATCATCGGCGGCTGGCTTGCGATCGTGGAAACCACCGTCACGCGCACGCCGCGGCGCTGTACCGCTTCGACCAGCGAGCGGAAATCGCCGTCGCCCGAGAACAGCACCATCTGGTCGACGTGTTCGGCAAGCTCCATCGCATCGACCGCAAGTTCGATGTCCATGTTGCCCTTGACCTTGCGGCGGCCGCTGGTGTCGACGAATTCCTTGGTGGCCTTCGTGACCACCGTGTAGCCGTTGTAGTCGAGCCAGTCGATCAGCGGCCGTATCGATGAATATTCCTGGTCTTCGATGATCGCGGTGTAATAGAAGGCGCGGACCAGCGTGCCCCTCGACTGGAACTCTTTCAGAAGGCGCTTGTAGTCGATGTCGAAACCGAGCGTCTTGGCGGTTGCGTAAAGATTGGCGCCATCGATAAAGAGCGCGATCTTGTTGGAGGCGGGTGACATCAAACGTTCTCGTGATCGTTGTTGGCGTTATTGGTGCGGTCGAAGCCAGCCACGCATTCCAATGGTGCAAATCGCACCTTGCGGATCAGACTGAAGCAAATAATAACGCAATGATGTGAGGCAAGGGGAGCGTAGGATACGATGAGGAAGCAATGAAGCGATTTCTTGTCCGACTTGGACTTATTCCCGCTTCCCCGGACGCCTGCCTTCTGGCTTTCGTACTGGCTACCAGAGACCAGCCTACACGCCAAATGTTAAATTCTCTGTTGCGAAATCCGCAAAGCCGCTATACCTAGCAGTTATATCTCATAGTTTCGGCCCCCTAAACGGAGCGACAGGCGATGGCGCGCGTCACCGTGGAAGACTGCATTGATAAGGTCGACAACCGGTTCGACCTGGTTCTTTTGGCCGCGCACCGCGCGCGGATGATTTCGTCGGGGTCGCAACTTACGATTGACCGCGACAATGACAAGAATCCGGTGGTTTCGCTCCGCGAAATCGCCGAACAGACCATTTCGCCCGAAGATATGCGCGAGGAACTGGTTCATTCCTTGCAGAAGTTCGTCGAGGTGGACGAACCGGAGCCTGACACCGTGCCCTTGATCGGCTCGGCCGGGGCGAGCGTTGATGCCGATGACACCGAGGTCGCGGTCGAGCGCATGACCGAGGAAGAGTTGCTGAAAGGTCTGGAGGGGCTCGCGCCTCCCGAGGAGCAGCCCGAAGAGGACGAATGAGCGCGTCGCCTTCGACAGATGTTGCAAGCCCGGACCCTGGTCCGGGCTTTTGCGTTCAGGGGCGGCTTCAAGGGCAGAAAGAGTGCTCGCGTGAGCGGCGGCGGGTGGTCCGGCCGGGACCTTCTACTCTGATAACCAAAATCTCGTGCGGCAAAAGTTCGAGTTCGACTTTCGGCCGGGACAATCTAGGATAGATGCCGGAGGGCGAGCGGACCGTTCCAGTACGATGAAGACATTGAGTTCGATGACGAGTTGGCCTCGCAGAAAGGGGCAGATGCAGACCGCGACTGATTCGGTCGAGGTGACGCCGACGCCGGTCGCCCCGGCCAGGCCGCCGCGCCCGCGGATGATGCGCCAGTATGATCTGGTCGAGCGCGTTCGCTCCTACAACCCGGACACCGACGAGGATTTGCTGAATCGGGCCTATGTCTATGCCATGAAGGCTCACGGCGAGCAGACGCGGGCCTCGGGCGATCCCTATTTTTCCCATCCGCTCGAGGTCGCGGCCATCCTGACCGGTCTCAAGCTCGATGACGCCACCATCGTCGCGGCGCTGCTGCACGACACCATCGAGGATACCGAGGCAACCCGGGCCGAGATCGACAACATGTTCGGTCACGAGATCGGCGCGCTGGTCGAGGGCCTGACCAAGCTGAAACGGCTGGAACTGGTCTCGCGCGAGGCCAAGCAGGCCGAAAACCTGCGCAAGCTGCTGCTGGCGATCGCCGAAGACGTCCGCGTGCTGCTGATCAAGCTCGCAGACCGGCTGCATAACATGCGCACGCTGGAATTCGTGCCGCCCGCGTCACGTCAGCGCATCGCCGAGGAGACCCTCGACATCTACGCGCCGCTGGCCGGCCGCATGGGCATGCAGGAGATGCGCGAGGAACTGGAGGATCTGGCGTTCCGCACGCTCGATCCGGAGGCCCACGCGGTGGTCGCCCAGCGACTCGATGCGCTGGCCGAGCGGAACCGCAACCTGATCGGCGAGATCGAGAGCCAGCTTACGACCAGCCTTGCGAACAAGGGCATCACCGCGCGGGTGAGCGGACGTCGCAAGCAGCCATTTTCGATCTGGACCAAGATGGAAAGAAAGTCGGTCGGCTTCGAGCAGCTCTCGGACATTTTCGGATTTCGCGTCGTGATGCCCGACGTCGAAGCCTGCTATCGCGCGCTCGGCGTGGTGCATACGACGTGGCCGGTCGTGCCCGGGCGCTTCAAGGACTATATTTCGACGCCGAAGCAGAACGACTATCGCTCGATTCACACCACCGTGATCGGACCGGGCAACCAGCGCGTCGAATTGCAACTGCGCACCGCGCAGATGGACCGAATCGCCGAATTCGGCATCGCCGCACATGCCTTTTACAAGGACAGGGCGGGTTCGCCGACCGAGTTGCTCAACCGCGAGTCCAATGCATTTGCGTGGCTGCGTCACACCATCGAGATGCTGTCGGAGAGCATCAATCCGGAAGAGTTTCTCGAGCACACCAAGCTGGAGCTGTTTCACGACCAGGTGTTCTGCTTCACGCCAAAGGGGAAGCTGATCGCGCTGCCGCGGCACGCCAATGTCATCGACTTTGCCTACGCCGTGCACACCGATGTCGGCAACAGCACGGTCGGTTGCAAGATCAACGGCAAGTTCGCGCCGTTGACGTCGCGCCTGCAGAACGGCGACGAGGTCGAAGTCCTGACCTCCGCCGCCCAGTCCGCGCCGCCCTCCGCCTGGGAATCGCTTGCCATCACAGGCAAGGCGCGGGCCGCGATCCGGCGCGCCACCCGTGCGGCTGTGCGCGGCCAGTATGTCAGCCTTGGCAGGCGGATCGTGGAGCGCCTGTTCATGCGCGCCAAGATCGAATACGCCGACGACAAGCTCACCGGCGCGTTGCCGCGACTGGCGCGCACGACGATCGACGATGTGATGGCTTCGGTCGGTCGCGGTGAAATGCGCGCCTCCGATGTCGCGCGCGCGATGTATCCGGACTACAAGGAAGAGCGGTCGGGCCGTTTCGGCGTGAAGAAGAGCCTGGCGGAGAAGCTGAAATTGAAGTCGCCGCCGGATCCTGCCCGCAGCCCGCTGGCGATTCCGATCGGCGGCATCCATTCGAACCTGCCGGTCAAGTTCGCGCCCAACGGCGGCGCGGTGCCCGGCGATCGTATCGTCGGCATCGTCACGCCGGGCGAGGGCATCACGATCTATCCGATCCAGTCGCCGGCGCTGACGGATTTCGAGGAAGAGCCCGAGCGCTGGCTCGACGTTCGCTGGGACGTCGACGACACCACGCTGCAACGGTTTCCGGCGCGCATCGTGGTGGATAGCCTCAACGAGCCCGGCAGCCTCGCGCAGGTCGCCACCGTGATCGCGGAGCACGACGGCAACATCGACAATATTAGCATGAGCAGGCGCTCGGATGACTTCACCGAAATGACCATCGATCTCGAGGTTTACGACCTCAAGCATCTCAGCGCCATTCTCGCCCAGTTGCGCGCCAAGGATGTCGTGGCGCGCGTCGAGCGGGTCAATGGTTAAGCAAATGCGCCTCAATCGCGACGGATCTGTGCGTGCAAACCTTTCCTCTCCCTGCCGGGAAGAGGTCGGCTGCGCAGCAGCCGGGTGAGGAGGCACCGTCTGCCGATCATCCTTAGTGGCCCTTCACCCAACTCTCTTTCCGAAAAGGAGAGGGAGTGCGTTTTCGCTATTCAATCTGCTGAGCTAGATAAGAGGGACTGATGCCCCATTCTTTTCCCGCGATTCGTCTCGGACTCAATGTCGATCACGTCGCCACCCTGCGCAACGCGCGGGGCAGCACGCGGCCGGATCCGGTCCGCATCGCGCTCGCGGCGATCGAGGCGGGCGTCGACGGCATTACCGCGCATCTGCGGGAGGATCGCCGTCACATTCGCGACGTCGACATGGCGCGGCTGAAGGCCGAAATTTCGAAACCGCTGAATTTCGAAATGGCCGCGACGGCCGAGATGCAACGAATTGCGCTGGCCACCAAGCCGCATGCGGTCTGTCTCGTGCCGGAGCGCCGCGAGGAACTGACCACGGAAGGCGGGCTCGATCTGGTCAGCCAACGCAACGCGCTGGCGCCGTTCATCGCGAAATTCAACGATGCCGGCATCCAGGTGTCGCTGTTCATTTCCGCCGATCCGCAACAGATCGAGATGGCGGCGCAATTGCGTGCGCCGGCCATCGAGATTCATACTGGCGGCTGGTGCGACGCTGTTGTCGACGGTCACAAGGAGAAGGCGGGTGCCGAATGGCGCCGCATCGTCGAAGGGGCCGCCATGGCCAAGGCGGCTGGTCTTGAGGTTCACGCCGGGCACGGTCTCGATTATGCCACGGCGGAGACGATCGCGGCGCTGTCGGAGATCGTCGAACTGAACATCGGCTACTTCATGATGGGAGAGGCGCTGCTCGTCGGGGTTGCGGAGACAGTACGCATGATGCGCGCGGCCATGGATCGCGGCCGCGCCAGGCTGAAGGCGTCTCCCGCATGATCATCGGCATCGGCTCCGACCTGGTCGATATCCGCCGGGTGGCGAAGGTTATCGAGCGGCATGGCGACCGGTTTCTCAACCGGGTTTTCACGGATGCCGAGCGGGCGAAGGCCGAGCGCCGCGCCAACAATGAAAAATTGGTGGTGGCGACCTACGCAAAACGGTTCGCAGCGAAGGAGGCCTGTTCCAAGGCGCTCGGGACCGGAATCCGGCGCGGTGTATGGTGGCGGGACATGGGGGTCGTCAATCTGCCGGCAGGTCGGCCCACCATGACGCTCACGGGCGGGGCGCTGAGACAGTTGCAGATCCTGACGCCCGAAGGCTTTGAAGCGCGGATCGACGTCAGTCTCACCGACGATTGGCCTGTGGCGCAGGCCTTCGTCATAATTTCGGCCGTCGCGCCGGGCAAATCTTGATTCTCGGTTTTCGATCCTGCGGCGCGTTCGAGCTAAAAATCACGTTATTATCAATATGTTAACCGATTCTCGCGGCGCGGTCGATTGCGCAGCTTTAAACAACGGTCTAAAACGCCGCAGGTGCTTCGACCTGGTGTGGCACTTCGGCGGGTCGACTTCCGAACCTCAAACCACACCGGAAATCATAAAAGTTGCTAATGTTCCTTATGATTCCAAAGATCGCATCGAGGGTGCTGCAAGGAACATGCGAGCTGCAGGATCAGAACGCTAGGTGAATTCAGTACGAATCGTGGCGGGGGTGCGCGCGGATTCGCCCAGACAACAGATTGACAGCGTTTTGTGCGGAACGGACACGCTTCGCCTTGGACGCTTTTGCCGCCGCTTCAGGCGGCAGTGACGGACATAGGGAAGCGATGAGCGTGACATCCGGAACCAAGACTGAAAGCGGCGTCGGCGAGACCGTCCGTGTCGTTATCCATGCTCTCATCATCGCGCTGGTAATCCGGACTTTTCTGTTCCAGCCGTTCAATATTCCCTCGGGATCGATGAAGGCGACGCTGCTGGTCGGCGATTACCTGTTCGTTTCGAAGTACTCATATGGCTACAGTCGCTTTTCCATTCCGTTCTCGCCGCCGCTGTTTTCCGGGCGCATCTTCGGCTCCGAACCGAACCGGGGCGATGTCGTGGTGTTTCGTCTGCCGAAGGACAATTCGACCGACTATATCAAGCGTGTCATCGGGTTGCCGGGCGACCGCATCCAGATGAAGGAGGGGCTGCTCTATATCAATGACGCGCCCGTGCAGCGCGAGCGGCTGCCCGATTTCGTCGGCGAGGATCCATGCGGCTCCGACGCGACCGCGCGGGTCAAGCAATGGCAGGAAACGCTGCCGAACGGGATCACCTACAAGACGCTCGATTGCGTCGACAACGGCTTCTACGACAATACCAATGTCTACACCGTGCCGCCCGGCCATTTCTTCATGATGGGCGACAACCGCGACAATTCCACCGACAGCCGCGTGCTCTCCGCTGTCGGCTATGTGCCGTTTGAGAACCTGGTCGGACGGGCGCAGATGATCTTCTTCTCGATCGAGGAGGGCGAGCACGCCTGGCAAATCTGGCGCTGGCCCACCGCAGTACGGTGGAATCGCATCTTCTCCATCGTGCGATGATCGACGAATCGGCTGACATCAAGCCAGTGCCGAGTTCCGACGACGTAACCGTGCCGTCCGGCACGGAGGCGGCGGCGCCTGCGCCGAAGAAGAAGCGGGCGCGAACCAGCACCAAGGCGGTCATGGCCGCGATCGAGCAGCGGCTGGGTCACAAGTTCGCTGATATTTCGCTGCTGGCCACGGCCTTCACCCATGTCTCGGCGCTGAAATCCTCGCGCGGGCGCGCCGACAGTTATCAGCGTCTCGAATTCCTCGGCGATCACGTGCTCGGCCTGGTGGTCTCCGACATGCTCTATCGCGCCTTTCCCAAGGCGGACGAGGGCGAGTTGTCGAAGCGGCTTGCCGATCTCGTGCGCAAGGAGACCTGCATCGACGTCGCCAAGTCGCTCGATCTGCTCGAGGGCATCAAGCTCGGCGCGGTCGGCGCCGGCGCGGGCGCGCGGTTGCGCCGGTCCGTGCTCGGCGATATCTGCGAGGCGGTGATCGGCGCGGTCTATCTCGACGGCGGCTATGCGGCCGCGGCGGCCTTCGTCGAGCGCAACTGGATCGAGCGGATGCGCAAGCCGGTGCGGCCGCTGCGGGATCCGAAGACCGTGCTGCAGGAGTGGGCGCAGGGCCAGGGACTCCCGACTCCGGTTTACCGCGAGGTGGAGCGTACCGGGCCGCATCACGATCCGCGCTTCCGCGTCGCGGTGGAGTTGCCGGGGCTGGAAGCTTCCGAGGGCGTCGGCGGCAGCAAGCGCGCGGCGGAAAAGGCAGCGGCATCGGCGATGATCGCCCGTGAAGGTGTCAAGTGAGCGAGGCCGGCGCTACGACCCGGTGCGGTTTCGTCGCGTTGATCGGGGCGCCCAACGTCGGCAAGTCCACCCTGGTCAATGCGCTGGTCGGCTCGAAAGTCACGATCGTCTCGCGCAAGGTGCAGACCACCCGCGCGCTCATCCGCGGCATCGTCGTCGAGAACAACGCCCAGATCGTTCTGGTCGATACGCCCGGCATCTTCACGCCGAAGCGACGGCTCGACCGCGCCATGGTCTCGACCGCCTGGAGCGGCGCCCACGACGCCGATCTCGTCTGCGTGCTGCTCGATGCGCGCGCCGGGATCGATGACGAGGCCGATGCCATCCTGACGAGGCTCGCAAGTGTGGCGCATCCGAAAATTCTCGTGCTGAACAAGATCGATCTCGTGCCCCGCGACAAGCTGCTGGCGCTGGCAAGCGCGGCCAACGCGCGCCTTGCCTTCGAGGATACGTTCATGATCTCCGCGATGTCCGGCGACGGCGTCGGCGATCTCCGCCGCGCGCTCGCAGCGCGCGTGCCGGAAGGACCGTTTCATTATCCCGAAGACCAGATGTCGGACGCGCCGTTGCGCCATCTCGCTGCCGAAATCACACGCGAGAAAATCTATCGTCATCTGCATCAGGAATTGCCGTATCAATCGACGGTCGAAACCGACACCTGGACCGAGCGCAGCGACAAATCGGTTCGCATCGAGCAGACCATCTTTGTCGAACGCGACAGCCAGCGTAAGATCGTGCTCGGCAAGGGCGGTGCGACCATCAAGGCGATCGGCGCGGACTCCCGCAAGGAGATCGCCGAGATTTTAGGTCAGCCTGTGCATCTGTTCCTGTTTGTGAAGGTGCGCGAGAACTGGGGTGACGATCCGAACCGTTATCGCGAAATGGGACTGGAATTTCCAAAGTCGTAGGGTGCCATGATCATCCCGA
>NZ_MKSM01000142.1 GCF_001897285.1 Nitrobacter sp. 62-23
CAAGCGGGCCGATATCTTCCTCTCTACAATCCTCTTGGCCGCTACCCTGACTTGGTGGATCAATTGAGTCTCGACCCTAGAGCATTTTCCGGCCAAGTGGGTACCGGTTCGCCGTAAGAAAATGCGACGATTTTCAGGGCATGATCCCGAAAAGTGGAAAGCGGTTTTCGGATAAGATCATGCTCGATCAGACGGATAGACCACGTCGGATCTATAACGTAGAAGTCAGGCTTTGGAGCGCAATCTCTGCGGCCGGCTGCGTTCTCGATATTGCGAATGCGGACCGTCTTTTCGCCAATCGCTCGCGTTCTGGCGGAACCAAAATCGGATCTGGCTTTTGTCGTCGAGCGACATTCGCCGCGACGTGCTTTTCTGTCCGGACGAGTATATTTTCTTGCCGATGCGAACCTTGAGATGAAGGCGGGGGCAACAGAATGAGATCGATGGCGGGCGCAGCATTACTGCTTCTCGGCATGTCGGCGCTGCCGGTGCTTGCGGCGGATGGGAAAAACACCACCGCGAACGCGGTCCCCCCCGGAGCGGCGTCATGCGCGCCGTGTCACGGCAAGCAGGGAGAGGGCCAGCCGGCAACAGGCGCGCCGCGTCTTGCGGGTCTCAATGCACAATACCTCGAACGCCAGCTTGCGGGCTTCAAGGACGGCACGCGCAAGAACCGCATCATGATGATGATCGCCTCCGACCTGTCGGATGGCGAGAAGAAGGCTCTTGCGAGCTATTATGCCGATATGGCGACGCCGAAGTCCGAGACCGCGCCGGCCGACGCCGCCGTGATCGCCGCAGGCGCAAAGCTCGCCGCGACCGGCGACTGGTCGAAAGACCTGCCAGGATGCGCGCAATGCCATGGCGCCGCCGGTCTTGGCGTCGGAACCGACTTTCCGCGTCTCGCCGGACAATGGGCCGTCTATATCGAGAAAGCGCTCCAGTCGTGGAAGGCCGGCGATCGCAAGACCGATCCGATGGGCGTGATGGCCAACGTCGCCGGCAAGCTCACCGACGACCAGATCAAGAGCGTCGCCGCCTACTATGAAAGCCTGCCCGTGGCGGCGCCGACCCCTGCATCGGAGACCAAGCCATGACACGCCATCCGGTTGCCTCTTCGATTCCGGCTGCGACCGTTCTTGTCCTTACGGCCGTCGGCTTTGCCGGATACGTTCTGTCGGGCGCAGCAACTCCGGCGACAGGCGCAACGCCTGAGCCGCCTCCGGCGCAAAAAGCCGAAGCCGCGCGTCCCGCCTATACGCCGCCCGCGGAGAGCGACATTCCGGAGGGACCGTTCGGCGACATGATACGGCTCGGCGAGGCAATCTTTCACGACACCCAGCGCAATGCGAAAGGCTTCGTCGGCAACGACCTGAGTTGTGCGAACTGCCACATCGATCGCGGTCGTCAGCCGAATTCAGCGCCGCTCGGCGCGGCCTATCTTCTCTATCCGGCCTATCGGGCCAAGAACGGCCATGTGAATACCTTCCAGGAGCGGCTGCAAGGCTGCTTCCGTTACAGCATGAACGGCAAGGCGCCGCCGTTCAACGACAAGGTGCTGGTGGCGCTGGAGAGCTACGCCTATTTCCTGGCGAAGGGCGGTCCGACCGGCGTCGTGGTCAAAGGCCAAGGCTATCCCAAGCTGAAGGCGCCGGAACAGCCGGCGGACTATGATCGCGGCGCCAAGGCGTATGCGCAACACTGCTCGCTCTGCCACGGTACGGATGGCCAGGGGCAGAAATCGGCCGACGGGCAAACGGTGTTCCCCCCGCTGTGGGGAGCGCGGTCGTTCAACTGGGGCGCGGGGATGGCCTCGATCAACGCCGCCGCCGGTTTCATCAAGGCCAATATGCCGCTCGGTCTCGGCGGCTCGCTGAGCGATCAGGAGGCGTGGGACATCGCGACCTACATGGACAGTCAGGAGCGTCCGCAGGATCCGCGGTTCGTCGACTCGGTCGCGGAAACCCGCAAGCGGTTCCATGACCAACCGACATCGAAATACGGTCTGGTCGTGAACGGCGTGCTGCTTGGCGAGAAGTCGCCGCCGTCAGGGACGGTCAACGCGGCGGATTGAACGCGACGGCGCGGCGCTGGCTGCGACCGACCCATTCTCGGAGTGGATTAATCCTGAATGCCGTAGCGATGGAGATCGTTGCCTTCGGCGTCGAGCCACCGCTTGGCGCGCTCGACGTGATTGCAGATTCGGGCCACCACCTTCCAGAATCGCGGCGAGTGATTCATTTCAACAAGGTGCGCGACCTCGTGGGCGGCGAGATAGTCCAGCACGAACGGCGGCGCCAGAATGAGGCGCCAGGAGAACGACAGCGACCCCGCCGATGTGCACGAGCCCCAGCGGCTCGACTGGTCGCGGATCGAGAGCCGCTTGACCTTGACGTCCAGCATATCGGCGTAGCGTTGCGCGGCTTTTTGCAGGTCGCGCCGTGCTTCGCGCTTGAGAAAGTCGTGCACGCGCCGGTCGAGATGTTCGCACCCGCCGGCGACACAGAGAATCCGCTCGCCGCTGTCACGTGTTTCGGTCCACGCCGTGCCGCGCTCGCCGGCGCGATGCACGATCCGGTGGGCGACGCCGCGCAGCGGAATGATCGCGCCATGGTGGAACGGCGCTGCCTTCGGCAGCCGCCCGAGACGCGCCGCGATCCAGCCGCTGTGGCGTTGCGCAAAGTCCTTGGCCTCTGCGAGCGTTCCTCGCGGCGGCATGGTCAGGATCGCTTCGCGATCACTCGGATGGATTCGCAATGTGTAGCGGCGGGCGCGGCGATGGCGACGCAAGCGCACGGAATAAATCTGGGAGCCGTGCTTAACGAGAAGCCGGGACGGTTCGGCGGGGCGTCGATAGAGAAGTGCGCGGGCCATTTCAGCAAATCCGGGGGCGGGGGTAGCGCCCGGACTTTGCCATAACCGCCGCCAGTCGAATCGCTCGGCGCAAAAACAAATCATTTGCCCAATATACAGTAGGATAGGTCGGCGAAACCTCTACGGGATGCGTATCGGAACAAAATATCTGAGATTCATTCAATCGAATTCGGCGGCTCATTGTCTGAATCTGAAGCCATTCCTTGTGCGCGTTCAAACCGCCCAAATGTACGAGAATTCCAGCAGCTTCGCTGCTGAGGGAATCAAAAGCAGACCTCAAGATTTCTGATTTGATACGTTTTCTTCACGCAAACGGTATCCGTCCTCGGTCAAGCCCGAAGACATGCTTCGCTTGAAAACGCCATGGAGCTACGATTCCGATCCCGAGGGTCGCGCCAGCGCAAAGAGAGCCGCGCCAGCGCAAAGTGGAAACCGGTTTTCGGGCCAGATCATGCTCATCCAGAAGGCCAATAAGTGTCTGACATGAAGCGGGCTGAACCGGACTTTCATCCAGATGGCCGGATTCTTCGATCCAGCGGAGAACGGTTCAAGTGTTATCCAGATTCACTCCGCAGCCGCGCGGAGCGACGCGTGCATCGGCGTTGTGGCGACCGACTGCATGAAATCATTGATGCGCGGCACGATCTCGGACTGGAAGCGCGAGCCGTTGAACACGCCGTAATGGCCGACGCCCTTCTGCACGTAATGAACCCGCCGGCTATCGGAAATCGACGTGCAGAGCGCGTGCGCCGCTTTGGTCTGGCCGAGCCCGGAGATGTCGTCGTTCTCGCCCTCCACCGTCATCAGCGCCACGCGCACGATCTTCGAAGGATCCACGAGCCGGCCGCGATGGGTCATCTTGCCCTCGGGCAGCGCGTGTTTGACGAACACCAGATCGACCGTCTGCAGATAATACTCCGCGGTCAGGTCCATGACCGCGAGATACTCGTCGTAGAAATCGCGGTGCTTGTCGACGAGATCGCCGTCGCCCTTGACCAGGTTCTTGAACAGACTCTTGTGCGCGGCCATGTGACGGTCGAGATTCATGCTGATGAAGCCGTTGAGCTGCAGGAAGCCCGGATAGACATCGCGCATCACGCCGGGATGCGGGAACGGCACCTTGGTGATGACATGGTTGCGGAACCAGTCCGTGCCCTTCTCGGCGGCGAGGTTGTTGACGGCGGTAGGGTTGTTGCGGGTATCGATCGGTCCGCCCATCAGCGTCATCGACAATGGCACGCACGGATCGCCCTCGGCCTCCATCACTGACACCGCAGCCAGCACCGGCACCGACGGCTGGCAGACGGCGATGACATGGACGTTTCCGCCCAGCACATGCAGCATCTCGATCAGGTAATCGACGTAGTCATCGAGATCGAAGCGACCTTCGGAGACCGGCACCATCCGGGCGTCGGTCCAGTCGGTGATATAGACGTCGTGCGTCGGCATGAACGCCGCGACGGTTCCGCGTAGCAGGGTCGCGTAGTGGCCCGACATCGGCGCCACCAGCAGCACGCGCGGCTGCGGCTTGCGCAGCGGACGAATATGCTTGCGGTCGAAGTAGAGCAGACGGCAGAACGGCTTCTCCCAGACCGAGCGAATCTCGATCGGCGTGCGGACGCCGTTGACCTCGGTCTCGTGCAGGCCCCATTCCGGTTTGCCGTAACGGCGGGTGGTGCGCTCGAACAGTTCGCAGCCGGCGGCGACGGTTTTGCCGAACTCGGTGCTCGACCACGGATTGAGCGGGTTCTGAAACAGAATCCTTGTCGCGTCGGTGATGGCGCGAGCCGGATTGAGCGACGCCTGCGCCATTTCGTACATCCAGTACATCGGCGTCGTCATGGTCGGACTGACTTCAGCCGGCATGTCTGGCGGTCGTCCAAATTCACCGATAGGCATTCTGTTCGATCCCCTTTTGCATCGCAGCATAGTGGCCGCTGCGAGACACTGCGTCAATCCGCCTCCGGTCCCTCTGGCTCTACATATAGTAGGTTGACGCTCAGCGCGAGCGCGGATGTGGCGAAAATATCTCCGGTCATCCAGTTCCTCAGCACATATCGGGCGATGCACCCGCTATAATCAAGTTGCCGCATGGATCGAAAGGCATCGGAGAGATGCGCGTCGAAGTCGCGGCTCCTGCCCGCGGACCCTCTCCGCATCGTGAGGGTCATCCGAAAACGCTATAAGCTGTGAGAAATGACCGACGTCGCCGCTTCCGATTTCAACCACCCGCGCCGCTATGTTCGGCTGGATACCATCCTGCGGCTGCGCTGGCTCGCGGCGCTGGGGCAACTCGCGGCGATCTTCGTTGTCGCGCACGGGCTGGAATTCGATCTTCCGATCATTCCCTGCGTGATCATCGTCGGGCTGTCGTCGCTGCTCAATCTGGCTTTGCAGGTTATTTTCGATCCGATGCAGCGGCTCGAGCCGCGCCATGCGGCGGCGCTGCTGGCGCTGAACATCACCGAACTCGCCGCGCTGTTGTTTTTCACCGGCGGTTTGCAGAACCCGTTCTCGTTTCTGTTTCTCGCGCCCGTGCTGATCTCCGCCACGGCATTGCCGACACGGCTGACCATGGCGCTTGGCGCCTTCGCGATCGCCTGCGCGACGGTCCTGGGCTTCACGCATTTGCCGCTGCCGTGGGACGCCGAGGACCCGCTGATCCTGCCGCCGATCTATCTCGCCGGCGTCTGGTTCTCGATCGTGCTCGCGATCGGCGTCACCAGTCTCTACACGTTTCAGGTGACGGAGCAGGCGCGCAAGCTGTCCGACGCGCTGGCGGCGACCGAACTGGTCCTGGCCCGCGAACAGCATCTGACCCAGATCGACGGGCTCGCCGCCGCCGCCGCGCATGAACTCGGAACGCCGCTGTCGACCATCTTCCTGGTTTCGCGCGAACTGGAAAAAGCCCTGCAGGAGAATGGCGCACAGGATCCCCAGCGGCTCGCCGGCGATCTCGGCATCGTGCGGGAACAGGCGCAGCGTTGCCGCGACATCCTCGCCAAGATTGCGCAATTGTCGTCGTCCGGTGCGCCGTTCGACCAGATGCCGTTGTCGACCCTGATCGAGGAAACCGTCGCGCCGCATCGCGACTTCGGCATCGAGATCACGACCGGGGTCACCGCCGCCGGCGACCACGAGCCGGTCGGCATGCGCAACCCCGCGATCCTCTACGGCGTCGGCAACATTCTGGAGAACGCCGTCGACTTCGCCCGCAGCGCCGTCGAGGTCAACGCCTGGTGGAACAGCGATACCGTCGGAATCGTCATTTCCGACGATGGTCCCGGAATCGTCCCCGACATTCTCAAGCGAATCGGCGAACCCTACCTGTCGCGCCGCCGCAGCGTCGGCGATGCGCAAGGCGGGCGCAGCGGTCTCGGTCTCGGGATATTTATCGCCCGCACCCTGCTGGAGCGGACCGGCGCGAGGGTATCCTTCAGCAACCGGACGTTTCCCGACCATGGCGCGGTGGTGCAGATCGTGTGGCCGCGCGTTCGCTTTGAGACATCTAAAACAATCGCGGAGACAACGGCTTAGCTCTCAAAGACCGTGATCGTCATGCGCCATTGCTTGCGGCGCGTTTTTCAGCGCCCATATGTTCAAAGTCAACCAAGCGCGAGGTATCATCGTGAACGCTACTCCCGACGTTTTCCCGCAAGCCGACCGCTCGCTGCTGATCGTCGAGGATGACAAGCCGTTTCTCGAACGGCTGTCGCGCGCCATGGAAACGCGCGGCTTCGAAGTGACCTCATGCGACAGCGTTTCCGACGGTCTTGCGCACATCGGAAAGTCCGCGCCAGCTTTTGCTGTGGTGGACCTGCGTTTAGGCGACGGCAACGGCCTCGACGTGGTCTCGGCCCTGAAGCGTGAGCGCCCCGATGCCCGCGCGATCGTGCTGACCGGCTATGGCAACATCGCCACGGCAGTGACCGCGGTGAAAATGGGCGCCGTCGATTATCTGTCCAAGCCTGCCGACGCCGACGATGTGGTCGCGGCGCTGCTCTCCAGCAACCCGGAGAAGTCCGAACTGCCGCAGAATCCGATGTCAGCGGATCGGGTGCGATGGGAGCACATCCAGCGCATTTACGAGATGTGCAATCGCAACGTGTCGGAGACGGCGCGGCGTCTCAATATGCATCGCCGCACCTTGCAGCGCATTCTGGCGAAGCGCGCGCCACGCTGAGGCTTCTCGAACGCTAAAACTCTCCTCCGGCATGACCTTGCGGATCGGCAAGGCGATTGAGGCGCTGGGCCGCCGCCAATGCGAAGCGCAGCATCATTGCCTTGCGCGTCGGCGCCGCCAGGCGATGTTCCGGCGCTTCGCAATGCAGATGGGCGCCGTAGGCGTCGGCGACGATCAGGCCGGTGTCGGTGGGGAAAATCCCGCACGGCAGGTCGCGCGTGAAGGCGAAGAACAGGCGGTCGCAATGCGCGCGGTAATCCCGCCACTTTCGATCGGCACGCAAATCCTCGACCGACGACTTGATTTCGACGATCCAAATCTCGCCGCTCGCATTCAGCGCCACCAGATCAGCGCGTCGTCCCGACGGCAGCGGCAACTCGCTGACGCAGGAAAATCCCAGCGATCGCAACAGCCTTCCCGTTCCGCGCGCAATCGCCAGCGCCGTCTCCGACTGGCGGCGGTCCGGCGGAGGGATGACGGCGAGGCGTGCGGTGTTCGACTCCATTGCGACAGCATCATAACAAATAAACGCGAATGCAGGCGATGTTCGTGTTTTTGACGTGCCGGGGAGTATAATCGGCCACGCCGCTCAATTCGCTTGGCGGCACCGAAACAACCGGCATTGTGCACGCATGACCCAAGAGAGCCAATCCGACGACCGCACCACGACAAAAGCCGGCGTCACCATCATCCCGGTGACGCCGTTCCGGCAGAATTGCACGCTGTTGTGGTGCGAGACCACCAGGGACGCCGTGGTCATCGATCCCGGCGGAGATGTTCCGCTCATCAGGCGCACCATCGAAAAAGCGGGCGTTAGCGTCAGACAAATCTGGCTCACGCATGGTCATATCGATCATGTCGGCGGTGCTGCGGAATTGCGCGACGCGCTGAAGGTCCCGATCGAGGGACCGCACATCGCCGACGGGTTCCTGCTCGACCTGGTGGTCGAGAGCGGACGCAATTACGGCATGACCGGCATGCGCAACTTCACGCCTAATCGCTGGCTCGAAGAGGGCGACCGGGTCAAGGTCGGCGAACTCGAATTCGACGTTCTTCATTGCCCCGGCCATTCGCCGGGCAGCGTGGTTTTTTTCAACAGGGAAATGGGCTTCGCGCATGTCGGCGACGTTTTGTTCAACGGCTCGATTGGCCGCACCGACCTGCCCGGCGGCCATCATGCCACGTTGATCAAATCCATTACCGACAAGCTGCTGCCGCTCGGCGACGACGTCGCATTCATCTGTGGACACGGCCCGGGATCGAGCATCGGCCATGAGCGAACAAGCAACCCGTTCCTGATCGGCTGCGCATGAGACCGCATCCCTGAACGCAAAGAGGCCGCCCGCGGCGGCCTCATCCACACTGCATTATTAAGACGGCGTCATTCGATGACATCGACGATCCGGTGGGTCCTGGGATCAACCAGCACGGTCCGATCGTTCACTACCGTGTAGCGATATTGCGGTGCGCCGTATTCGGCCGGAACCTCGTAATAGGTTACGCCGGCTTCCGGCAAGACTGCACCGACGCGAACGTCCTCGCGATAGTGGTAGGACGGACGGTGTTGTTCGACCACATAGTGGCGGAAGCGCGGACGCTGGTCGACGCCCAGTACACCGGCGACGCCGCCGACAACTCCGCCAATGGTTCCGCCAACGACGGCGCCCACCGGCCCTGCGGCCCGTTCACCTTCGCGGGCACCCTGCTCGATGCCGCCCGGTACACCCTGGGCGATGGCAGAGGCTGGAAGCACCAGGGCGACCGCAATCGCAGCAGTTCCGATAACGCGACGGATCATAAAATTTCCTCCGATGGTGAATGTTGCGGAGGAGAAAAGTCCGGGCTTGGGCATTCGTTCCGCCGGTTTTTACCGGCAAACTGCGTCTGAGCAGGGAACAATTCGCTTCGATCGTATCTGGATATTCCGCGCTCACGATGACGGCGCCGAACGCGCTGCTCTACATCAGCTTGAGATGATGTCGCGCACGCGCTGCGACAGATGGCCGAGATCGAACGGCTTGGTGATCATATCCATGCCGGGTTGCAGAAAGCCTTCGGCGTTTGCGGCGTTCTCGGCATAGCCGGTCATGAAGAGGATCTTCAGGTTAGGTCGCAGTTTCCGCGCCTGATCCGCAAGCTGGCGGCCGTTCATGCCGGGCAGCCCGATGTCCGTCAGCAGAAGATCGACGGGTTTGTCCAGTTGCAGAATCCGCAGGCCTGCCGCTCCGTCCGGGGCCTCGCGCGTCCGGTAGCCCTGATCGTGCAGCATCTCGACGATGATGCCGCGCACGACCGGCTCATCCTCGACGACCAGCACGGTTTCGCCGGTCGCAGAGACCCTGTCCCTGTTGACGGGCACTTGATCGGCCTCGGGAACGCCGTTGTGGCGTGGCAGGTAAAGCCTGATCGACGTGCCTCGTCCTGGCATGGTGTCGAGAGAGATGTGGCCGTTCGACTGCCGGATGAATCCGTAGATCATCGACAGGCCGAGTCCGGTCCCCTGGCCGATTGGTTTTGTGGTGAAGAACGGATCGAAAGCGCGCTCCGCCACGTCGGCGGTCATGCCCGTTCCGGTATCGGCGACGGTGATGCAGACATAGTCGCCCGGCGGGATGGCGGAGGAACCGGTGTCATCGGCGCGAACGGTCGTGTTGGCGGTGGCAATCGTGAGCTTGCCGCCGCCCGGCATGGCGTCCCGCGCGTTGATGGCGAGATTGAGCAGCGCGCTCTCAAGCTGGTTCGGGTCGCACAGCGTTGGCCACAACCTTTCGGACGACAAGATTTGCAGATTGATGGTTTCGCCGATGCTTCTGCGCAGCAGGTCCTCCAGCGACAGGATGAGCTGATTGGCGTCCACGGGCTTCGGCACCAAAGGCTGTCTGCGGGCGAACGCCAGCAGCCGGTGCGTCAGCGCCGCGGCCCGGTTGGCTGAAGCCATCGCTGCCTCGATGTAGCGTCCGACGCTATCGGTCCGTCCCTGACCAAGGCGCGTCCGCATCAGATCCATCGAACCGACGATGCCGGTAAGCAGGTTGTTGAAGTCGTGAGCGATGCCGCCGGTCAACTGGCCGACCGCCTCCATCTTCTGCGATTGACGCAGCGCGTCCTCCGCCGCTCTCAAGCGCTCGGCCGCGGCCTTCTCCGCGGTGACGTCGCGCGCCACGGCGTAGATCAGGTCCTGATCCGGGACCGCGGTCCAGGACAGCCACCGGTATGTGCCGTTCTTGTGGCGAAGCCGGTTTTCGAACCGCATCGTGGCCTTGCCGCGCGCGAGGCGACGGACTTCGACCCGCGTCTTGACAATGTCTTCGGGGTGCTCGATCCATTCCGCGGTACGCTCCAGCAGCTCGTCCTCGCTCCAGCCGAGCGTCCTGGTCCAGGCGGGGTTGACAGACCGCCAGATGCCGTCGTGGTCCGTAACCAGCAGCAGATCCTGCGACACGTTCCAGATCCGGTCGCGCTCGCGGGTTTTCTTCTCGACGCGATCGGCGAGCGTCGCGTTCAGTTCGGCGAGTTCGCCGGCGATCCGCTTCTGATCGTGGACATCGGTGTTGGTGCCGATCCAGCGGGTAATGCGGCCGTCTTCGTCGCGCGCCGGCACCGCGCGCGTCAGAAACCAGCGATAGCTGCCGTCGGCCCGGCGCAGCCGGAATTCGATCTCATAGGGCTCGCCGCTGCTCACCGCACGGGTCCACGCCGCCAGCGCGGCAGATGCGTCGTCCGGATGGACCACCTTGTCCCAGTGTTTGGCGCCGAACTCACCAGGCCTCGCGCCGACATAGTCGTAGACGCGCGGGTTGAACCAGTTGAACGAGCCGCTAGGCGTCGCGGTCCAGACGTGATGCGGCAACGCTTCCGCAAGCGTGCGGAATTCCTCCTCGCGCTGGCGGATAGCGCGCTCCGCTTCGACCTGGTCGGTGACGTCGATATGCGCGCCGAACAACCGCACCGCATTGCCGTCGGCGTCGCGCTCGATTACCGATCGCGCGGAAATCCAGCGGGTCTCGCCGTCGTTCGGCCTGATGATGCGGTAGCGCACCGCATATTCGCGATCACCGCCCCGCACCGCATCAATGAACTGCCCTTCGGCGACCGCACGGTCATCGGGATGGACGCGGCGCAGCCAGTCCTCGTGGTTTTCGTGAACGGCTTCCGGGGGAAGGCCGTGGATCTTCAAATATTCTGGTGACTTGCGGCTGCGATGACCGGTTCGCAGGTCAACCTCGAGACCGCCGATCCGGCCGATCGCCTGCACGCGTGCGAGTTCGGTCTCCCGCTCCTGCAAGGCAATCTTGGCGAGATGCTCGCGCGTGACGTCGCGGCACACCGCGAGCACCCCGCCGACGCCCCTCTCATCGTGAATCGGACTGAAGCCGTAGGTCCAGTAGACCTGCTCCAGCTTGCCGTGGCGGGTCACCGGAACGAGCTGGTCCTCATGCCAGGTCGCGCCGCGGCCGGCCATGACGTGTTCGATCTGGGGACCGATGATGTCCCAGCTCTCGACCCAGCACTCCCGGCCCTTTCGGCCGAGCGCGTGGGGATGCTGCTCCGGTCCCATGGTCTGGCGGCAGGCGTCATTATAGAACTGGATCAGGTCCGGCCCCCACCAGATGAACATCGGGTGGCTGGAGTTGAGTATGATGCAAACCGCCGTGCGCAGGCTCTGAGGCCAGGTTTCGGGAGCGCCGACCGATGTGGCGGCCCAATCGAACCGTCGGGTCAAATCACCCACCTCCCCGCCGCCGGCGAGGAAAGCTCTCGAACTGTTACCTGCCTTCTCCAGCATCGAACGGATAGGTCGTTGGACGGCCCGGCCTCCACGGGCGATCGCGGATGCCCTGGCACCAAGTCACAATTGGAACGAAACGCCGCATGCGGCCTTTTGGTTCCAATTTTATTTTTGCAAGTCCGGGGTTTGAGGTTATTGGCGTTTTCAGGCCGGCCGGATCTTCGCCGGCCTTTGTGCGCAGGCGCCGCGCGCCGGCTCTATCAATGACCTCCCGGGAGGTGTGCGACACATCGGAGGATGCCGGAGCGCCCCGGCTCCGGCTGGAGCCTTTCCGCTTCTGATTCCATCAGAAGCGAAGCTTTATATTTTTGATTCGACGCGTTTTCTTGACGCGAACCAGCATCCACTTCGCTTGAGAATGCTCTAACCCCAGGGTCCGCGGGAACGCGATTGGCCGCCCCAAGGACCGCCCGAACCGCTATTTGGCGCGGGTCCCGGACCGGATGCGGCGCTCCCGGATGGCCCGGCCAGTCTCTGCAACGCCGCGATCCGGTTCTCGGTCGAAGGGTGGGTGGCGAACAGATTGTCCATGCCGCGCCCCGACAGCGGGTTGATGATGAACATGTGCGCGGTGGCGGGGGCGCGTTCCGCCTCCATGTTCGGCACCTGATGTGCGGCATTGTCGATCTTCGCCAGCGCCGAGGCGAGCCACATCGGCTGGCCGCAGATGCGCGCGCCCATCTCGTCGGCGGCGTATTCGCGGGTCCGGCTGATCGCCATCTGCACCAGCATGGCGCCGAGCGGCGCGAGGATCATCATCGCCAGCGAGCCGATGAGACCGGGCCCGTTGTTGTCGCGGTTGCCGCCGAAGAACATGCCGAACTGCGCCAGCATCGAGATCGCGCCGGCAAACGTCGCGGTGATGGTCATCAGCAGCGTGTCGTGATGCTTGATGTGTGCGAGTTCATGCGCGATCACGCCTGCCAGTTCCTCGCGGCGCAACGACTGCATCAGGCCGGTCGTCACCGCCACGGCGGCGTTCTCCGGGTTGCGGCCGGTGGCGAAGGCGTTGGGTTGCGGATTGTCCATCAGGAACACGCGCGGCATCGGCAGTCCGGCGCGGGCGGCGAGTTCGGCCACCAGCCGGTGCAGGTCCGGCGCCGTCGCGGCGTCGACCTCATGGGCGCCGTACATCGACAGCACCATGCGGTCGGAGTTCCAGTAGGCGAAGATATTGGTCGCGCCCGCGACGACGAGCGCGATCATCGCGCCGCTGGCGCCACCGATCAGATAGCCCACGCCCATGAACAGGCCGGTAAGGCCCGCCAGCAGGATCGCCGTTCGAAAATAGTTCATCGAACTCCTCAAAATCGTCCCCAGAAATGGGGTGGCACCACAGAACATGGGAATTGTGGATCGGGCCGCGCAAGTGCGGCGGCCCGTCGCGGCGATCTTCCGAAGCAGCCTGTAGCCGGACCAGGCGTGGCTCAGGTCCCGTCGGAGTTTTTGGTTGCCGCGCGAAAACAGGTGCGAGGTGGAACCACTCATCTGTGTCGCGATCGTCAGCCGGTCAGGGGCTGACGGGTTTTTCGGGAATCGTCCTGCTGCCGTCGCCGAGCGAAAGCTGCATCATAACGGTATCAAGCCAGCGGCCGAACTTGAGGCCGACCGAGGGGTGGGTGCCGATCATCGCGAAGCCGGCGCGCGCATGCACCCCGATCGATCCGGCATTGGCGGAATCGCCGATCACCGCGATCATCTGGCGATAGCCGCGCGCCTCACACTCGGCGATCAGGCGACGCAGCAACTGAATCCCCACGCCGCGGCGATGGACAGCTGGCGCCAGGTAGATCGAATCTTCCACGGTGAAGTGATAGGCCGGCCGCGGCCGGTAGGGACCGGCATAGGCATAGCCGGCCACGCCCCCGTCCATTTCCACGACCAGATAAGGAAAGCCGCCGTCGCGGAGTAAGCCGAAGCGTCGCGTCATTTCAGCGAGATCGGGCGGGACAAGCTCGAAGGTTGCGGTCCCGAAACGGACGGCATGATCGTAAATCCCGGTGACCGCGGGAAGGTCAGCCTCAACGGCGGCTCGGATCACGGGATCGGACATGGTGCGAAGACTGTTTTGGCATCTGCAAGAGAAGTCGCGGTTTTGGGCAGGCCGCTGCCGCGACGGCGTTGGGTCTGATCTATCCCGAGATCAGCGCATGAAAAAGGCCGCATCGTTTGTAACGATGCGGCCTTCTCGCCCACTCCCCCAAAGCTTTGGCCCTTGCCCCGGACCGTGAAAGTCCGGAGCCGCCGCGATCAGTATTTGGTGACCACCGGCGTATTGAAGTGATAGTTCAATCCGGTGCGGAAGATGTGCTCCTGCGCGCCGGTCGTCAGCGCCACCGACCCCCCGAGGTCGAAACTGTGGTCGCCGAGGTCGACGTAGAGATATTCCGTCGTCGCGGTCCAGTTCGGGCCGAACAGGCCGAGCAGGGTAAACGGCGTCTCGATGCCGCCGCCGACGGTCCAGCCGGTGCGGGTATCCGAGAAGCCCACATTGTTGATCGCGGTCTTGACGTCGCCGTAGGCGAAACCGCCGGTTGCGTAGAACAGCGAGGGGCCGACGGCATAGCCGAGACGGCCGCGCACCGTGCCGAGCCATTGCAGCTTCGAATTGAAGTCGAGCGAAAGGCCTGGCGTGCAGCCGATGCAGGTCCTGTTGTCCTCCATCGTCGAGCCCTGGAAGTCGGTTTCGAGACCAAAAACGATGTTGCCCGACTGCCAGTTGTAGCCTGCCTGCGCGCCTCCGATGAACCCGTGGGGCGCAAGATTGAACAGCACGCCGGTCCCGGTGTTGACGTCCTCTATCGCGGCGCGGTCGCGGCTGGTACCGGTGCCGACATTGCCGCCGAGATAGAAGCCGCTCCAGTTGGCGGTGGCCAACGGCGTGTATGTGCTGTTGCCGCCGATGCGGTAGTTGAGCCCGACGCGGAAGATATTCTCGCGCAACTCGGAATACAGCGTCTGGCCCGCAAACGAGTCGGTGCGGTTGCCGAGATCAAGGTAAAGATATTCGATCTTGCCGGTCCAGTTGCCGCCGAGCGCGGCTTCGACGCCGCTGCCCCAGGTCCAGCCGTCGCGGGTGCCTCTGAACGGGAGTGGCCCGCCAGCGCCGATGACCGTCGTGTTGGCATCGCCGTAGGCGTAGCCGGCGGTAACGTAGGTCAGGGTCGGGCCGGTGACCAGGCCGATGCGGCCGCGGACCGTGCCGAACCAGTCGAGCTTCTGGTTGTACTGGAACGCGCCGGGGATGATGGTCCGGTTGTCGGACATGTCCGCGGCCTGAATGTCGGCTTCGACGCCGATCACGATCGGGCCCAGGAACGAATTGGTCTGCCAGTTGTAGCCGATCTGGCCGCCGCCGACCGCGCCGAGGGGCTGCAGATACAGTGACGTTCCGAGGCCGTTGCCATAATCATGCACAGTCCGGTCGCGGCCAAGCCCGAAGCCGGCATTCACGCCGAGATAAAACCCGGTCCAGTCGTAGACCGGGGCCATCATCGGCGCCTTTGTGTAGGGCCGCGGTGCGAGATCGGCCGCCTGGGCACTCATCGCGGTGCCGGCCAGCAGAACGCCGAGCAGAATTTTTTTCATTGTGTTCCCCGTCTGCGAATGACCCGGGAACTGTACGCCCCGATGGGAAACTTGTCTGTGATGCGGTGGCCACACTTGCCGGGAATGATGCCGTGCAAGGCCGAAAATCCAGCAAAATCAGCGGCCGCATGACGATTCCGGGCACCGCGTCGGCGAGCCGGACGTGGCCGGAGGTCGGGGAGGCGTGCCTGATTCTCTCTCGGAGGGCACACATCGGTCCCGGCCTCGACCGGGCGGGCCGGACGGCCTACCTCTCGGGGCGTGAGAATCGCGGATCGCGAAGAGCAGTCTCCGCTGCCCGACGGCTTCCTGCGCTGGTTTGCGGTGCGGGGATGGTCGCCGCGCGCGCATCAACTGGCCTTGCTGCGAAAGACACGAGAGGGTCGCTCGGTGCTGCTGATCGCGCCGACCGGCGCCGGCAAGACGCTGGCGGGATTTCTGCCGACGCTGGTAGAGCTTTCTTGCCCGCCCTCTCCCGCGAGGGGAGAGGGGAGCAAAAGCCGGGCCCTCCACACGCTCTACATCTCGCCGCTGAAGGCGCTGGCGGTCGATATCGCCCGCAACCTCGAAGCTCCGATCGCCGAGATGGAGCTGCCGATTAGGGTCGAGACCCGCACCGGCGATACGCCGGTGTCGCGGCGCCAGCGCCAGCGGCGCTATCCGCCCGACATCCTGCTGACCACCCCTGAGCAGATGGCGCTGCTGTTGGCGTCGGACGATGCGCCGTTCCTGTTCTCGTCGTTGCGCCGCGTGGTGCTCGACGAACTGCATGCGCTGGTGACCTCGAAACGTGGCGACCTGTTGTCGCTCGCGCTGGCGCGGCTGTGGCGGCTCGCGCCGCGGATGCGCACGATCGGACTGTCGGCGACGGTGGCGGAGCCGGAGTCGCTGGCGCGATTTCTGGTGCCGCAGCGAGGCGAGGCGAACGCCGCCGACATCGTCACAGCCGGCGGCGCGGCCGCTCCCGTCGTGGAGATGCTCGACACCCGCGAGCGGCTGCCATGGGCCGGGCATTCGGCGCGCCATGCACTAGGGGAGGTCTACGATCTCATCAAGCGCAACAGGACCGCGCTGGTGTTCGTCAACACCCGCAGCCAGGCCGAGATGCTGTTCCAGGATCTCTGGCGCATCAATGACGACGGTCTCGCCATCGCGCTGCATCACGGCTCGCTCGATGTCGCGCAGCGCCGCAAGGTGGAGCAGGCGATGACGGCGGGCCGCCTGCGCGGCGTGGTCTGCACCTCCTCGCTCGATCTCGGCGTCGATTGGGGCGACGTCGATCTCGTCATCAATATCGGCGCGCCGAAAGGCTCGTCGCGGCTGATGCAGCGCATCGGTCGCGCCAATCACCGTCTCGATGAAGCCTCGCGCGCGGTGCTGGTGCCGGCCAACCGCTTCGAGGTGCTCGAATGCCGCGTCGCCATCGATGCGGTGAATGAGAACGCGCAGGATACGCCCCCCTTGCGCTCCGGCGCGCTCGACGTGCTGGCGCAGCACGTGCTCGGTTGCGCTTGCGGCGAGCCGTTCCATGCCGATCGACTCTATGACGAGGTGCGCACCGCGGCGCCCTACGCCAATCTCACGCGCGCCGATTTCGACAACGTGATCGATTTCGTCGCCACCGGCGGCTACGCGCTGAAAACCTATGAGCGCTTCGCTCGCATCAGGCAGGACAAGGACGGCCGCTGGCGCGTCGCCAATCCGCGCGTCCGGCAGAGCTATCGCCTCAACGTCGGCACCATCGTCGAGGAGGCGATGCTGAAGGTGAAGCTGGTGCGCTCGCGGCACCGCGGTTCGGGATCGACCGGTACGATCGCGCGCGGTGGGCGCATGCTGGGTGAGATCGAGGAATATTTCATCGAGGGACTTGTTGCCGGCGACACCTTCGTATTCGGCGGCGAGATCGTGCGCTACGAGGCGCTGGTCGAGGATCAGGTCTACGTCTCGCGCGCCAATGACGACCATCCCAAGGTGCCTTCCTACATGGGCGGCAAGTTCCCGCTCTCGACCTATCTCGCCGAACGGGTCCGCAATCTGCTGGACGACAAGCGCGCATGGAACGGCCTGCCGGATCAGGTGCGGGAATGGCTGTCGCTGCAGGCATCGTTCTCGCGCGTCCCTCATGCGCGCGAGATGATCGTCGAGACCTTTCCGCGCGCCGGCAAGCACTATCTGGTCTGCTATCCCTTCGAGGGGCGGCTCGCGCACCAGACGCTCGGCATGCTGCTGACGCGGCGGCTGGAGCGGATGCGCGCCCGCCCGCTCGGCTTCGTCGCCAACGAATACGCGCTGGCGATCTGGATGCTCGGCGATGCGTCATCGATGATCCGCCACGCGCGCCTCGATCTCGACGCGCTGTTCGATCCCGATATGCTGGGCGACGATCTCGAGGCGTGGCTAGCGGAGTCCGCGCTGATGAAGCGCACCTTCCGCAGTTGCGCGATCATCTCCGGGCTGATTGCGCGGCGCTTCACCGGCGAGGAGAAATCGCGGCGGCAGGTTCTGTTCTCGACCGATCTGGTCTACGACGTGCTGCGCAAGCACCAGCCGGATCACGTGCTGCTGCGCGCGGCGAGGGCGGACGCCGCGACCGGACTGCTGGATATCCGCCGCCTGAGCGATATGCTGGCGCGTATCAAGGGCCGCATCACCCACAAGCCGCTCGACCATATTTCGCCGCTCGCGGTGCCGGTGATGCTGGAGATCGGCCGCGAGGCGGTCTATGGCGAGGCGTCGGACGAGTTGCTGGCGGAAGCGGCCGAGGATCTTGTCAGGGAAGCGATGGAGCGGTGATGCCCTCGCGGCCCATATTTGCCGGGTTCCCTTGGTCTCGGCTCTTTTCGGAAGATCGTTCGCATGATCTATGAAAACGACGAGCCTCTTTCCGATTCGGATCATCTCTTGAGCGTGCTGGCCATCAACGACGCCCTTCCGGGCTCCCCCCTGCTGGTCGCAGCCGTCGAGTTTGTGGCCCATCTCTCAGGCGCGTTGTTCTGGGAACAGGAGCGTCTGCTCGTCGTCTCCGACCTGCATCTCGAAAAGGGCTCGAGCTTCGCGACCCGCGGCGTGCTGCTGCCGCCCTATGACACCCAGGCGACGCTTGCGCGGCTCGCGACTGTCGTCGCGCATTATGATCCGCGCATCGTGATCGCGCTCGGCGACAGCTTTCACGATCGCGATGCGCACGAGCGGCTGTCGGCGGCGGATCGCGATGCGCTGGCGGCTCTGCAGGCGCCGCGTGACTGGATCTGGATTTCCGGCAATCACGATCCGGCGCTGCCGTCCGATCTCGGCGGCGTGGTCGCAACCGAGGTGGCGCTGGGCGGGATCGTGTTCCGCCACGAGCCGACAGGTGAGGTCGGAGAAATCGCAGGTCACCTGCATCCAAAGGCGCGGGTCTCGACGCGTGGCCGTTCCATGGAGCGGCGCTGCTTTGCGAGCGACGGCGAGCGCGCGGTGATGCCCGCGTTCGGCGCCTATGCGGGGGGCCTCAGCATTCGCGATCGGGCATTCGCCCGAATCTTCTCGACCGACTTCGTCGCGCATGTGCTCGGCGACAGCCGGATGCACGCGATCGCCGCATCGCGCTGCTGTTGATCACGCCGCCTTCGCCTGTACCGAATTGCAGAAATCCGCCAGCAGATCGGCGACGCGCAGCGTGGCCGGGCTCGCCTCCGGCGTAGCCATCAGCGCCACTTCGGTTTTGTCGATCGGCGCAAAGCCGTCTTTTGCGGTCAGGACCCGATGCGCGGGCTGGATCGCGATCTCGGAGAGAAGGCCCAGGCCCAGGCCGGCGGCGACCGCGGCCTGGATTCCCGCGAGGCTCGAACTGGTATAGGCCATGTGCCAGGTGCGGCCCGCGCTTTCGATGGCGTGAATGGCGCCGGCCCGATAAAGGCAGCCGGGCGGAAAGCCGATCAGCGGAACGGATTGCGTTTCCGGATCGACGGGATGGACCTTGCTCGTCACCCAGTGGACCCGCTCCGGCCACACGCCGATGCCGCCCTTCTCGCCCGCGGGCCGCTTGAGCAAAGCGAGATCGAGTTCGCAGCGTTCGAGATCGCGGCGCAGACACATGCTCTGGTCGGCGCGGACGTCGAGCCGCAGACCGGGATGCGACCGCTTGAAACTCGCCAGCAATTCGGTCAGGCGATAGGCGGCAAAGTCTTCGGGAATTCCGAGCTTGACGACGCCTTCGCCTTTCGGCCGCGCCAGCATGTCGCGAGTTTCCTCCGCCAGCGCCAGCAGCCGCCGCGCGTAAGCCAGCAGCCGCTCGCCATCCTCGGTAGGCACGACTTTCTTGCCGATGCGGTTGAGCAGGGGACGGCCGAAATCGTCCTCGAGACGCTTGATCTGCTGGCTGACGGTCGACTGGGTGCGATGGACGCGCTCGCCGGCGCGGGTGAAGCCCCCGGCGTCAACCACGGATACGAAACTGCGCAACAGCTCCAGATCCAGCATGGCTCTCACCATTCGAAAATCAACTGATTATTATTTTATCATTTAATTTCCAAATGACAAGGCCCAGGCCTAAATGGAGGCAAAGGAGACTTCCCAATGTCCCTCATGTCGCCCTCCCTTGCCTCGCCCACCGCATCACGCTCCGCCTTCAACACGCTGCCGCTCGCCATTGCCGCGTTCTGCCTGCTGTGGAGCTTCGCCTTCGTCGCCGGCAAGATCGGCGTCACCAATTGTCCGCCGCTGATCCTGCTCACGGCGCGATTTCTGCTGGCGGGCATCCTGATATTCGGCATTGCCATGCTGCGCGGCGAGGGCTGGTCACTCTCCCGCCACGATGTCGCGACCTTTGCGCTGCTCGGCATCGCCAACAATGCGTTGTATCTCGGTCTTGGCTATATCGGCCTGCAAACCGTATCGGCCGGTCTCGGCGGCCTGATCGTCAGCGCCAACCCGGTCTTCACTGCGGTGCTGGCCGCGGTCTTTCTCGGCGAGAGTCTGACCTGGCGCAAGATCGTTGGCCTGCTGCTCGGCGTCGCCGGCGTGGCCTTCATCGTCTGGGATCGCATATCGGTCGGCACCGACAGCCTGCACGGGGTTGCGTTCACGCTGGCTTCGCTGGCCTCGATCGTGGCCGGCACCATTTTGTTCAAGCGGCTCGCGCCGAAAGGCGATCTCTGGCTCGGCAACGGCGTCCAGAATCTGGCTGGCGGCGTCGTGCTGCTGCCGTTCGCATCAACGCTGTCTGATGTCGGCGACATCGTGCCGAGCTGGCGCCTGCTGGCGGCGTTTGCCTATCTCGTGTTGTGCGGCTCGATCCTCGCCTATGTGCTGTGGTTTCATCTGCTCAAGGTCTGCGGCGCGACCGCGGCAAGCGCCTATCACTTCCTGATGCCGCCGCTCGCCATGTTGTTTGCCTGGCTGGTGCTCGGCGAGCACCTCGCGCTCCGCGACCTGCTCGGGATCGTTCCGGTGGCGCTCGGCATCTATCTCGTCACCCGTCACGCTGCCGGTTCGGTACAGCCTGCCCGCTAGCAGGCCGCTGTGTTCCGGAACTGGCACCGGCCGGCCGCGTTGTCTGGCGCGGCTGGAGCGGGAATGGAACGTTCAAAAGCGGTACGCGAAAAAATTGAGGCGCTGGGCACATCCAACCCGTCTTTGAAAGGCGAGGGTCGGGAGCCGCTTCGGTGGCGCGCTATCCTCAAAACGCTCGGTCCGGGCCTCATCACCGGCGCGGCCGACGACGATCCCTCCGGCATCGGCACCTACAGCCAGACCGGCGCGCAGCTCGGCTATGGCGCGAGCTGGACCATGGTGCTGACGTTTCCCCTGATGGCGGCGATCCAGGAAATTTCCGCGCGCGTCGGGCGCGTCACCGGACACGGCATCGCCGGCAATGTCTGCCGCCACTATCCTGCGGGCCTGCTGAACGGCATCGTCGCGCTGCTGTTTATCGCCAACACCATCAACATCGCTGCCGACCTCGGCGCCATGGCGGATGCGTTCAAGCTGCTGTTCGGCGGTCCCGCCTTTGCCTACGTGCTGCTGTTCGGCGTCACGTCGGTGGCGGCGCAGATTTTTCTCGATTACGCCCGCTATGTCGCGGTCCTGAAATGGCTGACGCTGAGCCTGTTCGCCTATGTCGGCGCGCTGGCAGTGGCGCATGTGTCCTGGGGCGAGGCGGTCGCGGGCCTGCTGATCCCGCGCGTGGAATTCAACGCGTCGTTTCTCACCACCGTCGTCGCCATCCTGGGCACGACGATCTCGCCCTATCTGTTCTTCTGGCAGGCTTCGCAGGAGGCCGAGGACCAGCGCGTCGATGTCGCGAAACAGCCGCTGGTCCACAGGCGCCACGGCGCGCGGCAGGAGTTCAACCGCATCCGCGCCGACACCATTGTCGGGATGGCTTTTTCCAGCCTGATCGCGATCGCGATCATTCTCACCGCCGCTGCGACGTTTCATGCCGCCGGCAAGACCGACATCGAGACGTCGGCGCAGGCCGCGGAAGCGTTGCGGCCGATTGCGGGCCACTTCGCGGAAGTGATCTTCGCGCTCGGCATCGTCGGCACCGGATTGCTGGCGATTCCGGTGCTGGCGGGCTCGGCCGCCTACGCCATCGGCGAGGGCCGGCGATGGCCGGTGGGGCTGGCGCGCAAGCCGAAGGAGGCGGCCGCGTTCTATGGCGTGCTGGCGCTATCGGCGGCGATCGGAATCGCTCTCAACTTCACGCCGGTTGACCCCATCCAGGCATTGTACTGGAGCGCGGTCATCAACGGCGTGCTCGCGGTACCGGTGATGGTGCTGCTGATGGCAATGGTACGCCGCCGCGACGTCATGGGCAGGTTTGTCGTTACCGGAAAACTGTATTGGCTGGGCTGGCTCGCCACGGCGGTGATGGCCGCCGGAGTTGCCGCGATGGGCGTCGCATGGGCGCTATAGCGCGCCATGGATTGACCGTCAGTCCCTGCGGAAGACGATCGATGCCATCCAGCCGGCCATCAACCCCATGCACGCCGTCGCCACGCCATAGAGGAGGCCGTGCTGCCGGGCGGTGGTGGCGACGAATTGCTCGAAGCCGACCTTGACGATTTCGAACGCGGTCTCGGTCTTTGCGATCAGCGCGCCGTCGGCGAGGAGCTTGATTCCAACGGTGTAGGTGCCGGTCGGCACCTCCGCGGGGAGCGGAATGCCGGTGCGGAACAGGGTCGGCGTCAGGAAGGTCACCGCCGAGGTGTTCTCCTGGTACAGGCCGAGGTCGGTGCGCAGCCGTATGAAAGCGCGGCGGAACGGGTCGCTCGCCACAACGTCGGCATAGTCGGGACCGACGCGTTGTGTCAGCAGCACGTTGTTCAGTCCGAGTTGCTGTCGGCGCAGGATGTCCGGCGTGGCGATCTTGTCCAGCGGCCGGTTGGCGAAGATCGCGAGATAGGCGGGTACATTGAGGAATTGTCGGGAATCGGCATTCACCCAGATGCCGAACCAGCGCTCCTTCCGGCGCGTGACCATATCGACGCGCGGGCCGCTGACGGTCACGACGAGATCGTAGCCGGAGCGCGGAACCGGGGTATCGCGCTCGCGCTCGATGGAGCCGAACAGCACCAGTTCCTCCCCTGAATAGTTCGGCGTCACGGTGACGCGATGGTTCGATACCGAGACGATCAGGTGTTCGGCGCGCGCATCGCCCGCGATGAAGGTCACGCCGAGCAGCAGCGCCAGACCCGTCGCCAGGCATATCGCGCGCGTCCTCATGTGCCGCCCGTGGTTTCGCGGACGGTGTAAAGGTCGGCGGGACGAATGCCCAATTCGACCGCAAAGCGGATTCCGACCGCCAGGATCAAGAGCCCGAGCAGCAGGCGCAGGTGTTCGCCGCGGATGCGCTGACCGGCGCGGGCGCCGAATTGCGCGCCGGTCACGCCGCCGGTCATCAGGATCAACGCGAGCACCACGTCGACGAGGTGATTGGTAGCGGCGTGCAGTACGGTGGCGAAGGTCATGGTGACGAGCGTGAGCAGCATGGAGGTGCCGATCACGGTCGATGTCGGTATTCGCAGCAGGTAGATCAGCATCGGCACCAGAATGAAACCGCCGCCGATGCCCATGATTGCGCCGATGAAGCCGATGATGAGCCCGATGGCGACGACCGGGATTGCCGAGAGGTAGATCTTGGACCGCTTGAATCTGACTTTCAGCGGCAGGCCGTGAATCCAGCCATGGGCGCCCGAGCGCCGCAGCGGAACGACCTGGCCGTGCTTGCTTCGCTGTATTGCGCGCAAGCCCTCCCAGAACATCGCCCCACCGACGCCGGACAGCAGCACCACATAGGACAGCGCGATCAGCAGGTCGAGTTGGCCCAGCGAGCGCAGCCGGGTGAAGGTCCAGACGCCGAGCACGGTTCCAGCCATGCCCCCGCATAACAGTACCAGCGCGAGCATCGGATCGATCGCGCGTTTGCGCCAGTAGGACAGCGCGCCGGAGAAGGAGGAGGCCGCGATGTGGCTCGCGACCGTCGCGACCGCAACCGCCGGCGCGATGCCGACAAAGATCAGCAGCGGCGTCATCAGGAAGCCGCCCCCGATGCCGAACATGCCGGATACGAAACCTACCGCCGCGCCCATCGCCAGGATGAGGAACACGTTGACCGGAAGATCGGCGATCGGGAGATAAAGCTGCACGCGCGTTCGTTTTCGCAATTGACCGCGGGCCGGCCGGCGCCTTTCCGCAGTATGGATCTTCGGTTGCGGCGCGGGTTGCAGGCCGCGCCACCTGCATAACCGAAATCATCAGCGGCCGGGGTTAAAGAATTCGGCACGGCCGGGCTTTTTCGTCCGGCTCCCGCTCATGTCAGAAGTTGGTGGATACCGCGATTATTGCGCGGCCGGTCTCGCCATCGCTTGCCGAGCCATCGCCTGCCTGGCCGTAACGGATCGGGCCACCGTGGTTTTGCTCAAGGCCTTTGTTGCGGCCAGGGGCTTTGCGGCCGGCTGTGCGGCCGCGCCGTCCCATCCGCCTGCGGGGCTTGCGACGCCGACCGCATCGTCCGGTTGGGGTATGGGGACGAAGCTCTCGACCGCCTGCTTGGCCGCGGCAAGCGACTGCGGATCGAGGCGCTTGGCCACCTCGTCGCGCTTGCGCCCGGAATCGACGTCGCCCTGGGCGGCAGCGAGGCTGAACCACTTGTAGGATTCGGCGAGATTTTGTTCGATGCCGATGCCGCGGGCACAAAGAATGCCGAGATTGAACTGGCTGTCGGCGACGCCGCGCTCGGCCGCCTTGCGGAACCATTGCGCCGCGCTCGTATAGTTGGCGCCCTTGCCGCCGCCATCGGCGTCGAGCACGGCGAGATTGTGCATGGCCTTGGCGTTGTCCCGTTCGGCCGCCTGCATGTAATAACGCCGCGCCGCGTCGAAATCCTTGGCAACCCCGAGGCCCTTTTCATGCAGGGTGCCGAGCCTGAACATGGCAGGCACCACGCCGGCCTCCGCCGCGCGATCGTACCATTTGGCGGCTTCGGCGTAATTGACGGCAACGCCCTTGCCCTCGGCATAGCGAACGCCGATTTCATACGCCGCTGCGGCGTCGCCGTGGAGCGCGGCGGTCCGCAGCTTTGTGCTGCCGATGCCGTCAGGGAGGGATTCGGAGCGGGGAATTGCGATCGGCTCCAGCGTGTGTGTCGTCGGAGCGGATGTGGGCGGCACGGTCGGAAGCGTGCCGGTGACATCGGCGGATGCGGTCTCCGGCCGGCTCGGCGGCGTCACGTCTGACAGGCGTTCGGGTTGAACCGCGCTGCCGGCCGGCAACGGTGAATTCATTGACTGCCGGTCGATCGGCGTCGGCGAGGTCATCGACGGCATTCCCGGAATCGCGCTCGGGTTATCTGTTCCGGGCTTGGCCTCGGTGTCTGCCGGCGGTTTTGTTTCGGGCAAGGTGAACGAACCGGTGTCGCTGACTCTCGCGCGCTGGGTTCCATCGAGCAGCGACATCGCGAACTTGAAACCGCCGAGCACGATCACCACCACGCTCGCTCCGACGAGGAGAGAGCGGATCCTGGAGGTGATGGCGGACCCGGCAGTGGCGGGGCGCGCCGGTTCGATCTCGATCTTGGTCCGGCCGGACTTGTCCGCCGGCGGCGCCTCGGCGGCGGCGCGCGCGGCCCGGCGCGCCGCGGCGATGAATGATGAGCTTGACTGTTCGCTCAGCGCTTCGGCGATGTGGCCGATCGCGCTTTCGGACGCCGCGATGCGCTCCGACGGCGACGCTCCGTGTCCCGGTGGACGGGTGCCGGGCTCCAGCGGATGATCGGGCGGCAGGTCCGGGTCGATCGCAGGACGGGGTTGCGGCTGGCGCGACGTTCCCGAGGGCTCGAAGGTCTCTTCCGGAAACAGGTCTTCATCGATCGCGTGCGACGGGATCGGCGGCGACGTCGGGATTGGCTGAGCCGGCTGTGGCATCGCCATTTGCGACAGCACGGGATTCGGCAATTCGGGTCTTGGCGGCGGACCCGCCGGCGGCTCCGACGTCGTCGCTCCGCGTGGCGGGACGGCAGGCATGGCGCGGATCGTGCGCAGATCGCCTTCGATCATCGCCAGCCGATCGACCACGTGACCGAGCGTATTATGGACGACCTCGAGCGAATCCTGGGTATGGCGGTCGGTTTCCGACTGGCAGAAGCGCATCTCCGAGAGTTCGCGCTTGATTGCCTCGACGACCTCGCTGTCCATGGCCGCCGGGCCGGCGCTGCGCGGACCGCTTTCGGCCAGCGCCGCGAGCCCGGCCTGCTGTCGCTCCAGATGATGCAGGATGTCCTGCAAGCCTTCCTCGACGCGCCCGAGATCGGTTCCCGAATGGCCGCCGGCGGTCTCCAGGCGTTCGAGCAGCAGCGAGACCCGCTGTTCGAGGTGCGCCAGCGCCGATGACGAGTCGTGGCCAGCCGGCAGACGGTCGAGACGGTCGGACAGCGCGCGCACGGCTTCTTCAAGCTGCTCTGAACCGCCGCCGGTTGCGGGCCGTTCGCGACTTTCGAGGGTCGCCGTCAGCGCGGCCACGCGCTGTTCGAGCGCGGCGAACGAATCGCTATTGTCCCCGGATCGACCGAGCTGGTCGACTTTCGACGACAGCATCGTGAGATCGTCGCTGAGCCGCGTCAGCGCGTCGTTGGAGGCGACGTTGGAGACGATGCCGCGAAGCGCGCCGATCGCGTTTTCGAGCTGCTGCACCACGCCGCTGTCGCCGCTGTCGCGCACGATGGTGTCGATCTTGTTGCCGAGATTGCGGATCGCTTCGTCGAATCCCGCAAGCTGCTCGGCCGGTTTCAGCGATCGCAGGGCGTCGGAAATCTCATTGAGGGCGCGTTCGATATTCGCCAGCGCCTGGCCGTCGCTGCCGCTTTGGCGAATGCCGTCGATGCGCTGCGACAGCGAGCGAATCTCGTCCTCGATCGATTCGATCGCACGGCGCGGCATCGCCTCGGTGATGACGTGACGGATGCCGGCCAACTCGCTGCGGAATGCGGCGATCGACTGCTCGATTCCGTCCGGCCGCAGCGATTCGATCTGGCTCGTGATCTTGAAAAGTTGCCGCTCGAGGCTGGAGAAATCCGAAACCGGCCGCGGCGTTGTCATCGCCGGTGCGACAGGCGGTGAGCCGGACAGCGGCGAGGCGCGCGAAGCGCCGTCGAGTTCGTGCTGGCGCGCGGCGACTTCCGCGATCGCGAATTCGAGCGAGGCGGGATCGGGCAACGGTGTCCGGTTGTAAAGCTCGGCGGCGGCGCGCTCGACCCTGTCGGTTCGATACTGCGGATACGCCGCGGGCGCTTGTGCGGCGACCCGGGCGAGCCTCGCATCCAGCCGCGAGATAGCGTCGTTAAGCTGGCGGGCGACGGCCGGTTCGCCGGGCCTGGCCGGACCCGACAACTGGTCGATCTGGCGCGTGATTGAATCAAGCCGCCGGTGAATGTCTGCGACCTCGCGGCCGCCCTCGCTCGCAACCGAAGCCTCCGCCATCCCGGACTGCGGCATGGCGTTGCCGACCGTTGAACTGAGCCACTCGTTCAGGGACATCCCGGCGTTTCGCGCGGCGGCTTCGGCCCGCTCGCGAACGGATGGTTCAATGCCGTCTTCGCTCCACGATCCGCGCGAGTTCATGCTTTCGTCCGGTGTCTGACCGGCGCATCCGATGCGCCTTCGGCTCCCTTGCGCGCCCTTTTGAATAGAGAATCCCAAACCGGCGCGGGGGTCTGCCTCCGAGGCCCAACCTTTTCGTGTTACGGTAAACAACGGGTTAAGGAGTCATGCGGTTGCGGCTAAAAGTTGCATTCCGAGAACGGATGCGCGCTCAACCCGACACCCATATGCAACCTTTGGTTTTGTAGGCGGCAGAGTACTCCTGGGGCGGAATTCTGGCCGCTGTTGTTGCATTTTGCGAAGAATTGCAGCCGCTCCGGCAAATCGGGAGTCACGATTGATGCAGTTGCATGGAGTACGGTAGGCTGGTCGGCGGGATACAGGGACTTCATGATGAGACGCAAACCCTCCCTCGAGGCAGCCGCGGCCTGGATCCGCCTGATGCGCGTGCAGAGCCGTGTGCTGGACACGGTGGAGCATGAGTTGAAGGAGGCGGGTTTTCCGCCGCTCGCCTGCTACGAGGCGCTGTCTGAACTGTCGCGCGCGCAGGCGGGCGAACTGCGGCCGGTCGAATTGGAAAGGCAGATGCTGCTGCCGCAATACACGACCTCGCGCCTGATCGACCGCCTGGTGGATGAGGGGTTGGCGGCGCGGCGCGAATGCAAGGCCGACAGGCGCGGTCAGTTCGTCGAGATCACCGACGCCGGCCGCGCCTTGCAGAAGAGGATGGGGCGGGCCTATTCGGCGGCGATCGAAAAGCATGTCGGCTCCAAACTCTCCGACGCCGAAGCCGCAGAACTTTGCGGGCTGCTTGACCGGCTCGGTTGTTCCTGCAATGAGGCTCAGGCGCTTGCTGTGAGAGACGGTGCGTCCACGCAATGACGTCTCTTTTGTCTTTCGCGGTTACGGGCCGCTCGGCCCGATGTTCTCTAAACCGACACGGCGTGCGTTCGGTCGAAACGCCCCGCACCGGGATTTTTCATGGCGCGTGACCAGATCGATATGACGCCGCTGCAATCGCGCGATCAGCTCGTGGCGTGGCTGGAAGCCGGCGTAAAGCCGGCATCCGAATTCCGCATCGGGACCGAGCACGAAAAAACGCCGTTCACGCATCAGGGCCACGAGCCCGTGCCGTATGAAGGCGCGCGCGGCATTGGCGCGTTGCTGGAAGGAATGCAACTCCTGCTCGGCTGGGAGCCGATCATGGAGCAGGGCAATATCATCGGTCTCCATGACGTCACCGGCGGTGGCGCGATCTCGCTGGAGCCGGGGGGGCAGTTCGAACTGTCCGGCGCGCCGGTCGAAACAGTGCATCAGACCCAGTCGGAGCTGGCTGCGCATCTGGCGCAGGTCAAGGAGATCGCGACCCCGCTCGGCATCGGATTTCTCGGCCTTGGCATGACGCCGTCGTGGTCGCGGGCGCAGATTCCGATGATGCCGAAGGGCCGTTACAGGATCATGCGCGACTACATGCCGAAGGTCGGCCGATACGGTCTCGACATGATGTTCCGGACCTGCACGGTTCAGACCAATCTCGACTTCTCCTCCGAAGCCGACATGGTCAAGAAGCTGCGGGTCTCGGTGGCGTTGCAGCCGGTCGCGACGGCGTTATTTGCAAATTCTCCCTTCACCGAAGGCAAGCCGAACGGCTTTCTGTCGTTCCGTTCGGAAATCTGGCGCGACACCGACAATGCCCGTGCCGGCATGATCCCGTGGGCGTTCGAGGACGGCATGGGATTCGAACGTTGGGTGGATTACGCGCTTGACGTTCCCATGTATTTTGTCAAGCGCGGCGAAAATTATATCGACGTGTCCGGCACCTCGTTCCGCGATTTCTTCCACGGCAGGAACGAGGCCATCCTCGGCGAGCGGCCGACCCTTTCGGACTGGGCCAATCATCTGTCGACGATTTTTCCCGAGGTGCGGCTCAAGCGCTATCTGGAAATGCGCGGCGCCGACGGCGTGCCGTGGGGGCGCCTGCCCGCGCTGCCGGCATTCTGGGTCGGGCTGCTCTACGACAACACCAGTCTCGATGCGGCCTGGGACATCGTGAAGCGCTGGAATGCGCCGGAACGTCAGGCGTTGCGCGATGACGTGCCGCGCATGGGCTTCAAGGCCCGGATCAAGGACCGTTACCTGTTCGAGATCGCAAGGGAATGCCTGGTGCTCGCGCATGCGGGGTTGCGCCGACGCGGCCATGTCGATCCTTTCGGCCGCGACGAGTCACGACATCTGGAGCCGCTCGACCGTATCCTGGACTCAGGCCGCTCTCCCGCCGAGGAGATGCTGGAAAAATTCAACGGCCCATGGGCAGGGTCCGTGGAACCAGCGTACAGCGAATACGCGTTCTGAATTCGCGTAAAGCGAACTTCGGATTTGGGATTGGCCACAGAGTCGAGTCTCGTCCGGCCTTTGGACCAACGGCAGGTTGGCGGCGGCTCGTTCATCCGCCATACATCAACGTGGCGATTTAATGAGCATTATCCGCGCTCTTCTTGTTTGGGACACTTTAGCTTTGCGGCCTGTGTTGAAAGTCAATGCATTGAAGGCTGGCCTGATGGTGCTGGCTGCGCTGTCGATGATGGCCCTTACAACGGCGCGCTCGGCGCATGCGCAGACGAATTTCGACCGGCCCGGCGCCGACTATCTACGAATGACGCTGCGGTCGGGCGACCCGGCCGACTGCGCGCTGGCCTGCGAGCGCGACCGCCACTGTCGTGCCTGGAGCTTCAGCTATCCTGGCGAGGGGTCGGAAATAGCGGTGTGCTGGCTCAAGAATGCCGTTCCGCCGCGGATCGCGAACCCGTGTTGCGTGTCCGGCGTGCGAGGCGCCGGCGTGATCGAGCGGCGAACCGGTCCGGTCGAAACCTCCACCGATCGCTCGGGCGGCGACTATCGCAGCTTCGAGCTCAAGAAAGAGGAAAGAGCCGACGCCGATCAGGTCTGCCGCCGTGCATGCGATGCCGACAGCAAGTGCCGGGCATGGACCTATGCGCGGCCCGGATATGCCGGAAAAGCCGCGCGGTGCTTCCTGAAAAAGGAAATCAAGCCGCCGCATCGCAGGCCCGGCTTCACGTCCGGGGTGGTGCGATAGCATTCGTCAAGACGTGGATGCAGGCAACACCGCGAGTTCGGGCCACAGTGTCTTCCACCGTCTTGAAATGCGTGAGGCGTGTCTGCGCCTCCCGGGTCGTCGCATCCGCAGCCTGCCATGAGGCGTCGGGATCGAAGTAGAAAACGTCATCGTCGCTGATGATCCACGCGTTGGGCAGTCCTGATGCGGGACAACTCCCAGCGATCGCTTCGTTGAGCGGATTGCGCAGCGCGGCCCGCGCGATGAATTCATCCGATATCATGGCCGCAAGAGTCTGTTTCAACTGCGATGAATCAGACTCGTCGCTTGTCTTTTTGTTTGAGCATGATCTTTTCCGAAAACCGGTTGCCACTTTTCGGGATCATGCTCTATCGGTCACCGGGCCATTCACCGGCAAGCTCTGTCAGTGCACCGCCGTGAAAAAACGCGCGAAGCGAAAGCCGGAGAGCCAGGTCCAGACCGGCTGGTTACGGATGCCCATATCCCACGAGCCGACGATCGCATCGACCCGGCCGACCAGGTTGTCGGTCGAGAGCAGGCCGACGCCGCCCTCGCGGACCGGCACGCGGCTGTCTGCGGAGTTGTCGCGGTTGTCTCCCATCACGAACAGATGGCCTGGCGGCACTGTCACCTCCGCCGTGTTGTCGAGCCGGCCGTTGTCGTGAATCTTGAAAATCGTGTGCGAGACTCCGCCGGGCAGCGTTTCCACATAACGATGCGCCGGCTCGTCGGAGCCGTTGTCATCCTCGGCCTCGCCGATTCCGTCGGCTTTCAACGGAGCCGGCTGTCCATTGATCCAGACCTGGCCGTCGCGCATCTGGATGCGGTCGCCGGGCAGGCCGATGACGCGCTTTACCCAGACCTGCGAACGGTCGCCGGGCCAGCGGAACACCACAACGTCGCCACGTTTGGGCAGTTCGCCGAAAACGCGCGAGGTTTCGGGAAACGAGATGTGGATCGGCATCGAGGCGGTTGAGTAGCCGTAAGGGTATTTCGAGGCCAGCAGCGCGTCGCCGATCAAAAGCGTCGGCTCCATCGAGGCTGAAGGCACGTAGAACGGCTCGGCGAGCGCGCCCTTGGCGAGCAGCACCACGAGCACGATCGCCGCGATCTGGACGACCTGTCCGCCCCAGCGGCGAACCACCGAGCCCGATGTTGAGGACTCCAAGCTCATCCGCCTGTCCCTCCGACCGTGATCCGGTCCATCCGCAGCGTCGGCTGTCCGACGCCGACCGGGACGCCCTGGCCGTTCTTGCCGCAGGTGCCGACGCCATCGTCAAGCGCGGTGTCGTTGCCGACCATGGTGATGCGATGCAGGTCAGTCGGACCGTTGCCGATCAGCATCGCGCCCTTCAGCGGCGCGCCGAGCTTGCCGTTCTCTATCTTGTAGGCCTCGGTGCACTGGAACACGTACTTGCCGGAGGTGATGTCGACCTGACCGCCGCCGAAATTCGCGGCGTAGATGCCATTCTTCACCGACGCCAGGATTTCGGCCGGGTCGCGATCGCCCGCCGGCATATAGGTGTTGGTCATGCGCGGCATCGGCACGTGGGCATAGTCCTGGCGGCGGCCGTTGCCGGTGGGTTTCATTCCCATCAGCCGTGCGTTCTGGCGATCCTGCATGTAGCCGACCAGGATGCCGTCCTCGATCAGCACGGTGCGGCCGGTCGGCGTGCCCTCGTCGTCGATCGACAGCGAGCCGCGCCGGGCCGAAATGGTGCCGTCATCGACCACGGTGACGCCTTTGGCCGCGACCTGCTGACCCATCAGCCCTGCGAAGGCGGAGGTCTTCTTGCGGTTGAAGTCGCCCTCCAGGCCGTGTCCCACCGCTTCATGCAGCATCACGCCGGGCCAGCCGGGACCGAGCACCACGTCCATCTCGCCGGCCGGCGCCGGAATCGATTCCAGATTGACCAATGCCTGACGGATCGCGTCGTCGGCGACCGAACGCCACGCCTTGGTCTCGATGAACCGGGCATAGCCCTCGCGTCCGCCATAGCCGTGGCTGCCGGTTTCCTGCCGGTCGCCCTGTCCGGCGACGACGGAAATGTTCATCCGCACCAGCGGACGGATATCACGGTAGCTTTCTCCGTCCGGACGCATGATTTCGACGACCTGCCAGGTCGCGCCGAGACTGACGGAGACCTGACGCACCCGCGGGTCCTTGTCGCGGACATAGGCATTGATTTCGGCAAGCAGCTTCACCTTGGTCTCGAAGCCGAGGCCGTCGAGCGGGTTCTCGTCACCGTAAAGCCGCACGTTGGTGCGGGAGGGAGCGGCCGCGAAGGTCCCGTGATAGCCACCGCGCACGGCGCCGACGGCATCGGCGGCGCGGATCAACGCCGGCAGCGACACGTCGGAGGAATGGGCGTAGCCGACGGCGTCGCCCTTGACGGCGCGAAGCCCGAAGCCTTGCGAGGTATCGTAGGTCGCCTGCTTGAGGCGGCCGTTGTCGAACATCAGCGCCTCGCTCTGGCTGTACTCCAGAAACAACTCGCCGTCGTCAGCGCCGCTGAGGCCCCGCGCCACTTCGTTGCGCACGGAATCGCGATCGAGATCGGCACGGTCGAACAGGGACGTGGTGAGGGGATTGGTCATGGCTTGCTCCGAATTCAACGCGGATATGCGGCCGTTCCGTGTCGTGCGAAGCGGTCGAGGTTCAAGATAGGCATGATTGCCGCGAAAAGGAGACCCTTTCCAAACCTTCACCTGTTTCGCAGCGCCGGATCAAATCGCTATGGCAGCTTGTCGTAACCTTCGCCCAATCCGTTCAGGCTGAGCGGAAAGCCGATGCCTTCCTCAGGCGTCTCGAAAATGATGAAGGTCGCCGTCTTGGCGCTGCGCAACTGCCCCAGCAGCTTGTCGTCCAGCACGACCTCGGCGACGCAGCCGTTGGGCAGGCAGCGCACGAACCCGGCGCGTCCGACATCGACATTGTCGAGCTTCAGGCCAAGGCCGGAGGGCAGCAGCACGCCAAGCGGCGCCACCACGCGCATCAGCCGGCTTTTCTGGTCGGCGGTCTTGAGCACGATAACGGTCAGGCCGGCATTGGAGCGGTCTTCCGCCACCACGCTCTGGATCAGGGCGCATTGTTCGGCCTTGGCGCCGGGCGGCGTATCGCACCGGATCTGCCAGTCGCCATGGACCGATTTGACGGCGCCCTGCGCGAAGGCCGCGCCGCAGAAGCCGACGGCGAGACTGGCGATGGCGAGACGGGCGATGACCCAGCCGGTCAGCATGCGGGTCACGAGCGGTGCCGCCGCAACCCTGACGGTGCGGCCCGAGGCGGCTCCGGTCGACTGTTTCGAAGGCCCCATCCGGCTCGATTCCCTGCTCTCGCGTACCATACCCTGGGCCAACCCGGTCCCGCGCGGGACTGATGGGCAATGAAGGCGCCTTGAAGGCAGTCTTCGCCTGAATCAACCTCAACCGCCGCCGAATCTCTTTAGCCGACCGCGCCTGTGCCTACATCGGACAATCCGCCTGTCAAGCGCCTGGAGGCCGCAAAAAGCGCGTTTCCGCTCGGATTTGCCGGTCAAATGCGGTTGCCGGCCGAATGCGCCGGACCGGGAGCCAAAAGCGTCGCCGGCTTGCTGTCTTGGTCCTTGCGAGGGGCGACGAATTATGGTTTGAGAGAGGCGGCTTTGGATGCGTTCTAGCTAGACAGCCTTCCCGGGCTGTTTGCGGAAGCGTCACGTCGACCAGCAGACTGCCGCCGGCGGGAACTGCTTAGGGGGTTGTTTAGGGTTTATTTATGACAAGGAGCGCGAGCGGCATGAAGATGTCGAATGGCCAGATTGGCCGCCGGTTTGGCCGCCGGTTTCTGGGATTGTTGTTTGGGTTTGCG